>CAZMFR010000001.1:0-126418 GCA_964565685.1 uncultured Candidatus Saccharibacteria bacterium
ACCACTGACAACCAGCGCCGTCGATGGCGTCGAAGAACCTATGCCGACGTTGCCGTTAGACAATATAGCGAGCACGCTCTGCAAAGCAGAGCCAAAGAACTCAGCGATCTTGCCGGCACCGCTCTGAGTAACAGAGAGCGATGTGGTGGCGCTAGATGTGGCGTTGGCGATATCGTTGCGGAAGAATTGCCCTGGCGTGATGTTTTGCAAGGTTTGAGCCGACAAAGCATTCGTCGAAGTGCCAGCCGAAGTGGCATAAGTAGAAGTTGCAGCGTTCGTAGCATAGGTTGAGGTAGCGGCATTCACGGCATATGTAGAAGTTCCTGCATAAAAAGCCGCCGGTACGGCGCCGATTATTTTACGCGGCGTCATCTCTGTATCGCTCGCCACTGTCACCCCTAGATACAGCGTCTGGTTAAAATTGACTCCGGTCAATGGCGTGGTCGAGCCGAGCATCACACTGAACAATCCGCTCTTGGTCGTCACCTGATTTGTGCCATAATCCTGTTCCGTCCATATCGCCGAGCCGCCGGTCGCCGTCGTATAGATGCTGAAAGAGATCGGGTATTGCCCGTCAGCCACCGCCATATTCGTCGCGGCGCTGGTCAGCTTGCCCTGATAATTTACTTCCGGATTATAAGCGGCAAAAGTAGTCGAAGGTCGAGAACTAAAAGTCAAAAGCGTTGAAACGGTGATGATAGCGAGAATAAAAAGAGAAGATGAAGAAAAGCTCGAAGGACGTCTCGGATCGAGCGAAGGCGATTCAGCAGAATCGTGCCTGGCCGAGAGAGAGCCGGACGCATCGCTAGCAGACGATAACGGCGTGTCTCGAGAGACTTCTTCCTCTCCTATTTTTCTTTTTTCTTCATCCTTCTTATTTTCTTTTATGCTTTTCCTCCAGATAGCAAAGATGATCAGCAAAACTATCAAAATAACGAGCCCTATCCAGAACCACAGCTGGCCATAATTTTGTGCTACGGGAACCGCACCAGCGACCGATGCCGCGAGCTCGCCGCTCAATTGCTTTAATCCCTGATTCTGATAATCGAGGATAGTTATGGTCAAAGGGAAAATTCCGGTACGACCGAGCGGGCCTATGGACGCCTCATAATATGTATCGTTGGAATTCGCTCGCAGGAGAAAGATGAATGCTTTCGAATGATCTGTCGGATCATTCAACGTCACAGCGATCGTTTTCAGGACTTGAGGGACTTTGTTATACGACAAACGGATAGTCAAATCCTCCATGCCATTGATATCGATCTTATTGTTACTCGTAGGAAGCTCTTTATCCCCTTGTATGAATTCAAAATCAGATATGACCAGACCATCGATCATCGGGCTGGTAGTCGATGTAAAAGTTATCCCTGCAAACGGATTTGTCGAACTTGCAAAAGTCACGGCTTCTCCCGGCAAAGAAATACGGGCATTAGTCAAGACACCTGAGGAAAAGAGACCGTTCGCCCCTTCGGAGAATATGCCGTAATAATATGTCTTGCCGGCAACAACGGATGTGTCGCGGAAGTCTTTGCCCGATCCTTCATAGACCGGTACGCCATCGAATTGATCGCTCGGATAGAAAATGGTCGATCGAACGATACGCACTTCCGTTGCTCGAGGGTCAGTCGTGTCCGTCCAAGACAGATTGATAGCGCCTGGATACACGTTTGCACCGGTCGGCACAGCTGAAAAATTTGAAGGATTCGGCAATGGAGATCCAGGAAGACCAGCGGTAGTGAATTCGGTATTGAAAGACGATTGAGCGCCATCAACGGCATTTACAGTGATCCGCACATAATAATGCGTTTCCGGCTCTAGATTAGACAAAATGAATTGATGCGAAGTATCGGAGAGAACGTTTGATATCGAACCGCCTTCATAATCTGGCGATAATCCCCAGGAAACCGTCGATTGTGCCGGCAAGATGGTAGAGAAAGAAACATCTGCATTGCCGCTGTCGACCGTAACGTTAACATTATAGATCAGAGAGGAGCCCGAGCTTGAGCCGCCTTCTACTTGCCCTGCGGTTGACGGAGTCGATGTCGGTGTCGGTGGGATTATCGGAACAGGAAAAGTAGAAGTAGAGACAGGATCGGACGAGGATGAGTAATTATACGAAGTATCAAAAGCTTGGATGGCATAGGTATAGGTGGTCGAGGCGATCAAAAGAGTGTCCGCAAAATTTGTCGAAGTCGTCGTAGCGATCGCACTGTTGTCTCTCCAAATGACATATCCTCCGACAGCCATGTTATCAGTCGAAGGGTTCCAAGATAGATCGATCTCTGATTGCGAAACTGGCATGGCCTTTAGATTGGTCGGCACGGACGGCGGCGTTGTGTCAACACCAGTCGTTGTCACTGATTCAGTGAATTGGCTAGATACAGATTGAGCATGGACAACGCCGATGCAAAAGGCAAAGATCAAAACGCAAAGCGCAAGTCCAAGGGCTACCCTTGGACTACATAGGGCTACCCTTGTATTTGTATTTGTGTTTTGAATTTGTTTCATCTTATTTTAGTCCAAGGGCTACCCTTGGATTTCTCCTGTTCGTCACAGTGGTAACACCGTCAGCGTCGTCGTCGCCACATACGTACCGCTCACTTGGATATGACTGGGACCGCTGTATGCACGAAACCACAAAGTCGTCTGCGTTCCAGCCGGTTGATTATCCGTCGTCCTGTCTGCCACGTTCTTTGGCGACGTAGACAATCCGTCCCAACAAGTCTGCGCCGTCGAATTCGATCCTGTGTTGCAAGCCGAGCTGTTGTTGAGAAACCGCTGGTCTGCATCAGTCCCTTGAGAGGAAAAACCGAAAATGGACGTCGTTGAAGTGGTCAAGAAAGTAAAATCAGGAGCAGAACCGCTAGGCGAATAATCAGCAAAGGCATTAGTCGTCGACGACGTATCGACCAAAGCGGGCGAGCTAGACGCTTGGATAGTCGCCTGATATCCGGCCGCGTCGTCGGTCGTGATGATCATGGTCGTAGAACCATTGCCTGTGCCGCCGCTGACTCCGCCGATGTCAGGCGACATGACCACAGGAGCCGGCGGTACCACCGACATGGCCACCGTCTGCATCTGCTGGTAGCCGGCGCTCAAAATATAATTTGTGCTCGAAGAAAATCCCGTAGCCGTTTCGCCAGTCGTGTCTTGCATTTGATAGCTGGCCGAAGAAGAATAATTTCCACCATTGTTGATGCTGTCCTCCTGGATGCCATAGTTAGCCGAAAGCATCTCATCAGCCGGTCCGCCGATTGCTTGGTATTGGTATAGCTGTTGAACATCGGCTGCAGATAGTGCACGGTTGTATATGCGGACATCGTCGATCATACCAGCGAATTGCTCTCCGGTTGGATATTCCCCAATATACACAGCCGCTCCTGTTCCAGATTGAGGTGAAACAGTGTTTTGATTTATTTGTTGTCCATCAAGATAGAGAGTACTGCTTGCACCATTCCATGTAAAAGTAGCCATATGCCAAGTATTTGCATTAAATGTAATGGATGTGCTCGCTATTGTATCTCCGCCACCCCATTGGCTCACATCAAGATAATTATTCACCTGACGCAATTGGTTCGCCAAAGATGGAGAAGATGTGCTATTTACAAACGTGATAATGTCGTGACTACCGGAGACGCTAGTCGCATCAAACCATGCAGATAGAGTCTGGGCTCCGTTAATATTTGGCAGATTATGCGTAGAAGTAGCAGCGACATATTGATTGCTCCCATTGAACTTCAATGCCCCATTTATCTTTCCCGTCGCCCACGTCGGCGAATTTACGAGAGTGCCTGTATTGCCATTGCCGCTCGAATCTGTGGTCGTTGCACCCGAGCCCTCATCCATCCTCCACCAACCAACGAGACCTGTCGTGATATCGGCATGAGCTTTGTGAGTGCAAAAGGCAAAGATCAAAACGCAAAGCGCAAGTCCAAGGGCTACCCTTGTACTTTTCATCTTGGATTTTGTGTTTAATTTTTTCATTTGATTTTGTCCAAGGGCTACCCTTGTACTAATTATTCGTAGTCGATGCCGTTTTGACCGGCACCAACATGTATAGGAAATCATGACCTTGCGCATTTCGAAATTCCGGCGTAATCACCCCAGTCGTGCCATTCGTTCCAGGCGTGACCGTCACATTGTCCGAAAAAGAGTTTGTGACCGCCTGAACCAATTTTGCATTAGTCGAAGAACCCTGCGACGGCACCACCACCAATCCGGCATGTGGTTCGGAAAGATCAGCGGCGCTCTCGGTCGGTTCTACGTTTGTAACGTCAGATAAACTGTTAGAGCTCACAGACAAAATCGATGGCGAGCGTTCAGAAAAAACTCCTGCGACGCTCGACCAAAGAAATCCTAAAAAGCTTTTTGATGAGGAATCATTTACAGCGGCAACCTCATGCGACGATGATCCTATTGAAATCGACCTCGATCCATTCAAAAAATAAATCATGGAGACAATTGTGCCGAGCGCTAAAACCAGAGCAAAGACAGATCCTATTGTAAAAATCCTTCGTGGAAAAATAGCATGTAAATTTTGATAATTATTTTTGCTTCCATCATCTGTCTCGTTTCCACTTGCCATTCTGTCTTTACTTGCTCCAATTGCTTCACTTGAAAAAACATTTTTGTTTGCTGTTTCAACTCCGACTAAATTTTCAAACGAATTTTCAATCGACCTCTTAGCCATGTACATCGGAATGCCAGTAGCCGTTTTCTCGGTGATAACTGGATCGGTCGGCTTCGTCAAAGGATCGATCTGGGATGATTGAGCAATGCTAGACGATTGCACTGAACGAGCCGACTGAATAGGACTCGGCTGAGAAGAGATATTTCGAACTAATGCCGAATCATCGATCGATCGGAAAGAAGTATGATTCGATTTCACTGTCTCCGCGGCATGTTTGCGGATCGAGCTTTCATCCACCCACCAGAGCCGATTCACCCGCCGACAAACGAGCTTGCCCTCGCGACATAGCTGACCTACATAATCCTTTGAATATACGGCAATCTCGGAAGCTCGGCGAGATGAAATGTACGTTTTTCCGTCTATGATCAAAGAATCTTTTTTCATGTCATCATTATACGGACGAAGACCCTAAAATTGACCCTTACATGTGGATAAGATCAGCATGTTTTTTATGACCTATGAATCGATTTAATACGGCTTAAAATAAAATGGAAAACAGAATTTAAAAATAAAAAAATTCAATTAGAATTTGTCAAAAACTCTATTGCTAATTCATTAAACTAGTGTTCTTGTCAGCAGTTTCTTCTTTAAGAAAGATCCTATGATAAAAATATATAAACATTAATAAAAATGTGGATAACTTATATAGCTTTATTAATGTTTATAGATGTATAATATAGATATGACTGAGAGCTCAAAAAAATTCATTACAGTAAAAGAGGCCGCTAACATGTTAGGCGTCACTCCTCTCACCTTGCGCAACTGGGATAAAAGTGGCAAGCTAAATGCAGGCCGGCATCCATTTAACAACTATCGCGTTTATGCCCGCGAAGACATTGACAAGCTCTTGACAGAAATTGCCACAAACAAAGAATCCCATCCGACTCGTTCTGCCAAGAATAAAATACGAAAGCTAGAGGTTATGCATTTATAACTATGATGGTTGTCGTTCTTTAATTACCATTCCACTTTTTTATATTATAAACAGGTTATCCACATATATAGTGTTGTATGTAATTTATGGAAATCAATGTGATATAATCTCTACGTTTAGCAGTCAACTAATGCTTGTGGTTATTTCGAACCAAAACAATTTTATAAATCAAGTTACATAAAAATCATGATCAAAAAAGTCATCACATTATTACGCCAGAGCACGATCGGAACGCTCATCATTGGAATCGCTTTCATAACCGTCGAACCCGCTGTGAGTCATGCCATCACTACCACAGTTCCGGATACTTTCACGGTTACTCAGGCCGTTGATTCCGAAGTCGGCTTTGCCACATTGGCATCAAATGTCACAATGTCCCCTGATATTGGAGGTATCACCGGCGGTTCGTCTAATGGTGCTGTTTCTGTGTCCGTCAGAACGAACGATTTGCTTGGATACAAAATGACATTGCAAGCGAGCAACTCATTGGGTATGCAGGATGTCTCCAGCACCACAAATTATATTCCGGCATATACGACATCTGGCGCTGGCGTTCCAGATTATACTTTCAACACAGCGGCAAACGGTTTTGGCTATAATGTAAATGCATCTACGACCACCGATGTTCCCCTGCCATTCCGCTGGACTGGTACGTCTTGTGGCGGTGCCGGAACTACTGTCGATAGTACGCACTGCTGGATGGGCGCTACCTCTACCGCGGTTACGATCATAAACCGATCCACTCCAACTGGTTTTGGTGGAGCTACTACCACATTGTCTTTTGAAGCAAATCTCATCGCAAACTCTATGCTTCCAAACGGAAATTATGTCTCCACAACGACACTGACAGCAACAGTCAATTAATAAACAATAAAATGAAGAAGCAGCTTATCCGAGCGAATAGACTTTATTACCTCACCTTGCTTTTCGCCGCACTGATCGCTGGAGTGGCTTTTGGCAGTCCTGTCGCCGCCGCTACCTCATATACTCTAGAACAGCTTCCTAACACCATCGACTATCACGACTTTGTCGTAGGACCAGGCAAATTAGAGTTGCAACTGTCTCCAGGTCAATCGCAAACGATCGACTTGACTGTCGCAAACCGTCTCGGTTCAGACAAGATTTTTTCCATTACAGAGGAAGACTTTACTGGATCGAATGATCCAGACCAACCGGTCGTTCTTCTCGGCTCTGATCGTGGCCCGTATTCACTAAAGGATGACATCTATATTCCATCCGAGACTGTTCCTATCCCCTTTGGCGACAAAGCCCATATTCCAATAACAATCACCGTTCCGGCAGATTCACAACCAGGCGCGCTATATGGCAGTGTCCTAGTTTCTGTGGTCAGCGCTACCGGTACGACTACTTCTAATAACATAAGCGCTTCGAACCCGATCATCACCCGCATCGGCACTCTGTTCTTTGTCCGTATACCTGGTCCAGTCAATGCCGAAGGTCAATTGAACGGATTTTCTCTATCGAATGGCAGTGTAATTTGGTCTAGCTCACTGTCAAAGGTTTCTCCGATCCTCTTTAACGTGCTTTTCAAAAATACAGGCGACGTTTATTTGGCTCCTTATGGAATTATCTCTGTGACAAACATGCTCGGTTCGACTGTAGCTAATATTTCAGTCGATCCTTGGTTCGCTATGCCGCAATCCCTGCGCTTCCGCCAGGTAGAATGGGATCCCGCTTTCCTCCTTGGTCGTTATGTCGCCCATATCGCTGTCAATCGTGGCTATGTTTCCACCTCTACTGCCACTGATACCGCCGATGTCGTATTCTGGGTCATCCCTTGGGGAATCATACTGCTAGTATTTGTTGGGCTTGTCATTGTCATAGCATTCATCCGCTGGATATTCTCTAAATTTACGATAGTTACAAAGAAATAGTGCCTGTCCAAGGGCTACCCTTGGACAAAATCGCGTTTTCTGGTCTTTTTTCGCCTAAATAATCTATGAAACTCGAATATCTATAGTTCTTGCAATATTCGATAGCATCATCACGAAGTTCTCGCCTTGCTTCTTTTATGAGGTCAGGTTTGTCTATGCAAAATGGATTTAAATGGATATATTCTATAAGGTATTGAAGATATTCTTGATCACCAACATGTCTGAACTTATATTGTCCTTGCAATAAGGTTCCGGAATGCTGGTATTTCTTGTTATAATACATGGAATATGCAGTGCACAATTTCTCCATGAATTTTGCGACCCCATGTTCTTTTTTTTCTATTATTCCAATATGGAAATGATTTGGCATAAGGCAATATACAAATATATCAACAAGAGTATCAGGTCTTTCAATTGAAAAAACATTCTCTGGAAGCAGTTTGAAAATAAGCCTTTTTGAAGTGTTCGCTATATACAACAAAGCCATAAAACGATCGAAATCGCTCGGGTCGGTGAAAATAGGTGCTTTGTGAGCACCGCGATTATAGATATGATAATATTCGCCGATTATTTGCATATCAGTCCAAGGGTAGCCCTTGGACTGATAATTATAAAGAAAAGCTATTAAGAAAAG
This sequence comes from uncultured Candidatus Saccharibacteria bacterium, assembly GCA_964565685.1. Classification (GTDB taxonomy): domain Bacteria; phylum Patescibacteriota; class Minisyncoccia; order Phycocordibacterales; family PALSA-1337; genus JAGWNR01. The sequence continues at coordinate 8,154 of CAZMFR010000001.1, forward strand.
TTAAAAAAATTATAAAGAAAAGCTAAAGTCATACTAGACCTCGCGAGGTTAGTCCAAGGGTAGCCCTATAGTACAATACAAGGGTAGCCCTTGGACTTACTTCAATTCCTTCAAGAAAACCTCTTTCAAAACCGCTGGATTTGCCGAACCCTTCGATAACTTCATTCCCTGCCCTATCAAAAATTGCAATGCCACCGTTTTGCCAGCTTTGTAATCAGCTATGACTGATGGATTTTTTGCGATAATCTCCCTCGCCATAGATTCTAGCTCGCCAGCATCGCTTTTTTGAAGAAGTCCTTTTTCCTCGGCTATGAGCGCCGGCTCGCGTTTATCGCCTTTGTACATTAGAACGAGAAGGTCTTTGGCACCGCGCGATGACACTTTGTTTTCAGATATCATTTTTATAAGATTGGTAAACTTGGTTGGTTCAATAGAATTTATAAACCTTTCATAATCTTCTCCATGGTCTTTTTTTATAAGACCCAGATAGTCAGATAATATGTAGTTGATAGCTAATTTTGTACAAGGCGAATTAGCAAATTCGTGCCTGGCGTAGCCATTAGATTGACCTGCTTTGTCCAAGGGTAGCCCTTGGACAGTCTCAAAATAAGCGCCTATCGCTGGAGATTCGACAAAGACCGACGCCTCCTTTGTCGTCATTCCAAAGTCGTTGACAAAGCGCGCCCTTTTATTCCAAGGCAGTTCGCGCATGCCTTTTTTGATATGATCGGCAGAAAACTCGGGTATCTCTGAAATGACCAGCTTTGGCAAGTCTGGATCCGGAAAGTACCTATAGTCATGTGAGCTCTCCTTTTTTCTTTGTGAAAAAGTCTTGCCAGCATTCTCGTCCCAACCACGGGTTTCTTGGATGACATAGTCTCCGTTTTCAATCAGCTCGATCTGCCTCTTCGTCTCGAAATCTATGGCACGCTCGACAGAACGGAATGAATTCAGATTCTTGACTTCTGTCTTTATGCCAAATCTTTTTGCGGCTGTGTCTTCTTCGCTCGCGACTGATACGTTCGCTTCTACACGCATCTCCCCTTTTTCCATATTCGCCTCTGCGACACCGAGAGAGCGCAGAAGCAATTGGAATTCGCGTGCAAAAATTCCTGCAGTTCCGGCATCATGAATGACTGGTTCGGTCACAAGCTCCAAAAGAGGCACACCGGCACGATTGAAATCGACGAGACTTTCCTCGGCATTCTTGCCCTGACCATGGGTCGATTTAGCCGTGTCTTCTTCTAGATGAATGCGAGTGATGGCGATCTGATTTGTCCAAGGGTAGCCCTTGGATTGATTTTGTCCAAGGGTAGCCCTTGGATTGATTTTGTCCAAGGGTAGCCCTTGGATTTGGATTTGAATTTGGACAGGAATAGCCCCGCCACTGACGAGCGGATATTTATATTGGCTGATCTGATAGCCCTTTGGAATGTCGGGATAAAAATAATTCTTACGATCCCATTCGGTATAATCGGCAATTTGACCGCCGACAGCATGGCCGACCAAAAGCACATGCTTGATTGCCTGCTTGTTCAAGACAGGCAAGGTGCCTGGATGCCCCATACAAACCGGACAGATGTTGACGTTCGGTCGATTTTCGTCCGGAATATTGGCGCAAGAACAAAACATCTTTGACGATGTCTTCAATTCCGCATGTATTTCCAGACCTATTGTTGGGATATATTTCATTTGTTTAAAAAGGTTACGTTTCAATATAGTCTTGCAATTTATAGCTCAAATCATATATGTGCACATTATAACAATATCGTCCGAATGTAGTCGAATCAACAGACAACTCGATAGACAAACCAATATACCCATCCAGAGACTCTTGTTTCTGACTTTGACTTGAATTGGGTGCAGGAAAGACTACCTGTTCATAACTATTTTAACTTTTCTTAATAACCGATCCGTATACTGGCAAAGTCGGCATTACAAACCAAAAACAGCTAGACCTATCAATAATATCATTATGCAGGATTATTACCATATATTCAATCGCGGCACCGACGATTCGCCGTTATTCCGCGACAATGACGATTTCGAGCGATTTCTGATCATTCTATATATAGCGAACAATGCGGGTCATTTTATAATAAAGGATTCTCGACCGCAGGATATATTTGCCGCCGGCCGCATTGGAGCACTGGTCGACATAGCATGCTATTGCCTTCTGCCGAATCGTTATGATCTGATCTTGCGAGATCACGGACAAAACGGCGCACAGCGTTTCATCCACAAGGTCGCCACCGCTTATTGCATGTATTACAATCGCAAATACAAGCATCGCGGCACGATTTTTGCCGGAACTTATAGATTGCAGCCGATATCAGACGAAAATCGTCTGTACGAGCTGATCCGCCGAGTGCATCTGTACCCTTTTTCAATCAAAGAGGAAGACGATAGTAAAAATCGTCTCGAAGAAAATAAGAAAAAAATAGGAAAATTTGAAGGTGGGAACACAGCTGAGAGAGCCATCGATATTGCCAGCCGCTATGAATATTCGAGCATGCGCGATTACCTGGGAGAAGACCGTCCACAAAAAGCGATCTTAAAGCACATTGTCCAAGGGTAGCCCTTGGACAAAAAAGCCCACCTACAAGAGGCGAGCTTTTGAAGAAACTGTATTATCATTCAGTAACGCGGGACTCGACTGCACTTGACGTTGACTATGACTTGGAAATCTGGGAAAAACTTGCTCATGTCTATGTCAGCGATCTCTTGCAATTTGTCGCGAAGCTTGGAAGCGTGACGGTTGGCTTTTTGCAACTCGCCGGCGCGGATCCTCTCTTTGCTTAAATAATCCTTGTAAAGCACCCAGCGTTTGTCCTTTGATGCTTTGATCACCGGAGGTGGCAGAAGCTTGCCGGGATTTTTCAAATTCCAATCCGTGATTTTTTTCTGCAACCTTCTCCCAAAATCGATGATGCATGCGCATACCCCGCAGATACTACACCCACAAAACTCGCATTCTTCGACAAGTGCCATAATTTTTCCTTTTGGTTGATTGTTAAGTTTCTCTGAAAACAAGATACAATGAGCATCGCCCTTGTGTCAAGTAAAATTAAAGAGTACAATAGCGGCAAGTTCTGCTGGCTTTTTGTCCGCTTACCAATTTTTTATAATACAAATTAAATATGAATCCAGACGCTCCAAAGAATCCATCGATCGAACAGCCAAAAAAGGAGCATTTTATGTGGGATTTGGTCAAATTCACCGTCGGCGCGCTGATCATCGTCTTTGTCATCCGCACTTTCATCGCCCAACCGTTCATCGTCTCGGGATTGTCTATGTACCCAACTTTTGACAACGCCAATTATCTGGTCATCGACGAATTGTCATACCATTTCATAGCGCCGGCGCGCGGCGATGTGCTCGTCTTCCGTTACCCTGGAGATCCCTCGATATTCTATATAAAGAGGATCATCGGCCTGCCGGGAGAAAAGCTGGTCTCAAATAATGGCGTCATCACTGTCTATCCAAACGCCAGTTCGACCAGCGGGACAGTTTTGAACGAGCCATACATAGAATCAGACCACAAGAGCTTTGACTCGTGGAGCGTGACTCTGGGGGCCACGCAATATTGGATGATGGGCGACAACCGAAATGAGAGCTCCGACTCGCGCGTCTGGGGACCGCTCGACAGGAGCTTCTTCATCGGTCGACCGGTCCTACGGCTATTCCCTTTCAATTCGATCGGCATCTTTCCAGGAAAAAATAGCCAGTGATTATAAATAATATGAATAATCGAAAGTCAATGTGAACATTTTTGATTTTATGGCTTTCGACCCGAGAATTTCGACTTTAAAATTTAACCAACATGTCAGAAAAAAAACCGCAAACTTCTTCGATCCCTTATGACAATCTCGACAAGATCGGTGAAATCGCCCTCTACTATGGATTTTTTCCTCGACAGAGCCCGATCATCGCAAAGATAGATCTCGAAAACGCGAAATCTCTCATAGATAGCGACACCATAGACAATGATGAAAACGACAAAAGCCGCTTGCCTCTGCATGTAGAAGAGAAAGCGGCCCTTTTGCGCATGTATGAAGAGCAAAATATGCAAAACATGCCGCAACCAGTGATGTTCTATTTCAAAGAACCGTTCAAGGGCTCGGCCCAAAAGAGCTCTTGCCCGAGATATTGCGATCTGGAGATAATCGGAACATCCGGCTCTATCGCCGAAGCCGCCCTCATCCAGTCGGCTAGAGTCATCTTGGCCGAAGAGGGCTATACAAATATAAAAGTCGAGATAAATTCCATAGGAGACAAGGATTCCATCGCCCGGTTCACCCACGATCTGATCGCATATTATAGAAAGAATATAAATGACATGCACCCCGATTGCCGCCAGTTGTTCAAGCGCGATCCATTCGAGCTGTTGTCTTCGCGAGATGAGAAATGCCGAGCCCTGAACGAGCATGCGCCAAAAGCCATGGATTTCCTATCAGAAAAAAGCCGCTCGCATTTTCAAGAAGTCTTGGAATACTTGGAGGCGTTGAATATCCCTTACGAGATAAACAACAATCTCATCGGCAACCGCAAATATTGCACCGAGACGATCTTCTCTATCGCTGATGCAGATTATCCGGCTAATTCCAGCGAAAGAAGCAGAGACCTCGTACCGGCTGGCAAACATGTGAAAAATAAAAATCACAAAGTGCTGGCTATCGGCGTGAGATATGACGGTTTAGCGAAAAAGATCGGCATACGCCACGAAATCCAAGGAGTCGGCATTTCCCTTTTGATAAACGGAAGCCATGCTGAATTGCGCAAAAATGTAAAGCGGGCAAAGCGGCCTTTTGCTTCTTTTGTCCAACTGTGCTTTGAATCAAAATTGCTGGCTCTGCCGATAATAGAGGCGTTGCGGCAAGTCAAGATCCCTCTCTACCTTTCCCTTGCCAAAGACCGCCTCGGCGCGCAGGTTTCGTCGGTGGAAAAATTCCACATGCCATATTCGGTCATCATCGGCAAAAAAGAAGCCGTCGAGAAGACCGCTATCGTCCGCGATAATTCATCCCACGCTCAAGAAATCGTGCCGATCGAGGAATTGCCTAAATATATGAAGAGAGCGGAGGCAAAGCTGAAGAAATGACTTGCATCCGTACCATCCTTGTGCTAAATTGTTAACCACATGACCAACGTAGAAATAAAACGAAATCTAAACGAGAACGCCGTGAACACCATTCGCCGATTCACAAAAAAGGTGCAGGGTTCCGGTGTCTTGCCTCGCGTCCGTGGCACTCGGTATTCAAAGCGCATCATGTCTCCATACAAGGTCAAAAAGCATGCCTTGAAGGTCCTCGCTCGCCGCGCCGAAGTGGAAAAGATGATCAAAATGGGCAAAGCGCCAGATCGCTTGTCGAGATAATGCCGGTGGCAAAGGCGATGTCCGCAAGCTTTGAATTCTCCAATGACACAAAAGCCAAGATCTCGCGCTTGGCTTTTTTGCGCATAAAAGAGGCCGTTCTTGGCAAGAAATACCTGCTTTCGATCGCTATCGTAAAACCAGCCAAGATCCACGAGCTGAATCGGCGTTGGCGCGACAAAGACGCGCCGACCGACATCCTGTCCTTCCCCTTGTCAGAAAACGAAGGCGAAATATATATTTGCCCAGCCGAAGCCAAAAAAGAGGCCAAAAAGTTCGATCGCGGCTATGACAATTTTATCCTCTTTTTACTTATCCACGGACTTGTACATTTGAAAGGATGCGATCATGGGGTTATAATGGAGAGCATAGAGAAGAAGTTCAGGAAGCGATTCGGAATTTAGAAGCACAAAGTGAAAAGCAGAAAGGAAATACGGTCGTACCCACTTTATACTTTTCATTTTATACCTCCTACTCATATTTATATAAATGGCCAAAAACATAGTCACAGGAATCGATATAGGCACCTATTATGTAAAGGTAGTGATTGCCGATGGCGATGTCCGAAATGAAAAAGGATTTCCAAAAGTGATCGGTGCGGCTATGGTCGAGACGCGCGGCTTGCGCCACGGGTATGTAGTCAATGTAAAGGACGTCTCAGCCAGCATCCGCTCCGCCGTATCCGAAGCAGAAAAGCGCGCAGGAGTAAAAGTCAAGGGCGCTTTTGTGGGCGTGGGCGGCATCGGGCTAGGCAGTTCTATTTCGACTTCTTCTGTCATAATCTCGAAGGCCGATATGGAGATAACGCCGCTCGATATATCTCGCGTCCTAGAACAATGCGAAAAAGAACTGTCGACTTCGATCGTTCTCAACCGAAAGGTCATCCATTCGGTTCCACTCGGCTACAAAGTAGACGGCCAGCCGGTTTTAGGCGCTACGCCAGAAGACATGAAGGGAGGCAAGTTAGAGGTGCGGATGCTCTTCATCACCTGTCTAGAGCATCATCTGAATGATATCCTAGAAGCAGTCGAAGGGGCAGGCATCCGCGTCGAAGACGTCATGGCTGCGCCTGTGGCGGCATCGCTCGTCACCCTCACCAAATCGCAAAAGATCGCCGGAGTCGTTCTAGCTAATATCGGCGCAGAGACTGTTTCGATCGCCGTCTTTGAAAACAATGTGCCAGTGTCTCTCGAGATCTTTCCGATCGGTTCGACCGATATAACAAACGACATCGCGCTTGGTTTGAAAGTCCCATTAGAAGAGGCCGAGGAGATCAAGATCGGCGCCGTAACCGGGAATTCTTATCCTCGCAAAAAGCTAGAAGATATAATTTCGGCACGACTGTCCGATATATTTGAATTGATCGATGCCCATTTGAAGAAGATTGGCCGGAACGGTTTACTGCCGGCAGGCATCGTCATAACGGGCGGCGGCTCCGGTTTGAACAATATAGAAGAGATCGCACGGATAGCATTGCGTTTGCCTTCACGCATCGGCTCGTCGAATCTGGCTGTCGAGGGCAAGCAGAGCTTCCGAGACGCCACATGGGCAGTTGCCTATGGTCTGTGCATCTTTGGTTTGAACGCCGACGACGGTCTCGGTCTCACGCCTTCTAATGATTCCATCAGCAAAGCCGGCAAATCTATCGTCCGTTGGGTCAAACAGTTTTTGCCGTAATTTTTAATATAAATAGCCGACCAGATTTCGCCGGTCGGCTTTGATAGAATCGTCAGATTTATTTTTTGAACGGTCCTCCGAGCAGGAAGTCCGCAAACTGATTGGCCCACAAATCAAAGCTGCATCCGTCGACATCATGGATCACATGCCGTGCAGGTTTCGCTGCAAGCGGCTTCAACCAACGAAGCAGCTCTTTGCGATCAACTGAGGAGATTTCCAGTATAAGCGTTGCGTCTTCCTTGAAGGATATTGCTCCGTGCTTGCCAAATCTGAGCTTGGTTATCGAATCAGTCCTTATGACCCTAAGGTAGAATTGGCCTTGTTCATCCGACTTCCGAGAGAGCGCGATGAGCGTATGACCGCTAGTGAGAAAAGATTTCATTCGAAGTTTTCCTTTCGTTGTATTGTTTGAGGATAATAACCTTCCTCTGCAAGACTCTTGTCAATTAAAATTCTGAAGAACTGAATGCCTTCCTTATATCATATACGCTAAAAATATCAAGGATTTAGCCAACAGAATGAATTTATTGTTTATAAAATCTACTTCTTGGCGATGATCGTCTTCTTGTAAACATCCAAATGCTCCATGGCGATGCCGGTTCCCTTTGCCACACAGAAGATAGCATCCTCTGCCAAGACGGCCTTTACGCCAGTTCGGCGATAGACTAGCTCTGGAAAATTGCGGAGCATGGACGAGCCGCCGGTCATGATGATTCCGTGATCGATGATATCGGAAGCGAGCTCGGGCGGCGTGTCCTGTAGGACATCCTTCATGGCCTTTATCATATCGCGCAATTCCTTCACGATGGCTTTGGTGATCTCGTTCGTGCGCAATTCGATAGAACGAGGCAAACCGCTGATGAAATCGCGACCTTTGACGGTCATGACAAGCTCTTCGTCGAGCGGTACAGCCGAGCCGATCCGGATCTTTATATCTTCGGCCATCTGATCGCCGATACCTAGATTGTGCGTTTTCTTTATATAGTCTGCGATAGCCGCGTCGATCTTGTTTCCAGCGACTTTGACAGACGTCGACGAGACGATGCCGCCGAGAGAGATGACAGCCACGTCAGTCGTGCCGCCGCCGATATCGACGACCATGTGACCGCGAGCTTCATGGATTGGAATTCCTGCGCCGATCGCCGCAAGAACCGGTTCCTTGACCACGTATGCATTGCGCGCACCAGCACGCAGGGCCGCCTCGACGACAGCGCGGCGCTCGGTCGAAGTGATAGAAGCAGGCACAGAAACGATGACATCCGGCTTCCAGATGTTCCACTTGCCGAGCGCCTTGTCGATGAAATAGCGCAGCATGGCCTCTGTCACGCGATAATCGGCGATGACACCATCGCGCATCGGCTTGTAGGCCACGATCGTGTCAGGCGTGCGGCCGACCATTTCTTTTGCTTCAAGGCCTACAGCGAGGACTTTTTTGTCTATCTGCGAGATAGCCACAACAGACGGTTCATTTAGGACGATGCCCTTTCCAGGAACAAAAACAAGAGTATTAGCCGTGCCGAGGTCGATACCAAGCTGTTTATAGAAGAATGACATTGTAGTCGGATTGTATCATATTTTCGGCTTTAATCAAGAAAAACGAACGTAAAATTCGCGAACTCGAAGCTTTGCTAAAGCAGAACAGCAAGTATAATCAAGAATTGAAAATCGCAATCTTGGTCTTTAATTAGCCGTTTCCTCTCCATGCACCCGCCTCACGTCTGCGCCTAGCGCAGTGAGTGTCTTTTCCAGCGACTCATAGCCACGATCAATCAAACGAACATTTTTAATTACTGAATTCCCTTCTGCACACAGAGCGGCCAGAACGATTGCAAAGCCGGCACGGATGTCGTGAGCGGTCAATTCTTGACCAATCGGTAAGGTCTTGTACAAGGTGCTACCTTGTACCAAAATTTCGCGCGGATTCATGACCTTTATATTCGCGCCAAGCTTGGTCAGGTCATCGACATATTTGAACCTTCCCTCAAAGATAGTCTCAAAGATGACGCTTTCGCCCTTGGCTTGGGACAAGTAGACAGCGGCGATCGGCTGGAGATCGGTGACAAAACCGGGGTATTCGTGAGTGCGGATATCCGCGCTTTCAAAAGAGGAATTTTTGAGCTTGCCATTTCCCTTTATATGGATGAAATCTTTTCCGATCTCGAGGGGAACGCCAGAAGCAGCGAGCAAATTCGTGGTCGCTTCGAGATTCCGCGGCTCGCACTTGGAGACAAGCAAATCATCAGCGCACAGAGCTCCGAGAAAAAGAAAGCTGGCCGCTTCTATGCGATCGGGAATCGAACGATATGGCTTTTTAAACCCTAGAGGACCGCCGCCTTTGATCACGATGGTCGTCGTACCGGCACCCTTTATGCTTGCCCCGCAATCATTCAGCCATTCTGCGACGCTCTCGATTTCCGGCTCCATGGCGCAGTTGCGCAAAATCGTCGTCCCCTTTGCCAAAACCGCGGCCATCATTATGGTTTCAGTGCCAGTGACGGTTTGTATCGGAAAGAATATGTCTGCGCCTTTTAGTCCCGGCCTTTTTCCTTTTTTTTGCGTCGTTATATGGAACATGCCGTCTTTTTCGACGACGCTCGCGCCCATTTTTTTATAAGCCGAGATGAATATATCCACCGGTCGCGCGCCGATGACGCAGCCGCCCGGCGATGGAAAAGATGCTTCGCCATAACGGGCGAGGATCGGACCAGTGGCGACGATGGATGAGCGCATGCTACGCGAGATATCAGCATCCAGGTCGGTTGAAGATAGATCGGAAGCATCTATAGAAAGTGAATCCTTGCCCTTTTCCGCTTTCGCGCCGAGCCCCACGAGCAGGTCAGACATGCTCTCGATGTCCGCCGTTTCAGAGACATTCTCTAGCTTGATCGCGCCATCGAACAAAATAGAGGCGACCATAGCTTTGAGAATGGCGTTTTTCGCGCCTTTTATGCGCACCTCGCCGCGCAGCGTTTTTTTGCCCGCGAGGCCTTTGACGACGAATGAGTCGGTTTGAGACATGATGATTATGCGGTTAATTCCCTCTTTTCTAGCAATTTCGTCATTTCATTTGACATGGAAATCTCATCTGCTATACTTATAGTACACCCACTGGCTTCGGCCTCCGAGAAAGCCCCGCAAGGGGTTTTCGTTTTTTGAAGAAAAAGAGCGGCGATTATCTTTTCAAATGTCTGAAAAGCTTCATCAGGGACCGTTCCGACCTTTCTAATTAGGCGTTTGCGATCGAAACTTCTCGTGTGCCAAACAAGCATATCATTCTGTATTCCATTCATGTAAAATCGAATACGAAACTGACCTGAGCGAACCTTGGTGGTCAGCGGGATGCCCCAAAATATTTTTTCTGTGAACCGTTTCGCTATAACAACCGGCCTGCTGAAGTCCTTTGAATATGAATCCTGTTCAGAACCAACGTTGACACCGACCGAGCATAACCAAATCTCGCGTTCGTGAAAATTAACCGGCTTTTCGGTCCGGTCGATCGCTTTTTTTGAGGTGTTCCATCGGTCGAATTCCTTTAACATTTCTTAATTGTATCACAAAATTTATTTTTTGGAAAAAGAAAAAGGCGACCGAACTCGTGAGAGCGCAGTCGCCATGAAAATTTTTACAGGGCTTGAAACCTGCTATTTCGCCACCGCTTCAGCATCGACAGCTTCGCATTCCTGTTTGAATCTGGCTTGTTCATCCTCGATCTGTTGATTCAATCAATCAAGAATGTGAGTATCCTTGGGAACCTTGTAAATAATGACGGCCTTAGTGCGCATGAAATAAGACAATACGAAACGAACATCACGCGCCTTTACCTCAAGACTCTCCAAAACTTCCTTGATCGAAAGGAAATCACCATATGTTTCACCCTCATCTACCAAAGTAGATTTCCTCTCAATTAGGGGACCAAAGAAAACGTATTTCTTCACTAAGCATTTTTCTTCGCGAATGAAGTCAACACGTAAACCATTCCCATCAATGAAATACACGGCTTCATTCCAGTATTCATTGCCGTCGAAGCCAACAGGTTCAGTAATTGATAAAGGATAGTAATCAAGTAATTTTGGAGTTATTCTAGAAACATATACTTGATTGATTTCTCTGTCGATTCCTTCTTGGTCTTTACAAAAACCTTTGACCCACGGGAATTCGGAAAAGAATGCCTTGATTTTTGTTGACGGCATCTTTATCTGTTCTTTCCCTTCATCCATAAGCCGTTTTTGTGTAATGCTCTCGTTCATGCTTATCTTTCATCTCAACCCACCCGACATCACCGACTGCCTATGCTCCGCGTCACGCGGGCTAGTACGGCCGTCCTGTATGGAATCCTTGGTCCGCGTCACGCAGCAGGAATGCGACATTTCAATGAGCGGATACGCCAAGATATTATAACAAGTATCAACAAAAGTCAAACTCCCAAAATCTGCTATACTAGCATCATCCGCAAAGATCGCGCTCGTGCAAAAAACATGAACATCATCGAGATAATCCCCATTTCAAGGTCGACGAAGACCGAGACGCTGTCCTATTTCACCAGCGAAAATCCGCCGGTTGGCGCAATTGTAGATGTCCCCCTCCGCTCGAAAATCGTCCACGGCATCGTGGCAAGCGTAAGACCGGCGGTCGAGATGAAGGCAGACTTGAAGACCTCCCCGTTTTCCTTGAAAAAAATAGAAAAAGTAAAAGCAAGGAATTTTTTGTCTCCGGCGATGATCGCCGCCGCGCGCGAAGAGGCAGATTATGCAGGCGCTTCGCTCGGCGCGACGCTAAAGACCATGGTGCACGATAGCATATTCGCAGAATCAGATAAGCTAGAAGTAGTCGAGGGTTCCCTGCTCGCCGCCTGCCTGCCAACAGACATGGACAATCATGACGAGTCGAAAGTCAAAAGTCAGAAGGAACAAGACTCTGGACGCAAGCCGAGCGTTCACGTCCTACAGGGCGACGATGAAGAACGCTACGGCGTCTATCGGAGCATGGTTCGCCAGGAATTTGCGCAAAAAAAATCACTGCTTTTCCTTGCGCCGACCATCGAAGAATCAGAATATCTGAAAAGCGTCCTTCTAAAAGGCATTGAAAAATACATTTTCATTATCCATCAGGGAATGACGGCAAAAAAAATCAGAGACGCTTGGAACAAGGCGATAGAAGAAAAACATCCGATAGTGATGATCGCCACCGGGAATTTTATGATCTTTTCTAGGCCGGATCTAGACACGCTGGTCATCGAGCGAGAAAATATGCGCGGCTGGAAAACCCAGCGCAGACCATATATCGACCTGCGCCATGCAATAGAGCTCTATTCAAAGAAAGCCAAACTCAATCTATTTATCGGCGACCTGGCTCTGCGGCTAGAGACATCCCGCCGCCAGGATCAAGGAGAGATCGAAGCCGGTTCCCTCTTCAAAGCGCGTTCGATATCGACGGCTCACGATACGGTCATCGATATGAGACAATACAAAGGCGGGATCTCTTTTCGAATACTCTCAGAATCAACTCAGGATCTGATCAGAAAAACCAGGGAGGAAAACGCGAATATGATCGTCATAGCCGCGCGCAAAGGCCTCGCCCCATCGACAGTTTGCGGGGATTGCCAGTCGATCGTGACTTGCAACGCTTGCGGAGCTCCTGTCGTTCTGCATGAATCAAAAAGCTCAAGGAATGCCAATGGAGAAGAGAGCTCATCGGACGTCAGGACTTATTTCCTTTGCCATCATTGCGGCGAGAAACGGAGCACAGAAGAATATTGCAAAAATTGCGGCTCGTGGAAGCTCGGCACGGTCGGCATAGGCATAGATCTGGTGAGAAAAAAGGTCGCCGATCTATTCCCTGGCATAAAGATTTTCCAGATCGATTCCGATTCCGTTCCAACTCCAAAAAAAATCCGGGAAACGATAGAAAAATTCAAGGGAAACCCAGGATCGATCCTCCTCGGCACGGAATTGTTGGCAAACTATTTTCACGACAAAATCCCCTATGCGGCCGTCGTCACTCTCGATTCGCTCCTATCGTTGCCGGATTTTCGCATCAGCGAGCGCATCTTTTATATGCTCTTGCGTTTGCGTGCTCTGTGCGAACGAGAGCTAGTCATTCAGACGAGAAAACCGGAGGAAAGAACATTTGAATTTGCCGCCAAGGGCAATATAACCGATTTCGTCCGTTATTCTCTCGGGGAACGGAAGCAATTCGACTGGCCGCCATATTCTACTTTGATAAAGCTTTCAGTCGAAGGAAAACGCGATGCGATCGCCGCTGAAATGGAAAACATAAAAGCGTTGATCGCCCCAATCGAGATCGACATATTTCCCTCTTTCACCGCCGGCATTCGCGGCAATTCTATGCTGCACGGGATCATCAGGATGCCGACCTGCGCCTGGCCTAACGACGAACTGATCGCCAAATTGCGCTCCTTGCCTCCGTCAGTCTCTATAAACGTGGATCCAGAGAGTTTGCTATAACACAATGGCACCCTCGTACATGCGCTTCACTGTTGAGCTAACACCTATCACCTCTAGATGTTAACTCAACATTCACTTGGAAAATGGCCTATTTTCCTTTATACTCTCCTCATGAAACCCGACAAAGCAACAAAAGAAATAACCATCGTCCAAGCCAATGATCCTATACTACGCAAAAAGGCCGTGGCTGTAAGGCAGGAAGACATAACTTCTCCGCGCATACAAAAGGTCATCGCCGACATGAAAACAGCTGTGGACAGCCAAAAAGACGGCATTGCCATCGCCGCGCCGCAGATCGGCCAGTCTCTGTCCATCTTTGTCGTATCAGGCAAGATAATGCGCGAAGCCGATCCAAAATACAAAGGAAAAGAAGATCATTTGGTTTTCATCAACCCAAAGATACTGAAATTGTCCCGAAAGATGCAAGATGCCGAGGAGGGCTGCCTATCGGTGCGCTGGAAATACGGTTACGTCAAGCGAGCGATAAAAGCGGCCATCAGCGCACTGGACGAGAACGGCAAGCCGTTCGAACGAGGCGCCTCCGGCATCCTTGCCCAGGTCTTTCAGCATGAAACGGACCATCTCGAAGGCAAGCTCTTTATCGATGCCGCCCGCGATATCCGCGATCTGCCTCCGGAGGAAGTCGAAAAGTAAGCAAAATTTATAATTAATCTGATTTTTAATAAAATTTCAAATCTTAGGCAACCAATCTAGCGCTTCCTCGGATCGATCAGATAATTAGAAATTAGGTCGATTGTGATGTAATATAACTGCATGATCAAATTCGCTTTTTTCGGCAGTTCTGACTTCTCCATATATGTTCTTGACGCTCTCAAAAAACAGAGCATCCTGCCTGCTTTGATCATAACGACGCCCGACAAACAAAAGGGTCGCGGTCTCGTTCTGACGCCGACACCAGTGAAGATCTGGGCGCAAAAAAACAGTATCCCCGTTCTTGACCCGATCAAATTGGACGATGCTTTTATAGATCAGTGCAAGGGCTTTCCTTGTACAGATCTATCCGTCGTGGCTTCATATGGCAAGATCATTCCGGAACAAATCATAAACATGCCGACATACAATACTCTGAACGTCCACCCTTCTCTCCTGCCAAAGTATCGCGGCGCATCGCCAATCCAAAACGTTATGATCGACGACACAAAGAATACCGGCGTGACAATAATCCGTCTCGACAAAGAAATGGATCACGGACCGATCGTAGCGACAAAAAATATGCATTTCGATGAATGGCCAGTCTATGAAAAGATCGAAGAAAAGCTGGGCACGGCCGGCGGCGATCTCCTGGCAGAGATCATGCCTGATTGGATCGCTGGAAAGATAAAAGCAGTCGATCAAGACCATTCACAGGCGACTTTTACAAAAAAAATAACAAAAATTGATGGTCTGCTTGACCCAGGCGATTTCCGAGCCGATGTTCCGCCAGAGCGGGCTTATACGGCTTTTCGAAAAATCCAGGCATATCACCTATGGCCAGGCACGTATTTTTTTCTTGAAAAGAAATCCTCTGGATCTACAGCCGATAAAAAGATAAGAGTGAAGATCACTTCGGCCTCATGGCAAAATAACAGGATCATCATCGAGAAAGTAATACCTGAGGGCAAGAGAGAGATGCTTTACAAAGATTTTTCTGGAAACATCTCTTGAGATAAAAGACCTGCCGCATATTTGCCTATATGAATTTCATTTCAATTCGGAGATCTGCGTCCTTGTGTTTATGACGTTTCCGAACGCTTCGGTCTGATGCACAAAATAGTACAAACACGTCCAAAACGCCATTGCGGCTATCAAGGCGATGCATAGATAGCTATTGACCTTTTGTTTCAAGAAGCTGCCGATCATGGATTTTGTCTATGATCGCATTAGGATGACTTGCGGCCTCTCCACAACCCCTTTACCATGTCTTTGACGATGATCCCGCCGCGGCGTATGCTGGAGATCCTCTTTATCTTGTCCGATGAAATCCTGCGCATTACCTCATCTCGCACTGCATCTATGGCGACATACAAATCGCTCTGCTCGCTCTCGGAATATATATCTCGTTTTGCGGCCACTATGTGCGCCTCGGCTCGAAAGACGTCGCCGCTCTTGTGATGTTGAGTAGTCTTGCCGACTTCGAAATTACATGTTGCAGAAGGATCGTTCTCAAATAATTTTTTCACCGGCTCCATCTTTTTATCTATATAATCGCTGATCGATGGCGTCAAACTGATGGCAGTGGTCTTTATGTTTATATTCATAAGTATGTTTGGAAGAATGACTTTATAATTATGGTGGAAGTATACATTATTCCCATTATGATATCCACTGTTTCGACGAGCCATCGGTATCGGCCTTTATTTGATGGCAAGATTCTCCATGTTTCCTTGTCCGCTTGTTTCATATTTGTTGATCAGGTAGGTCAAGCGAGCTTCACTTTTCCCAATAGATTTGCTAGTATTAAAAAGTCCTTTTGAAAGGAAAACATTCCGCGATAGCTCAGTTGGTAGAGCGCCTCGCTGTTAACGAGGATGTCCCAGGTTCGAGCCCTGGTCGCGGAGCAAAAATTCACGTTCTCATTCTTTATCTGTTTCCAAATCCAGACAAACCGAGTTCATACAGTATCTCTTGCCGGTCGCAGTTGGACCGTCGTCAAAAACATGCCCTAAATGCGAGCCGCACCTCGCGCATACGATCTCGGTGCGGTGCATGCCAAGCTCGTCATCGGAAATTTCTTTCACCGCGCCTGGCAACGCCTGGTCAAAGCTCGGCCAGCCGGTGCCGCTTTCAAACTTTGCAGTCGAAGAAAAAAGCGCTGTTCCGCATACTTTACATGCGTACATGCCGGAGCGTTTTTCATACAAAAGCTTTCCGCTAAACGGCGCTTCAGTCCCCTTTTCGCGCATAACATGGTATTCCTCTGGGGTGAGTTTCTTTTTAAGCTCATCTTCGTTCATATATCGATTTTTTATTCACTTCAAAAGCTCCGCGAACCTCTTTTGCAATTTCTCGATTTTCGGAGCTATGACGAGCCGACAATAGGGTTGGCTCTCATTCTTCTTGTAATATTCATGATGGTAATCTTCGGCTTCAAAGAATCTGGTTAGGGCAATGGCTTGCGTGACGACTGGTTTGTCATAAGCTTTGCTTTCGTTCAACTCTTTTATAAACGCTTCGGCTTTCTTCTTCTCCTCTTCATTTCCATAAAAAATAGAAAAAATCGCTTCTGTGCACCAAAAACAGCCGTTAGCGAACACTGCTGTATTTATATTTTCATTCCTTGCCATTGTGATGATAGATTTAAGCATGTTATCCAAACGTAAAAGTATACGCCTGTACGCCGGGTTTATTAAAGATGATATCTATTCGATGTTGACCTATTATTGAATCTGAGAAAAGATTATAAAGACGTGAACCGGTTATGGTCAGGATGCCGTTCTTTACATCGCTTCCCTGCCATTGTTGCGAGATAGGTGCGCCATCGATGAGAATATCGGCTGTAACCGGCTGGCCATCTGCAGAAGCGGCAACCATGTACATCTTGCTTGCGTCAAAAACATATGATATCGAAGATGAAGAGGAAGTATTTTGCGCATATTCTTGCTCGATATTCCATGTGCCGCCAAGGTAAAAAGTGTTCGGTGAAAGTTGTGTAGCAACAGTCGGCTTGTTGTAGATTTGCGTACCAGAAACGCCGGGTTGGCCGTTTCCAAAATATTCATTGCGCATAGCCCCAAAATACGTTTCAGGGCTGTTGGCATTCACTTGTACCACGCTTGGCAGAGAAGAAATCGCTTCGATGACATCCTCTGGCTCGCCCAGCTTTTGGTGCAAGATATTCAATTGCTTTACTATTTCCGCTTCGGTATCTGGATATCCGCCCTCGCCGATATGGTCATAAACTATATTTCCGTTCACATCAATCAGATATTTGTGCGGCCAATATTCGTTCTGGTATGCGTTCCATGTCTCGTAGTCATTGTCAAGGACGATCGGGAACGTCAGATTGAATTGTTTTGCGGCGGCAGTGACGTTATTTATATCTTTTTCAAAAGCAAATTCCGGTGTATGAATGGCTATGATTTCAAGTCCATCTGCTTGATACTTGGTCCACCAATCCTCAAGATATGGGAACGTCCGCTCGCAATTGATGCAGGAATAATCGATGAAGTCTATCAAAATAACTTTCTTGCCGATAAATTGGCCTATGGTTATCGGCGCGCCGTTCGGCGTATTGACAAAGCCGGAAGGATCGGCGATTTCGATATATTTGCCTTCGTTGCGCTCGTCAGGAATTTGCTTGCTTCCGCCAAACAGATTTTGCAAGAATGAACCGCCGCTGGAGCTTCCGCTTTGATTTTCATTTGAATCAGTTGAAGTGGAGACGGTTGTGGGCATTGCCATAGTCGGCGAAGCGCTCGTACCTGCTTCATTATTGATCGTTAGGATTCGATCATTTGGTCCAACTCTTCCTTGCAAAATCTCCGTGATCGCTTGCTCAACCCTTGTCACATCAAAAAATCCGCTATCCAAGATATCTGCTTCAACTTTCTTGTCAAAGCCAATGGCGATCACCACGGACAAAAGTATAAAAATGACCCCGAGCGTCTTTCGAAACCAACCATACGGGTTCGCCGCCCATTCGAGCTTGTTGACCAGCTTTTGACCGATCCAAGAGATAAGAAGCAGAACAAGAGCAAGGCCGATTATATATGCAGCAAGATCTGCTAATCCCCTGGCCAATGATTGCGGCAAGACTGTGGCAAGAATGACAAAGAAGGTCGGCGAACAGGTTGTAAATACCGGACCAAGCGCTGCACCGACGGCAATATCGGCCCACCAGTTTCCGCGCGACTGATATCCTCTGCCGAGCCACTTGTCTGGATTCGCGTGTCCTGGGATCTTCAATATCATCTTTGCCCATGCGTCTGGGAATATTAGAGTCAAACCAAAAAGGACAAGTATCGTCGCCGACACATAGCTCCAAAAAGACGGCGAAGCAGTGATGAGAGCTGTCGATCCTTTCAAGATAAGTGTAAAGACGAAAACGGAGATCGACAGCGCGCCGATGATCACGAACGGCCGCTTCTTGTTCCCTGATTCAGCCACGCTTGATCCTAGTATCACTGGCAAAAGCGGCAACACGCATGGAGCGAGTATCGTCAGCATGCCTGCGGTAAATGAAATAATGAAGAAAATCACGTGACAGAAGTATATCATTAACTTTTTAAAACGAAAAACGGCTAAAGATGCTTGATCTGTCTATATCGTACAAATATGTTGACATCTATGTAATACATGTTAAATTATAATCAAAGCAATAGAACATCGACAAAACATAAACAGTTAAAGAATGAAAACGACATTAGTCTCTCTATTCACGTTGGTGGCCATCAACATCCACGCGAGTCTTTCGATTGGATCGAAAGGCACTGTGGTCTTATACCAGAATACGAGCCAGTATTCTGGACAGAACGGAGAAGGGGCGTTCATGATGTATTCTCCGCAGATCAATGGCGGAGCGGGCACCCTCACGCTCTGCGTTCAACCGGACGTAGGATTTATGCCAGGATCAGGCAACCAATACTCCTTCATTGTCAACAGCGGATCAGTCGGGAGTACGGTCGGTGTGGACACAAAAGACCCATTCACTGGCGCACCGATGAACAGTCTGACCATAGGCACTGCCTATCTATTCAGCCAATTCTCAGCCGGGACTCTAGCCGGTTTCGACTATACCTATGGCCGTGGATTTACCCAGAGCGCCACAGACCTAGAGGATGCCATCAATTCTCTCCAGGGTTATGGTCCAGCTACTGGCGGTGGAGTTTATTTTGTAGATCTGGCGGAACAAAAGCTGGATCTCAACGCCGCCGGCGTTATGAAAAATGCCAATGGCGCTTACGACGTCGGAGTGCTCAACTTGTATTACCCAGACGGCGACGTGGCACAAAACCAGTTAGTCATGATGACGCCCGTATCGGAAGCATCGACTTGGATATGGGGATGTCTGACTCTGGCAGTCGTCGGCGGCGGTATCGCCAAGAATAGGATGAAAAATGGACAAGATCTATGATTTATCCTTTCGATTCATCAACCCCGCTCAAGAAATTGAGCGGGTTTTTTATTATATTTAAAGCCAAGTTCTAACGTCATCAGACATACAAAACATGGACAAATACGCCTGTTTTTCTGCTAAAATGATACTTGTCATGAAAAAACGATCTGGAGTAATCATCATAACGACTTTGGCTATGCTGTTTTTGATGACATCCTTATTTTTCGCTCCCAAGATACTTGAATGGAAAGTAGAACAAGAGCAGACTTCTGCCGATCAGACATTCCAATATTTTCCCGTCACAGTCGATCCTGCGGACAAGACCATAACCGAAAACGATCAAGTTAATGCTTTCCTGGCGGATCAGCATTCTCTTTTGGGAGCAGTGATGTCATCAAGTGCCGGAGACCATCTTTGGAACATGCTTGAATCTGTTGCTATAGCTATAGACAATGCTCCGTGGTATCAAAATATCGCCAGTGTGAGCGGTCAGTTCGTGAATATCACGCCTGGCATGCGAAAAGAACAAATAGCGGCCGCTTTTGGGACAGCGCTGAAGTGGGATGATAAAGAGAAACAGGCATTTATAACACCGATCGGCAAAGCATCGCTTCCGTTGTCGGAAGGATCTTTCTCTCCTGGCTTATATCAAGTATATTCCGGCATGACGCCAGAAGAGGCGCAAACCATGGTAAATGAGCGTTTTGACAGTGATGTCATGTCTCATTACGGGACTTCGACACAAGAAATAGTGCCGCTATATGAGACACTGACTATAGCTTCGATCATCCAGAGAGAAACCGTGAGCACAGACGGCATGAGACTATTATCCGGGATAATATGGAATCGGCTTTTCAAGGGCATGGATCTGCAGATCGATTCGACTCTCCAATATGCAAAAGCAAACGAATCAAGCAGACAGAGCTGGTGGCCGCCCGTCACATCCAGCGATAAATACATCAAGTCCCCTTTCAATACCTATATGCATAGCGGCTTGCCACCAGCGCCTATATCAAATCCATCAGTCAATGCTATTTTAGCAGCTCTAAATCCTATAAATACTCCATGCCTTTATTATTTGAACGACAAGCAAGGCGTTTTTCATTGTTCCGCCACTTATGCCGAGCATCTATCGCTTGTAAAAAAATATTACGGCAATTGACGGCACCATTAATATTGCTTGCCCAAAATAGACAACATCTTTGAATACAGCGTAGAGAAAAATCCATATCGATTTTTCCAGCCAGTTAGAGTGATCTCTTTTGATCTGGAAAGATAGTCCGCAAATATGCTGTCGAGGGAATTTGCGAGGACCGGATCAGTTATGCCAACAAGATTTTCAGCGTTCAACGCCTCAGAACGATTGTCTACATTTGCAGATCCGATGAGAGACCATATATCGTCCGCGACAATGAATTTCGAATGGATCATCGATGGCTGGTATTCATATATCTTTACGCCTGCTTGCAACAGCTGACCATAATCGAGATGCCATACGGTCCGCAAGATCGGCGCGACTGTGTTTTCTCCCGGCGAGATGATGCGGACGTCTACACCTTCCTTGGCCTTGTCTTCTAGCACATTCAACAATTCTTGGTCAGGGATTATATACGATGCCGCTATATATAGCTTCTTTTGAGCCGACATAGCAGTCAGTAGGAATGCGTCGCGTACCGGCTCATAATCTCCGGAGGGAATGCTCGTTATGCCTATGAAAGTGTTTTTGGCTGATATGTCCTGAATCTGCGGATAAAATAGCGGACCTGAAATAACTTCTCCTGTAGTGTCATTCCAGATTTGAGCGAATGATCCTTGGAGACTCTGAGCCATGGAACCTTTGAATTCGAACATCATGTCTTCGAATGTATCGTCCGGAGCGCTACCGAACCATTCGCTGGTTATGCCCATACCACCGGTAAATCCGATCCTGCCGTCTATGACTATAGATCGGATGTGATCGCGGCTATTGTATTGCAGCGGGTTGAGCGGATGAAATTGATGATATTCTCCTATCTTTCCTCCTGCGTCCTCTAGATCGTTTATATAGCTTTTTGAAAGACTATGCGAACCAAAAGCGTCGAGCAATAGCCGTACTTGCACTCCCCTATGAGCGGCTCTGATGAGAGCGGCAAAGACCTGATCATTGAATGTGCCATCCGCCCACGGAAATGTAGTGAAATTTATGGATGATGACGCAGCATCCAAAGCGTTCAAGAGGATGGGCAAAAACTCGGCGCCGCTGTCTATCGGTATCACTGCATCGCCCTGTCCGACGGGGGTATTCGTGAGCTGAGAAAGCGTCTGGATAAACTGCTGTGAGCCGGCCGGAGCGACATCGGTGACGGTGAATGTCTTGTGATCGCCGGTCGGAAAAATTATGACCGATATGAAAATAAAGATCAAGGCAGATATGAAGACGCCTGCGATCAGCCGTACCTTTGAATAAGGGCTCTCAGATTCCTTTACGCTCAATAGATAATAAAAGACCTCTTGTGGCGTGCCTGAAACGACCCACGCAAAAAATATTAGTATCGGTATGGATGCGATTTTCAAGAAGATGTTTACGCCGTCTGTCCCATCGGTAAAGATCACCGCGTACATTAAAAACACAGTGGAATAGCAAAAAACTACGAATATGATATTCATGACTTTCAGCACCTTGTACCATGTCATGCTGTTCAAATACTCGATCGTTTTATGTTTTTCCATGGTTTCTATATAAAAACAATAAGAATTATGATCGCTATCTGAAAAGGAATGCCTATAAACGGCTTGTCATTGAAATCTTGCTCGGCGTGAATCCATATATGGAACCTCTGCAATGAGACCAGTGGCTGGTGCCGCCATTTGAAATATGCGAATTGAAGGGCGTCTGGAAGGACTGCCCCGAGAGCGCCTATCATAGGTATCAAAAATAGATGCGGACCATGCAAGGTAAAGAGAAGCAAGGCCAATACAATTCCACACGACATATCTGCTCCGATCTTCAACAGATCGACAAAGAAGCTCTTGTCTATGGTCATATCATCATCCAAGCTGTTTACGTTGTCTGTTTTCCTGGAAGACAGCGGATAATCCCAATGCGGTATGGCATCGAGTATGAAATGGCTGGCAAATGCGAGAGTGAATCCTAGGATCGGATGATTTGGGATGCTACTGGCTATTGCGGCGCCTACTACGGCATGTGCGGTGAGAGTCATGGATAGGATAAGGATACAACACCCCGAGTACGGAATAAACTTGAAATATAGCCACCTTTGTGGTATTATGCAACAGTGATCGATAATCTGGAAACCTTGAATTTATCTCCTGCATCGACAGCCGTTTTTGTGCAGTATTACAATAAAAACATTCCTGACGCTTTCCCACGCGCCACCCTCAAGGCGCTCGAGACCTTCCAAATATCCCATCCTTCCCTTTTCAAAGAAAGCAAGAAATGGATCATCGACAAGCACCGCAAAAAGCTCATGGATTGGCTATTGTCTTACAAGGAGAAGATATAGTTCGGTAAATGTACAGTAAAATTAGACATAGTGTCCAATCAATGATATAATCCATCGCAGTTGGTCCTTTTAAACTAAGAAACTTTCAACAAACAAACCGGAGGTAAAAATGAAACTTGAATTGAAACGGCCTTTAAACAATGATTGGCCACTCGTGCGATTTATCGCGCCAAAATATCCTGAGGTAAACATATTCTCCGCGAGCAAAATAACGCCGCTTGGGCTTATAAACGTAGCCACATCGGCCAGCATGATGTGGGGATACAGGACGGAGATCGTCGATGAAAATAATTACAACGGCCCGTGCGATCGGGACAGCATGCCTGATCATAAAAAACTGCAGGAAGAAAATCCTGCCAGCGTGGTCTGTTTCTACTGCGGGCTCACTTCTACCATGGATCGAGTCTATGAATTGTCGAAATTCTACTCTGATCAAGGTTGCATAAACATGGCCGGAGGATGGCACGCTCATTACTGTCCTGACGAGGTTTTGGGAAACAACTTTGACATCGTCATACACGGAGACGGAGAGCTGGTCACCAGGGACATTCTATCCGCGATAATGGACGGCAGAGAGATCTCTAGCATCAACGGGATCTCGTTTTGGCGAGGATGCGAACGGAAGACAAATCCGCCGAACATGCTCGAGCTGGAGGATATGAGCAGTTTGCCCTATCCGGACTTTGGTCTGATAAGGCACGCGAAAAAAGTGAAGATATATCCGATCGGCAGGACTCGCGGATGTTCCAAGCATTGCGAATTCTGCAGTGTAAAGGGGGCGCCGCGCTGGGCAGATCCGCAATATACGTTCAATGTTGTGAAGTGGCTCGTCGAGACTAGAAAAGCCAAGCGCTTTTTTATCGTCGACGATCGGTTGGATGGAGACCGCGATGGGCTCCTCCGATTTCTGAACATGGTCAGTGAAAAATTCGGCAGCCGTTTGCGGTTCACTGTCCAGATCAGATTGGAAACAGCAAAGGACACAGAACTCCTTCTGGCCATGAGGAATGCCGGTGTACGGGTCGTCTGCATCGGCTATGAATCGCCGATAGCCGAAGACTTGAAAGCCATGCACAAGGGGCTATCGCCCAAAAACATGATCGAATGGACGTTGATCCTGCGCAAATATTTTTGGGTGCACGGGATGTTCATCTTTGGCTATCCGAGCATCGAACCGTCCAGACTGTCGGTTGACGAATCGATAAAACGATACAAGTCGTTCATTCGAAAATCGAAGATAAGCAGCATTCAAATCCTGCATCCGGTGCCATTGGTAGGCACAGAGCTCCGCGCGAGACTCCAAAGCAATGACCGGATCTTTCCGCTAGAGCTCGTGCCGTGGAAAATGTATGACGGCAATTACGCATGTTTTCAGCCGGATAACATGACCATAACGGAGCTTCAAAACACTCCGATCGAGCTGATGAGATGGTTCTACAGCTATTGGAGCTTCTGGAGGATTCCATTCAGGACTCTCCTGTTTCCGGTTCATTACCTCGTCGCTGGCTGGCAAAATTGGCATTATAGCTGGCTCCAAGACCTGGTAAAGTGTGGCGGCCATCGTATCCTCGCAAAGTGGTTCAAAAACCGCACAGGCAAAAACCTAGTCGCGAGGTTGAAAGAGCACATAAAAAGCCGCAATTGTCGCGCTCTGGGAGACGACAAAATCGCCTTATGACATTGGTTCACCGCCGTATTGGTTCGTTTCTTACGAATCAATGCGGCTTTTTATTTCGACAAGCTATCGGGCCATCTTTTGTTTATGAGAAAAAATAACTAATACAATTATGGCAATAATGGATGCCGTCACGACACTCCATTCTCCGACGCTCAAACCATTCACTGACATTGCCGCTGTGGCGGCGGCGATGCTCGGTATCATCCATGGAAAATAGTATGCCTGAACAAAAGCTATGGAACATATGATCAGCACCAAACCAATGCTATGTAAAATGGTGAATCTGAACAATCGCCCTTCTTGGCCAGTCAGTTTTGCGGAAGCGGTGGCCACAGCGATGCTTTGAGGAGAGATCATTTTTGCCGCAACTCCGCCGCTAGAGTTAGATGCGACGGTCAGAACAGGATTTATTCCGAGGGAACGAGCGGTTTGCGATTGTATAGTGCTGAAAAGAGCGTTCGAGGATGTATCACTGCCGGTTATAAATACTCCGAACCAGCCCAGTAACGGTGCGAGGAATGGGAAAAATCTGCCTGTCAGTGTCAGAGCATTGCCTATGGCAATGGACATGCCGGAATAATTCGCTATATAGGCAAATCCGACGATCGAGCCGATGGTGATGAGCGGTTTGTATAATTCTTTCAAGGTTTCCAACGCTGTTCCCAAAAATACTTTCCACGATAGATGCAATAATATTGCCGACGCTATAGCAGCAAAGAGGATAGAGGTACCAGCGGCGCCAAGCCATTGAAAAGAATAGCTTACGGGAAGCAGTGTACCGTTGCTCATTATAGAACCATTTAAAATCCCAAAAGGGATCGTAATGGTCGATTTGTTCAAGATAGCTTGGATACCGGTAACGCCCCAATTGCCGACAAATATAACGAGCAGTATAAATGGCGTCCATGCACGGATCAATTCCTTCCAGCTATGCTTCTGCCTTATCGGCTCTACTGCTACTGCGTTGATCCGTTCTTTTGGAAAACGCCAAACCTCTTTTGGATGCCAAAATTTAAGAAACCCAATGAGACATAGGATCGAAAATATAGATGAAAGGATGTCTGGCAGAGTAGGTCCTAGAAAACTTGCCACTAAAAACATCATCAAAGCATACGAACCGCCTGTCACCATTATAGCCGGCCAAATTTGTTTTGTTCCCTTCCAACCAGCAACGATAAGCACGAGCCAGAGAGGAACAATGAGAGCAATGAAAGGAAGCTGATGCGCGATCATACGGCTCAAGATGTTTGGGTCGATTCCGGTCAGATGACCGGCAGTGATGACTGCAATGCCGATGCCGCCAAAAGCCACCGGGGCTGTATTGGCAATGAGACAGATTCCAGCCGCATATAACGCATCAAAACCGAGCCCCACCAGCATGGCCGCGGTTATGGCGACAGGAGCTCCAAAACCAGCCGCACCCTCTAAAAAAGCGCCAAAACAAAAGGCGATGAGGAGCGCCTGCAGTCGTCGGTCTTCTGTGACAGACTCGATGCTATCGCGCACTATGCTAAAACTGCCGCTTTTAACGCTGATATTGTATAAAAAAACAGCATTGAGCACTATCCAACCTATTGGAAACAAGCCATTCAGAATCCCATAAAAAGCCGACATACCAGCCAAACCAGCCGGCATGCCATAAAGCATTATTGCAACGACAAACCCTATAATGAGAGTCGATATCGTGGCAATGTGACCGGCAACCTTGCGGCTGAGAAGAAGCACAAAAAGAATGACTATAGGTACGATCGCTACTGCCGCCGAAAGAATCGCATTGTGCAACGGATCTATCGCTTGGTACCACATAAATACAATGTTATCATCTATGCAATGTCGCGCAAAACACTGGTGTGGATATGCTTAGGCATCGGCTCCACGGTCGGATCTATTATTCCGATGTTATGGGGCGGCTCTGCCATCATGTCTTTTTCTTCCATTTTTCTATCCGGCATCGGAGGCATTCTAGGTATTTGGGCCGGTTGGAAGGCGTCTGCTTATTTCTGATTCTTTATTTGAGCTGCTTTTTTGGCGTATTTTACGGCGAGACGCTTCTTTGTCTTCTTTGAACGCGATGAGTGCGCTTGGGATGATGCTCGTTTTGGCATGTGATTGAAAAATTAATTTATTTATAAGTCAGCAGCAGTATATCGCATTCGTTAATAAATTGCGAATTCTCGTCCAAGATCGGATCTTGGACAGAGATCAATTCCCTGAAATCAATCCCAGAACTTTACCTACGAGGATACTCGAGTCGACTTGACGTTCAGCAAGATCGGAATGAAGCACGACTATAGCGATGGGAATGTTCGCTCCGTTTTTTGCAGTCAGATCGAATAATGACAGCATAGTGTCTCCCGCTACGGCCGTATTCCCTGTCTTTCCGCCGATATAATGCGGATCATAGACGAACGGATTTATATTGACGAAATTGTGGCTATTGTGTTCAGTGGTAGTGGCCAGATCAAGTTCCGGAATCTTCGTCATAGTCAGAATATCCGGATCGTTTGCATATAGATACCTCGCTAGCTTGAAAAGGTCATTTGCCGAAGAAACATTTCCCGAAGATAATCCGGACGGATCTTCAAATGATGTCCGATCCATACCGATCGACGAGGCCGACGCATTCATGAGAGACATGAAAGCCGCATAGCCGTAATCATTGGCAAAAGCCAAGGCGGCGTCATTGGAAGAGATGAGCAACATACCAGTCAAAAGGTCGCTGACAGAGAATGCTTCGTCTGGATTGACATCGCTATGTTGTTCGTATCCTGTGACAGATGAAGATGAAATGACAATCTCCTTGTTCGGATCGATGTTTTTTTGCACGATCATGGCAGTGACCAGCTTTGATATCGAAGCGATCGGCCGTATGGCCGTCGGATCTTTTTCAAAATATATCTTGCCCGTAGCCAGATTGCCGACGAGATATGAGTCTGCAGTTATCAGATTTGCCGGAATTTGGGCTTGTATATGAGGATTGGACGAAGACAATATGTTGGACGAAGGCGACAAACCAGGCGCAGACGCTTTGGTCTTTGTGTTTGAACCAAACGTCGACAGCTGGTTCAACGTTGATATCTGATGTGATGAGGTGGAAGAAGACAGGGATTGCGTATTAAAATTAAAAAAGGAAGAATCTATTCCAAGAAAGCTATTGCCGGCAGATGTCGCTGGCGTGCCGGTTTTAATTGTCGATTGTTCTCTCATCATGGCTGTATTAATAAATCCGATGACGAGCAAAAGGATGCAAACAGAAATCAGAATTTTCAAGCGTCTGCCGGTAGGCGGCTTTATCTTTGGATTCGACGGCGCAATCTGAATATCCGGCGGCGGTATCCGGTAATCCGGCACCATCGGTCGATCGTCTGGAGTCGTATTCTTGTATTCAGGAGGCATGATAATATTGTTTATTATAACAGAGTATGCTAGTAAAAATATTACGACAGTTTCCTTGGAATAAATAGTATATACTTAACCTGATTATATGAAAGAATACATCTTCCAACCAACGGGCATTTATTACCGGATAAACGAATTCCAAATACATCGCAGAACAATAATCTTCATCCATGGCTTGTCCGGTTGTTCTTCAGCATGGGAGCCATATGAAAGAGAATTCATGGACAAATACAACTTGCTCTGCATTGATCTAAGGGGGCATGGCTGCTCACGGAAATATCCGGAGGAAAAAGACTATATTGTGGAGCTCTTTGTCAAAGACATAGAGAGGATGGTCGCTCACCTTCAAATCAAAGAATTCATAGTTGTAAGCCATTCATTCGGGAGCATTGTTTCCACCGGTCTCATAAAAAATAACCCGTCAAAAATAAAAGGCGCGGTATTCCTAGCGCCCGTTTTCGAGCCAAAACATTCCGTCCGCACAGAGACCACGCTCTTCCTGTCGGGGGTCATATCCTCTCTTGCCAAGATATTTCCGATATCGACAAAACCAGGCAAGCGCATTGATTACTCTCGTTTCCTCCCCACAAGCGACTGGGACATGCAAAGGATATGGTTCGACATCGGCAATACCGGCGTTGCAATATACCTATTTTGCCTCAATACGCTCTATCGCTCGATGGATGATAATTTTTATAATAGACTGGATCTGCCCGTCATGATCATCCACGGCAAACGCGATTCGTACGTTTCTGTCGAGCATTCGATGCAAGCGGCGAAAAAGATACCCGGAGCAAAGTTCGTCTCGCTTCCGAACGCTGATCACATGCTGATATTCAATTATCCGCAGGAAATCTCGAAAACAATGGCAATATTTTTTGACTCATTCTATTGACAGCTTTTTGCTGCTTGAAAAAATAACCTTGATGAAATTGAAGAGATATTTTATTTGGATCTTCATAAAACCCTCTCTCTTGAACCGCCTCGCGGAAGTCGGTATGATCAGATTTGGGTCAAACACGACTCTGCCTAATTTAGAAAGATTTTTTGCTGTATCAGTATCATCGCCATAAAAAATGAATCTCGTATCAAACCCGCCGACAGCATTTATTGAAACAGCGCGCATGAAGCTGTTCCCCCCTATCATGACTGCGCCGATCCGGAATAATTGCAGGATAGAATTTGTCAGGCGATATATATATTTTTGAAAATAGAGAGAAAGATATCTGGAAAAACTGCCTCCGTCGAAATAATCGTATGGACCAGTCACAGCCACTGTTTTCTCGTCCAAAAAATGTACAGCCCCCATAGACAGCCAGTCTCTGTGAGGCACGCAATCAGCATCCATCCTCACTATTATCTCTCCATTGGCCTCTTTTAGTCCCCTTTCGCAAGCCCACATTGTTCCCCTTCGGCTTTCATGCAGGACTTTGACTTTTGCAAACGATCCTGCAATCTCCGAAGTCCGATCCGTGCTCCCATTGTCGACGACGATGACTTCAAAATCAGGATGATCTTGCGCCAAAATGGCTTCGAGGGTCTTGTCCAAATATTTTTCTTCATTAAAAGCCGGGATTATTACGGAAATTTTCATTTGTTTAGATAATTAGTGATAAAACGCTTGCCTAAATATTTGCCGAGGCCGAACATCAGCAAAAAAACTATCCCCGACATCGCTATAATCGACAATAGATCCAATTTTGCGCCTACGGCAGTATACAGGTTACCCAATCCAAAGCCAATCAAGAGCAAGCCGCCCGTCCAAAATATCTGACCAAAGCCATTTAGCGCCATATATCGGCGAAAAGGCACTTTTGAAAGGCCTGCAGTGAATAGAACGACTGGAGCAAAGCCGAGACCTGTGGTGAGTTTTGATACGAATAATATGGAATCATGATATTTGCTGAACACTTTTTGCACCGTCTCTACTTTTTTTATATTTATACTGAAATATCTTCCAAAACGGTTGATGAAAGAATAGCCCCAACGGCGACCGAGGAAATACCAAATGACATCGCCAGAAAGATCGCCTGTCATTACGCATAGATATGCCGGAATAAAATAAAGCGCTCCGGCCTTCAACAGAAAGCCGCAAATCAGAGATATTATAGGACCTTCCACCAAAGTCAAGATGAATATGAGACCATACACGAGCACGTCGTGATTCGTGGCTATAGAGATTATCCACAAAATAGGATCCATGGTCATCATTCTACACCAAATCATCCACAAAACCAGGCAAATGCAGATTCGCACTAGGTACAATCCACGACAAAATCGGCAAGCTGATGCCGATCTTGCAGTCAATCATATAAAGTTTTTAAAGTCATAAAGCCCGTAAATCCTACACAAATATTCTTGCGCCTGCTTTACGAACCTTACAGACTTTTGACCTTATGGATTATCTCTATCTCGTCACCGAAATAATCGCGTCATTGGGCAGTATTTCTCCATCGCCGAAAATAGTTATATGACCGCCAGTGTCTTTTGATACAAAATACCCTGTGTGATAACTTGACGTGCTCGTATATGAACCGTTCGTCGGATCATATGGCATTGACGATATATAATCTGGCACAAGACATGGTCCAAGATCGCCACCGTTGTTATTACCGCTCGAGATATCCGTAGTATTAGGATTAGGGCCATCGATAACATATGCACTGCCATTACAGGTGAATACACCCTTGTGCTCGGCAATATTTTGATCGATCGCATCCAATATGGTAGCTACATTGGCTGAACGCTGGGTATCGCGCGCCAAAGCGAATTGATGGGCAGGATTTACGGCGACTATGACTACAGCCGCCAATATGGCGATGATGCCGATGACCACTAGCAATTCGATCAAGGTAAAGCCGTTGGTAAATGACCTATATTGACGCCTACAAACAATGACAAAATGTTTCTCTTTCATATTGTTTAAATATTAAAGCCGAAAGAATTCCGTAGAATCATAAAATCTCGAGATCAAAAGGGTGGATCCATGATGTAGAATTTATGATCCAAGAAAAAACGTATCCCGCATTTTTCTTGGATCTTTGATCTTAGATCCTGCCTTTGTATCCTCTGACTTTAAAAAACGACGAATCTCCGGCCTTTGCTATTAATGCGATAATTATAGAGAAAGGTTATTAAGAAAAGTTAAAAAAGTTCTAAAGAAAAGTTAAAATCATACTAGACCTCGCGAGGTCATTATGAGCTTATCCGCGTCTTTTCACCTTCATCCAAGTTGTGTCCAGTTATAAACCAAGTCTTCGGAGTCTCTATTATTTTGCCTTCTTCGTCAACAATAGGCGTTTCCAGCATTTTACGGTTTGATTCGGACAATTCCGCAAATTCTTTTGTGCTTACAAAGCCCTTGAATGTTATATAACGTCCCGCCTTATCCTGAGAGACAGTCTCAAAGTCAACTTTTGGATCGCCCTCAATCTCTGCCAGCTTGTCGCACAATTTCCTGTAAAGAGTTATATGATCTATCCTGCCTTCCCCGTAAAGAGCTTCCTTTGTCAGAGCATCTATCAGAACAAAAAATGCCCTCAATGCGCGCTGTTCGACGATATTGATATTGCTCGATTTTCCGTACAGATATACATGCTCTTCATCAAATGGAACGCCGAAAGACTCACAGACGTCCCTGCGCACGTCCTCGAACTCTTTTATCTCGGCACGAGCGTCAACCATACGCTTTTCATGGAGCTCTTTGTGAAGAACGGCATTTGGTTCGATAGATCTGACTTGTTTTTCCAAATGGTTTATTATCTTTAAAATCCCCTCATGATAATGGGTATTTTCATTTACTGGCGCCTGTTCGATTGAGAATTCTTTTGACATGCAACAATCGTATCATATTTCTGCTTTATAGAGAAACAGGCGGTTTTTGTCCGAGATCCGATCTTGGATTAATGATAATCCATCTTTCCGTTCAAAACCCTGTTCGCTTCCTCTAACGCCTCGTCAGGAGTCATCTCATTCTTGTCCATACTCATTAGTATCTCATTGAGCAGGCCGAATTCGCTGTCGTTCGCGCCCATTACGGCCACTCTCTGGCGCACTTCTTCAATGCGCATGCGCGCTTCGTTTTTGGACATTGATGGTGTTTCAGTTTGATTCAAAAAGCGTTCCATAGTTATTTCCTATACTTCTCCGCAATCTGCGCCTCGATCTCTGCGCGATCCTTGCCATAAGTCAGATATGACAGCTCTTTCAGCTTGCCCGCGACATCCGCATCGCCTTTGGGGATATTCGGAACGGCGATGTTGAACGGTTTGACGGGAACGCCTTTGGCCAAAAGTTTGACGTAACAGTTGTAATTGTCGATATTCAAAATGTCTTTTTGGGTAAAAGCCGGTTCGAATTGTTTTGCCAGAAATTCGGCATCCTCGACTCCGACACGATAGACTGCCATAGAGCCGACATTGCCGAAGACGGCGTTCTTGATCTTTTCATCGAGCTGTTTGATGAATTGATGGGCGATGTTTAGCGACAGCTTGTATTTGCGCGCTTCGGACAGGATAGTGGCAATAGAATCAGTGGTTATATTCTGGAATTCGTCGATATACAGATAAAATGGCGGCAGGTTTTTGCCGAGCGAGTCGACGCGCGACAGAGCCGACATCAGGATCTTGCCGACAATGATCAGACCTATAAGATTGGCGTTTATGTCGCCGAGCCGGCCTTTTGATAGATTGACAAGCAAAATCTTCTTGTTATCCATTATGTCGCGAATATTGAATGTAGATTTTTCCTGTGCGATTACAGGACGCATGATGTCGTTGGCCAAGAAATTATCGAACTTTGACACGATATATGGAACGATATTAGCCAGAGATGCTTCGCCTCCGGCTTTGTCGGCTACTTCGCGCCAGAATTGGATTACGAGAGGGTTTTTACAAGTTGCCAGCTTGGACTCGCGGAATTGCTTGTTCGAGAGCACGCGCGAGACGTCGACCAGGGTGTTGTTCGATGACGGGTCGTCTATGGTAAGGAGGACCGCGTTGCGGAAATATTGTTCGAACATCGGGCCGCCGGCAGTTTTCATGTCGAAGAGCTTGTTAAAGATAGAGAGCATCTCATTGACCACAAATGTTTTCTGCTCCGGATAGCGCGTATCATATTCGAGCATGTTCAGAGCCATCGGTCGCGCCGTGTACGCCGGGTCGAAATAAATGACGTCTTCAAAACGATCTTGTGGGACCAGGGCAAGTATATCTTCGACGTCAGAGCCATGCGGATCGATGAAGCAAAGGCCGTTCCCTTTTTGCATATCCTGAACGATCATATCCTTTAGCAAAGTCGTCTTGCCTGTGCCTGTCTGTCCGATGACATAAAAATGGCGCAGACGGTCATCGTCAGTCGTATAAACTTTTGTCTCTCGTCCGCGATCCGTATTGGTGCCGAGAAATGTCCCCATCTGCGGCAAATCCATAGGCGCAGGAGCCGTACCGGATTTCGTCAGCTTGACCTGAGAGGTCGAAACCTTGCCCGCTACCGGCAAATGCATGACTGTCGTGAGCTCACGCAAAGAAAGCGGGCAATCGCAGCTGTCATCGAATCTGCGATAGGTGAAGTCGTCTAGTTCTTTTTCCAACTTGCCTCTCGTCACACGAACGAATTCAAAGCAGTTCCCTTG
The DNA here is from genome assembly GCA_964565685.1 of uncultured Candidatus Saccharibacteria bacterium. Classification (GTDB taxonomy): domain Bacteria; phylum Patescibacteriota; class Minisyncoccia; order Phycocordibacterales; family PALSA-1337; genus JAGWNR01. The sequence continues at coordinate 41,936 of CAZMFR010000001.1, forward strand.
GATATTTTCGAATTGGTTAAAGGAGGCCTCCAGATCAGACAGAATGGCATTAGCTTTTGCTTCGCTTTCTGCAGAAGCGATGATACGGATATTTGTCGAGAGCACCGGCGACAAGAGCTTGTTTTGAATCTCCTTCATGCCGAGCTCGTCTTCAGGCCGATGGCCTTTCTGCGCCTTCTTCTCTTCTTTTTTCTTTTCCTTTTCCTCTTTGCTCGTCGTGACGCTTTCAAGCGCGCTTACAAACCCAGAAGCAAAACCCTTTAGCGCTTTGTGTCCAAGAGAATACGCGATATCGATCGCCTCTGACAATTTTTCGCCCTTTTGGATCTTCTCTAATGCCTTCTTGTATTTTCCGGTATAGAAATCACCGACAGGACTAAAGACGATCTGGATCGACGCGCCTTCGCCATCGCGGTCTATCTTTGAAAAGCTGTTCAGAAGAGAATTGATCGGATCATGGTCGAACTGCTCGTATGTCTTTATCGGGAAGATATGATTCTTTTTTTGTTTGGCGCGAGACGCTACGGAGGCGCCGTTCTCATTGAAGATATTGTAGTCGTTCTTGCATTCGTTCACTTTTGCATCTGGCAATATTGAAAGGATCTGCTTTTCAAATAGATTGCGTTTTTCATCCGGCACTGCGGCATAGAAAACAAAGTCGTCGCTGTGATTCGCTACTGCTATCTCGAAGACAAATCTGTTTTTACCGTCATCGCCTCCAGCACACATGCCTGCATAGAATTGCTCCATCGACGAGAGGATCTCCTTCAACGGCTTTTGGGGATTGTCTTTCTTTTCATTTTCCGGCACCAGTATCTCGAATAGAGACATGTTCAGTTCCCTCCAAAGCGGGCTCTTCTCCTTTAATCCGCCGATGACAAAACCGGATTTCAGATATTGCACGAGCAGACGATGAAAGTCGGCAGAGATGTGCGGATTGTCCATTTTATCCACGATTGAAAGGGTGGCGTGTATGCCTTTTGTCTCGAGCATGCCGAGAAGCTCGTTCATCTTTGCATCATGCTGTTCCGGCGCGAGATCTAGGACGATGGCCTCCATTTCCTGAGTAGGCACTATATATTTTTCCGCTAGCACTTCGCCCGGCTTTTTCTCGGCATATTTCAACACCTCCTCGCGCGCAACATGCTCGACAGACGCATCTGGAGTCCTTTCGAGGATCTCTTTCTCCTTTTTCGCGATCATCTCGCGCAGATACGATATCTCCTCTTGCGGATTCTGGAATTTTTCTGGCTGACCAATTAGATTCTCCATGAGGATATTATAACAGAAATATTAATAATTATTTCAAGTCGTAAAGGACGGGAGGTGCATCCTTGTCATACACGGGTATACATATATACGTTCCTGACGTGACCATGCGAAACACTATCTATTTCATGTGCGATAACAGAAGATTTCAAAGAGGTCCGGCAGTGGATATATTTTATCGACATTTTCCTCCTTTAAGTGCGATTCTTTGAAATCTTTTTTGTATTCTTTATTCATAAATTTTCCTCCGTCACCAGATCAATCGACCTGCCATTATCAATCGCTGTTGCGGAGACATGCTCCGTGACGTCGTCTTCATAACCAGACGCGGAAATAAAGATACTTTGGCCGCTTCGGCCGGCGGAAATGATGGTGCAAGAAAAATCCGGCACGCTCTGATTTTTGGCAGCGTAAAAATAATCGTGGGCAAAAGCTAGAATGGCGACCGACACGCAAGATTTTGCGTTCAGAGTCGCCTGCATCCGATGCTCGCGGCGAGATACTGTGTCTTCGTAGCTTGAAGCCGCGCTAAAAGCGCCGAGGGAACCGAGCAGAATCATGATCATGACAGACATGACGAGAAAGACGGCGACAAAGCCGCCAGAAGAAAAGATCGAAATATTATTCGTATCTTTCTTTTTTTCATTTTTAAAAATTATTCTCATACGCATTTATTACGTCATCGGCAGTCGTTCGATTTTCAATGGCCGATGAATATGACAAAGGGATCAAGACTGTAACGATCATGGAAAAGATAGCCAAATATATTATCACTTCGATCAGAGTGAAGCTGGAATGGATATCATCACCTTTTCGGCCAGACACGAAATTTTTCATTTTGATTTTTAATGTTTTCATTTTCTATTATTCGTGAAAATCTTTGATCGAAGCAATAGATGGACTATCGTTCGACGAGTTGTTGCTAACCACATAGATATCCCCCCAGTCGCATGACATGGCTGCAGGGACTCCTAGAATGCTATAAGCCGCGCTCGTCGTGCCGAGTCCGTCGTCAGAGCGGAATTGACCGCTTGTCCGATGGGTCAAGACGAGAAAAACTGGAGAACGAGAAATGACGCCATAGATGCCGCCCGGCTCATCGAACGAACTTCGCTCTGTAATGGCGACGTTTGAAACCATATCCGAAGCGTCATAAAGTATAAATTCTGGATTTGCCGTATTGTTATAGCCGCCAGTATCGCGGCCGAGGATTAGCTCCCCTTCGAATAGATCGAGCGTTCGACCGCTTTGCGTTTGCCAACCAGATGGAGCCAAGGTTTCAAGAAGAACTGAATCTGTTGGATCTGAAACATCAAAGATCATGAGTTGATTGGCGCCAGTGCCGGCAACATATGCCCGCGTGCCATCGACGAAGATCTTCTCCACCTTGTTCCCTATTTCATATCTGCCTGCCAATATCGGATGCGCAGGATCCGCCACATTCCAGACGGTAAATTCCGGGCTATCGCCTTTTTCCGTGCCGAGGTAGACAAAACCTTTGTCATAAAATATCGCCGAACCGTTTGGCGCCGTCGACGAGGCGATATCCATGGGCACTTTTGCCTGTGAAATAATCATGGGATGCGAACGATCATGGATATCTATTATTTGGAGCTGGTCGATCGAACCTTTGTTTGACGCAAAAATATAAGGTCCGGCGACAGTCAAAGCGGCTAGGCCAGGGCCTGTATTCAAAGAAGAAACAAATTTTGGATCTGCCGCATCGTTCATGTCAAAAATGAATAGATCTGGATCGGTGGAACTGCTCGAATCTGTCGAGATATAGGCAAAGCCGTCCTTGACCGAAAGGTCAGTGACCGAATTTGAAGGAGAGATCGGAAGAGCGGCGCTCGTCGACGAATAAGTATTATTTGAAAAGCTTAAGGTCGGCGGGCACGTATCCTTGCCATAAGCCGAGAACGTATCTGGTTCAAGAATATTAAAAGAAATCGAAGAACTTCCAAACACGCTCGATGAAGCAGAGGTCGAAAGCACGGAAGATGTTGAAGCAGAAAAAGTAGCGATATCAGCATCGTTTCCGTAATCGGCATGAGCGAATTGCGGATCGAAATTTGACAGATCAGCGACCGAGAGCGCGGCTTGATCCAAAAGTGTTTCTTTGTCTCGCGCTTCTTCGAACATCCTCCTCGAACCGAACGAAAGAGCTATGGTAGAAAAGATGCATATAGAAAACAAGGCGAGCGCGATTATCGCTTCGAGGATGAGAAAGCCCGGACATGAGCTGTTTTTTGTATAATTTTTCATATTTTTAAAGATATTGTCATTACTACGCATTTTGGCAGATACTATCTTCCTCGGGTACGCGTATCTTGTGCTGAAAATCCGTTCCATCATCGAGCCAAACTCTGCAGATCCCCATCTGAAGATGTACTTGCCTCCATGTTTAGATTTTCAAGTTCTACTTTTTTCGGCCTCTTTATCCTGATAAATGCTGTGAGATCCCGTAAATAGGCAGAACAATAGATAGAGCCGCGGCGCCGACGATGATCCCGACCGCTATCAATAGAGCTGGCTCGATCAGTTTTAAAAGACCAGCCAAACCAGTCGCGAGTTCGCTGGCATAATAACGGCTCATTTGCGCTAGGATCGATTCCATATTCCCTGTGCGCTCGCCTATCGCTATGCTATCGACTGCAAGCCCAGGAAAAAGCCGAGGAGAATTCCTTATGGCAGAAGAAAAATCAGACCCGATCCTCATCTCCTTTACTGCATTGGATAAAGCCCGCTCGTATGGGACAAATCCTATTGAAGCCGAAGATTCGGCTATGCTATCTATAAAAGGACAGCCAGCAGAGACAAGCGTGGAGACAGTATCGAATATCTCCGATAATATGTGTGTCTGAATGACGCGCCTCGCGATAGGAATGTACAAGATCAATTGATGGATGAGGTTTTTGAACCACATCGACCCCTTGTAGACAAAAGACAAGACGATGGCGATAGCGAACAATCCTAGAAATATCTTCCACCAATCATTCGCCAGAAAATGCGATAGGGAGATAAAAAATATGGTGATCCATGGCAATGGCATGTGCAGACTCTCTATCGTCGGCATTATCTTTGGTATGATAAAAAAGACAAGAAAGGAGATTATGCCGGCCGAAGCCATAAAGATGATCGCTGGATATGTCATAGCCGATAGAAGGCCGCTCTTTACGGCACGGCTGCGCTCTATTCTGCCAGCCGCCGCTAGAAGCGATTCGGACAAAGTTCCGCTCCTTTCTCCAATGCGTGCGGCCAGGATCATCATGCGAGAAAAGCCGAGCGGACAACCCGAAAGGGCCGACTCGAAGCTCATTCCATTGTTTAGTGAATTTTCGAGCATGGCTAACGAATCACAACGCCGCTTGCCGAAAGAGCGACGCATGATAGCGATCGATTCTGGTAGAGATAGAGACGCGCCTAGAAGCAGAGACAACCGCTCTGCAAAAATGCCTTGCTCTCTGTGGGACAAGGGAGGGTTATTTAGTTTTTTTATAAGTTTTTTAAGCATAGTTGTTAGAGCATCGAAGTCTGCAAAGTCCTTATCTGAAGAAAAACAAAGATGTTTTTGGAGATTTAGTTTCCATTTTGAGTGGATTTAAGATCCATGATCTAAGAATTCTTTTTTGCATTTTTCTTGAATTTTGAATCATAGATCTTGAATCTATTCTCACGTTCTTCACAAATCCAACACTCGCTTTACTTCCTCTATTGTTGTCGCTCCCCACTCGACCTTTTCCGCGGCATGATCGCGCATAGAAACCATGCCTTTTAGGCGGGCATGCCTGGCTATTTCGACCAATGGCATTCTGGCGGAAATATACGCGCGCAATTCGTCGTCTATCTCGAGAACTTCGGCTATTATAGTCCGGCCACGATAGCCCTTTTGGAAGCAATATGGACAGCCAAGACCATCGCAGACGTGGCATAGTATTCGTACGAGCCGCTGTGCGATGACAATAGATAGAGTATGAGCGACAAGATACGGATCGATACCCAGATCGGAAAGCCGCGTCACTGATCCGAGCGCATCATTGGTATGGAGAGTCGAAATGACCAAATGACCAGTCAAGGCAATATTCGTGGCGATCTCTGCGGTTTCCCTGTCGCGGATCTCTCCGACCATGATCACATCAGGGTCTTGACGCACAAGAGAGCGCAAGCCGTTTGAAAAATTTATGCCGTGACGATGATCGATCGCGATCTGACGGACACCGTTGATGGCATATTCGATCGGATCCTCGAGAGTGACGATAGATAATGGTTCTGAAACCAATTGGCGCAACATGGCATACATAGTAGAGGTCTTGCCGCTTCCGGTCGGTCCGGTGACGAGAATGAGCCCCTGATTGCGTGTCAACGCTTCGCGTATTATGGCTTCATTATCCGGAGAAAAACCGAGCAAAGACAGATCGGCGGTGTTATAGCCGCCGGCCAAAATACGGATAACGGCATTTTCACCGAAATGAGTCGGGATTATGGATACGCGCATATCAATGGCAGGAGTAGCAGTAGTGATAGGACCTCTGCTGTATGAGAATCGCCCATCCTGAGCCAGCAGATGTATATCCGGTCGCAATTTGGCGAGAACTTTTATTCTGGCGATCAATTCCTGATGAAGGGACAGAGGAATAGTCACGCAATGCGTCAAAATACCGTCAATCCTCATGCGCACTATCAAACTGCCGTTTTCTGGATCGATATGCACGTCAGAAGCGCCATAAGAAATAGCGTAATCGATGATAGCGTCCAGGGCCTCGGTCGCCTTTATCCCATGCTGTATGTTTAATTGCATGCAATAATCATAGAAAAAAGTTATTAAGAAAAGTTAAAATAGTTATAAAGAAAAGTTAAAGTCATAGGAGACCTCGCGAGGTGAGGAATCGAATACTTGGAGCTTCCACAATACCAGAGCGCGACGGCGCGAAGCGGGACACATGTATGTATTGCTTTTTGTGATAAATGTGTTAGTCTGTCGTCTGGCAAAGTTCTTTCCAGCAAGTTCCAAGTGGACTGGGGGAAAATACAAAAACATAAACCAGATAGATCGATCATATATGGAAAAAAACAAGGCAGTCGGAATTGAAAATCAAATCGGCGTCACCGCAATCATTGGATCTCATGGTTGCAAAAGCAATATCATCCTCGAAGGATTGAGCAAAACGGTGCCCTTTGTCCGAGGATTCTTATTTGCAGACATGGACCAAATAATCAATTGGCGAATGGATCTGCAAGACAAGATGACTGGGTTTTTTGAATTCATCAAATATAATCAGACGATGTTTCAAGAAAATAACCCAAAAGATCCCCAACCGATTAGGCATTTAGTCATGTGCAGTTTTCCTCAGACGAACGACCAGCTCGATCGTTTGCTCGAGTTCTGCCCTAAATTACGCATCGCTTTCATCGAGCTTCCGAACAACAAGGATGATGAGTCATTCGAGCTCGCAATGGGATTCAAGGAAAAGCATCGCGACCAGTTCATTTCGGTCAACCATTCGCGGCCGATCCATTACCAGGCCGAGCATATCCTGCGAGGCATGGACATCCTTCCCGCAGAGCGAAATTCCATGAGGAATTCGATCTTCGCCAAGAATTCGATGGCAAGGGCATTCTTTGACGAAACAAGCCGGCAAAAGCAAAAACCCACGCGGTCATTGTCGGAAGATCCGAAATCAAATCATCCGGAAAACAAAACACCCGACGGAGTATCAATGGGCAGGATGTCTCCTGTCGCAAGCATCACAAGGATGACGACTTGCTGAATAATCTTTACTTTACATCGCGCGCATTCTCCTTTTTTATAAGGCGATTGCGCGCTTTTTTCTTGCGCTTTTGGACATATGCGTATGCTAGAAAAATATTGTATAATAGACAAAAGGTCGATTAACCATCATTTTACCTTAATCTAAAATACACATGAACGACGAAAACAAAAAGTCATGCGGTCACCACAAGGTCATGCCGTGTGCGCTCATCATCATCGGCATCGTGGCCCTTCTCGCAGATTTCAATGTCTTCAGCTGGTCCGTATTTAACATCGTCTGGCCGATCCTAGCGATTATCTTGGGTATCGCCAAAATGTGCAAGTCGTGCAAGAAATGCGAAGTAAAGCAGGCCTAGCTATATTTGCTTTAATTTCAAGAAAGACAAGAACAGCCGCGCGCTGTTTTTGTTGTACTTCCCTTTTCTTATTTTTTATGCTTTAATAGAACCACCGAGCCCGCGGGCTCTTTTTTATTCCGGCAAGCGAGGAAAAACATGGCTGTTTGGACATGGCGTTCGAGCATAGTTGGAATATCGCAATCGATAATTTATAAATACATGGAAATACGCAACATAGCAATAATAGCCCACGTCGACCACGGCAAGACGACTCTCACCGATGCCATCATGACCCAATGCGGTCATGGAGACGAAGGATCGATGGATTCTAACGCACTCGAACAGGAGCGCGGCATTACGATATATGCCAAAAACACTTCAATCGTCTATCCCTCGCCGAGCTCGGGACGTGCCGCCACCAAGATCAACATAGTCGACACGCCAGGCCACGCAGATTTCGGATCAGAGGTCGAACGTGTGCTCCGATCCATCGACACCGTCCTCCTAGTCGTCGATGCGCAGGAAGGCCCGATGCCGCAGACGCGTTTCGTACTGAAAAAATCGCTCGAGCTCGGACTGAAACCGATCGTCGTCATCAACAAAATAGACAAGCAAGCCGCCGATCCTGCCAGAACGTATGAAGAGGTTCTGGAGCTTTTCCTCGAGCTCGGCGCGCATGATTCTCAGATAGATTTTCCTGTCATATATGCAATCGGTCGCGAAGGCGTGGCAAAGAAAACTTTGAAAGAGAAATTCAAAGACATTACCCCCCTTTTGGATACGATACTCGAACACGTGCCGCCGGCAAACAAAGATTCGTCTGCGCCTTTGACTGCGCAGGTCTTCAACCTCGGCTATGATAATTTCCTTGGCCGTCTCGCTGTCGCGCGCATTTACGATGGGACGATAAAAGACGGACAAGACGTTTGGATAAAAGACGTGAGCGGTAAATCATTCACTGGAAAAGTGACAAAATTGTTCACTTTTGACGGCAAGAAGCGCCTAGAAGTGCCGCAGGCCGAATCAGGCGACATCATCACTGTCGCAGGCATTCCAGATATCTATATCGGCGAAACAATAGCTGACAACGAATCCACGGCGCCTCTATCCGCCATAAAAGTAGACGAACCGACTATTTCCCTTCAATTCCTCGTCAACAGCTCCCCTTTTGCCGGTCGCGAAGGAACATATGTCACAGGACGCCAGATCCGCGAGCGCCTGGAGCGAGAGCTCGAGACTAACGTCGGGCTCCGCGTCGATTTTTCTTCTAACGAATATTTTACCGTCTATGGCCGTGGCGAGCTCCATATCGCTATCCTAATCGAAAATATGCGCCGCGAAGGGTATGAATTGCAAGTCTCCCAGCCGAAAGTCATTTTGAAGGAAGAGGGTGGCAAGACTCTCGAACCATTCGAAGAGGTCATCATCGATACGCCACAGGAATATTCTGGTGCGATCATTGAGACATTGGGCAAGAGAAAAGGCATCATGACGAATATGACGACTCACGGAAATCAGTCGCGCCTCGTCTTCGAGATCCCGACGCGAGGATTGCTTGGCTATCGCAACGCTTTCACTATCGATACAAAAGGTGAAGGCATCATGTCCAGCCGCTTCATAGAATTCAGACCCCACGCAGGCGAGATCGAAAAACGCGAGACTGGCTCTATGACGTCCATGGCTAGCGGAAAATCGCTTGGATTTTCTCTTTGGAATCTGCAGGATCGCGGACGCCTGTTCATCGGACCAGCCGTCGAAGTATACGAGGGTATGGTCATCGGCGACACGTCCAAGGGCGACGACCTAGACGTCAATCCGACCAAAGGCAAACAGCTATCCAATATGCGCTCTTCCGGCAAGGATGAGGCCCTGATGCTCGTACCGCCATTCGAACTCTCCATCGAGCGTGGACTCGAACTAATGCGCGATGATGAGTATCTCGAGATAACGCCGAAATCTATCCGTCTGCGCAAGAAATTTCTGACCGAGCTCGATCGCGCGAGAGCAAGCAGAAAAGATGGGACTCTGAAGTAATAAAAATATTGACACAAAAATCGCTCTAAAAGGTCGCCTCACCGGCAGCTTTCTTTTTTACTCATTTTGGGAATATAACCAATAGGTTATAAATGAAAAGTGCATAAAAACGTTGCCCCGCACCTCTTGGAGATCTTTTAAAAAAGACTATGGCAAGGTTCCGTCTTCGCTCGTTCGTCTGTCCGCAAGCGGTCACGCCGCTCCTCAATAAGCATATTAGCCCGAGACATGAACCTGCTGGTTCACCTACTGGGTCGCTAGCCGGAATAAACCATAAGTAACGCTCCACAGTGGAGAGATTCTTGCACTTGTGATATTGGATTAAAAATTAATCCAATAATTAGGCCCGCTCTTTAATATCCCTCGACCGTCTATTCATCACTTCAAAAAGTCGACAAGAAAGTTGTCAACTTTTACCGATACCAAAAAAGAAGAAACCCCGGGCCGCAAAGCGAGGGGTTTTTGGTGAACTGGTTATTTTTCAACCAATTCAATTTGAGGTGATTCCACAAAGGCACGATACTGATCCAAAATCAATGTGTGCCTTTCAAGAAGTTTCTGTTGGAGCGGGCCAAAAACCAGCTTGATGAGTTCTGGTTTCAATGCTATTCCCTTATTAAGGGCCGCGATCGTCAGTTTTTTCTCGAAAGAATACGTATCGTTCGGCGAAACCAGAACGTGGTTTTTAATAATTGTTTCGCCACCAAACATTTCGAAGCCCCCAGAAAGATCCCAGACGAATTCTTCCTTTTTCGGTTTCGGCAAAAAGGAGATCGCCCGAACCACTCTGAACTTTTCAAGAGAGACCTTCCCATTCACATCAAAAGGATTCTCAAAAGAGATATCTTTGATAGTTCCACGATAAATTACCGGGCCGTTCGCCTCGGAGACTTGAAATTCATTCTTCAAGTCTTCAAAACGATCAATCCGGCTAGTTAAGCTTTTCATAATTTCAATTTTCATTTCTTCCACTCCTCACCTTACTCCTCCCTTCCCGCACTCGCGAAAAAGAAGCCGTGAAGCAAAGCATGGAATCGCCTTTTCAAAGGGCTTTGCTGACGTTTACTGCTTTCGGCAAATTAGCATGAGGGTTGTAGTTTGTCAAGGATTCTTTAATTTTCCACAAGATTCTTCTTGACGAGGAAGAAGTAATGAAATATCATTATGTGGACGCTTGGAAGGGTTCGCCCTCTCACGGCTTTCCGCTGTAGCCAGGCGCCGATAAAAAACACCACCCCTGCGGTGGCGTTTTTTAGTCCAATTCAGGATCACCATAAGAGAGTGTACGCGTATCCATCAGCTTGCCGCGCGTCCAAAATGGGATAATGCTCCAAAATAATTTCTGACTAGCTTCAATTTGTTTTACGACGATACGCATACGTTTTTCTTCAAGAACAGCGATGAATTCATAATACAAAACGGGCTTTAAAACGCATTCATTTCGAGAATTGATACGCATCCATTCAAAATTCATTCGTCGGCTAACCCCTTGAAGGGTATGGGAAAGGGTCAAAATCTGTGGAGCAAAATGAAAAAGTTTGAATCTCATGAATTGATCGCGAATCGGCCTCATGACGTTCCTCTTTTTGAAGCTTAAATGTTCAAGTCCTTGCGCGTTAAACGAAACCTTCTCCTTGAGATATGGGCAATACACTTCGCCGAGGATTTTGTAGAGTTCCTCGGCGCTTTGTTTTACGGTATCGAATTGTTCATCCGTGAAATCCATCACTTTTTAGGGTCAGTGTCGGCGAAGAATTCATCAAATACTTTCTTTAAATAATCCGCCGCGGGCTTTGAACACTTTGAGCAAAAGTCTTTTTTGTCGAAACTAAAATCATTGGAGATACTGACAGAGCTCCTTCCAAGCTGTTTCTTGCATGAATCGCATATTTTCTTGATCATTGATGAAAAAATTAGACTTATAATGATTAATAATCGCAATTCACCGACTGATCTGGGAAGATGAGATTATGGTTTACTCGCCATCGAGGGGTTATTTCAGCTTTTATTTTTGATGCTATCCAGGCCTACCCGGAATCACATGGACTGGCGATTAACCGACGCCGCTTGTCCGACATATTCAGCGTACTCGAACAGACTGCACCTGCCAAAGCGCGCTTGGGTGAATATGGGGTGATTCAGTTTATCTGCACCCGCCTTGTGGACAATACATAGTATTTACCTCGAGACTGCCCTACTCGGCCCTGATGCCTTTCGTGACATGCCTTATCTCCTTGTTCTAAGAGATTTTTCGGCCACTTCCCAAACCAATCGACGAATTGTCTTGCATTTTCTCGAGCAGTATCAGTAGAGATGGGGTGGATACCGCAAACATTTCTACGCCGCGAGTGTTAAAGCGTTCAAAAATACTTTAGCGTGCGTTAATTATATCAAGTACAAAATTCTTTGCAATTATTTTTTGTGAACAACCCGCGTAGCGGAGCAGTGGTCGCATGACCAAAAATCAAAACTCCCCTATCTTCGTCCTCTCTATCGAAAGCGCGAACGTCGCCGTGCCTGCTTCCCTGCCGATCCGCTCTGCCAAGCTGCGCATATAGGTGCCGCTTCCACACGACACGCGAAGCTTGATGACGAGAAAATTCTCTGCACCGTGCTCGCTTTCAAACTTCTTCCAACCTTCGATTATTTCCTTTTGACGAAAATCACCATTCACTTTTGAGACATTCTCGATCGCCCGTTCGGCAAGATCATTGCCACCGATAAAGTCAAGCTGTTTTTTAGCGCGATTTCTTCCTTTATCCATTCCTTTTCTTGCCAATTCTTCTATTGAATAAATCTCTACCTCTTTCGTCGGCATCTCGTCAGGCAATTCACCGCTTCTAGCAAGGTCATGCAAATGACGCTTTTTACCGAGATGGAATCTTTCCGATATTTTATCTTGTACTTGTCCAAGATCAGATCTTGGACAGACAGTTTTCGACGAATACGCAGGATAGACCTGCGTGAACTTGCCGCAGAATTTTGTCCAAGGGTAGCCCTTGGATACAAGCCCTTCGGAATAGGTCATGGCATGGGTCTGCCGATCCACCTGTGTTATAAGCCCCAGCGCGTCGCCCGTATCCGTCCCGACGCCAAATAGCACCTCGATCTCGTATTCCTTGTCCAAACCGAGATATTTTTCCTTTTCCTTACATTCTTCACCGATGAGCAATAAAAGCTTGCCGCTCGCCAACGGATCGAGCCGCCCGGCGTATGTCATCGGCACATTTACATCGATCCATTTTTCGCGCCGCGTCCTTTCAAGGCATTCAAGCGGCGTCTCGCCTACTGATTTATTAACCACAAGCATATTGAAAATTCAAGCGCCGTCGATTTTTTATTTAAATCTTTGCCGTTATTTCACTTCCGTCCTCCACTCCTTGTATTCTCTGCTCGTGCCTTTTTGCGCAGCGAGATATTTTTCAGCTATATCCGAGACAAAAGAATTCTTTTTCCCGGCGCCATTTTTTCCGGCTCTATCATTGCCATTTCCGACAGGTCTCTTGTCTATCGAGAGTATCGGCACGATGCGCGCTGACGAGCCGCAAATAAACGCCTCATCGGCTATGTAAAGCTCGGTGCGATCCACCTGGCGCTCTTCAATCTCGATCCCGAGATCTTTGGCTATCGCGATGATGCTGTTGCGAGTGATGCCTTCCAGAATATCTGACGAAACAGAAGGTGTAATCAGTTTGCCATTGCGCGCGAGAAAAAGATTCGCCACCGTGCCTTCGGTGACATGACCGGAGTGGTCGAGGGCGATGGCATCGTCATAGCCGTTCTGCAAGGCCTCATTTTTCATCAAACAGTTGCTGACGTATGCTCCGTTGACCTTTGCGCGATTAGGAACTGAATCATCTGGATTGTGCCGCCATGACGACACGCAGACGTTGATGCCTTTTGGATCGAGTATCTTTCCGAGCGGATAGACGAAAGCGCTCAGAGAAACCGGCAAGCCGGTGATCTTTGTGCCGGCGATGACGGCATCGATAAAAACAGAGACACGGACCAGAGCGTCTTCCTGGATCTTGTTTTTACGCACGAGCTCCAGCATGGTCTTCTCGAACTTTTCGTACGGCCATTTTTTTTCGAACGAATCGAAACCCATTATTTTGGCCGAATTGACGAGCCGATTGTAATGATCGAGGAGGCGAAAAGCATACAGCTTGCCATCTGTTTCGTTCCAATTTAGGCTAAAAACCGTGTAAACAGCGAGACCGTACAAGACCGGCGATGAAGCGATGCTAAGGTTTGCTTCCTTGAACGGCACAAATGAATCGCGCATGAATGAGATACCGTTCTCATAGTTGAATTTGCTCATAAAAAATAGTGTAGCACCTTTTCAACTATAAAAAAAGCTGCCCCGCGAACAGGCAGCTTGTGCAAACTATTTTAAAGTAAAGAAAATTATGTGCTATACTTTTTCAAGAAAAAGAAAGGAAAATTATGACAGAAAATGAGTTTGTCAGGACGTGTTGTGTTCCTGGTTGTGGCAGAAAGATCACCAACTGCAGCGGATTCGTCGTCGGAAGAGACATCCTTGCGGCGATGCAAGGAAAAACCAAGGAAGTGCCGCGCGAACTTTGTGGGCGTTGCGGTGTTCTTGCGCTCTTTATGCCTCAACTATTCTACGCAATCTTCGATCTTCATGACCAAATAAAATGCCTGAAACAACTCCAACCGGCCTCCTCGTGAGGCCGTCTTTTTTATCCAACAAAAGGTGACAGCTTGGTAAAATCGTGGTTTCTTGCTACAATATCCACATGGCAGAAAAAGCCGAAAAAACAAAGAAATTGTCGACCGAACCGTACAAAGGCGTGCGGGATTTTTATCCTGCAGACATGGCGATTCAGAATTTTATTTTCGACACATGGAAGAAGACCGCAGAGAGCTTTGGTTACGAGGAATACGGCGCGTCCGTGCTCGAGCCGGCGGAATTGTTTCGAAACAAGACAAGCGAAGAAATAGTCAATCAACAGACTTATACCTTTACCGACCGAGGCGATCGAGAGGTGACGCTACGCCCTGAAATAACGCCTTCGTTGGCGCGCATGGTCGCCGCCAGAAGGCGGGAATTGATATTTCCCCTGCGCTGGTACTCCATTCCGAATCTCTACAGATATGAGCAACCCCAGCGCGGCCGTGTCCGAGAATTCTGGCAATTTAACATCGACCTGTTCGGCGTCGACTCGATCGAGGCAGATATCGAGGTCATTTCCCTTGCTTATCAAGCGATGAAGGATTTCGGAGCAAAAGACATGGATTTCGAGATACTATTGAACAGCCGAGCGCTTTTGGAAAAAATATTTGAAGGAAAACTAAAGGATACAGCCGATCTCTCAAAAGCCATCAGGATCCTCGACCGCCGCGAAAAGATGAAGCCGAGCGAATTCGATGCGGCGATGGAAGAAATCACAGATAGCCCAGTGGATCTGTCTATTTCACCAAACGAAGAAATCGACAAGATTCTCGCCAGTTTGAAGAATCTTGGAATAACCAATGTGCGCTTCGACCCGACTCTCGCTCGCGGTTTCGACTATTACACCGGCATCGTCTTCGAGATCTACGACACCAATCCAGAAAACCGTCGCGCGCTGTTTGGCGGCGGGCGATATGACGACCTCATTTCCCTCTTTGGTGGCGACAAGATTCCGGCTGTCGGCTTCGGCATGGGAGACGTCGGGATAAGGAATTTCCTCGAGACTCGCGGCCTTCTTCCAAAGGCAAAAGCACCGGCTGATTATTATGTCTGCGTCATGAGTCGAGAAGAATCTGCTTTCGCAGAAAAGATCGCCAACGACCTGCGCAAAAATCCGTCATCTGGCGGATCACGCGTCGCTGTCGATTTTACCTACAAAAAGATCGGCGACCAGATAAAATCCGCCGACAAGCGCGGCATTCAAAATGTCATTGTCATAGGTCAAGAAGAGGCAAAGAGCGGCAAAATAAAAGTAAAGGATCTAAAGACAGGAGAAGAAAGGGCTCTATAAAAAGCACGCCAACAACTGAACCACATCACAAATCCATTGCGCACTGCAAAGCGCAGGGGTTTTTGTTGCCTGAAATTCAGGACGCCTAGACGATCGGCAAAATTATGGTAAACGTCGAGCCCTTGTCCTCGCCTTCTGAATATACCTCTATCTTGCCATTATGATGGTTGATGATGGAGCGCGCGAGCGACAATCCAATGCCAAATCCTTCCGTATCGGCTGATTGAGCGTTCTTTGTACGATAGAAACGCGAGAATATCCTGGACAATTCTTCGCGTTTGATGCCAATGCCGGTATCTGTCACAGAGACTAGGGCTTTGCGACCAGAACGCGTCAGAGATACGGTCACCTTGCCGCCATTTGGAGTATAGTTTCTGCTGTTTTCGAGAAGAGTCTGGATGACAAACACCATCCGATTTCTGTCCACTGTCGTGATGATATCAGAGGCAGGATATTCGGCGGAAAACGATACGCCCTTCCCCTTGAATCTCGAGACGAACGGATCGGCCGCTTCTTTGACCAGATCCGTCAGTGAGCTTTTTTCCATCTTGTACATGGAGTCGATATTATTGTCCGCATCGGCGAGATCGATGAGCATGCCGGTCAGATTGACGAGCTTCTCATTCGATTCTTCTATCTGCTTTAGATTGATGCGCTTTTCCGGATCTTTCTCGGCTAGGAGAAGCTCGCTGGCCGCCCACTTGCTCTCTGTCAGAGGAGTGCGGAATTTGTGGGCAATGACAGTAATAAATTCGTATTTTAGGATATCGTCATCGCGCAATCTGCGCCAAACCAGCACACCTAATAGCACGGCGATAAAAGCCAACAGCAACGGCATTATCCAGAATGGGAATCCGGGGTATGCACCCTCTATCGATTGATTAAAGGAATTGAATAATATGATCAAGGTGCCAACAGTGGCCACTGCAACGCCATATACAAACGCCCTCTTGGCGACTATTTTGATATCCAAAAGATCATATTTGACCACCGCATAGCTAAATGGCAAGAGGAATAGAACAGCCGAGAAAATACCCCAAGTAGGATCGATTGGGATATTGAAGATGAGAAGGACAGGGATTATGCCGAATATCCAACCAAAAGAAAGCGATATGGCGAAATATAGAATACGGTTCTTTTCGATATTATCGGACGAATGCCTGAACGCCTTGACGAGCTCATAGACGAAATATATCGGCACTATCAGTTGAAACACTACCCTGCTGACCCAATATAGATCGCCCGGCACGTAATAGTTCGGGAAATACATCTTTGGGATCGACGGTAGCAGAAATGTCTGCGGAAAGAGCACGTAGAATAGAGCCAAGCCGAAACCGATGACATAGATAAATATTATCATGTAGCGTTTTTCCTTTTCCTTGTGGAGAGCGGCCATGACGCAATGAAAATTGAAGACCGATATGAATATGACGCTGATATTGCCCATCAATATATCGCGAGATAATAACGGATCGTTGACGCTCACTCCAACGACATGCGTGACCAGAAATCCGATGAATGCTACAGCCGTCAGGGCAAGCGTCCAATTGGCTGTCTTCTTTATATTATTGAAAAGAAGGAATATGACGAGGCACAAGAGCGAAATAGCCGAAAAGACGCCAAAGATATTGTGGATTATGAGATGGATATTATCTGCCATAGCACGTCATTATTATATCACGTCTTTCTTGCCCCATTGCGACATCTCGCTTACAATATATTCCATGCGCATAGTCACTTTCGATATCGAAACAAAGAACATCTTTCAGGATGTCGGTTCCTCTGACCCGGCGGCTTTGGATGTATCGGTGGTCGGCGTGCATGATTCGGAGACTGGCGAATACACCGGCTTCCTTGAAAAAGACTTTTCGAAAATGTGGCCGCTATTCGAGAAAGCAGATGCGATAGTGAGCTTCAATGGCGAACATTTCGACATCCCTATCTTGAACAAGTACTATAGCGGCAACCTGTCGAATATAAAAAGCATAGATCTGATGTTGGCAGTACAAAAGGTCCTAGGAAGAAGGATCAAGCTGGACACCTTGGCAGAGGCGACGCTAGGCAAGAAAAAGAGCGGCAATGGCCTCGAAGCAGTGACATGGTGGCGTAACGGCGAAGTGGAAAAAGTGATGAATTATTGTCTCGATGACGTGCGCGTCACCCGCGGATTGTTTGAATATATGCGCGACAACAAGTCGGTCAAATATCGTGAGCAGGGCGTCATAAAGGAGCTAAAAATAGACACATCCGGTTGGGACGACGCGCCAAAATCGGCTATGAATTTTTCTTTGCCGTTCTAGAAGAAGCCGAAGGTTAAAAGCAGAAAGCATAAAGTCCGGAATGCTTGTACCTCTTTCTACTTTATACTTTCTGCTTTATACTTATCTATGTGATATACTTTATCCGAGTAATAAAATAAAATCATGGAACCAAACCAAGATCCTCGCCCACAGCAAATCCTCACCGTCCCCATGGCCATCGTTTTGGCCGCAGTCATTATCGGCGGAGTCCTCCTGTATATGTACCGTCCAGCGGCCACCACACAACAGGCAGTGAATAGCCAAGCCGCTCCTTCGGTCACCGTCCCAGATACCAGTGCTCTCCCACCAGTCACCGCCGCCGACCATATCCTCGGAAACCCGAACGCGCCGATAAAGATCGTCGAATACTCGGATCCTTCTTGTCCGTATTGCAAAATGTTTCAGGCAACCATGCTCCAGATCATGCAGAATTATGGCGCCTCCGGAAAGGTGGCTTGGGTCTATCGACAATTCCCTCTCAACAAACCGGACCAGAACGGCAATATTTTGCATCCGAATGCCGGCATACAGGCAAATGCTTTTGAATGCGCAGCATCTGTCGGCGGCAATGCAGGTTTCTGGGCTTATGAAAAAGACTGGTACAGCACTTTTCCACAGGACGGCGCTGACGAAACCTCTATCGTAGATAACCAGCAGATAATACAGACAGCAAAAGACATCAAGCTCGACACGAATGCGTTCAATAATTGCGTTCTCGGCGACAAGTTCGCCTCTACGATCAACCAAATGTACGCATCCGGTCTCTCTCTCGGCATCGACGGCACGCCAACTTCATATATTGTGACCTCAACCGGCCAGCCGATCGCCATTCAGGGCGCACAATCCTACGCGACACTCTCGGCCGCTATCGATGCGATTTTGGCGGATCAAGGGCAAGGGGGAACAGCTTCGACAGCTTCGACAACTTCGACACAGTAATTCGTACAAGGGCTTCCCTTGAACTATGTTTGTACAAGGTAGCACCTTGTACTGGAAACGACGGGTATTTTTTAGTCGAAGCTTACTTTGGCCAATCCGCACCATTCGCAATCTGGATCATCGCATCTGCTTGACACAAGCCCACCGGACCAGACGCTGTCGATGACGCTTTGGATCTGCTCTTTTACTTTTTCTATATCCTCATGAGCTATCGGCAAGGAAACGATCGGACAGCGGCCTTTTTTATCCGGCGAGATGAAGACGAGCGCAGGCGTGATCTTTTTACCCCTCCAGCGCGGCTCGTCGTCTAGCAATATGCGATAGAACACGAGCTGACGAAAATAATCGCCGGTTGAATTTTTCGTCTCCCCTTTTATCTCGTTCACCGACATACCCTCGCGCGTTTTATAGTCAAAAACCTGGATCTCGTTTCCTGCATCGATGATCGCATCTAGCTTGCCGTGGAGCGGAATCTCGACTAGATCGAGGGATACCATCGTTGTCCGAGGGCTTCCATTTTGTCCAAGGGTAGCCCTTGGAGTTGTATCAAAAACCGTCTTGACCCATCTTTCGGTAAATATGGCCGCCTGCCGGCCGACAGCAAAATGCGACTCGAGGGCTTTTGCAACAGCCGGCGCGTCCTCGAACAGGTCTTTCTTGACCGATTCTTTTTCCTCCGCGGCAAGAAAAGACGTATCCAGATATTCCGCCGCTTTTTCCAAGATGACATCTTGGATATGCGATGCGGTCCGATCGCCTTCTTTCCAAATCGAAGAAATCGCATAATGCATGGCCGTGCCCTTTTCAGCCGCCGGCGAAGGCGCTTGCGGCAGTTTTAGAATGCTCAAATAAAGGAATTTATTCGGACATTCGAGAAAATGGTTCAAGGCCGTGACAGAAAGGCCGTTTTCAAGGAGAACCTGTTTGGCGATGGCAGTCATCTTGTTCGAGATCGGATCTCGAACTTTGATTTGTCCAAGGTCCGATCTTGGCAATTCCGCTTCAAACCTCGGCAAAGACGCCGCCGCGACGCTTTTTGGATCGAGCTCGGCGATAAATCGAAGCGGCGTCAGAGATTTGCCGTCGCTTTCCTCTAGAGCGGTCAGAATGACCGCATGCTTCTTGGCACGAGTCAGGGCGACGTAGAATAATCGCCGCGTATCGCGAATATCGTTGCCGCTCGCGCTCTTTTCTGGCAAAACAAAAGATGCGCCTCGTGTCCGGCCGATCCACGCTTCTTCGGTGGCGTACGGCATGAAAACATAGTCGAATTCTAGCCCTTTAGAACCATGAGCCGTCATAGCCGAGATCGACAAGTCTGGCGCACCGACGGATACCTTCACTGTCTTTGACTCGGCCGATTGGCGATACACGAGCATTGCCTTTATCAGGTCGAGCGGGCTCTGTATATTCCCTTCTCGCGCGAGCGATTCGGCAAGAGCAATGATGCCGCGCCACACATGAATAGCCGCCGGATCGCGACTGGCGATAGTAGAGAATCCGGATGACTCGGCGGCGTGTATTAGAAAGGCGACAGCGCTGTCTTCTTGCATCTTTCTTTGCAAGCGGACGAGTGACGGAATTTTGTTTATCCAAGGGCTACCCTTGGACTGATTTTCCAAGGGTAGCCCTTGGAACTGACCGCTTCTCAAAGACTTTATCAGGGGAATCGCTTCGTCGATCGAGATTCCCCACATTCCAGCCGCAATCGTCTTTGCAAGGCAATCCGTCCGCGTGTAGTCAGCCAGAAACTCCATCAGATCAAAAAATAGCGCCCCGACGGAATGATGGAATATATCGACACTTCTCTCCGATGAAACCGGTATATGATTCGATTCGAGGAGCCGGATGATGCGCTCTAGATCGCGATTGCGGCGAGTGATGACGGCGACAGTGGCTGTTGGCTCCTCTTTTAAGATCGTTTCGAGCCCAACAACTAGATATCTTTCGATAGCCGAGACGTTCTCACCAGTGACTACATCGAGCTTGCGCAGTCCTTCTCCATCTTTCCTTTTTTCTTCCTGTCTGTCGGCAGGCATGGCTTTGCTTCTCTGCTTGCCTTTATCGCCCGCTGTAAGTCTAACCCTCAAATCCTTGTGCTCGTCGCCTTCATAATTGTTCTCTATCATGGCAAAGCTGGCATCTAGAATGCCTTGATGCGATCGATAATTCGTATCGAGCGATATGACCTGCATGGTCGGCCAACGCTTTTGCAAGGTCAAGAAATTTTCGACAGAAGCGCCCTGGAACCGATAGATCGCCTGTTTTTCATCTCCAACAATGAATATGTTCGGTGTTTCAAAGAATTCAGCGATAGTGGCGACGATGAAATTCTGGGCATCGTTCGTGTCCTGATGCTCGTCCACGAGAAGATATAGAAATCTCTCCTGGATAAGCCGTAAAAACAGCTCATCGTTGCGCAAGGCGACGAGAAGCTCGATGAGAAGATCATTGAAATCCATCTTCTTCTGCTCGCGCTTGTCCTTTTCATATTTTTCATAAATTTGGGAAAAGAGGACGGTGCGGCCGCACTTCTCTATGCGTTCTTGCGCTTCTGCTTTCAGCTTGCCCTTCGTAATGCCGCGCGTCGAGATAGAATCATCGTCTTTTTTGATCCTTTCGGTCTCTTTTTCAGCGAATTTGCGCACCATTTCCGGAGTTTGCGCTTCCCTCTTTGCATTATCTATAGCGCGCATAATAGCAGATATGTATGCATCCGGCTTGCCAGTCGGACGAAGCTCTCTAAATTCCGGCTTGGAGATTATCGAGCGGATCAGAGACTCCTGTTCGACATCGCTCATATGCGCCATGCCATCGAGATGCAGGAAGTGATCTGGATACTCGGCGATCATCGCCGCGGCAAAGCTATGAAAAGTATGGATCGCGATCTCGTGCGCGCGATTGCCGATTATTTCGCGAAGCTTTGCGCGCATGGCCTTGACACCAGCATCGGTGTACGTAATAGCCAAGATCCCAGACGGTGGCGTATCCGTCCTCTTCAAGATATTAGCGATACGCAAAGTCAATATTGTGGTCTTGCCAGTGCCAGGACCGGCTATGACCATTACGGGACCGTCGATGGCGTCGACGGCTTTTTTTTGCGCCGGATTTAGCGATTTGTATTTCTGGTCAAAAGTTTGCGTATTCATAAAAAGATAGTAGTATCATACCAGAAATTATGAGCATGATACTTACACTTACAAAAAGCGACTGGAAAGAAGAAGTCCGATCGTCTGGCTTGCCAGAGAGAACGCGCGAGCTTCTCGCCTCGGCGCTCCATGCAAAAATGACAGGCAAACAACGATTCTCCCCGCGCATATCCGATGAGGAGTTTGAAAACATGATATCACGCCAAGTGATATTCATACGGCTTGGATCTAGGGGATTTATAGTGACAAAAAGGCGTTGCAAAAATGGGCAATTGCTCGTTTTGCAAGAAGAGACTTGACCAACCACGGCGCGGAATCCTATTCTGCGCCTTTTTATATATTTGCCAATGCGACCTTTTGGTGGCACTATATGTCAATGACAGCGTATATGAAAAAGACTTCTATGAATAACTCACACGGCTTGCTCAAAAGAGCCGGCTTCACTCTCATCGAGCTTCTGGTCGTAATCTCCATCATCGGCCTTTTGTCGACCATAATCTTGGCGGCAGTGCAGGGTGCGAGAACAAAGGGAAAAGAAGCTGTAATAATTAGCGAGCTTGTACAATTCCGAAATCTATATGAAACAGCTTACTCAACATATGGAAATTATGGATCATTACAACCAAGCGCATTCAATACTTGCACAGCATATAGTGGTAGCACAGGATATCTTTGTGCTGCAAATTCTATCAATGGTTGTTCCTATATATACGGAACGGGAGGAGATATAACCAATTCTTCATTTTCTCAATCTGCTTTGACCTTATGTGATCAAATTGTCAATGATACAGGAGGATTATATATAGGTCTACCAGGACCAACCATTAATAATCAACAATATTCTTTGTGGGCATTATTGCCGTATCAAAACAAATATATGTGTTTTGGAAGTAGTAAAAATAATTCCTCAACCAGCTCGTCTCCAATTTCTGCTGGTAGCACATCACCAGGGTGTCCAGGAAATCCGTAAATAAAATAAAGGGTTCTTGGTCAGAACCCTTATACTGTTATTCTATTCTTATTTTATTTTTTGTGTTTTACAACAATCAGAGCCAATCCGGCAAGTCCAATAAATGCCGCGACACATGGTTCAGGAGTTGACTCCAAAGAATAACCAACGATGTAAATTTGCGATGAGCTATCCAATGGAGTTTCCAAGGAAAAAGTCGATTCAAAAGAACTGTTTTGATACTCGAAAATACCTGCCATGCCTCCGAAACTCGCCGATGATGTTCCGGTAACTGGTGATTGATAACTTGAACCGATATACCAATTATCAACCGTGGCTATTCCCCCAGACGACTGATGAGGTGAAATTATACCGATTACCAGACCACTGATTGGTGTTAATGAGTCAATCATACTGCTTGTAGTTTCCCCGGCCACAGGACCTAATCCATTATTTATAGTGGTAGTAATGGTCACGTCTCCATTTAATTCAGTTAGGGAGACTGACGTATCCTGGGCCGCTCCACCATCATAACCCACAAGAGAACTCGGATTCGAAGAGAAACCAACATTCCCCCTCGTATCCACCAATGCAACCCACGCCGCTTGGTCCAAGTAATTGCTGAACGTCGAGCCGTTGATCGGCGTAAACGTCACCGTTCCTTGCGCCCGCGCCGTCGAGCAAAGCGCAACGATTCCAACAGCGATCAAACCGATCGCCCATTTTTTCTTTTTCATGATTTTCCTTTCAAAAAACTGCCCAACAAAGCGTTCTCCAGTCCCACACGGGCTGGCGCTCTGTATTGTTTACTGCAGGCACATTACCACACTTGAGATAAAAAAGCAAGAGCTACCTTGGTGAAAAACAATGCGCACGGTCAATGCCCAAGTTGGCAAGAAAATCAATTTGGATTTGACGCATCAATAGTTCTTCAACCTGTCTGCCTTTTCGTGCTGGCGTATCTTTTCATGGGCTTTGGCCTCGATCTGGCGGATACGCTCGCGGGTCACTTCGAATTCCTTGCCTACTTCTTCTAGGGTATGTTGCACGCCGTCCATCAGACCGCAACGCATTTCCAATATCTTGCGCTCCTTTTCGGACAGTTCGTTCAGAATCTCGCGCACCTGATCGGCTAATATGCGGCGGGAGCTTTCTTGATCCGGCGACAAGATCTTGTCGTCAGCGATGAAATCCCCCAAAGTAGACTTGCCATCGTCAGAATCGTCTCCAACGGGCATCTCGAGGGAACCGACCGGCTGATCTATTTTTTCGATCTGATAGATCTTGTCTACATCAATGCCCATTTCGGTGGAGATCTCTTCTGGCAATGGGTCGCGGCCTAGTTCCTGAGTCAGACGGCGCACGACCTGTTTATATTTGGCGATAGTCTCTACCATATGGACTGGCACACGGATAGTGCGGCTCTGATCGGCCAAGGCGCGAGTGATGGCCTGGCGGATCCACCATGTAGCATAGGTAGAGAATTTGTAGCCCTTTGTCCAGTCGAATTTATCGACTGCTTTGAACAAACCGAGGTTACCCTCTTGGATTAGGTCGAGCAAGGTCAAGTCAGCAGACCTGCCGACATATTTTTTTGCGATAGATACGACGAGTCGGAGGTTCGCTTTGGCCAGAAGTCCTTTGGCTTCGTTATCTCCGGCCGCTATCATACGAGCGAGCTCTTTTTCTCTGGCGGCGTTGATCAATGGATATTGACCGATCTCGCGCAGATACATCTGTATCGAATCATAAGCGGAATCGTTGGAACGCGAACCATATGTATATCGCTTTGCAGTCGGAGCAGTCTCTTTTTCTATATTTAACAGCCCGCCGCCTTCTAGTATATCGACACCAGACGCCGCGAATTTGCTATAAAGATCCTCCAAAAACACTATATCGGTTTCGACAGTCGGAAATTCTTTGAGAATCTCGTCATAAGTGACGAATCCGCGCTCCCTGCCCTTGACCATCAGTTTGGCCGCTTTTACATCAAACGCTTTTTGTGTGTCTTTTTGCTTTTGGGACTGCTTCGTTTTTTTCGCTCCCTGCTTGCCGGCAGGCATAGTTTTGTTTGTATCCTTCGGTTTTGCCGCCGAGGCCGGTTTCTTCTTTATTGAAATGGGCTTTTTTGAAGCCTTTGTTTTGCTCTTCTTATTTGATTTTTTTGACGTGCTTTTAGACATTGACCATTGAAATGGACTAGATTGACTATACTAATGCAAAATCCGCAAAGGCGCAAGTTGACATGTGGAAAAGTGAGTGATAGGGTTCGGTCAGGAAAGGAATTTTGCACATGAAAAAACTAATCGTATTCTTGCATAAAAAAGCGCCATTGTTGATGTATACTATGTGGCATATGAAGGAAGAA
Organism: uncultured Candidatus Saccharibacteria bacterium; assembly: GCA_964565685.1. Classification (GTDB taxonomy): domain Bacteria; phylum Patescibacteriota; class Minisyncoccia; order Phycocordibacterales; family PALSA-1337; genus JAGWNR01. Next base: position 67,042 of record CAZMFR010000001.1, read on the forward strand.
GCACTGACCACAGCTCAAGTTGATGTCATTGCCGAAATGTTGGCGAGAGCATCTTTCAAAGGAAATACTTCCACGGCACAGCTATTTTGCATCATCGGCTTGGTTGGTGCCGGCAAGAGCGCTGTTGCAGGGCACATCGCCGAAAAGATTGGAGCAAGGGTCGTCAATGCGAATGATATCCGCTTGAAGCTCCGCAAAGCCCAAGGATCATACACCAATGATCGGATCGTCGGGGAGAAGTTGATTCTGAAGCTCCTTGAAAAGGGTTATTCCGTCGTCGCCGATTCCGATCACGGCGATGAGCGCAAGAGAAAAAGTTTGCTTGCGCGCGTGAAAGATGTCCCCGATCTTCAAATCCATTATATTCGGGTGCATGCGGATTTCGAAGTCATCACTCAACGTATCTTCGAGAAGACAAAATATGAAGGCGAGACAATATATTCTGTCGCCGTCGAAGGCCTCAAGGATAGGGTCAGTTCAGCTGTCATCCGTCTTCGTGAATTCTGGCGCCGAACGCCGCATCACTACGACTGGATCGAGGAAGGCGGCGGACAGTGGAAGTTGAAAGCACCGTCTGTCACTCTTTTGGCTGACCTTGATACCGGCGGCGATTGGCAAAAAGAACTTGACAAAGCACTTGCAACGCTCAAATAAAGCACTTTATCTCATGCCCCGCGCACCTTGCGCGGGGCTTTTTTGTTACATATCCCAAAGATTTTAACTTTTCTTTAGAACTTTTTTAACTTTTCTTAATAATTGGTCTGTATAATTTGGTACATGAATGAAAGATATATAAAGGAATTTGACCTTTGGAACGCTAAAAAGAAGGAGATCGAACGGTCAGATGTGGAGCGGCTTTGTCGTGAACGAGAGATTTGGTGGTGCACTCTTGGGGTGAATGTAGGTTCCGAACAAGACGGCAAGAACGAGCTATTTGAGAGACCTGTCTTGATCTTGAAGAGATATAATATAGATTTGATTCTTATCCTGCCAATCACCAGTACAGAAAAGAACAATCCATATTACGTAAAAATCAGCGGCGTCGTGTCTTCAAGTGTTATCTTGTCTCAGATTAGAGCCGTAGACAGCAAGAGACTTTTACGGAAAGTAGGAATGATCTCCATAAAAAATTACCTACTTGTTTTGTTCAGTTTACTCAAGACACTGCTTCCCTAGAAAACGAAACCCCGCTCTGAAGCGGGGAATCTCGGAGGCCGAAGCCATTGTAGAGACCATTATAGCAAGTCCAATTTTGCTGTCAACCACCCTTTGGGAAAAAATTAATCTGCCATCCTCTTCTTCCCGACTTCCGCCAGCTTCTTTGAAAGCTCATGGCAGAGTTTTGCCGCGATATTGGATTTTTCGGCGTTCTTTTCTCGCTCGGCGGCGGCCAGATCATTCATCGCCTCGGACAGCTTCTCCTTTAAAATATCTTCCTCGAAATTGACCATCAATTCGGCCAATTCTTTTGAAAAGTCATGCCCGTCGCCATAGGTGATCTCGGCTTCGAGAACTAGGTCGTCTTTCAATGATTCGACTTCGCTTGCGATCTTTTGGTACTCGTCGCCGGCGATTTCCTTGATCTTTTCATAAAAAACTTTTGGATCAATGGGGATTTTTTCCGCCTTGCCGACAGAAACACCAGCGTTCTTTTCGAGAAAAGCCAGGAGGCCAAAGAGCTTTCGCATGATGATATCGAGCCGGGCTTGAGGGATAGTCTTTGCCGTCAACGAGGACGCGCCCGGTCTCGAAGCAGACAAAACCTCCTCTGGTTTTTTGTTTTTCAAGTATGCACCAAGGTCGTCGCGCACGGATTCCTCGGAAAGGCCAGTTTTATCATGCACCATTTTTATCCAATGGGAGCGTTCCATAGATCCGGCGACTTCGGCGATGAATGGCAGGACTTTTTCACGGATGAGAGCGGGCAATTTCCTAGAGTCGAGCTTCGCGCCTTCTTTTTCCTTCATGATGCCATCGAGGATGAATTCAACGATCGGCTTTGAGCGGCGCAGGGTGTCTCTCCATTTTTCAGGATTTGCCAGGACAAGGTCGGCTGGATCCTTGCCGCCTTCGATATCGGCGATCTTGACATCCATGCCGAGGTTGAGAGCGATCCGTGCCGCGCGCAAGGAAGCGTTTTTTCCGGCTTTATCTGAATCGAAAGCGATCAGCAAATTCGGCGACAAGCGGCGTATGATGCCGACATTGTTCGTCACATGCTCGCGCGAGATAGCGTCTTCGGCGAGTGCCGTACCGGAAGCGGCAACCGTATTTTTTATCCCTGCCTGATGCGACATTATGAGATCCATCTGGCCTTCGACGAGGATAGTGTAATCTCTCTTGCGGATCTCGCCTTTGGCCTTGTCTATGCCGTATAGGACGGCCGATTTATCGTAGAGCGGCGAGTCTGGCGTGTTTATATACTTGCCCTCGCCCTCCTTTTCATGGAGCAAACGGCCGGAAAAAGCGATGATACGGCCGGACGAGTCCATGATCGGAAACATGACGCGATCGCGAAAACGGTCGTAATAATCGCCGGCATCCTTTCTCTTGACCAATCCCGCCTTCTCCATATCCGCATCGTTAAAACCCTTCTTTGACATCGCATCACGCAGATTGCGCCAACCTTCCGGCGCGAAACCGATCCTGAATTCTGTTATCGTCTCCTCTTTTACTCCCCTTTTTTTCAAGTATTCTTTTGCTTCGCCAGATAAACGCCCTTGATAAAAGATAGCGGCAGATTCCATGACAGAATATAGCCGCTCGCGCTCGGTTTTCTTTTCCCTATTTTCGAGGGTTATTGGGATGCCGGCACGTTCAGCGAGCAGTTTTAAAGAGCCCATGAAATCGAGGCCTTCGAATTGCTCGACAAAAGTGAATATATCCCCCTTTGCGCCGCAACCAAAGCAATAGAACGAGCCGCGATCCGGCGAGACAAAAAATGACGGCGTCTTTTCGTTGTGGAATGGGCAGCGGCCCTTCCAATTCTTGCCGGCTTTCTCCAGCTTCATATACGATGAAATGACTTCCTCGACGCCGAGGCGCTCTTTTATCATATCGACTGTGGAGCGGTCTTTCATGATGGTATTGTACGCTTTTTAATATTATTTCTCAATTCTGTAAATACCTAACACAAAATCAAACTAAATAAAATGACTACTACCAGGATTATTTTTTTGAACGCTTCATATCCACGCAGAGTAAAATTATTATTCACAGATAAATCACATTCAAATCATGCTTTGTGAATTTTATGATTCTATGAGATTACCAATCTACTCACTTGGTTTTATAATATGACCCCTCCTCCCAAACAAACTTCCCCGTCATACACAACGAGTGACTGACCCGGCGTCAAAGCGTTCTGTGGTTTGTCGAATTTTATCTCGGCTGTTCCGGAGTCTTCTTTAATTGAAGTAAAAACAAGCGGCACGAGCGGCTGGCGATAACGAGTACGACCGGATTCCAGAGGTCCGACCTCTGGAATTTTAATCCAATTCGTCCTTTCGAGCATAACCATAGTTTTCGCCTCCGCCAAAAGTCCTTGTGGATCTTTGTTTGAAACAGTGATCGTGTTCTTCTCGACATCCTTTGCAACAATGAAATACGGCTCGTCATGCGGCGTCTTCTTATCTATGACAAAACCGTGACGCTCGCCGATAGTCAGGAAAAAAGCGCCGTCGTGATGACCGATAGCTTTTCCTGCTTCATCGAGGACATCCCCATTTTTCGGCTCCATATAATGAGAGAGGAATTCTTTTATGTCGACTTTGCCGATGAAACAGAGGCCTTGGCTGTCTTTTTTGTCTGCATTCGGCAAATTGAATCTCTGTGCGAGCTTGCGCACGTCTGGCTTCTCTATGTCACCGATCGGAAAGAGGATGTGCGGCAGTTGTTCTCGGCGGATGTTCCAGAGGAAGTATGATTGGTCTTTGTTCGGATCAGTGCCAGCAAGCAAGCAATAATCGGTCTCAGCACCAGATACATTCTTTCTCCGGACTATTCCCGGGTTTCCCAAGCCAAGTTCTCGCCCTGAACGCTCGCCCGGGAGCCATCCAAAAGAGGTATTTGGCGCTTCGCCTTGATTTTCGACTCGGCATTCTTGACTTTCGACTCGGCGCTTTCGACTTTCGACTATCCTTGCATAATGCCCCGTCGCCACGAAATCAGCGCCCTGCCCCATCGCGAAATCATAGAATGCGCCAAATTTGACGCTCTTGTTGCACATAACATCCGGATTCGGCGTCCGACCAGCTCGATATTCGGCGATCATATAGTCGACGACATCGCGCTTGTATTCTTTTTCCAGATCCAAAGTCATAAAAGGAATGTCCAAAACTGCCGCTACACGCATGGCATCGAGACGATCCTGTCGCCAGTTGCAATCCATCCAATCCGGCTGCCAGACTTTTATAAAGACGCCAATGACATCGTAACCGTCACGCTTTAAAAGCGCAGCAGAAACAGAGCTATCTACGCCGCCCGACATGCCGACAAATACCCGTTTGTTTCGACTTCTATTGTTTTTTTTGTCTTGTATGGCATTTATAGACCTGTGTGGCTTTGACACTATAGGAGATAATGCCGAATTATATTGACCTTTCATGATGCGGATGATACCATCTCATCAAGCACAGTTCAACAAAATAAATCCTCATGAATTATGAATATCCTCTTCATCAACAAAAGCCGCATGAATCGCATCAAAGCCATTCTCCTTTTGGAAAAAGAGGGAGATTTGGTGATCACAACATCTAACAGTGGAAAGGGTGTCTCATTTTTAAAATTCTGGAAGCCAGACAAAATCATTTATAATTTGTCAACTGCACAGAAGCTCGCTTCCAAAAGAAAGCAACCAACAAAGCCGCGAACATAAGTTCCGGCTTCTTTTTTGTACAAGGATAGCCCTTGTACTACAGATACTTTGTCTCATTGGTCATCTGCTCGTCATATGTCTCGGCAAAATGTATGTTCCCTTTTGAATCAGACAAATAATACCAATATGTCGTGCTAGCCGGCGAGATTGAGTCCTCTATCGCTGAAAGCCCGGGGTTACCGATAGGCGTCGGAGGCAAGCCGAGATTTTTATATGTATTGAATGGCGAAGTGGTCGCCAAGTCGTCAGAAGTCAATTTTGTACCGTCTTTATCCAGAGCAAAAGCTAGGGCGGCATCCACTTGGAGAGGCATCTTGTCGTCTAGACGCTTCCATAGAATGCCAGCGATGATACGGCGGTCATTAGAAGAGGTCGCTTCGCGCTCGAGAATCGAGGCCATGATGACGATGGACGATGTGGCACGGCCAGATTCCGAGATCTGATCTTGGACAGAAGAAATCTTTTGATCAAAGAGCGTGCGCATAGCTTTCACCGCATCGTCTGGCGAAGTATCCATATTAAAGAAATACGTGTCCGGAAACAGATATCCTTCTGACGGATCTGCCAAAGTCATAAAAGTCGAAGTGGAAAAACCAGGAATATCTTTGCCGAGCAACGCTGAAATCTGCTGTACATCAAAACCCTCTGGGATGGTCACTTTGATCGGGGTAAATCCATATTCTCCATTGACGAGCCGCCGTGCGACCTGTACGACTGATTCCTTCGAATCAAAAAGATAATCCCCTGCCTTGACCCCTCTCTCGCCTGAAAAAATTATCACAAAAGACTTGAATAGAGCTTCTGATCTTATCATATGATCATTATAGAGATTATCCGTGACTGCGGCGAGCGAAGAGTTCTGCTCGATGTGAAAAATCGTTCCGACAGGAAAAGTTAAAGAAGGAAACGCGGCAAAACCAAACATGGCAAGTAAAACGACTATGAAAAAAACACCGATAGCCGACAGAAACTTTTTCATACTGGTATATTCGCTGGCGCTTCGCCTTTCTTTGACGGCACGCGAGTCAATGTCGGCGTAGCCGCGACCTGACCCGGGAAGTGATAGATGGTAGCGAGCGACTCAGAGCTCATTATCATGGGCTTCAGATGACCGATAATATGCGTATATGGCGGAAAGAAGTACGAACGGCGCTTGTACATGTCGAGGGCTTGTTTTGAAAAATGCTCGGCCATTTTGCCGCTCCTGTCTTCCCATGGCAAGTCTATCCTCTCGAACCACAGGTCATCGCTCGTGCCGAGCCCGTTCATGTGCGGAGCGCTGTATTGTTTCCACATGCTCTGCATGGCGCCTGGATTCGCCTTGTTGAAATTCTCTTTTTTGGCGATGTACATAAGGCGGATGCCCACATCAAAGCCGAGCTTCGTAATATTGCGCTCGATGGCTGTGATGATATCTTCCTCGCCTTTCGTTATCCTAGGCATCTTTGAAAAACCAGTGTCAGCATCGGCCGCACCGGCAACATGTGTCTTTGGATCGCGCCTGTGCAATTTGTTCACCAACGCTTCGGCCTCTTTTTGTCTCTTGTCGTGCTTTTTAAAGAAGTGACCTGGCTCGACATGATCGCTCTTTTTATATGCACGGACTAATATCTGCACCCATGCTTGCTGATTGACCCCGATCGATCCCAAAAATTCAATGACCGGCGCGATCGGATCGACCTTGAATTCTTCCTTTGGATCCTTGTCTAGACCGTAATCCACATAAGTCATGAGCGGGTATGCGTCTTCTTTGCTGAATTGAAGGTCAGCGGCCCAGATCTCCATTGTCTTTGGATCGTAATGGACAGATTGGGCGTAATCTGTCGCATCATGGACTTCTATGCCCGGGAATTGGGCATACAGCGATGTCGAGATAAAATTCTTCAGAGATTTTCTCATCCAAATGAAGAAATGTATCTGCCCTTCTATCGAGACGAGCTCGAGAGAAAACCAAGCTCTGGTCTTTCCGTACCAATATTTGCCGAACCAGCCGCCTTCGCCCGCAGTCTGATGGAGCGCGGTCAGGAACATCTCCATGGCCACTGGGGACTTCACCGTCTCTTTTGGCAATCTGACTTCGACTATAGAATATTCTTGCTTTGAAAGCGTTTTGGCTCTCGTGTAATTAATCCAAAGATCGATGAAAATAAAGAAAAGAGCGATCATCACCGCCAAAGGAGACAGAGCGATCAAGATGTCAAAGAATACATTAAAATTTGATGAGCTTACAAATATATTGACGAATAACCAGAAACAAAAGACGACGATAAAACCGGAAATGCTCCAAAAAAGATATTCCTTGTGCTCTTTTAGCTTGTGGTTGACAAAAAAATAACGGTAGATATTAAAGAAAAAAACAACGACAGAGACAGCGATCAAGATGTACATGATCACATGATATTGCGTTATAGATAGACCTATCTGGCTCATAGAATAAGTATAACAATTAAAGGCAAAAGGCAAAAGGCAAAAAGTTTGTACAAGGGTAGCCCTATGTATAAATTAGTGCTTGGTCATCTATTAGATCGATCGGACGATCAGACAAATTTTTACTCCCCTTCTTCATCCCCAACTTTTCCTGTCTTTTCGAATTCGTGCAAGGCGTCTATGATCGGATCGAGCTTGCCGGCAAAGATAGTCTCTATATTGTGCCAGCTTTGTTTTATGTGATGGTCGGTTATACGGTCTTGCAGGATATTATATGTCCGGATTTTTTCGCTTCTGTCGCCAGTGCCGAGCTGGGCTTTTTTGTTGGCGCTGAATTTTTTGGCTGCCTCTTCTTCCTGTTGCGCCTCTATCTTTGCGGTCAAGATTTGCATGGCCCGCTCGCGGTTGGCGCTCTGAGAACGTTCGGCAGTGACGCGCACGTCGAGGCCTGTCGGCTTGTGGATGAGGCGCACAGCCGTCTCGACTTTGTTGACGTTCTGACCGCCCTTGCCCCCTGCGCGCGAGAATTCCATTTCGAGATCGCTGGGCGGGATAACAAGCTTTGTTTTTTTACGTATGGGCAATATAGCAACGGCGGCAGTCGATGTGTGGATACGACCGCTCTTTTCCGTCTCCGGCACGCGCTGGATGCGATGGACGCCGGTTTCCCAGCGCAAGTCGTCGTAGGCGCCTTTGCCTTTTATCTCGAGCGAAGCCTCTTTGTATCCTTTGAGAGAACTCCGCGATTCTTCGACTATTTTTGCCTGCCATCCTTTTGAGGCCGCATAGTTCTTATACATTTGGACCAACTCCTCGGCAAACAGCGCCGCTTCTTCCCCGCCGGCTCCGGCGCGCACTTCTAGAATGAGTTCGTTCGGCGTTTCTACTTCTTCTTTTTCAGAATCGAGTATCGCTTGAACTTGACCTTCGATGTTCTTTTTTTGTTCTGCGATATTTTTCAAATCCGCTTCAGCCATCTCGCGCATAGTCTCATCTTTTGCCATTTCCAAAACCTCCGCTTCTTCTTTCGAGAGCTTTTCATGCATTTCAACTAAAAACGCCGTTTTGTGATTTTTTTTGAGTTCGTCCCAATCCATGGTGTAAGTATATAGCAGAAAAGGAGAAAGCGCTGAAGCTCTCTCCCCTTTTTCTATCAGACAAAGTTAAGACTTCTTCTTGGTCGCTTTTGCTTGCCTTGCTTTGAATTTTTCGACGCGACCAGCAGAATCCATCATCTTTTCCTGGTTAGTATAAAAAGGGTGCGATGACGAAGAGATCTCGACGGAGACAAGAGGATATTCCACGCCATCATGCCATTTGCCCTTTTCGGCAGTCTTTATGGTCGAGGCAACGAGAAAATCCATGTTATTCGAGTTGTCATGGAAAATGACCTTCCGGTAGTCCTTTGGGTGTATGTCTTTTTTCATAGGAACAATGTAGCAAATATGACCGAAAAAGGCAAGAAATCACAACCCTTCCAATGGATCGATCTCTGTCGTCTGTATCTGATTGGCTAGCGCCATGACGCTCGATCCATAGGCGCTCGCGCCTTTTACAACACCACAAGCGTGACCGGAATAATATTTACAAGCAGCGTTCTTTTGCGCCGTATAGCTCGACGAATTCGCGCCGAGATCAGATAGATAGAGTCCAGAGGCAGTGAAAGCATCCAATGGATGCCATGGATTCGGCGCCGTGGAAATACCGAGAGCTGATTTTATCCTATTAACGAGAAGAGCCCATGTCGAAGCGATGAATTGCGCCGGTCCCATGCCGCCGCCATAGCCGATAGATTGAGGACATGACACTTGCATGGATTTATAATCTAGGCCTAGAGACGAGGTGATAGCCAAAAACGGCTGGATATCGCGCGACGGCTTCATAACATTGGCGATCCTATTTCCATTGGAATCGACACCGGAACCATCGCCTGTGTCGGTCAAATAACAGGTGCCGTCATTTTTGCCTATGCCGGTTTCTTGGGTCAGGATGGCAAGAAGAAACGCCTGCGGTACGCCGGTTGCTGTATAAACAGTATTGGCATAATTCAAGGCATTACCAAAAGAAATGGCGCTCGTACCGGCGAGGTTGAACAGAGCGGCGCGGATTTGGGCGGCTTTCTGTTCATTTTGCACCACCAAACTGCTGTAGGCGCTCTCGTTCTCCTTGCTCACTGCGAGCAATTGCTTTTTTTGGTTTTCGGCTTGTTGCACTGTCGCCTGTTGTTGTTGAATGACTTGCTTTGCATCGATCTCCTGATTCTGCTTGTCAGTCAATTGGGCTTTCTCGCTTTGGTTTTCTGCTTCATTGGCGCGCAATTGATTGAAGGTGACCGCCAATGCCTGCTGAACAGATTGAAAATCGTCAAAACTAGCCATCGCCTGCGACAAGCTATCGCTACCGAGGATTATATTAGCCAAAGTTATGTCGCCGTTCTCATTTATTTTGACCAATATCTCGGCTAGGGTTTGATGACCCTGATCTATCTGATTCCCGAGCATGTTTATATTTGACTGCTTTTGAGTTATGTTCTGACCGAGAGTCTGTATGATCAGATTCTCCTGCTTTATCTTTAGATTTGCCGCGTTGATCTGCGCTGTCAGGACATTTATGTCTTTCTGGATGGATGCGCTCTGATTCTGGGCACTTTGGAGCTGTACCTGGGCTTGGGCTTCTTCGGCCTCTACTTGAGCTAATTCTGCTTGGAGAGCGGCTTGGGTCGTAACAGTGGAAGGAATAACGGTAGAAACGGTTGTCTGAGCATCGGCAAAATTCAGAGGAAAGATGAAAAGAAAAACATATAGAAACGAACAAAAAGCCATGCCTGTTGGCAGGCAGGCGAGAAACGAGAAGCGAGGCGAGGCAAATGAGGAACGGAAAAAGGTCATTGAGACATTATACCAAAAAAATCCCTAAAATACTTATGATAAAAAATGGATTTATTCCATCCCTCTCAATATAGCGATGCGTTCCGAAGTCGGCGGATGAGTCATAAAAAGCTTTGCTATCCCTTGACCTGCTTTTGCTCCAAAAGGATTTGAAATGTAGAGATGCGCAGTGGCGTTGTTCGCAGTCCCCATCGGCTGACTGTAGGATTGGATCTTTTCAAGGGCGCTAGCCAATCCTTCCGGATAACGCGTGAGCAAAGCGCCATCGGCATCTGCTAGAAACTCGCGTTTTCTTGAGATGGCAAGTTGGATGAGTTGGGCAACAATAGGTGAAAGGATGACAAAGATAATGCCTATTATTGCAAGAATAGCTCCGAGCTGACCGCCAGAGTTTCGACTATTGCCTCGCCGATCGCCGCCGACGCCAAACCACATGCTTCGGGTAAAGACGTAAGCGATGATAGATATAAAGCCGACGAGGACGACGACTGTCGTCGAGAGCAAGATGTCGCGATTGCCGATATGGGAAAGCTCGTGAGCCAGAACCCCCGACAATTCATTCTTGTCCATCATATCCAAAAGACCCTGTGTCACCGCGACTGCGGCATGGTTTTTGTCGCGACCAGTGGCAAAGGCATTCGGCGCCATATCGGGGATTATGTACAATTTCGGCATCGGCAAACCGGCAGTGATGCACAGATTTTCGACGACTTGAAAAAGCTGGGGATCATCTTCCCTTTTTGCTGGCATCGCCTTTGCGAGCGAGAGCGAAATCTTGTCCGAATACCAGTAGCTGGCTATGTTCATGGCAAGGGCTATGAATATGGCGGCAAAGATAAAGATCGGGCTCCCATAGTACCAGCTGATGAACCAGCCGATGGCGACGACAAGGACCAAGAATATGGCCATCAGGAACCATGTCCGTCTGACGTTCTTATCTTGTTGGGTATAGAGGGTAGCCATAATAGAAAATGAAAAGGAAAGAAAAACGGGAAGAATCTAAAAATGTTCGGGCTCGGAAGACGGAGCGAAAATCACCTGGCTTTTATGATATCATCAACCATCTTTATCTCATCCAATATCCCGTCAATGAAATCTATGCTTTTTGCCTCTTCCAAAGTGACCCACTTGTAGGCAATACTGTCTTTGTCCAAGGCGACGTCTCCGGACTTATATTTTGCAAAGTAGCTCAAGATGACGACAGGAATCCCATCTGGCCTTATGAAAGCTATATCGAGCAGATATTCAGGATTTTCCGTTTCCAAATTAACCTCTTCTTTGACTTCCCTTCGCAATGCGTTTGACACTGCGTTGTACCATTGTCCGTCTTTGTTCGGCTTTGAATTCATATAATCATCCACTTCAAGCCCGCCGCCGGGAACAGTCCATTTTCCCGGAAAAGCCTTTTTCTGAAGCGAGCGCCGGGTCACCAAATATTTACCTTCGTCGTTGTAAATTATGGCTGTGATAGATATCCTATGCAATTCTTTGTCCTTTATCTCCATGGATTTTATAGATTAGCCCTTTAACTTTTGCTTTTAATTTTTGTATTTTCCTTAAAATTTGACTTCCACCGGCTCCTTTGCGGCCGCATCGCTAGCATCGAGCTGGAAGAATTCCATCGTCGCAAAATGGAAAGTTCCGGCGATCAAATTGCCTGGAAAAACCTGAATCGAAGTGTTGAAGTCGCGGACATTGCCGTTGTAGAAACGGCGAGCGGCTTGGATCTTGTCTTCGGTGTCGGTCAATTCTGATTGAAGGGCAAGAAAATTCTGATTGGCCTTCAGATCAGGATATGCTTCTGAAACGGCAAAGAGAGACTTTAAAGCTCCAGCCAGTTGATTCTCTGCTTGACCTTTATTGGCGAGGCCTGTCGCACTCATAGCGGCAGTGCGAGCGTTCGTCACATCTTCAAAAACTGTCTTTTCGTGCGCGGCGTATCCCTTGACCGTCTCTACTAGGTTTGGAATCAGATCATAACGGCGCTTTAGCTGGACATCGATATCAGCCCAAGATTCCTGCGCGCGATTTCTAGAACGGACCAACCCATTAAAGGCGATGATAGCCCAAAGAACCAGAATAATGATTATTACGACGATGACATATATGGTGATCATAGATTTATGTTAGTTATTCTGTGTGCTGGTTGCTGTCGGATGATAATCTGTCTCCGGTTCGCCGACTGGAGGGGTCACAAAGACGAACGATTGCACGACGTCCTTGAACTGCGCGTTAGCGATATCGATCTGGGCTTGGCTATTGGCATTTATTTTCGGCACGTCAGAAGTAGAGAAGCCCTTTGTCGTTGGATTGATCGTAACCGATTCAAAAGTGAACATGTAGCAGACGTTTCCTTTTTGCAGAGAATACAGCTGATCGAAATAATTGCGTCCATCTACGGAATTTTGCATAGAAACAGTGTCTAATGTCAGTCCGCCGACATTGATCGTGCCCTTGTCCTTTATTGTTACGACTGGCGGAAAAGCACAATTGCCGGAAAGGACCTGGATAGATGCATCGAGGGTGCCGATGGTCGTCTGTGGAAATTGATCGGGAATGACAAAGGTCACGCCAGCAGGCGCGCTCTCTGTTTGCCACGCCGTCGGATAGTTCACAGAGAAGCCCAGCTCTTCATTCTGAAATTGCGACAGAGAAGAAGAGAGCTTGTTATTTTCAACCGGACTGACAGAAGCCGAAGAATCATCCGACGTCAACGCATTCGAAGCGTTAGGACCCTGCTCATAATTTTGATAGACATGAACGGCTAAAATAATAATGGCGATAATGACTAGGACGACTATCGTCCAAATGATTGATTGTTTTTTCATGGTAGAAATAGTATAGCAAGCGGCGGCTTTATTGGGAAGCATGCCGAGGCGTCACCTGGGTACGGAGACGACACCTGTGTTAAAAGTGCCGAGCATCGCCGCGGCTATGGCTTCAGTCTTGGATAATTCGGCATCATGGATCTTATCGGCGGCATTTATCGCGTCTGTATCAGACAAGTAAAACCCCGCACCGTCCGTGCCATGGTCAAAGAACGTGATGCGATAGCACAGATTATTCGCAATTGTGTCATAAGTCATGGTCAAATATCTGTTGCCAGCTGCGGCGTCATTTATTGTGTTCTCTGTAAAAGTCACGCCATTGATATCGAGCATCGTCGGACCTTTGTCGATCGGCCCTTGTTCTACGACAGGACAAGTCGAACTTGCCGTCACGATGACATAAGCTTCATCCTTCAAGACGGTCGAAAAATAGATTTCTTTTGGAAATTGAAGGGCAAGGAGATACGGTCCGGCTATCGTCGGAATAGTTGAAGTGGAGAAAGCAAGATCGGCCGGATATTTTATATTGAACGCTGGTTGTGCGTTCGAATATATTTTCCAGGATGACATGTCGATGGCAGGAGAAGTCGTTGAAGTCGAGGTGGAGCCCGCTGTTTGTCCTTGATTCACAATTGGAACGATCGTGCTCGAAGTGGCAGAGATAGAAGTAGTCGGAGCGTGCACCTGGTCGAGCACTAGAAAGATAGCGGCTATGATTATGACGATGACGAATATGACTATCGATGTTTTTGATTTCATGTGACTTTTATAGCCATGTACGAGGTGGCACCTTGTACATTTTTAATATCCCATATCTCCCATCCCTTGGTTGCTTTGCGGTCTCTTTTCCTCCAGTTCATCTGCTATTGCGGCCTCTGTCGTGAGGAGCAAGGCGGCGGCGGAGCAGGCATTTTCGACGCCGAGGCGGGCGACTTTGACAGGATCGACGATGCCGACGGCTATCATATCATCGACCATTTTATCGGCGAGAGCGTCATAGCCGCTGTTTCCCTTGCCATTTTTTATCTTGTCCACGATGACAGAGCCATCGTCTTTGCCGGCATTGATCGCGATTTGTTTCAAGGGGGCTTCGAGCGCCTTCAAGACGATCTCGTAGCCGATGTTCTCTTCTGCGCTGGATATCTTTCCGGCTTTTGTCTGTCTCAAGGATGAGGACTTTGCCACTTCATTCGCCGCGCGGACTAGAGCGACGCCTCCACCAGGCACGATGCCTTCTTCGATTGCGGCTTTCGTGGCGTTTACGGCGTCTTCCAATTTCAATTTCAAGTATTTCATCTCGGTCTCGGTGGCCGCGCCGACACGAATGACTGCCACGCCTCCAGAGAGCTTTGCTATCCGTTCAGCCAGTTTGTGCGCGTCGCCGTATTCGCTTGCCCTCTCTTTTGCAGAAAAATTTTCATACTGCTTCTTTAATTGAGCGACTCTCTTTTCAATATCGGATTTCTTGCCCTTGCCTCCGACAATGACCGTATCATCTTTCGTGGAAATGACTTTGCGGGCTTTGCCGAGCATGCCGATATCTGCTTTTTCAAACTTTATACCGACATCCTCGCTTATCACTGTGGCGCCGACCGTCACGGCGATGTCATCGAGCATGGCTTTTTTGTTGTCTCCATAACCCGGCGCTTTGACTGCCAAAACATTGAATGTGCCCCTTAATTTATTCACAACAAAAGTAGACAGCGCCTCTCCATCGACGTCTTCGGCGATGATGACCAGATCTTTCTTTCCGCTTTGAGCGAGCTGTTCAAGCAAAGGCAGAACCTCCTTTATCGCAGAAATTTTCTTGTCTGTGATGAGGATAGCCGGCTCTTTTAATTCCGCCTCCATGCGTTCGACGTTCGTGATCATATAAGCCGAAACGTACCCTTTATCAAACTGGATCCCTTCGACGACTTCCGACTCGAGGGTGGTCGTTTGAGATTCTTCGACAGTGACGACGCCGTCCTTGCCCACCTTCTTTATGGTTTCTGCGATGATAGAACCTAGTTCGACAGATTCGGAGGAAACAGTGGCGACTTGTCTTATCTCTTCGTCGCTCTTTATCGGTTTTGCCGCTTTCTTCAAGGCAGTAACGACGTCTTTTGCGGCAGCTTCGATTCCGGCTCGCACGCCCATGGCGTTTATGCCCATGCTCGTCTGTTTCATCCCTTCGTCTATTATGGCTTGGGTCAAAATGGTGGCGGTCGTCGTTCCGTCCCCTGCGATATCATTCGTCTTTGTCGCAACCTCCTTTATGATCTCGGCGCCCATATTCTCGAATCTGTCTTTCAAAGAAATGTCCTTTGCGATGGAAACGCCGTCATTGGTTATGGTCGGGCTTCCGTATCCTTTATCGAGAACGACATTTCTGCCGCGCGGACCTATCGTGATCTTTACCGCATCGGCTACGATGTCGACTCCTCTTTTCAAAGCTTTGCGCGCCTCCTCGTTGTATAGAATTTTTTTGGACATGATAGTGTAAAGTAAATAGTCAAAATGCAAGAGTCAAAGCATGAAGCGGAAAGCAAATGATTTCAATATTTTTTGACTTTCATTTTTGCTCGTCTACTATCAGGCATGGCCTTTGATCTTGACTTATTTTTTATTTTTAAATTATTTAATAATAGCCAATATCTCGCTTTCTCTAACCAAATAATAATCCTCATCTTCTATTCTGACCTTGTCCCCCCATTGGAAAAGGACGACGTCGCCTGCTTTGACAGATATAGGCACGAGCTGACCTTCTTCGACACGGCCAGGACCGATAGCCATGACTTGGCCGCGTTTGCCCGCCTTGTCCTCGTTGACAGTCACGGGGATTATGATGCCGCTCGAAGTCTTTTTTTCGCTCGATTCTGTGTCCTCTTTTATGAGGACGCGATCGGCTAGCGGTTTGATTTTATTTGCAACCTTACTGCCTTTTTGATTTTTTTGTTCTTTCATGAAATTGATAGAAAGTGCTTTTAGTTTTATCTGATAATGGCGACTTTTCAAACAACGCCTCGTTTGAAGCGGTGTTGGGCGATTAATTGGCTCTAATTATAGGTAAAAATAGAAAGATAGCAACTTGACAACGATGCAAAAATATGACAGGTTCTCGAGTAGAATTTTGAAAATTCAAGTCAACAGAAATTAACAACAAAAGGAAAAGAAACCCGTTCAATTCAAGGTTACAGTCAAAGCACGCATGTATCATGGCGTTATACATGAAGCCATGACGCGATTTGGAATGAACCAGACAAAATTGGCCAAATATCTCGGGATAAGTCTGGGAACGCTTGGAGCCATATCCGCCATATATGGTCAAATCTATGCGCCAAGATCTGATTTTGTCCATAAACTTGCGCGAAATCTTACGTCATGTTATGCTCCTACCAATGAAGTCCCTAGCATCGTTTCTGCCATACGCGCAAATCGCGGTCGCCGCGGTTCTTGTCGCATTCATACTACTACAGAGAACCGGCGCACAGGTTGGTGGAGCTTTTGGCGGATCAGACAACTGGAGCTCGGCATATCACACGCGCCGCGGCCTCGAGAAAGGACTTTTTGTCGGCACTATCATAACTGGAATAATATTTGCCGCATTATCATTGATATCGCTATTATAAAAGCCAAAAGTCTTAAAGTCCTTAGTCAAAAGTCAATACAAAAACGGATGCAAGGATTGTCGGCTTTTGATTCGGTGCTTTCGACTTTTATGTTAACAATCTTTTAACCAAATTGAATATAAACTATTGTGATTGAACCAACATCATCTCCGGAAGCTCGCGAATTCCGCATTAAAAAAGGCGAAAAAGCTCTTGCTTTGTTCCGCGCTTTTTCTGCTACGGAAAAAATAATATTCCTATGCTTTGTTGCTATCGCGTTAGTGACAGCCCTGGTGATGGCAGATGAGGCGAGCCAATATTTCATGGTAACTGTGCCTGCTGATGGAGGAACTCTGGTCGAAGGAGAAGTAGGTACGCCGCGCACAGCAAATCCGATTTTGGCTTTCACGGATGTCGACCAGGATGTTACTTCCCTGGTTTACGCAGGTCTCTTGCGCAGGGATTCTTCCGGCAACTTGGTGCCGTGCTTGGCCGAGAGCTATTCCATATCGTCTGACGGATTGACTTACGATTTTATTTTAAAGAAAAACATATTTTTTGACGACGGCAAGCCGATCACAGCGGATGACGTCGTCTTTACCGTGAACAAAACCCAAGACGCCGCGATCAAAAGCCCAGAGCGGGCCGATTGGGCAGATGTAACGGTGAAAAAAATCAGCGACAGCGAAGTGCAATTCATATTGAACCAGCCGTACGCGCCATTTTTGGCCAATACGACCCTCGGCATATTGCCGCAACATATCTGGGGAAATATCAGCGATGATCAGTTTATCTTCAACAGTCACAATATTCAGCCGACCGGCGACGGACCTTACGAAGTTGAGACTGTCTCAAAGGATTCAAATGGGGTGCCGCAATCTTATACGCTCGTGCCGTCAAAATATTATACTGGGACAAAACCTTATATATCAAAGATCATCCTCGATTTTTATCCGGACGAAAGCCACGCTTTTTCCGCTCTCGAAACCGGAGAGATAGATAGCTTGGCGGGACTTGACCCAGACGACGCATCCGCCCTGGCTTCGACCAGCGCTTCTGTAAAGATTCTGACCAATCCGGTGCCGCGCCTCTTTGGAATATTTTTCAATCAAAATCAGAATCCTATCCTCGCCGACAAAGCGGTGCGCCAAGCATTATCGTTGGCGGTAGATCGGGAGAGGATCGTCAGCGATGTCCTCGACGGCTACGGGATTCCAGTCAATAGCCCTGTCCCGCTCGGCATTTTAAAAGCTTCTTCGTCTTCCCTATCGGCTTCCTCTAGCATAGCCCTCGCCACTAGCACTTTGGAAAAAGACGGTTGGAAACTAAACGCCAGCGGCATTTACGCAAAAATTGTGAACAAGAAAACCAAGACTCTAAGTTTTTCTATAACCACCGCTGATTCGCCGGATCTGACGGCCGCCGCTAATATGGTTGCGGAACAATGGCGCGCCATCGGAGCAAACGTCACAGTAAATGTTTTTGAATACAGCGACCTGGAAAACACCATCGGTGCCAGGTCCTATGATTCGCTCCTCTTTGGCCAATACATCAGTAACGGTCTCGATCTGTACGCATTTTGGAATTCTTCGCAGAGAAACGCCCCCGGCCTGAATATCGCCGAGTATGCCAATATTTCCGCAGATAAAGCTCTTTCTTCTGCCCGATCAGCTACCAGCTCCACGGCACAATCGGCTGACCTGTCCGCATTTCAAGCCATCTTTTCCCAAGATATTCCCGCCGTGTTCATTTATTCACCAGATCTGATCTATGTCATACCGGACAAACTGCATGGCGTGGATATTGATTCGGTTTCCATGCCCGCCGATCGATGGAACGGAGTAAGTAATTGGTATATAGATACGGATAGAGTTTGGAGCATATTTACGGAATTCAAATTATAAGATTAAAATTATTAAAAGATAAAAGTTAAAATTCCAGAGCCGAAAGCCATAAGTCAAAAAGATAAGCATCGACTTTTGACCAGATACATCCGGCTTTCGATCAAAAAACCATGAACCCAATCAACCCACCAACAACATCAACAAGAAGCCCTTCATCGTCTCGCCCAGTCTCATATACACGCGCGCCTTCGCGGCATGGCCAGCGTCCTTTTCGCCGTGGGAACAGCGCTTTTTCCTCGACAAAAAAAGACGGTCCGGCAGGAGGATTGCGTCCAAGCCATTTTTCGACCGCTGGCAAGAACAATTTTGATCCAAAAATGAAGGAAGCCGAGGTCATTCCGCCGCTTCTCCCTGATTCGATCCGCATAATTCCGCTCGGCGGTGTAGAAGAGATCGGCAAGAATTGCACCATGATAGAGGTAGGCGACGACATCGTCATCATCGACATCGGCTTTCAATTCAAAGACGAGAACACTCCGGGCATCGATTATATATTGCCGAATACAAAATACGTCGAGGAAAGAAAGGAAAAAGTGCGCGCCGTCATCGTCACCCACGGCCACCTAGACCATATCGGCGCCATACCGTTCGTCATGCCGCGGATCGGCAATCCACCGCTCTACACCCGCCTTCTAACATCGGTCATGATAAAGAAGCGCCAGGAAGAATTCCTCCATATGCCGCCCCTCGATCTTCGCGTCATTGAAAAAGACGAGACGATAACTGTCGGCAAATTGAAAGTGCGTTTTTTCAGCGTCACTCACACTATTCCAGACGCCATGGGCGTCATAATTGAGACTCCGTGGGGTTCTATTGTCCACACAGGCGACCTCAAACTGGATCATATAGACGGCGTACCGACAGAAGCCGAAGAGCAAGAATACGCCCGCGCTTTCAAAAACGAGAATGTCCTGATGCTGATGGCCGATTCCACGAACGTTGAAAACCCCGGTTTTTCCATACCTGAGAAGCAGGTGCACAAGAACATAGAAGAGATAATAAAAAATGTCCAAGGGCGCCTGATAGTAGCCACTTTCTCTTCCCTTCTCGAACGCATTCTGAAAATAATCGAATTCGCAGAAAAATATGGCAAGAAAGTCTGTGTCGAAGGCCGATCGATGAAACAAAACATCGAGATCTGCAAACAGCTCGGTCTCCTTAAACCAAAAAAAGACACCATGATAACGAGCGAGGAAATAGATCAATTCCCGCCGGAACGGATGATCATCTTGGCCACCGGTGCCCAAGGCGACGAATATGCCGCTATGATGCGCATGGCGAACAAGACGCATAAATATGTAAAGATCACGAAGCGCGATACCATCCTCTTGTCTTCATCTGTCGTACCAGGCAACGAACGCGCCGTGCAGAAATTAAAAGACAACCTCTCACGTCAAGGCGCTCACATCATCCATTACAAGATCGCTGACGTGCATTCATCCGGTCACGCAAACCGCGATGAGACGGCATGGATACACAAGAAGATCCATCCAAAATTCTTCATGCCGCTCCACGGCTACCACTATATGTTGCGCGTGCACGGCGAGATCGCCCGTGAGGCGAACAATTTGCCAGAAGAAAGCGTCATCATCCCTGACAACGGCGCAATCCTGGAGATCCAGAGCAAGGGCGAGAAAATAGTCAGATTAAAGGAGAAGGCGGCGTCGAACATAGTCATGGTCGATGGCTTCTCTGTTGGAGACATCCAGGATGTCGTCATTCGAGACCGCCAAGCATTAGCCCAGGACGGAATATTCATCGTCTTCGCCATAATCAACAGCCAGACAGGCCGTCTACGAAAATCTCCAGACATAATCAGCCGCGGCTTTGTCTACCTGCGCGAGTCTCAAACTCTGCTCCACGAAACGCGCATCCTGATCAAAAATACAGTCGAAAAATCTACCCACGGCATGAATCCGATCAATGTAGATTATATAAAGGAGAACATCACCGACGAAGTCAGCCGCTTCCTCTTGCAAAAGACCGCAAAACGTCCGATGGTCATCCCTGTGATACTTACAGTGTAAAGATAAAGAAGAAAATAGAAAACCGCTCGGAACATTCCGGGCGGTTTTGTGAATTTTCGAGAGTCAAGTCAATGGAGCAGATGTGGCTCTAGTGGTTCTTTTACGGCACTCCATGAATTGCTACGGTTGAGCAAGTAGAATTGACCGTTCCTATCGAGCGTCAAATGATCGATATATGACGGATTGTCTTTTAAATGCCCATGCACGCTCCAATCAGAAATCTTCCCCTTGCCCTTTCGTGCTTCGAGCTCCCGATCAAGCCGAGCAAGAGGACCCATATTGCCGATCTCTGTGAGATCGATCTCGAGGACATAATTGGGCAAAAGAGCGTTCGCTCGGCATGAGAGCAAGCTGCCGTCTTCGGTGAGGACAAAATCCTTGCTCTCGATATGATTGCTTGCATTCGAGACCGCGTTGCCGAGAGTGGTCAGAATATTTTTGACGCCAAGCTTGCCGGAAGCATTCAATAGACCGAAGAGTTCTTGCTCATCCACAACTACCTCGAATCTCCAATTCTCGATCGGATGTTTCGGATCGATCTCGTTGCTCATAGTATTCCTTTTTGTTGAACGTTGAACTGGGAGAGACTATACATTAAAAAATGATATTTTACGAGAAAACATCGGTACAAGGTAGCACCTTGTACAAAATCCTTGCTATAATAGACAGCACAAGAAACATGACAAGACCCACGCTTTCGCGTGAATAACGAACGATTATTAGGTTTTTCATTTCGATTTTTGCATTTTCAATCTACTATCATGCGCCACATAGAGCCAATCGCCAGATTCAAGAAGATCATTTACACCATAGGATTGATCAATTTCCTGTTTACTTTTCATTTGGCCGTCACGGCCTATATCGATTCTTCATATCTTAGCTTGTTCGCCAGCCAGAGATTCGTCGGCGGGATATATATGGCGGCGGCCGGAGTGACCGTGCTGGCATTCTTCCTGATATATCGCGTCTTGAAAAGATTCGGCGACTACGCCACCTCCATCGGATTGCTGACCTTGGACGCGCTATCGATGATAGGCATCATTTGGGGACAATATCCGGTCGTCATCGAGATCTCGTTCATCATCAATATGGCGATCCTGGCCTTGGTCAGTTTCACCTATGATGTCTTCCTGGAGACATACACCGACGTGGCTCATACGGGCGGCGTGCGAGGATTCTTTCTAGCTCTGACAAACAGCGCCTGGATACTTTCGCCGCTTGTAGCCGGAATGCTAGTAATAGGCCATGTATATACGAATGTGTACATCGTAGCTCTTGCCATGCTCGTGCCGGTCTTTTATCTTGCCCACAAAAACCTCCGTCATTTCCATGACTCTCATTATGAATCGCCTTCTGCATGGGCGACTATACGCGAAGTGGCGGATTTGCCCGATATATGGAAACTCTGCATCATCAACACCGTTCTCCAGACTTTTTATTGCTGGATGGTCATCTATCTGCCGCTGTATCTGGCGAATACTATAGGATTCGATTGGTCGTCCATAGGCATCATCCTGACCATCATGCTCTTGCCGTTCATTCTGATCCAAGCGCCATTCGGCAGGATCGCCGATCAGGGCTGGGGTGAAAAACGCCTGATGATCATCGGATTTTTCATCATGGGCGCGGCCACGATCGCCCTCTGTTTTATCCATGTTCCTTCGATGATAATATGGGCAGGAGCGCTGTTTGCCACGCGTTGCGGTGCAGCGCTTGCTGAAGTGATGATCGAGACTTATTTCTTTAAAAAAGTAAAGCCGCAAGATTCGAACGTTCTATCGCTCTTTCGCACCACTCGCCAAATTCCATATTTTATCGCTCCGATCATAACCGTCGTCGGTCTCATATTCACCAGTTCGGCTGGTCTATTTATCGTTCTCGGTTCCATCTGTCTCGTGACGATTTTTTTGATCGCTTTTATAAAAGACACGGATAGACACGCAAAAGCCAATGATGGAGTCGTAATGACGATCGGAAAATTCACTTGATCGGCTCATCCGAACGCTACGCGAGCAGATCATTTCAATGTCAATCGTTTATTACTTTTATGATCATCTTCCTACGGCACCCTCCCCTTTCTTCCAATCTTTGACTGCAGTCCAAATCAATCCGCCATACCGCACGCACAGTATCATAGCGGTCGTCCAGAATATGCCGAGCGAGTAGCCGGCGAGAATATCGGAAAGCCAATGGACGCCCAAAACAAGGCGGCTTCCTCCGACGGCAAGAGCAAGGATAAGCAGGGCCACGATGAGGAACCAGCGCCATGATTTTGAAGGCATTTTTGGAGAGAAAAAATATACCGTCAGAACGAGCGCGCCCGCGATAGCCGTAGCGTGACCTGACGGAAAGCTGAAATCGGAAAGGCGGACGAGAGCGTCAAACGGACGGGGACTGGCTATGACGTTCTTGAAAAACTCAGTCAAAAAATATCCGCCGATGGTAGAAGACAGGACTATGTAGAAATGCCTCCAACGTTCCTTTATGAAAAAATAAACCGACAAGCAGATAGCCGCTACAAACAAAACGACAGGACCGAGCACGACGCCGATACAGTTCGCCATCGGCACGAGCCATACCGATGCATGGGCGATGTTTCCAAACCATATATTCACGGCTACATCAGGATTCAACATAAAATGATGCCATCCGGATATTCCTTGGAGCATGGAAGCAAAACCGGACAGGGCTAAAATGTTCAAGCCCAGGGCAAAAATCTCATACTTGGCAAAGATATGGAATTGTCGGCTGATAAAACGATATGCTATGGCTATGAGCACGGCTATGACCAGAGCGATGACGATTATGCGGCCGAAATATACCGAAGCCAGAGAATAGCTCGCTCCAAAAATATATCCGACGACAGCCGCCAGCGCCGTCCAGCATACGTTGGCAAAGACATCGATGAGGAAGAATCTGACAAAGGAAACCTTGCTAGATCCGACAACGAACGGAACCAGAGATCGCGTAAAAGGATTGAATTTGCCTATAAAAACCGCTTTTGAAAGATGCCCGGAGACCAAGTTCCTCGTCTTTTCGATGGATTCATCCTTGATGGAAAAGATCTTGCCGAGACGCAAGAGAAAGGCATAGCCGTATCTCTTGCCAAAAAGATATCCTACGATATCGCCTAGTATCATGCCGCCTATAGCAGTCAATATGACCGAGCTGAAATCCAAAGCGCCGATCTTTGCCAGAAAAAACGCAAAGATGACGATCGTATGGCTAGGAGAAAGGAGACCGATCGGTGGTATGCCTTCGATAAAAGTGACGAGAAAAACTATCAATGGACCGCCAGCCCCAAGCCACGATTCTATCCAGGGCTGGAGCTGGTAGATATGAGAGATGTGAGGCAGGAATAAGTGGAGATGATGCATGGGGAAAATGCTAATGCTAAGTCAGTGTGGATAATTCTAGCATAAAAAACCACGGGATGTTGTATAATATATGTGCTTTTTTATTAGCGATTTTTTGAATCAAAGTTCCCGCCTTTGGCCTTGCCTCGCGCTTCCATAATGTGTTTCGTCTTGAGCTTCGTCCTAGGTCTCGTCTTGGATGGGTTTTAATAATTTAAAAAATCTATTTTTATGAAGATATTATTCGTTGACGACGATGCGGATCTGCGCGAGGTTATGAGAGACAATCTCGAAGCGGAATCTTATACCGTAGATGTCGCTCCAGACGGCAAAAATGGCTCATACATGGCTAGGACCAATCATTATGATCTGGTCATTTTGGATTATTCCATGCCAGAAAAGAACGGCGCCGTCGTCGCTAAAGAAATCCGCGGGGCTGGTCTGGCCACGCCGATAATATTCCTCTCTATCATTGATGATGCGGAAAAGAAAGTGGCCGTTTTAGAGAGCGGCGCTGACGATTATATGGAAAAGCCGTTCGCTTATGCCGAGCTCTCGGCCAGAGTAAAGGCGATTCTGCGCCGGCCGCCGGAGGTAAAACAGAATATAATCGCAGTAGGCGGCATCGTCATCGATCTATCCAGACAAACTGTCACGCTCGATAGCACTGCTCTGTATCTGACATGTAAAGAATTCAATCTCCTGCGATACCTCGTGAGCAACAAAAACCTGGTTCTATCGCGAAGCATGATCATGGATCATGTTTGGAACGCGAATAGCGACCCTTTTTCAAACACGATCGAGGCCCATATCACCAATTTGCGTAAAAAGCTCCACAACGGCAATCGCGAATATATAATCAATGTGCCAGGACGCGGCTATATGATCACTGATGGCAACCGGTGATAGACGCTCTTTCCATGCTGAATTTTGCCAACTCTAATAAAGATTGCATCGGTAAAATAGTCCTAAATATAGCGGTTATACAGCTCTATTCTTGTATGGCCTGCCTGTGCATAACTATTTTAACTTTTCTTAATACCAAAAGAGCTATGCTTGTGTGCGATCTATATCGACACGATGAAATCTAAAATAGATATTTTTAAAGCAAGAACGATAACGGCTTTGGCAAAAGTCCGCGCAGTTTTTATATCAATTCAAAGAAAGCGCGACAACGAGCGAGAAATGGAAACGATCCTCAATGCCATAATCTTACCGACTATAGGTTTTTTGACCATGTTATTTTTAGTCGTTCTATATAACACCCTTGGTCTCAAGGACAATTACGATTGCGCGCATACCGCATGCTTTGCATCGATCATCGCTGTATTTATCCTGCTATTTATCATGTCGCGGCGCGGATATATACGCTTGTCAGCTTGCGGCGTGATAGTTTTATTCTTTTGTGGGTCTTTTTATTGCGGATACCGTTGGGGAGCCAGCTTGCCGGAAACGGTTTTGTGTTTCGCTCTGACTATGGGCGTTACCAATCTTCTATTCGGCATAAGAACAAGCATTGCAATCATGGTCGCTTCTTTTGCAGCTATATTCTATCTGAGTAGCCACGAAATGAATCATCCAGAGATACTCTCTTGGCAAAATGGGAACTTGGATCTAACAGATTTCATCGCATTCTTTGGCATCATAGTCTTCATGTTCGGCCTATCATGGATATCGCGCTGGAAGATGGCAAAATCTTTGGCGAGAGCAGAGACCTCAGAAAAAGAACTCGAGCGAGAAAGGAATGCCCTTGAAATTCGTGTAGCCGAGAGAACCGCAGAGCTGAAACAATCCCAAGAAAAGCACATCAGCGAGCTGGCTTCCATCGCCGAATTCGGCCAATTGTCGCAGGGATTATTCCATGACCTCATCTCGCCGATCCAATCGATGCTATCGTATATAGAAAAACTTAGTACACTGCCAGGAGAAAAGGAGATCCGAGAAAGCAATGAATCTCTGCAAAAGATGTGTCTGGCGATAAAGAGATTCAATTGTTATCTCTCTTCCCTGCGGACGTCCATAGGATGCCCTATGACCGAGAAGAATTGCTCGTTCGAAGGAGAATTGGATAATGCATTCAATCTATTGGCTTTTAATGCCCGAACTTGCTCTGTTTCTTGCAACAGACCGGGGAAAGAGATCGGGTGCATTCCTTTTGAGCCGGCAGACATCCACTATGTCCTCTTCAATCTAGTCTCGAATGCTATAGATTCATATGAGAATATTCACGATGATAGGACGAGGATCGTATACATAAATGCTGAAATAAAAAAAGGAACAGATAAAATGACAGAAGAAAGCTTGTCTATAACGATATGCGACAATGGCATCGGCATTCCGCCGGAAAATCTGCCGCATATATTCGACCAGTTCTTCACCACAAAGAAACCCTGTCGAGGCATCGGCATCGGCTTGTCGACAGTCAAATATATCGTCACCAAGCTCGATGGGACTATTTCCGTTGAAAGCGAGGTCAATATAGGAACAAAATTCAGGGTGATATTACCCTTGATACATAGACAAGTGAGACAAGGGTAGGATCATCCGTTTATATTTTCTACCGTCACTTTTTCCATAGTTACAGGCGTAAGCGGCTTGTCGTTTGAGTCGACCGGTACG
This sequence comes from uncultured Candidatus Saccharibacteria bacterium, assembly GCA_964565685.1. GTDB lineage: Bacteria > Patescibacteriota > Minisyncoccia > Phycocordibacterales > PALSA-1337 > JAGWNR01. The sequence continues at coordinate 93,557 of CAZMFR010000001.1, forward strand.
GCTGCGATTGCGTCGACTACATCTTGCCCGGAAATGACTTTGCCAAATATAGTGTAGAGATGTGGCAGAGGATTGTTCGCTTGCATTATGAAGAATTGCGAGCCATTGGTATTTGGACCAGAATTAGCCATGGCGACAGTGCCAGGCACATAGCCGGCCTCATACGAAGGCGTAGCCGGGTTCAATTCGTCGGCAAAAGCATATCCCGGACCTCCCCTGCCGGTGCCGGTAGGATCGCCGCCTTGGATCATGAATCCCTCGATGACGCGATGGAAGATGAGACCATTGTAAAAGCCCTTGTTCGCCAATGTGATGAAGTTGTTGACGGTATTCGGCGCATCAGCATCATATGTTTCAAAGATGATGGTGCCCATATTCGTTTGGATGGTTATTTTATGCATGAAGTTTTGTACAGCTGTCGTGCTCGCTACAGAAGATGTCGTAGAAGCGGACGAAACTGTCGTCGTTGATACTGAAGCTGATAATAATCCTACGGCATCGCTCGAAGTCGCGGTTGCGCTCGACGATGATGTTGACCCTGAACTGGCGCCCGCCCACCAAATGATGCCGCCGATGATGGCGAGGATTATGATACCCGAAATGACATATACAGTTGTTCCGACCGATGTGTCCCCTTTCATTGTTTTTCTTGAAAAAATTAAGCTTGCTAAGTCGTCTAGAGATTATATATTTCCTTTGCCGTTTTCACAATCTTTTCAATTGCCTCTGGAAGTGGCATAGTGAGCGTCGCCCCAGCTGCCGCCCTGTGCCCGCCGCCGCCGAGAGCCACTGCAAGTTTTGATAAATCGTATTTTTCTGCATCGCGAGTCGAAAAGCTGATTTTTACATTATCATCTTTGTTCTCTATGCAACAGGCGCAGACTTCCCAACCCACAACAGACTTCAATAGATTGACCGCCCAGCGTGTTCCGCTATCAAGATCGATGATTCCATTTTTCTTCAAATCTTCGCTCGAAACCGATGCAATGGCCATAGATCCGTTTAAAAATGTCTTGATGTTCGAAAGAACAAGCCCCAAGGAAATCAGTTCTTCCGGTTTTCTGCAGTTTTCCATCGTCGCGATGAGCTTTGGAAAAGTAGGATATGATTTTGCAAGCTCACTGGCGACGAACAAGACATTGGGGGTCACGCTTTCGTATCTAAAGCCACCAGTATCAGTATAAGCACCGATGAATAAATCTCCAGCCATATCAGACGTAATTTTGATTTTCCAAACTTTGAAAAGCTCAAAAAGTATAAGGGCTGTCGCTGGATAGCTTGAATCTACGAGATTAACAGCCGTTCCAAAGCTGGCATTGCTTATGTGATGGTCGATAACTATTGTCGGCAATGAAGCGGGGATATTCATTTTTCCCAAATGTGACACCCTATCCAAACTGCCTGTATCTTGAATTATGAATAGATCAAACTCCTCCAGATCGACTTCGAAAAAATTCTTCGGCACGATCGAGTCTGCGCCGGGAAAATGCATGAAGGCCTGCGGGATCTCGCTGTCGCCGCGGATGACAGTGGCTTTCTTGCCCATTTGTTCGATGGCGAACTTCATAGCCAGGGCCGAGCCGACAGAATCAGGGTCAGGAGAAGGATGACAATGCAAAAGAACGCTTTTTGAGCCCTTGATCGCCTTGAGGATTTTTGGTGCGGCTTCTTTGACAATTCTGGTCATGGAGATATTAAAGCACAATATCGCAAGTTTTAGTACAAGGGCTACCCTTGGACAATAAAAACGCGGCTTCAATGGAAACCGCGTCGTGAACTTAAAAGCGCTTGCTGAAAGAGAACCTCCACAAAGCACTGCCGTCGAACACATAGCCGAACGACAACGACTCGTCGAGTGCGAATATCCTGTCTATGCTCGCCGATGCCCTCGAATCAGATCTCGATCCGTTCAGATGTATAGGATCTATAGAGAAGCCGCCGACGATCTGCCATGAAGAGGTCAAGGGGATTATCGTTTCCTCCTCGACGAGCATCGAATCCGATGGAACATAGCGCAAACGAATGTCCTCGAACAATATCGGCTTGCCGGAATGGTTTTTCCAGACCGAACTCTGATAGAGATACGGCCGTTCGTCTAGAAAATGCGGAGCGAATAGCATGCTCTCATCCTCTCGTCTCGTTTGCCACCATGATATCTGCGAAGCGGTGGCCATAGGCGATATGGGATCCAGCTGTTCTTCGGCCGTATTTCCGACAGTGCCCGCAAACAGCCATGCGAACCAACCTTCCAATCCATCCCAGTTACGCCATTTTTCCACTACCTCCGAATGCGCTGCCATCTCGCGACCAGCGTTCAAAAACGAGCGTCTTATGACAGATTCTCCTTCATTGTTCCATTCGGATATGACTGAATATCCGTTATATTCGCCCCTTAATATCCAGTCCGGGTCCGACGACCAGCCGACACTGTCAAAGGCGGATACCGAGCCGGATTTTTGGATATATTCGAGATAAGTATCAGACAGACTGCCAGCCGTCTTTTGCCGCCCCAGTTCAAGATCGAAGACCGGAGATGCAGACACTGTGGTGTTGGTATCTTGTTTGCCTGGTTGTGCCAAACAGACATTATTAGTGGGCTCTTCTCCATAAAGAGGAGAGCATGCGACCAGAGCAACGACGACACAAGCTTCTTTTTGTAGATCCATAAGGCATCATATCCTTTCTCGTCTTTATTTGGTTTTTTCTAATGTAATGTGCTTTAAAAACTCTGGCAATGATACTCCTACTGCGGTTTTACACAAGTAACAGTCCAAGGGCTACCCTTGGACTATTGTAAGAAAAAACCCGCGACCTATAGAAGCGCGGGCTTTCCTCATAATTTGAATTCGAACTTACTGCGGAGTCGTGGAAGCGAATCTCTTGAATCCCTTACCATTCATTCCCCTTGCAAAATCATTCCCTTTTCCAAAAGCAACCTCCGGCATGATCGTGACCTTTGAAGCAAGGATTTCATTCGTCGAAGTCGTCGTACCTATTACCGCAACCAGGTTCCCGACAGCGATATCAGAGAATTCCGCTGTCGTGGTGCCCTCTCGAAACGCCGTTCCGGAATCTGTGTCGATCGTCAGCGTCGTAGTGCCAGTTTTTGTCCTTTCGTCCAGAGCGAACGATGCATCGCCAGTCACCGCAGACACTGATCCAAAAGCCGCCGGTCGAACAAAATTTTTGTCAAAAGCACGAGTCGAGGAAGCAAATGAATGGCCGGTAGTGGAACCAATGCGGCCACCCTTTTCCCATGCCGGCGGGCCAGTAGTTTGAGGCAAAACCCCATCGAATATTATTTTTGCATTTATATTAGTGCCAGAAACGGTGCCTATAACAGCAATTTTGTCGTTGATTTGTATGCTAGAAGCCGTGGTCGTTGCGCCTGATCTCAGGATTTTGGAGTTGGAAGTGTTTACGGTATAAGTCGTGATAGCCGCGGTAGAACTGGCCTGCACTGTAATAGTCAAGTTGGTCGAATCGTCGACCGATGACACGATTCCGACGATTGGACGAGCAAATGAAGCATTGCCGCCATGACCAAAGGATCCTCTCGTCGTTGAAGCGGTCTGCGCGCAAGCCGCGCTCGCTACGACTAGAAACCCCACTATGGCGACAGCGATTGGAATTTTATTGATGCTTTTCATATTTTTATTATTTATGGTTATCTGATAATAAAGACGGCTCTGTCTCATTTTTACGATTTTATTTTTATGAGAGGTATACGCGGTAGAGCTACGGTCGGGTGCAACCCGTGTACAAGGTAGCACCTTGTACTTTGTTAAAAACCGATTTCAATGTACAATTATGTTATGGAAAAACCCTTTGCCGAGCGAACCCAAGAGAAAATGCGAGAAGTCCTTATGGATCAATCAGCAGACGGACCGGATGTTCACTATTATATGATTCGTGGCGGCAAGGAAAAGCTGAACATCACTGTCATGGAGACAGGCACCGTCGGCGGAGAATATATAAAGACCTATGGGCACTACCATGTCTTCGATTTCAAAGAGACTTACAAAATAATCCACGGCAACGGATTGGTTCTCTTGCAGATCAGAAAAAAGGACGCCAACGGCGATTTTATAGATGACGAGATCTCTTCATTTCAGACAATCGAAGTTGGCCCGGGAAGCGTGGTCGAAATCCCCTCTTTTGCCGGACATCTGTTGATCAATACAGGCAAAACGTGGCTCGTCACCAGCGACGACAGCGTTTTCGATCCGGCAGGCGATTCTTCCAGCATGCCAAAACACGCAGACTACGAAGCGGTCAAGAAAATGCGAGGATTCGCGTATTATGTCATAGAAAAAGACGGCAAGCCGTCTTTTATAAAGAATAAAAGATACAAGAACGTGCCAGAAATTGAAATGAAATGAGAGTTTATAAAGCGAATGCGAGCATTCCTGACTTTACAACTTTAAGGATTTTATAGGATTTAAGACTGATCATGTCCTACCAACTTCAACCAGACAAAAAAGCATACATAATCGCCGTAGACATGGGCTATGGCCATCAGCGCGCCGCTTTCCCCTTGCTTTCGATATCGACCACGCCAAAAGCTTGGAACATCGAAAAGCCATTCATCATAACTGCCAATGATTACCCTTCTATTCCGCGTTCCGACAAATTCAAATGGTTTTGCACGCGCAAGATATATGAGAGCATATCTAGATTCCAGGGCTTCCCCATCTTTGGCAAGAGGATCTTTCATCTGATGAGCTATCTGCAAAGGATCGAGCCATTCTATCCGCGACGCGACCTTTCAAAAGCCACTTTTCCCGTAAAGCTCGTATATAGCTTGATCAGGCACGGTCTAGGTAAACACTTGATCGATGCGTTGAACGAGAATCCACTGGCTATAATCTGCTCTTTCCCTATTCCCGCCCTTTGCGCCGAAGAGCACGGCTACAAAGGAGAGATCTATTGCTTGTGCACAGACACTGACATAGCGCGCTCTTGGGCGCCTCTACATCCGGAAAAGAGCCGCATCATCTATCTGGCGCCGACGCCTCGCGCGAAAGAACGGCTGAAGCTCTATGGGATAAGAGAAGAAAAAATAGCAGTCACCGGCTTTCCTTTGCCAAAAGAGGATTCCGACAAAGTCTTGCTTGAAAACTTGAAAACCAGGATATCAAAGCTGGATCCTAGCGGAATATATCACAAAAAATTCCAAAAGCTTTTGTCGCTCTATCTAGGACGTGGCTTCGTCAAAGCGAAAAACGAAGGGCCGCTGTCAATCACTTTCGCCATAGGCGGCGCAGGGGCGCAATCGGATATCGCTTTGAAGATCCTAGATTCATTCTCGGAAAAGATCCGCAAAGGAGAGGTCCGGCTGAATTTGGTGGCCGGCACCTCCGCCGCGATTATGAAAAGATTCGATAGAGCGGTGCGCAAACTGTTTCTGGAATCTCTCACAAATGGATCCGTGACGATCCTGTACAGCTCCGACAAATATGAGTATTTCCGAAGATTCAATGCTCTATTGACCGAAACTGACATTCTCTGGACAAAACCGAGCGAGCTGTCTTTTTACGCCGGTCTGGGCTTGCCGATCGTCATGTCGCCGCCGCTCGGTTCGCAGGAAGAATTCAATCGTGCATGGCTTTATATGATGGGCGCTGGCTTTGAACAATATGACCCGCGCTATGCCGACGAATGGTTGTTCGATTGGATACGATCCGGCTGGCTGGCAGAGGCCGCCATGAATGGTTTTTTGAACGCTTCAAAAAATGGCACAGAACATATAATAGATCTTGTCCTCTATGGCAAGAAAACCGAGATCGAAGAGGTTCATTTCGTGTAAAATGCTCGTCTAAAGTCTACTGATCTTCATACGATCTTTGCGCTTTTTTGTGCTTATGGATCCGGCTTGCAATTACTTTCTTATCCTATATAGTGAAAACAGGAACGGTGAACTTTTACAAAAAAATATATGAATTATTATCCAAAACATTATTGTGGAATATTTGGCGTCAAAGACATGCCAAATGCGGCAGAATTGGCCTACTATGGACTATACGCTTTGCAACATCGCGGCCAAGAAAGCGCCGGCATCGTCAGCACGAACGGGAAAAGCTTTTACGAACACAAGGGCATGGGGCTGGTGCCAAACATCTTTACAGGATCGGTCTTGCAAGCTCTCGGCGGAAATACAGTAAAGATGGCTATTGGGCACAATCGATATTCTACTGCCGGCGGATCGGAGATAAAGAACGCCCAACCGCTGTCGGTAGAATGCAAATTCGGACCTATCGCGCTCGCACATAACGGCAACCTGACTAACACCCGCCCCCTGCGCGCAGAGCTGGAGAGCCATGGAGCATTATTCCGGACGACTACGGACAGCGAGATAATGCTGATCCTCTTGGCGCAATCAGATGCATCTTCACTTGACCAAGCCATCCTCGATATGATGGAAAGAGTCGAAGGTGCATATTCCCTCGTCATCATGACGAGGGACGCTCTCATCGCCGTGCGTGATCCGCATGGGTTTCGACCGTTATCGCTCGGCACATTGGATGGAAATCCAGTCGTAGCCAGCGAAACATGCGCATTCGACGTCATAAACGCGCGCTTTGAACGAGAGGTAAAACCGGGCGAGGTGGTCATATTCGAAGGAAACAAGACGCGTATGCTCACGGCGCAAAATCAGTCAGAGAAAAAACCGGAAAGATCCTTCTGTGCGTTCGAATACGTATACTTTGCCAGACCAGATAGCATCATGGGAGGCAGAGACATCTACAGCGTGCGCTTCGCAATGGGAGAAAGACTTGCCAATGAATATCCAATCGATGCGGATATCATAGTGCCGATACCGGACGGCGGAGTCTGTGCCGCAAAAGGATATGCGAAGGCGACGGGAATAGAATTGGTCGATGCCTTCATCCGCAATCACTACGTCGGCAGAAGCTTCATCAAACCGACCCAGTCGGAACGCGACAAGACAGTGACGTTCAAGCTGAACCTGATATCGAACTTGGTAAGGGACAAAAGAGTGGTGATCATCGATGATTCAATCGTCCGCGGCACGACCAGCCGGACGCGCGTAAAGAGGATAAAGGAGGCCGGTGCGCGCGAGGTGCATTGTCTGGTCAGTTGTCCGCCGCACAGATATCCCTGTTATTACGGCGTCGACTTCCCTGATCGTTCAAAGCTGGCCGCGGCGAGCCATAGCACGGAGGAGATCAGAAAAAATCTCGGCCTTGATTCGCTCGGCTATCTGTCCGAAGAGGGTCTGGTCGGCATCCTCGGTCTAGGGCATTGCACCGCTTGTTGGAGCGGCAGATATCCTGTGACATCTAGAGACGCCACACCTATGTGACACATGTCTACAACACCCGCCCGAATTGCTTCGGGCGGTTTTTTATTGTCATGTAAAATATATTGATTAGACAAAAAGTTATAAGTAAACATGCCTTTGCGGTAATATGTGGAAAAGCCCTCTTGTGTATGCATCAGTGTCACTAACGCTATGATAATGTACAACCACACTTGACATATGTGCACGCCTCCGCGGCGTACGCTTTTTTATTTTATATGGGACAGTATCGGAACAGAATTATGGCGTTAAAGGATGATCATTATACGGAGTTTAGACTTTAGAACTTGCCTGTTTTCTTCACCTTTTTCCCTTTTACAAAAACAACCTGATTATCTGTAATTTCCACGACAGGATATGCCACTTTCTTTTTAAATTCTTCTACCTCACCTTTTTGAGCAATCATATAATGCGGAAATACCGCAACATCTGTAAATCCAAATCCAGAAAGATCAGTAAGACCGACATCATTTGGGTCACCTTCGGAACCCCACCCCGCAATCTCTATGTTTTTACCGGCAATGATGCTTCCCGCAGAAACGCCGATGTACAAAGCTCCTTTATTGACCGCATCGATAATAAATTTATCAGCACCTGTATCTCTCATCTTTTTCAAAATTGCGTACGTGTTTCCACCACAAACATATATAACATCAGTTGGTTCAAGCTCAGTCGGTTTATCGAGATTGAGAATCTTAATATTTTTGAAACCAAGCGCTTCGAGCTCTTTCTTTGAAGCTACTACATATGATTCCTCCGTTTTGTTTTGCGTATAGCTGACCATTAAAACCTTACACCATTCTGCCTGCTTCGGTATTTCTTTTTTAAGTATTTCAGCAACTTCTGGATTGGAAAAACCGCCAGACGTAAGCAATAATTTTCTTAAGGTAAAATTGCGTAGGTCGGTCTCAACCAATGCTCGTTGGATATCAGTCTTTTGGATCATTGAAAGAAGCGGTTTAGTCGAATTACGTTCATCGATCGGATTGGCAATAGAAAAGCCAATATACTCAACTTTCTTCTTTTGACGAAGACGTACCCAATCTATCGCCGGTATGAGATCAGCATCGGAGCAAACAACGATGGCTGTATCATAGCGGTCATCTATCGCCGCAGTGATCAAATCTGTCGCCAATTTCACGTCAATACCCTTTTCGCGAAGCCGTTGGAATTGAATTTTCTTTATTCCTGTTTTCAATATTTTCTTGTAATCAATCACTCGGCTATCAATTACCAGTTCTTCCGTGCGGCTTTTTAACGTGCTTGTTTTGATTTCCCAGTGATTTGATTTTAAATTAGAGAATAATGAAGTTTGTCGCGACATTGCAAAAACACTTCTTTGATCACCTACCTTCTCTTTTACGGTACCGGCGTATAGACGCTTGCCCATATCAGAGATTGTTCGTCCATTAGCTAGAAAAGAGGCAAAGGCATCAAAGTCAAACTGACCCTCTTGGAGCCCAAGCTTCTTTAGTGTTAGATGATAAAAGTTACTTCCGTCTATAAAAATTTGAACTCTTTCTGGCATGGAAAGTATTATACCCCTTAAACGGAAACCCGCACACTGCTATACAGCAGGCGCGGGTGACTTTCATGGGTACAGTATACTCGTATCCGTCTTGTTGTCAAGTGTGTCGATGTGGATAGAAACTAAAGGAAATCCTTTGCTGGCCGTGTGGCGTGAAGTTGGAATATGTTTATATAGGGATAATCAGCTAGTCCACTCATTCTCACCTGTTTTTTTGTGAACAAAGTCCATAATCTTTTGGAATTTATTCTTAGCGTCTTTAAATTCTTTTTGCTCGATAATTTCATTTTTACTTCCATTTTTAATTTTTTTAAGTGAATTTTCATAATCAAGAAAAAGAAAGTGAATTTTACTCAATGGTTCATACCAGTATTTTATGTGACTTCGGAGTTCAATTACCATTTTTTCTGGAATCTCTTTATCTTCTTGTCCATAGGAAGTTGATATTGCGGTCGAGAGCAAACCTTCAGGTGTAGAGAAAACCGCTTGCTTTAAAAGCCATTGATAGAAATCAAATAACTTTTTGTTTCTATTTTTCCAGCTGGAATAAATAAACGTACCGACAAAACCAGTTAATGCACCAATGACAGCAGAAAACCATTGCGTGTTCCACCATTGCACATATAAATTTGTCCGTAAAGTATCCTGCAAAATATTTATATTGTTAGAAAGATTATTTATTGAATTTATCAAATCTGATTTCATGGCGATACTTATTTCCAATAGGTTGTTGCTTACTTACTTCCGCCTGTGTTTATATATTTATTTTCAAAATTAATAAATTGCCCGAGAGACGAACATTGTGTAATCGAGGGATTAGAAGCCATGAGACATGCTATTACAGAATTGGTCGATAATACTCCGGTAGAACTATTAAACGGTACAAGAACAGAGCCATACATAGTACCTTGAGTTGCATCATAAAGATCTTCACCATATACCGACGTACCGTTACCCGTTGTGCCATTTATACTGATACTGATAAAACATTTATTTAGTGATTCATTATAGTGGCTTGTATAAGTAGAATTATTGGAGAAATCACTATACTGGTATGTTCCTTCACCAAAAAAGTTCTTTGCATTTTGTGCACACTGGCTCTCCAAAGCAAAATTGTTTTGCGTAGATTGATTCGAGAGTTGAGAATTAAGTTTAGCAATCGTGTCATTATCTTGAGCAAGAGTGCTACTGGCAGTCGTCGATTCGTTATCTAAACGTTGTGATAAGATGTCCATTTCTGTTTGTTGATTTCTAATAATAGAGTATAAAACACCTGTTACAACAACCAGCAAAACAATTACAGTACTAAATAAAATTATAGTTGATTTTTTCATAAATATTTGTATATTAGAGCCAATCTTCTACACCCCCATGATGCGAGCAAGTGCCACTTCGATGCTCGCTAAAACTATAGGTGCCGTCCCTGCACTCTGCAGACGCTCCAGCCGGAATACCGTTTGATGAATATGCCGGACTTTCAACAGGGTTGCTATCAACATTAGTGTAAGAGTTGTTATTTGAAAGCGTAGTCGTCCAGTCAGGATTAGCAGCTAATATGATATTTATTTCTGCCCGTGTCAGAGCACCGACATAACCGGCAGCAGGAGTAATTCCCTCTTTATTTTGAAAAGCTATAACCGCACTCTGTGTCAGAGATCCAAAGTAATCAGTGATCGGACCACTATAGAGACCTTCATCAGCGAGGAATTGTTGTAGTTGTGATACATCTGTACCAGTCATACCATAACTCAGACTCCGGTTAAAAGTTGCCCCAAAAGCGATAGAGGGAATGAATACGGCAACTATGGCCAACAGATATATTTTTTTCATGAAAATAATGAGTATTTAGTTGTTATGTAATCAGCATACAACTGTATATACAAAAGTCAAACCGTGTTCGCGCCAAGAGGTGCGCGGTCGCGGGGGTTATTTTACGTCCGCTTCGTACCACCTTACTCTTTGCGCCTGCGCATATTGGCGTGGCGGACGCGCCACGGTATTGCGAAGCAATTACGTGAAGCGCGGGAGCCATGCGGATATGCGCGTCTTCAGGCGCGTCACTATCTGCTAATGAAGCGGACAGGTGAACTAGCGCTTGTTCCGCGACCGCGTACTGCTTGGCGCGGCACTTACTATAGGCTGATCATTGGCCTATTTTTGAGTGTCCAATCTCTTACGACTTTTTTCCTTTTCTCCATAAAATACGTGGTTGGTATTTCCGGATGTCTAATTAGAAATTCGGCATAATTGCAGCCACTACAGGCATCAGTAATTACTTCCGGTTTATAGGTCACGTGATACACGATTTTTGCATCTTCCTCACGGTACACGTCTTTGCATATTGGACATATTTTATTATCGTTCATTTTTGTATTTGTTTAATCTCCAGATTTTCTATTTCTCTTCCTTCGTATTCTTGCATCACCTAGCTGCAATATCCTCATCATTGACTGAAATGCTGGTGAATTTAGGTATTCAAATCCTTTGATGGCCGCTTCCTTCTGCTTCTCGATCGATTCGTGCTGAAATATTGGGATTATCAAAGCCTTGATCATCGAGAACATATCGTAAAATATTTTTGTCGTCTGTCCATGTAACGCATCCTTAAATTTATCCTCGCTACTGAATTGTTGGACGGCTTCTTTAAGTTCAAGCTTTAGTATAGGGTCGTCTTTCGGATTTAAAATTTTTACCTTGTTTTTCTCTAAAATAGAAAAGTATTCCGGAAAATTCCTATTGATGTAGTTCAAGACATACCAGCCCCATCTTTCGAGGAGTACGCTCTGTATTTTGCCGGTATCAGAAAGATGTATACGCCTGCATATATTCGCCAATCCCCTGCCAAGATATACCTCGCACTCCGGTTCAGAAATACTTTTTAAAATACCGAGCAGGGTGCAATAGAGAAGGGTTCTGCTGTCGAAAGCGCTGACGCTTGTAAAAGCTTCTTGCAGTTCATCTATGTCTGATTCCAAGGAAATCTCCTTTGACTGTTTTACGTCCGCTTTCATTGCGACTATGACATTCTCCATGTATTCATCTTTTTTATACACCTCATTCCAATCTTCTCCGTCGATAATCCCATGAAAAAGCTGCTTCATGAGCTTGTCCGCAAATTCAAACGTCTTCTCGCTCGGCGGCATAACAAACTTTTGAGCGTACCTATTGAAATTTCTCTCCATCGTCTCTTTCTTTATCTGCGGCTCATGCCTGTCACACGTCCCATTACAGTCCGAGCTACAGCGATAATTCCTGCCCGATAGCACGAGATTGTGAGACGACGATGAAAACATCAAAGAACCCGCTTTAAAGAACGGCGGCTTTACCATTTCAAACTGGATTATTTCTTGTTCATTTTTCATTCCGCAAGTGAAGCCTATATTTTAAGCCTTTAAACGAAATTCATCAAATTTTACGCCAAAAGCTCCTTGTAACCTGTGCCCATGCAATCGTTCAACCAATTATTGATCATACGCATACAGGCATATTTCAAAAAGAAATACGGGTTAAGTATTTCTGATGAAACTGCAAACGAATACCTTGATTCATTGGGTGGAGTGTTTGCTGTGTTTGCCGAGAGCGAGGGAGGGCTGCCGCCGCCTGAACTCCTTGAGGAGGAAGGCGGGGCAGCCCCCGCTTCATGACTTGCTAATTACCTAACAAGGGACAATCAGCAAATTACTTACTTATTAACTTATTAATTAATTCATTACATAAATGAAAACAAAACAATGGGATACAACAAATTCATCACCTACGGAAACAACGTCGAAACCTTCTACTACGAACGACCTCTGCCGGTTCGCCACGGACAACGCCGAGTCAATAAGGCACGAGATGTTTGTGAGAGTGTGGCTAATGATCCAAGCGATACACTTCGACGAGAGGAATTCGAGGGCAAGCGCAAAGATAACGCACGACGCGCATCTGTGGTTTTTAGACGCCTCGTCATGGCTAACCTTGGGGGATCTGCAAACCCTCTACTCCTTACTCTTACATACCGGGACAACCAAGAAGACCTGCATGTCGGATACCACGATTTCGGCTCTTTTATCCAATCTCTCCGCCATAAATTCGGCACATCGTTTAGATACATCGCCGTACCGGAATTTCAAAAACGTGGAGCAGTTCATTTCCACGCTCTCGTCTGGGGGCTACCCGAAAGTGTCTATCAAGAAGAGAGACATACCAGACTGGTTGCCGGGCTTTGGAAGCATGGCTTCGTCTACATGAAGGAGACTGATGGGCATGAAAAGCTTTCATCTTACTTGACCAAGTATATGGCTAAATCATTCATAGATTACAGGTTAAAGAATCAGAAAGCGTATGTCTGCTCAAAAAATATGAAAAGGCCTGTGATCGAATCCGGCCTATCAAACTTCGCCATGAGCATTATGTCCGAAGACTGGGGAATCGACAAAATGAAGCCGACAAAAGAAAAAAGCTATGAGACAAAATGGTTAGGAAAAGCAGATCACAAAACTTATACACTTCCTCCCGCACTTGCCTGAATTTTTTTCTCGTATACAATTCCCTTTATCTTATTCTAATTTATTAATTAATTTTTTACTCCAATGAAATACATCATCTATTGCCGAAAATCCACTGATACCGAGGACAAACAAGTGATGTCTTTGGAGTCTCAAGAAAGTGAGCTCAAAAGAATCGCCGAGCAAAACAAGCTCGATGTTTTGGAGATTCTCTTTGAAAGCAAGTCCGCAAAATCAGAGGGTCGTCCTGTCTTTAACAAAATGATGGAAACGATAAAGAAAGGCAAAGCTCATGGGATCATATGCTGGAAGCTCGATCGTCTTGCCAGAAATTTCATCGATGGCGGCAAGATCATTGATTCCTTGCAAAAAGGCATCATCAAAGAGATCAGAACGTATGAGGGCCTTCACCTCCCTTCTGATAACGTGCTTATGCTCTCTATGCAGTTCGGCATGGCTAATCAATACATTCGTGATCTTTCAACCAACGTGAAGCGCGGAAACCGTGCGAAACTTGAGCGTGGAGAATGGCCTAATCATGCCCCGCTCGGATATGTGAATGACAAGGCGACGAAGACGGTGAAAATCGACAAGAATTTTGCTCCGTACATTGTAAGGGCTTATGAACTTTACCTTACCGGCGGATATACGCTTAAACAAATAACAAAAGTCCTCTATGACGAAGGCCTACGTACAAAGACAGGCGGCATGTGCAGATCAAATCAGATACATCGGTTCTTTCTTACTCGCTTTTACTGTGGTCTCATGGAACGAGACGGAAAAATATATCAAGGAAAGCACCAGGCTATCATTTCAGTCGATCAATTTAACAAGGCTCAAGAGATTCTGCACGGCCGTGCTCACCCTCATCCTAAAAAGTATTTCTACTCCGCTCAAGGGTTTTTGAAATGCGATAACTGCGGTTGTGCTTTGACTGTCGATACCCGCAAAGGATTCAAGTATTACTACTGCACCAACGGAAAAGGCATCTGTGATCAGCACAAGGGATATATGCGCTCGGAGTATGTTGATAAAGCTCTATCCGATGTTTTTAAAGCGCTTCAATATGATCCGGAATTGATCGAAATATCATACGAGGCATACAAAGCTAGAAATCAGGACAAGTTCGTCTACGTTGAAACTGCCAAAGAGAACCTCTTAAACGAGCTAAACGCCCTTACAGAGAAAGAATCCTTGTTAGTCGATAGTTATACTTCCCAAGTCCTCCGGAAAGACTTATACGAGCAGAAAATGCTTGATATCGAAAACAGGCGGGTTGAGCTTAAAAAGCAGCTATCTGAAGTGGAGATAAAAGGCGGGGTATCCGTCCATACTCTCGAACAGATCAAAAATATATTTCTGGACGGCAGTAGAGCCTCAGAAAAATATTTGACGCTCGATGAATATGAAAAGAGAAAAATGCTCGAAAAGCTGCTCTCGAACGCAACGTTCAAAAACAAATCTGTGGCTCAATACATATTTAAAAACCCATTTGCCATACTTGCAAATAGCCCTAAAAATACCGATTTACCGAGTCTGCTGCGGGGCTTGGATTCGAACCAAGATGACAGCTTTCAGAGAGCTGCATCCTACCATTAGATGATCCCGCAATGGAAAACGATGGGAAAAAGCCTTTCGGCATTTGCAGGATAGCGCAAAAAAGGTTATAAAACAAGCAGAAGAAAGGAAAAACACGCATGAATGATACGCCTTGCAGAGAGACAGCGCCTAATGTAAATGACCTGATCGCCCGTCTAGCCAGCCTTCGTAACAAGGGGGTGCTATGGATGTGGAAACCTCGGGACGAGTACGACAAGCAGCCGCTCCGAGACGAAGGCAAGAAAATCGTCGAGGAGCTCGTCAAACGATGCCTTCAATACGACGTCGCGCCATTCTGTTGCGTCGACGGCGGAGATCTGACTTGCACCGTCGATGGCATCGTCTCGCTCAACTCGCTCGAATACGACGATCTTGTGGGCAAAGCCGCGCATCTGCCTGCGCCGAAAATGGCGAAAAAATAAAGCAGAAATCACGCTTCGAGCGATCGAGGGCGTGATTTTTCTTTCCCATCTTTGGTTTTCTGGCCTTTCAAGCTTGTTACCGGGCGCCTTCTACAGCGCCTTTTTTTCGGTCTCTTCTTCCCTTCCTTCGCTGCCCTCTTTTTCCTTTTTTATTTTTTCCATTCCTTCTTTTTTTCCTTTCTCCTTCTTTGCTTTCGCAGCTTTCATGAATTCGGTGAAAAGAGGATGCGGCATGAGAGGTCTTGCCAGAAATTCAGGGTGAAATTGGGTGCCAAGAAAGAATGGATGCACCGATCGCGGCAATTCGGCGATCTCCATCAGAGTGCCGTCAGGCGACTTGCCAGAAAAGACGAGACCTCCCTTTTCGAGCTTTTCAATATATCTCGGGTTGACCTCAAATCGGTGCCTGTGACGTTCTTTTATTGTAATCGGCCTCTGACTTTTATTTTTTATTTTGCCTTCGGCCTTCGACTCGGCACTTTCGATTTTAGACTTGGCTTCTGAATATGCCTCATAAGCTATAGTCCCAGGAACAAGCATGGCAGGATAGGATCCCAACCTCATCGATCCGCCATAATTTTTGTCTTCCATTTTTTTCTTTTGGTCAAGCATGATATCGATGACGGGATTCTTTGTCTTTGGATCTATCTCCGTCGTGTTTGCATCTCCTAGGCCTAGCTTGTGCCGCGCATATTCGACAGTCATCAGTTGCATGCCATAGCAGAGACCGAAATATGGGATTTGATGCTCCCTTGCGTATTTTATGACGTTCAGCTTGCCTTCTATGCCAGTCGAGCCAAAACCACCCGGTACGATGATACCGTCAAAAGAGTCCAGTTTTGAGTAGTCGATCCTGCCGTCTATGCCTTTTGAATCCGGCTTCATGGATTTTATGGGCTTTTGGCTTTCGACCTCCTCGAACTCCGTCGCATTGACCGCTTCTATCATCGCCTTCACTCCTGCTTCGCGCGCGGAGAATTTTATGGCTTCAAGCACAGATAGATACGCATCGGTCAGGATAAATTCGCCTGTGGCGAAATATTTGCCGACTATAGCTATCCGTACCGGATGGTCAGAATGGTCTTTTATTTCCCTTGCCATTTTTTTCCATTCGAGGAAATCTGTGAATCTGTCTTTCTTGCCGGAAATCTTTGTCATTTTACCCGTGGGATTCTTTGCGTTGTTCCTCTTGACCGCCTTGACCAAAGCATTCTTTTCCAATTTCAAGGAATTCATGACGATCTGTCCTAGGCCATCGTGGTCAAAATTCACCGGCACGTCATATATGCTCTCGATATCTGGCGCAGAGATGACATGGTCCGGAAGGATATTGCAAGCCACAGCGATCTTTTCCTTGCGACGAGCATCGAGAGGCCGATCGGCGCGGGCGACGATGATATCGGTGTTCACTCCATAAGAAGCCAATTGATGGACCGCGTGTTGAGTCGGACGCGTCTTCATTTCTCCTAGCTTTGACGGCACAGGAAGATATGAGACCATTATAAAGATGACATCGTCGGGATGGCGGATCTTCAGAAAACGCGCCGCTTCGATGAACATAACATTCTGATAATCTCCGACAGTGCCGCCGATTTCGATGATAGAGATATCTGATTTCGATATTTTTGCCGCATGCTCGAATCTGTGAACGATCTCGTCTCGTATATGTGGA
This sequence comes from uncultured Candidatus Saccharibacteria bacterium, assembly GCA_964565685.1. Classification (GTDB taxonomy): domain Bacteria; phylum Patescibacteriota; class Minisyncoccia; order Phycocordibacterales; family PALSA-1337; genus JAGWNR01. The sequence goes on from CAZMFR010000001.1 coordinate 110,592, forward strand.
ACTGCTTCGACGCATTTGCCGCCATAGCCGAGAGAACGTTCGCGATCGATGACAGATTTATAGACCATGCCGCTGGTCATATAATCGGCGGCAGTGGCATCGCGATTCAGGAATCGCTCATAATTGCCCATGTCCTGGTCTGTCTCTAGTCCGCTGTCGAGGACAAAAACCTCGCCGTGTTCGGTCGGATTCATCGTCCCTGCGTCGACGTTCAGATACGGGTCGACTTTGACCAAATTGACCGAAAATCCTTGCGCCGAGAAGAGCGTGCCGATAGAAGATGTAGCGACGCCTTTGCCTACTCCGGACATCACGCCGCCGATGACGAATATGTATTTGTGATTCTGTTTGGATATTCTCGCTGGTCTCCTTGTTTTAGCCGTTCGGGATTTCATATCGCTATTCTAGTTAAAGGAAAAGAAAGTTGCAAGGGGCGGTCTGCCAGATGGCACGACAATCCGGATGGCGCAAGCCAGCAGCAATATAATGGGTCTATTTCGTTTCTTTGCGTACTTTTTCCAAGCTTTCATCGATACGCTTTTCCAATGATCTAATATGGCGCTTTAGCGAACCGATTACGACCTTTTCCTCGACAGTAAGCTGGCGTTTGGTAGAGGCAGTATTGAGCAATTCAACATTTTTCGATAGATCATTTGACAGTTCCTGTAATTCGCAATGGACGATATCTTCTGTTTTGTTTATATCCTTGATTATCTTCCGGCGCAAGAGCTTTAGACGATAGAAAGCATACATTATCATGGCTATGAGAGCCGCCGTAACAATAATGACCAATATCGAAACAGATAGATAATTTACTATCAATAGACTGATCCACGATGCAGTGCGCATATTGACCACCACCGTATGAGTATCGGATGGTACGCTCGTCGCCCCCTGATCATTTGTGACTGTGGCCCAAAATGTATATGTACCAGGATCAAGTTCCTTGCTCCAGACTATAGTGAAATTGCCGGCGGCTATGCTCTGAGCAGTATCGGAGTCCTCCAGACCAGATGGGCTCTTGACTGTTATAGTCACTGTAGCGTTCGGATAAGTGTGCCCTTGTATGCGAAGCAAGTCTCCTTGTTGCATCTCGCTCGGATAGTCGTCAATAACCGGAGGATCGATAGATTGGATATCTATGGTAGTTGATTCTGTTGTCTCATTGCCAGCCCTATCATATGCATTGACAACGATAGTCTTTTCGCCAGCTGTTTGATCCGGCGGAGCGTATGGATTTGAAGAAACCGTTGCGGCATCGATTGTCTGAAAAGCCAAATCACCGACCTTGACATCATAATGATCCATACCGGACAAGGCATCAGTCGTATTAAAAAGCAAAATAGGCCTAGGATCAGTCACATTGTCTGGATGCGCTTCAATGATTTGGAATGGTGTCGGAGGCACAGTGTCAATGCTGAACTTGAAATTGGCTATGGCGCCCCAGCCATTCGCATTCTTGAATTGAGCATGGAAATAATAGATGCCGTCCGGGATCTTGGAAAGAGTCTTTGATGATATGGCTGGACTATATGCCACAGAAGGAACAGCGATAGGAGCCGAATCGTATCGGAGACGGACTGCTGTGACATCAGGCGGCACTGTCCACGAGAACGATGGACTAGAGGTGGCATACCACTTCGTTGGATCGGGATTAGTCGGTGAGATTATGACCGGAGCAGACGGCGCACCCGGCGGGACTTGATCGTTGGTCGAAGAATTCGATGCTGCCCCAACGCCAATATAGACTGATTTCGACGGAGCAGAGGTTAGGACGTTCGTGCCCAATCCATCATTGGCTAGCACAGACGCCTGTGTAAATAGCAATTGCGTCGAACCGGCAGAGAGCACTTTAAAATTTAGAGTGGCCACAATGCCATTTTGGCCCATAAAACCGGGATTAGGGATAATGCCTTCCAGATCAGCCGTTCCTGCCTGATTTGAAAAAGATGGCGGCGATGCCCACATCGTTATAATGCTATGTGTTTGCGATATGGAAATCAGCTCTAGCTGGCTCGGATCAAAAGAGATACTGGCCGATATAGCATTTATGCTTTCACCGGCGACAGTCGATACTGTGACATTCACCGGAAAATCCTGCCCTACGGAATATCCTTGACCGGTGGAAAAAGAAAGCGTGGCCGCATCGGCTGACGCCGCAAAATAGAATGATGCGATGATCGATACGACCGCAAGTGATTTCAGAAATATTTGCGATCTTTTTAATGAGACCATACCAATATTAATAGACATATAAAGACTACGATTATGATTATAACCCAAAAGAAAGGCAGAGACCATTCGACAGATCTAGGCGGCACAATCTCGATACTATCATTGCCTGATTTGTCTGTCGCTTTGACATAGATATAATCAGTCAAGCTTTGGTCCTGCAAGAGATATGGGCTATCCGCATCTTGCCAGTGCAAAGAATCGTAGCTGTCTGTTTTGTACGGCGATTCGGCGACTTCATACCCATATATGCCAGATCCTTTGTCTTCAGTTTGGAAATATATAGCCCATTTGCCTCCATATATAGAAGTCGATGTGGCAATGATAGGAGCAAAAGATTCTGGCGGATCAATGTCAGGAATAACGTTATCGGCTAATTCTTTTCCTTGTTCGACAGTAAGGTTTAGAGGCAATATGTTTTTTTGATCAGAGATCGGAGACGGTCCGTTCAGGATGATATCGGTCTTTTGATCATAGGTGATGACGTTGATGCCTGGATCCTTGGCGACAAGGGTTAGAACTAGCAGACGACCGCCAGACCCAGAAAAACCTCCTGGAACGATTCCGGAAAATTCCAGAGTATTGTTCGATGGATCATATGTCGGCCGCTCGATCCAGTAGCTAATAATGGAATTCCCGTCCGAAGAATCTGTCACTGCCATACCGAGAGGAATATCGACGACGACATCAAAAGCATTTATAGGATCGACAGCATCGATCAGAAGGCCCACCTTGAAAGGTTGTCCGATGCCAACCGTTCTTTCTTGCGGATCGAAATACAATGCGGCGGCATTAGCCACATGGGAAGAAAAAAGCAAGAAAAAGAAAGCAAGAAAGAGAGCGGCTTTCAGATGTAGGATTCTTCGGATTTTGTATTTTGATTTTTGCATTTTTATCCTGTCCAATGATACGCCAATATGCTGAAATCTCTGATATCTATAACACCAAAGTGGCCTATATCGATCGTCGCCGCCGCAGCTGGGGTAAGCTTCCTATGGAACCAATAGGCCATGATCGAGAAATCGACGATATTGACGTGACCGCTTCCGGTAAAATCGCCTACCAATGGTTCAGTGCTCATTGCCGGCGCAACAATGTCCTTGTCACCGACTATAAATTGCGCCAATTGAGAAAGCGCTGTGGCTGTGTCCTTTGCAGAAGCGAACGCTTGCGCGCTATGATTCCCTATCTCCAACGAGAGAGAGTTTAGAGTATATCTCCAAATGCCATTTGCGTCCGGTATGACGTCTTTTGTGATCTCATTGGAGGAATGGACTGACACTGTCACGGTACTGCTAGGGGCCACCTGACCCAATATAGTGATAGGATCGCCCCGTTTGACTTCGCTCTTGTCTGTTCCGATAGTCGGCGGAAGAAATATGCCTGTTATATACGTTCCGACATTGGCTGTTATGGCTTCTGTAAATGACGATATGATGGATGTGCGACCGCCAGTGTCTTTTGCAAAGACGCTGAACGTATACGTTCCAGCCGCCAGATTAGACAAGGTCACATGAAAAACAGCATCCGGTCCGGCTGGGACAGTGGCTACTATTTGTCCATCTTGGAGCAATGTGACGATTGAACCGGGATAAGCAACCCCGGAAAATGAGACGGTCGTCGGGATTGATGGCGAACTATTACTGCCTCCACCACCGCCTCCCCCTCCTCCTCCACCTCCGCCGCTCGCACTCGGGTTGGAGATAGCAAAGGAAATCGTATAATCGTTCGTCATCGGCACGCCGAACGAACTCTCACAACGAACATAATACGTATATATATTGCCATTCGAAAGACCGGCGACACCTGTAGAATGGGATGTCCCGCCTGTTGTACTAAAAGCATTAGGCATATCATCGTAACTCGTGTTATCGACAGTACTATACCTGCATGTAGCAGGAACATCTGTCAAAAGGGATAATGTGGCTTGCGTCGTTCCTGCAGAAAGAATGCCTGATGGCGCACCATTAGAAGGATTCGGCGCATTTGAATGACTGACCAATGTCGTAGTAGATACGCTAGAAGATTGAGCGCTCACATTGCCTGCATAATCAAAAGCGGCCACCGCATATTCATACGTAGTGCTCGTTGATAATCCCGTATCAGAATATGACGTCCCTGTAGTGACTGCCGATGGAATGACGCTCCCGTCACGATAGATATAATATCCGGCGATCCCAGAAGTCAATGCCCCGCCAACGGTCGGATCATTAGAAAAATCCCATGATAGATCTATTTCTGAGGACGATATTGCTGTTGCTACCAGATTATCGGGGATTGTCGGCGGCGTAACGTCCGGAGTCGGACCGCAATCTGAACCGTTACAAACCATTACCTTTAAATTCAGACTCTGAGCCGAGGAGATAAAAGGAGAAATAACCAGTGAAAGCAGAAGAGATGCGCTAAGAAAAATAGAAGCTGAGTGTAGTTTCATTCATTATTATTTATTTCTTTAAGGAGACGGAGAAATTGACCTTCTTCTTCAAAAAGACGAATATCAAGTATAGCGCGATGAGTACGATGATGGCTGACACGATATACCAGATAGGCAGAGCAAAAAATCTGGCATTAGCGGTCCCAATCAAGTCTCCGCCGCTGTTATATACAGAAACGCTGGCAGTATAAGGACCCAAGAGAAAATTTGCAGGCCAACTAATGTTGATATCTCGACTTCCTGTAGGAAGGACGATCTGACCATTGACAGGAGCTGTACCTACTACTCTGCCAAAGATATTCTTTATGGTTACCGTACCTTGAGGTTGAAAATATGCCGTGCCTGTGTTTTCGAACAAGAGGTCAAAAGATATCGGACCTTTTTGTACGAATCCGGCTGTCTTGAAAGATCCTATCTTGCCCTGTTCCAAATGATTGCCTGGTATAGTGACGAGCACGAGAACGCCTACCTGAGTGCCGACTTTCAATGCTTGGCTAGCATTCGAGGCATCAGTAGCCCTGAATAATATGACTCCGAAATGGCTTCCTGGTTCGGCGTCCTTTGGTGCAGTGATAGTAAAATTGATCTGCCTAGTCTCATTGATATTCAGTTCAAATCCTTGGGGAGGCACAGTCAAACCAACCCAATCCTCAACGGATGTGACCCCGGGCGCCTTGCCGACGAACGAGATGTTGGTCGAATTAGCCAGAGGCACGAAATCCTGAACAGTCGGCGTCACAAGAGCTTGCGAACTGCCTGCATTGGTCAAAGTTATAGTGCCCGTAACAGTCTGACCTGGATTGATCGTATACAAGACCTTGACCGGTTGGACTGTCAATCCTGTGTCGGCCTTCGAAACGATTGGAGACAAAATAAGCGCGAGACCAAAAGAGACAGCCGCTAGATAAGCGATGCAATGTTTCAAGTATTTCGATTTTATATTCATATTCTGTATATTATGCCTTAAACAAGATAGAACACGGACATGATATCCCATATACGGCTATTTATCAATGGATCCAGCAAATTCCAGGAATCTATTAAATTCCAGTTGCGGTATATGTTATAGGTGCCTGATAGGTGCCTGTTGGCTGAGTATTAGCTACAGATAGGTAGTATTGCACAGTGTTATAGTGAGTGCTCGAGCTATAAGAACCGGTTCCTGCACTGCCGATTTGACGCAGAGGCGAGGAACTAGCTATGCCAGCCCACATAGCGGCAGCTGCATCGTTCGCGCCCCACCATGACGGAGCAAGAAAAGCCGTACCATTTGTGCTAGATGCGCTCATGACGCGAAATGCGAGTACGTTACCGGAATTCACAAAATTAGCGGTAGTGGTGGCGTTTCCAGGAGTGGTGGTCGCTCCACCAGGAACCCACTGTGTTTGGTCAGGAATAGAATTTGAACCGCTTTGGAGATTGTAGACGGTTGATGTTCCTGCATTTGAACCAGCCAAAGTGACGCCCCATCCGCTGCTGTCGTTGGTAGTCACTGCTAGAGTAGTCGTCGCATACAGAGGAGTGCCGGGAGTGATCGTACCTGTGCTAGTGGCAAAACCAGTGCTACTGGTTGTGAATGTTATCGCCGTAGCGACAGTCACAGATAGCGTCACTGCTTGGGCAAAAGCAAAGATCCCCCACGAAACGCCCATCGCAACAACTGTAGCCATGATCGCCTTTTTTGCTTCATCTCTATTGTTACGAATATTAAATTGGCTAAAAAATTGTTTCATTTGTTGATTAAATTTGTATTATAATTATAATTCCACTTCGCTTCTTTCTAGTGTAACAAAAAATTGACGGCAAAACATTATGATTAATGTGGATAACTACCGCATAAACAAGGCATCTATCAAATATTTGCGGTAATCGTATAAGTCAAAGTTCCGCTATAAGACGCACTTTGCTGGCTTATCGGCACGTCCAGATAATAAAGGACTTTCATAGTAGTAGTCGCGGCAGCCGCAGTCGAACGATCGATTATCATCTGCGTGGTAGAAGAGATACCGGCAAATACAGCATTGGTAGTGTCATTTATTCCCCACCAAGCAGAAGAATAATCCGGTGAGTCAGTGCCAGTCAAATTAATGCGAAATTGGAGAGTATTTAATTGCGTCGTCGATGCCGTGGCGTTACCCGCAGTAGTCGTCGATAATGGCGCTACCCAATCAGTCTTGTCAGGAATATAGAACGACCCGGAAGACATAGTGTCTGTAGCATTTGAACGTTTAATAGTTATATTGAAGCCGTCTGTATTTGTCGTTGCCGCGCTCAGAATGCTGGATGTAGCATACAGATTGCCTGGGGTTACCGTACCGAATGATTCTGTCGGGCTGTCTGTTGTGAATGTGATCGATGAACCGGTCGCCGACGCACATATCTTTATCGGATAGTCATTCGGACTTCCGACATGGGAATTATTAGAGGAAATCATCGATCCGAGAGTCGTATCATAGCCAGCCGCAGTGCACGTACCAGATGAAGTGTACCCTGCTGAAACGGTTCCTCCGGAAGGCACGCTTATGCAAGCATTGTTGGGGTATGAAGATACGCCGTATTCACCCGAATGGGAATTCGTCGTCGAAGCGAGCACGAGCACTGTAGTATATGTACCAGAACATGAATTAGAGAGACCGGTCACGCCGGTACAACATACGAGATTGGAATAATGGGATTGACTGGGCAATTCGGCATGCGAATTCGAAGTAGATGCCATTCTATATATGATCGCCCCAGACGAACAGCTTGTCGCTATAGAGCATGAGAGCGTGCCGGCGATAGGCGACGCATTGAATGAGACGATGCTTCCAAAACCTGTGCCAATAGAATTGGTGGCATATGCTCTGAAATAATAAGCCGTACCTGGTGTAAGACCGGTCAAGTTCTGAGAAAATGATGCGTCGCCCGTCTCGGCTCCGAGAGTCGAAGTAGAAACACCCGTAACAAGATTTGGGTCAGTACTGTATGCGAATCCGCTTTGACTGGCATCATAGCCGCCATTATTGGTGATGGAACCATTGAGAGTAGCAGTAGTATATGAGACCGATGAAACAGAAGAAGTGGTAACGGAAGGAACGGATGGAAGCATTGCTGTCCATATATCTGCATTTATAGGCGCGGCAGCCAGCTTTGTGCCGTCGGAGGAAGAAGTGATGGAATACCAATTTTGACTTCCTGCCGCAGTTTCGTCCGTCCATGTGGCGCCGGAGTTTGCAGATGTCCATATATCACCGCTTCCGACAGTTGCCGCAAGTTTTGTTCCGTCGGAGGAAGAAGTGATCCACTGCCAATTTCTGCTTCCTGCCGCTGTTTGGTCTGTCCATGTGGCGCCGGAGTTTGTGGATGTCCATATATCTCCGCCATTGATCACGGCAGCCAGCTTTGTTCCGTCGGAGGAGGAAGTGATAGAGTACCGATATCCGCTCCCTGCCGCGGTTTGGTCTGTCCATGTGGCGCCGGAGTCTACAGATGTCCATATATCTCCGCCATTGATCACGGCCGCCAATTTAGTGCCGTCGGAGGAGGAAGTGATGGAATACCAATTTTGACTTCCTGCCGCAGTTTCGTCCGTCCATGTGGCGCCAGAGGTTGTGGATGTCCATATGTCGCCGCCCAAAACTACCGCCGCCAATTTAGTGCCGTCGGAGGAAGAAGTGATTGATTTCCAGCTTCTGCTCCCTGCCGCTGTTTGGTCTGTCCATGTGGCACCGGAGGTTGTGGATGTCCATATATCTCCGCCGCTATCAGCTACTGCCGCCAATTTAGTGCCGTCGGAGGAAGAAGTGATCGATCGCCAGCTTCTGCTCCCTGCCGCTGTTTGGTCTGTCCATGTGGCACCGGAGGTTGTGGATGTCCATATATCTCCGCCATTGATCACAGCAGCCAGTTTTGTTCCGTCGGAGGAAGAGGTGATCGACACCCAAAAGCCACTGATTGATTGATCTGTCCAAATAAAGCTCGCGTATGCGAATTGATAGAGAATCAGAAACACAAAAGCGTAGCCGATAGCGACGCTCAAGTGCACAAAGGACTTTTTGAGAAAAGAAGGCATGGTGATTTTTATTGTACCGTGTCCGTAGCAGTGCTTGAAGCAAGAGCTGAATCTATGAGCTGTACAGCATAGGAATCAGGCAGAGTTGATGACGATGTGTCCATATTCGATGAGGTTGAAAAAGTATCAGTAGTTGGTGTTGTGGTCGGAGACGATGAAGCTAACGCGTCTAACAGCTGTGGCAAGTTGGCTATGGTCGTAGATGCCATGACAGAAGAAGACGTCGCTGAAACATCAGACGAATCAACAGAGTCAGTGGAAGAAGCAGAAGATGTGGCTGTAGCTGTGCTAGAAGCCAGGGCAGAATCGATCATCTGTATGGCTTCTGAATCTGATAGAGCAGTTGAAGTGGCATCCGTGGATGAGGCATCTGTCGATGAAGCTGTCGTCGCAGAAATAATTGAAGTAGAAGTCGCAGGCGATGATGAGGACAATGCGTCGAGCAATTGAGGCAAGTTGGATATGGTCGTAGTGGCTATGTCAACAGCCGGAAATACAGAAGAATCTGGAACAGAATCATCGGTTATCTCGAAAGGAGTTTGACTGATGAAGTGCGAGTCAGCGAGGCAATTGGACAAAGAAAGAGCGGCACAAGTGAATTGATCTCCATCATTATAGAACTCTACCGCTACGTAGTCGCCGATCGTCGTACCAATGACTCCTGGATAATTGGCAAATGATGGATTTTCTACATATGGACCATCATTAGATTCGCCGAAATATTCGAAATCCCCGCCGCCATCATCCCTATAAAAGATGATATTCGTACTGCCATCTTTGAATTGAGGAATTACAGAGACGTCCGCTTCTCTGTCTTGTCCAAAACTATATTTATCAAGCAGTTGATAGGTCGATGAAGCCGACTCGTCCTGGGCAGATGTATCAGCGTGGACGATAAAAGGATATCTCGATATAGACCCTCCTAAAGATAAAAGACCTATTAAAGACATGGTGGCTATAACATGGGTTGCCTTTATCTCGATAGATTTTTTCATGAGAAAGTATGCGATTAAAGTTCGGTCGCTGAAAGCTGTGGAAGAGAATATATCCAGCCGGTAGCATTGCTGTCCGTGACTTGTAAATCAAACCAGTAGGCAGTAGCAGCAGTAACACCGGTGACGACTGCCGTAACGCTCTGAGTCGAAGAACCAGCAGTAGCTGCGACTGTACTGAGTTTGTATATATTACCTAAAGCAGTACCAGATGCAGTACCGTTACAGGACGGCGCTGTTCCTGTCCCATAATATAATTTCCATTGCGAGTTTAGACTGACCGTAGCTGGGGTCGCAACTTGAAAATCAAGAGTTACAAGAACGGTTCCCGCAGTGCTGTTTGCCGCTTGGGTAGTATATGTCGTACCAAAGCCCATCATTTTGGCGGTGCCGCTTGTCACATCCGTACATGTATTGGTATTAGAAGTAAAAGCTTGCTTCGATATGGTCGTCGATAGAAAATTCGTTCCATTCGACCTCAATATGTTCCCTGCCGTTCCGGCAGTAGCTGGATATGTTGCTGTCGACCATACCGGCGTAGCCGCACCTGCGGATTGTAATATCTGTCCAGATGAACCTGCAGCGCTGATAGCCATAGCAGAATTATTTGAATAGACGATTCCACCGTCCACAGCGGTCAGAGTGGCATTCGTACCCCCTGCGCCGAGAGCAACATCCGTAGCATTCCATGTTCCTGTCGTGATGGTGCCGACTGTCGTGATGTTACCCTGTACGGCAGATGGAAGAGATGTGGAAGCCGACGGCGCGCCAGCAGATGAAGTGATGAACACGCCATTGTTCACGGTGGCGATGGATGAAAGGGAGTTAGCCGCAGTCGTATACAGCAGAGTATTCGTTCCGCCAAGAGTGCTCAAACCCGTGCCACCGTTGCTAGCAGCAAGCGTGCCTGATATGTTGGCCAGCGTGGTAGTGGCAACCCATGTCGGAACACCGTTGACCAGGGCCAGCACCTGGCTGTTGCTACCAGCGCTCGTTGTGGCAAATGCGCTGGTGCCATTGCCGAGCAATATGGCGTTAGATTGAAAATTAGTTTGACCTGTCCCGCCATTGCTGACTGGCAGAGTGCCGGTAACATCGGCTGTGCCTATGTTTACTGCCGACCATGTGCCATCCCCTTGCCAAAAAGTATTTGTCGTAGCGCCAGTACCGCTATTCAGATTGGTCACAGGCAAGTTGCCTGTGACTCCGTTCGCCAGATTGATCTGCGACCACGCAGGATCATTATTCGTACCGGTGTTTGATAGATAATTGGTCGCTGTGGTGCTCTTTGGCAGAGCGGCCAAGAGATCGGTCGTCGTGCCGAAAAGTATATCACCCTGGTTCACTCCGCCGCCGACATCGGTGAAATTGTGGCCAGGATTCGGCGCTGTGGCTCTAGCAAAATTGATGACAAGGAAACAGATGACGATGATGAGAGCATATGAAAATGCTCTTTCCACATTCAACGTCAGGAAATCATGATCCCCTTTTTTAAAGACAATCTTCATTACCGATTATTATACCTTTAAATATCTCCTCACGGCAAGATAGCTGGAGATCGCTCCGAGGATTATCCCTGCCGACATGATTATGGTAAATATTTCGCCGAAATTAGAGATGAAGTAAGCCGAGAATATGGAAACTACCGAAGAAAGATCGGAGGCAACAGTCGCTCCGGCGATATGAGCGATGAGAGCACCGCTCCAAAAAACAAGTCCAGCCAATATGAGCAGAGTCAGGAGACCAGAAATGATCCCGCACATTATCCCGGAAACGACAAATGGTCCTCGGACATAGGTGTTCGAAGCGCCGACAAGCCGCATGACAGAAATCTCGTCGCGAGAGGTGTATATGATGAGCCGTATGGTATTAAAAGTGACTATGACAGCGACGATCACCAACAAAATCGCCAATCCGAGACCTGCACCCTCTACATCAGGTATGAGACGACCCAACCTATCTATGATCACTTGATTTTCGCCATAATTGACGCTATCGACGAGAGGCGTCCCGGAAGCGGTCATGGCAGCAGAGCTGCTCAAAAAATCCGATATGCTCGAATACTCGGACGGTTCTTTCGCCTTTATTGTCATTGCCGCCGGAAACGGATTCTCATTTATTTCGTCTATGCTTTGCAGGATGAGAGAATTGTTCTGCCACTTGTTCTGAAAATTCGCCAAGGCCTCGTCACTAGAGATATAGGTCGTCGAAGCGACTTCTGGAAGCTTGTCGACGGTCTGTTGCAGGGCAAGTATGTCCGATTCGGCGGCGCCCTGGTTGAAGTAGACAGTGATGTCTATCTTGTCTTTTACCTGATCGACCATCGCATGTCCAAAGACATCGGCGAACATGATGGCTCCAAAAGAAACGAGACATAGGGTGAGCACGATGATGGCTGAAAACGACAAAAAACCATTGCGCCAGAAATTGACGAAACCGGTTTTTATTATGCGTTTGAGGTTGATGAACATAAGGTTATTATAGGATATATTTTCCGCTCTTGTCGTCTCTCACTACCTTGCCCTTTTCCATGGTTATGACTCGCCCACCAACGGCATCGACAACGCCTTTGTTGTGCGTAGTCAGGAAGACCGTCGTGCCGAGCTCGTTTATCTTTTGAAGTATGCGGATGATCTCAAAGGTGTTTTCAGGATCCAGATTGCCCGTCGGCTCGTCGGCAACAATGATATCCGGCTGGTTGACGATGGCTCGCGCTATGGCTACGCGTTGCCGTTCTCCGCCAGAGAGCTGATGCGGGAAATTCCACATCTTGTCGGCGAGATCGACTAATTCGAGAACATGCGGCACGTCTGCGGCGACCTCGCTGGCAGTACGTCCGGCCGCCTCCATGGCAAAAGCGATATTTTCGTATGCAGTCTTGTTACGAATGAGGCGATAGTCCTGGAATACCATGCCGATACGGCGGCGATAACGAGTCATATCTCGTTTCTTCATCTTGTGAATATTCGCCGATTCAAAAAAAACTACGCCAGACGTAGGATGATCCTCCGCTATGAGCATCTTCATCAGTGTCGTCTTGCCTGCGCCGCTATGACCGACTATAGTGACGAATTCCTTTGGCTCCACGCCAAACGACACGTTGTCGAGCGCTGTCGATCCGTCAGGATATATTTTTGTGACTTTGTCATAGTAGATCATATGTTTTTAAGTATAACACCGCCGCCTTTTCCCTGCGATAAACGTTGCGATTTTCTGAGGGAGACGGCGGCGTTTTATATTTTTCGATCGATATCTCAAGCGAGCATCAGCCGTATCGCCGCGCGGCACGCATCAGATACAACACCTGCGACGAGTTTATTGTTGTCTTCGATGCGGACCTTTGTATTGCTCTTTGAAAAATAGACGTATTCCCCTTCTATATGAGCGACTCTTTTGCCGCTCTCATCGAGAACCTCATCTGAGGAAAAATATGCCAGCTTCTTGCCGTTACGGTCAAAAATATGATCGCCGTCAATGTAGCCGATCTTTATGCCGTCACGTTTTATTTCATTTTTTTCTACTTGAACCATACTGGAATTATATCACAAAAAAGCCGGCAGTGTCCCGGCTTTGGTTTAATAAGGACGGCTATTGGTTGGCTTTGATAGCTTTAAATAGGCCTGGTTTAAGGACGAATCTTTCACGCTTCCTCCTTAAGATCCCTATTTCGACAAGTTGTCCAAGATAATCTCGAATATTTTCTTCGTTATCATCCTTGCCGCGCGCAGTCTTTCGATACTCTGCCAGCTGCAAAATTCAACCTTTTACATTGGATTCGAATCGAATCCAATATTCCGAATGTAAAAAAACGGCATCCATGACAGAAACACGGGACCTACGGCTATAATCCTTTTTCCGCTTCCAAAAAAATCTCCAGATCACCTTCGAGGACTTTGTCTATTTGCGTAGTTTCGACATTTGTTCTGTGATCCTTGACCATTTTATAAGGGTGCAAGACATATGAGCGTATCTGGTTGCCCCAGTCGATAGATGTTGTCTTTGAGACATACATGCCCTTTTCTCGCGCGATGCGCTCGTCTTCCATCTGTTTGTAGAGCTTTGCACGGATGATGTCGATGGCTTTCTCCTTATTCTGCGCTTGCGAGCGCTCGCTGGTGACATGCACAGAGATGCCGGATGGCTTGTGGACTATGCGCACGGCTGTCTCCCTTTTGTTGACGTTCTGTCCGCCGGGACCGCCTGATTTCGCGATAGAGACATCTAGATCTTTTTCCTCGATCTTTATGTCCGCGCTGTTCGTCGCTTCGAATTTCGGTATGACTTCTACCATGCAAAAGGAGGTCTGACGCTTCTTGGCGGCGTTGAATGGCGATATGCGGACGAGCCGATGCACGCCGCTCTCATTTTTGAGAAGCCCATAGACGCCCTTGCCCCCTATCTCGACTGTCACGTTTCTAAATCCCCCGTGATTATTCTCGTTCTCATGTATGACTTTCCAATCCAACCCGTGACTGCCTGCATATCTCTGATACATCCTATAAAGCATGGCGGAGAAGTCCTCCGCGTCATCGCCGCCTGCGCCGGAAAATATCGTCATGATGGCATCGCCTTTGTCATATTTCGCATGAGGACCGCCGGACTCTGCTTCGGCCTTCAGATCCTGCAATTCTTTGACCATCGTTTGCGCTTTGTTCTTGTCAAGCCAAAAATCCGCGTCATTCATCGCATTCTCTATTTCGGAAATACGCGCTAGCATCTGTTCTTTGTTCATATGGTTAAAGATAGCATAGAAACTTGTGCTCGAGAAATTTGATCCCGACCTGATCATGACGCCGATATAGATTATAAATAATGACACTCAAAAAAGAGGACCCCGCGCAAAGCACGAAGTCCTCGTCGGACGCAACACCCACTGCCAAGCAAATGGAGCGGCCGAAAATATGAAACTTATTTTCAATTAAAGAACAGATGATCGGTGCGAGTGCCCAAGATAGGTTACCCGCGTATCCTGAATCGGGCATGCCTGCTCTTGTCGTCACCCATAAGGTGTCGAAGCAGCGTCTTTTTTTTGACTGAACCCCTTAGGAGGGCGCTTCGTCGATAAAGGTCTTTCGACCTCGACGCTTTTCCTCACACCGATCATCTAGCGGAGAATCCTAGCAAACTGCCCTTTTCTTGTCAAGCAAAAACTATTTGGAGCCACCTCTCGGGATCGAACCGAGGACCCCAGCTTTACGAAAGCTGTGCTCTACCAACTGAGCTAAGGTGGCGTTTTTCCTGTTGGCGACGCATCAATACTATCATAAATCAGGCCAAAATCTACATTGGAGCCGACGTCCGGGATTGAACCGGAGACCTCGCCATTACCAATGGCGTGCTCTACCAACTGAGCTACATCGGCGGCGCGCTCGATGGGACTTGAACCCACGACCTCTCCCGTGACAGGGGAGCGTTCTAGCCAGCTGAACTACGAGCGCATACATAAAACAGCTTACCATATCTGCCGATTTTTTCAAAAAAGAAAATTTTGTGCGCCGTCTGGGAGGAAGTGGGAACCGTGATTACATTATGATTAACATGAATTAAAAATCAACTATCTGACCCTCTTCAAGAGGAACAAACTCGATTCCCGCTTTAGTTAATTCATTTTTAGGCAAACGATGGCTCATACCATAATGCCGCAAATTGCCATCGTGAACCGGAAAACACTTCTTTGGTTTTACGGCTAGAGCAGAGAGGATCAAAGAGCAGAAGAATGGCAATACTCACAGGTATGTATACTATGGTTGCACGAAATCGAAGGTAAAGGATTGTCTTTGCGGATATATACGGGAAGACCATCTGATTGAACAGCTGATATTAATCATCGACAAACTTGACTTATCCGAAATGCACATGAGGCAGAAATTTGAGGATGAAATCACGCGGGTCAACAAATTCCAGAAAAATTTCTTCGGGACGAAAGCGGCGGCTACGCCGACAAAGAAAATCGACCTCAAGGATTATGCCGCCTATGTCCTTCGGGAATGGACGACTGTAGAGAAGCGAGAGTTCCTAACATGCCTTAAGAGCAAACTAGCGTTAGCGAACAAGATGATACGGGTGGAAGGGTAAAAATAGTCGCACAATGTCCTTTGTTGGATAGGTGTATGCAGAT
>CAZMFR010000002.1:0-2527 GCA_964565685.1 uncultured Candidatus Saccharibacteria bacterium
TTAATTGTGGCTAATGATTAATTCTAACTGTCCTACTTCAAAGGTTGCTAGTTTCATGCGTGTGCATGGTTGAAAAACAACAAAAATCAACAGTTCTTTGAATTGGAGGGAGATTTGTGAAAAAATTAATACCATTGAAGCGCGTATGGGCGCTCTGTTCCCCATACCATCGTTACATCCTCACCAGTCTTGCACTCATGCTGGTGTGGCAATCGGTCGCGTCTATAATGCCTATTCTCTTGGGGCGCATAGTCACAGCTGTGACAACTAGTGACAAGCACCTCTTTATAATAGCGATCATCACGTGGCTCGGATTGGCACTCGGTCGCGCTGTCATCTTTTGGTCAAAAGAATCGTTCGAGATCAAAAATCTCGAATACGAGCTTTCGCGGCACATGTCGCGGATCTCGATGCAAAAATTCTTCAGCATCTCGATGGGACAGCACCATCTCGGTCACTCTGTGATCAAGAGAAGCGTCATTTCCAAAGGCGAAGCCGCGGTCAGCGGGATAGTATACCAGGGAGTCTACGAGCTCATACCGACATTGCTCACTATTCTACTGCCGACAGCCCTTCTGCTCTGGAATGCGTGGCAAGTAGGCATATGCGCGCTCGTGGCAATCGCAATCTTCGCCGGCTACACCGTCTATTACAACAGCAGGTTTGTCCCCCGCATCCGTGCGCTGGACACTCTGTCAAATCAGATCGGGAAAAAACACGGCGAGGTCATCGCCAACGCCGACGTCATATACATCAACGCCCAAGAAGAAAGGGTCAAGACGGAATGCGATGCAGAGAATGCAAAGCAGGGCGCAGAAGGCGTCCCGATGTGGATCGCATACGTAAATTGGTTCTACGTCGGTCAATGGATGATATGGCTCTTCCAAGCGTCCTGCATGGCAGTCAGCGGTTATCTCGCCTTCAACGGCAAAATGACCACTGGCATGTTCGTGACCGCCTCGTGGTGGATTATGTCCGCCTTGGGAACACTCACGAATATCAGCCACATACAGCGCAATCTGGCCAAGAACATCGGCCCGACGGTAAAATACTTCCGGTTTCTAGACTACGAGCCGGATATCATGATGCCCCTCAATCCTGTTCCGATCGAGCACCTGCAAGGGCGCATCGAATTCTGGCATGTCAGCTTCACCTATCGTTCGCGTTCCGACAAAGAAATGCTAAACGATGATGATGAAGATAACACGGAAGCGACTGGATCCGCGGAGATCCCGGCACTGAAGGATGTATCGTTCATTCTCGATGAAGGCAAGCGTCACGCGTTTGTCGGCGGATCGGGAGCAGGAAAATCCACATTGGTTGGGCTGATCCTCCGGGCATTCGACCCGCAGAGCGGACATGTGCTCGTAGATGGCATCGACATCCGGATGCTCGACTTTCGAGAGCTCCGCAAGAATGTCGGCCTTGTTCCGCAGGACGTCGCTTTGTTCGACGGCACTATGCGCTACAATGTCACCTTCGGCATGAATGGGTCGGCCGAGAAAGTCACGACCGAAGAGCTCGATCATGTCGCCAAATTGTCGCGCATCTCAGAATTTTCAGACAGATTGGAGAACGGCTGGGAAACGATGATCGGCGAACGCGGCGTCAAGCTCTCCGGCGGCCAGCGCCAACGCGTCGGCATAGCCAGAGCGCTCATCAAGAATCCTGCGATACTCATCTTTGACGAGGCAACATCTAGTCTCGATACGGAGAACGAGTCGCGGATACGCGAGAGCATAAACGAAGCGTCGGTTGGAAAGACGACGATCATCATCGCCCACCGACTGGCGACAGTGATGGATGCCGACAAGATCTTCGTTTTCAACGAGGGCAAGATAGTCGGTCAAGGTTCCCACAAGGAACTCCTCGAATCGAACGAATATTACCAACGCTTGGTTCAAAACCAAGTGATCATGGCGTGAAAGATCCCGCCGTCAAAATCACGACAGCCCACAGAGATGCGGGCTGTTTTTTCTTAAAAAATTATTTCTCATACAAGGTAGCACCTTGTACTTATTTCATCTCCAACGTCTCGTCTATGCGGATCTGCTTGACGAATTCCGGCACGTGCGAGACTAGGATCATGGCGCCTTCGTAGGCGTCGAGAGCGCGGGCGATCACAGGCAAGTGGCGGAAATTGATATGATTGGTCGGCTCGTCCAAAATCAAAAGTCCAGGCCGAAGGAGGACAAGACGAGCGAATGCCACGAGACCTTTCTGTCCTTCCGACAGAGATCCGATGCGCGTATGGATCGCATCGGCGCCGATGAGGAAGTTCGCCGCCACAGCGCGCAATTCCGTCTCGATGAGGCGGCCTTCGACAGAACGAACGATCTTTTCCAGAGACTCGTAGACCGTATCGTTGAAATCCATCATCGAAAAATCCTGGCGGTAATAGCCGACACGGACGCCATCAGCGATCATTATGTCGGAAGCATCGGATAAAACAGAGTTTTCGACAGCCCGAGGACTGCCCGAGCGAGCTGAAATCGTTTGAGCCGAGGGCTGTCTATCTTGCGATGAT
>CAZMFR010000002.1:2627-43930 GCA_964565685.1 uncultured Candidatus Saccharibacteria bacterium
ACTGCCCGAGCGAGCTGAAATCGTTTGAGCCGAGGGCTGTCTATCTTGCGATGATATGCCCGAAGGCGAAGTACGATTTCGCGAAGCGAGTTCCGCAGGCGATGACGGCGTGCCCTGAAGAGGCACATCCTTCGAATGCGCTCTCATGATCGATTCCAATAGCGTCGACTTCCCCACCCCATTCGGCCCCGAAATGATCATGTGCGTCTTGCGGCGAAGGTGGATATCGCAGGTGCGCTTGACCGGTTTGTGCGTCTTCGGGCTTATCATCCCATACGACTTGATCGAGATGATGCAGCCATGTCCTGAGGAGCTTCGCGACGAAGGATCGCCGATTATGTCCATCTGGGCAGGGATCTTGAACTGCTTGATCGTCTTGTCCTCTTTGCGCACGTCCACCATCTCTTCTTCCAATTCTTCTGCCTTCTCGCGCATGCGTTTTGCCACGAGGCGCATCTGACCGCCCTTCATGGCAAAAGCGTTCGCTTGCTCCTTGTTCGCCAATATTTCCTTCGCACGGCGGGCATTAGCCATGTTCTCTTTTTCTATGCGAGCGGAGATTTGTTCGACCACATCCTTGTAATCGCCGACATATTGCTCGACTTTTCGGGTATGAACGTCT
Organism: uncultured Candidatus Saccharibacteria bacterium; assembly: GCA_964565685.1. Lineage (GTDB taxonomy): Bacteria > Patescibacteriota > Minisyncoccia > Phycocordibacterales > PALSA-1337 > JAGWNR01. The sequence goes on from CAZMFR010000002.1 coordinate 3,250, forward strand.
AGATATAGGACACCATGGGTAAAGGAGTTCAAGAAGTCGGCATCATGGGAGATGACCAGACAGGTTTTCTTGTAATCGATCAGGAATTTGGTCAGATGCTCGATGCCTGCTTTGTCTAGATTGTTCGTCGGCTCGTCGAGGAGAAGGATGTCAGGGTCTTGGATCAAAGCCGAGGCAAGCAGGAGCCGCGCCTGTTGGCCGCCCGAAAAATCCTTGATCAAACGGTCTTTGACGTCTTCTTCTGTCTTGTGCGTATGCAGATTGACCACGGCAAGGATCGCGTCTATGCGCGGGTCTATGTCGTACTGCTTTTCCTTGAAACATTTTTGAAAGAAATCGCGGACAGTCAGTCCGAGGTCACCGCGCGGAATTACTTGGCGGGCTGTGGCAATGGTCGCGTTGTTCGTTATATATATTTCTCCTGATTCCGGCTTGTATCCTTCGCTCTTGTGACTTTCCTCCTTGTGGCCGACGTCAGCGGCGCCGAGGATGAGACCGAATATCGTGCTCTTGCCCGCGCCATTCTGACCCATCAGGGTTATTTTCGTCCCACGATGCACGTTAAAGGAAACCTCGTCCAGTATCGGCTTGTTGTGGCCGAATTCGAACGATACGTCTTCGAAGCGGACGATCGTTTCGCCGGAAAAGTCCGGCTTTGCGAATTTTGCGTTTTTTGACATTGAGGAACTACTTTAGCATCTTTTGGCGGATTAAGGAATCAGACGCCGGCTTAGCGATTCGTTCCATTATCATCCCGTTCGGCGACGCGGGAAAATTTATAAAAAATAAGTAGACAATTATCAGCACATGTGTTACAGTAACCGTCTGTAGTTCTTTCGGTTGCCGTACATACGAGTGTGCGGCAAACAAACAAATGAATAACAACTGATTCAATAAAAATCATGAATGATAAAAATGATGGCATAATCAAACCGGGACTGCGTCTGTGCGAACATAACGCTACATTCCATGTATTTGACCGATCGGAAACCCCGGGCAAATGGCATGTCCAGTGTTCGGTGCCGGGCGGTTTAGGATTCCTCCGCACCAAACCAAAGATCATCGAAATGACCGAGGAACGGCTATTGGAGATCTATAATGCCAAGATTGGAAGCAACGCCATGGGAAACATGAGGACCATCGGCGCGAGGGTCGGCGAGCGCGTTCGGTTGCGCGGCCAAACAGGAAAGCAAAAACGGCCGATCGGTCGTCGCTTCAAGTGGAACTTCAGCCCGTCCGGCCGGGTCGTCGCAGTCCCCTGTTGAATCATCGAGATCAGCAGATTTCACCAAGCCGGGTCATGACGATCCGGCTTTTTTCTTTGACATATCCCATGCCTCTTGATATAAAGCATACATAAGAGTTCTTTAAAAAATCAAACCAAAGGATCACGTCATGCTATTCATCCTCAGTTGCATCGTCGCTCTACTGCTCATCGTCATAGGCCGCATCTGGCTTTGGCAGAACAAGGAGGATCATGCTTTCACGAAGGCCTCAATCGATTCATTGAGAGACGATGAATCGCTCACAGGCGACGGTGTCCGAATGCTCGCCGACAGGATATCTCGCGGCGAATACGAGCTCCGGGTCATCGAAGAAAATCGGCTGATTGCATACGTTGTGTTTTATGCCGGCATCATATTGGCCCTTGCTCTGATCGCAGTCGCCATATATCAACGGTAAAAGCATCAATGGTAAAACGTCTCTCCCGATCGCGCAATCAGCAATGATTGCGCGTTTTTTATAATGAATCACCCCACCGCAAGCGGTGAGGAATTCTATTGATTAAAAAACGTGCTCACATATTTCAGAGAGCACGTCGATTTTTCCTTGGTTACATCTCACCGACAGCGAATGAGTCGATTTCGAAGTTGAAGTTTAGAGCCGGTTTTGGACGATATACGACCATTGCGGCACCATGCCAATAGACAAGGACGATATGGAGTATGATTTCCGTATTGTTGCGATGAATGCGAGAATAGATGGCTTGGCGCCACTTTTCATCAGGAAATCTGCAAATGGATGAGGCAATGGTGTTTCCGTCCCAAACGGCTTCTACCGATTCAGTCGGCATGCCGTTGAATCTGCTTGAGATATGGATAAAGACTCCGTATATACTATCATCCCCCATCCCGAGTATGTTCCGCGATCGCGTACTGCTTGGCGCGGCCACACCCTTGACAAATTAATGAATTTGTTTAGTATATGGTTACAGATTGTAACCCACTAACCACGAGGTGATATATGGTTCAAAAATCCAAAAAACCCATTGTGCAGGTTCATAAAGGCACAAGCAGATTTGTATTGCTGTTTTCATTCATTCCGAGTTTGGCTGTTAAGTTGCCGAGGATCCACTTGAAAGCCGGCATCGAAACACTGGTTCGTAACTGGAGGGAAACATTTCGCAAAGAAACATGGGAATATGAAGTCTGGTGGAGCCCAACTTGGTGCTTGTTCAAGGGGTTATTGGACAATTGGAAAGAATATAGGTTTTACCGGAAAACCAAACACCAATTCCTTCAAACAACGTATTTCTCTTTCTTGGGAATCGTAAATCTCCAAAAGAGAGGACAGAAACTGAATTGCGATTACAGACCATTTTGGCGCAATATTTACGATGCAACTGGTGGTGAGGCCATGAACGATGGACACCACTTTTCGGAAACAGATAATTTCTGCGTTGATCATGGGGTCAAAATATTGGATTACGGTTCTCCAATAACGCAGAGGATTATTTTGAAGCATGGAAACAAGATCGTTCAAGCTCTTGCTTCACATTTTCCAGAACTCAGCCGCAACGGATAGTCGTTGCGGTCTTTTTTATAATCTATAATGATGTTTCAGATATTAATGAAATAAAAAAACTCCCCTGCACTTGCTGGGGAGTAATGCACGACACATGCGACCTTCCTTTATCCTTATCAGGTCCCGACTTCAGCTTTCGCTTAATCTTTGTGTCTCCGCCCTTTTCGAGTTCGAGCTTAAACACAATTTGGACTCTGACGGATTCATGACGACAGTTAAGACGTCATTACTCGGAAAACCCCTAGACCGTTTTGCCGAATCACCGCGTTTGGTGACTCTGACTACGCGTACCACATCGAGGTTCCATCGACCCCACCACACTCGTGGTGGTTTAGGATGTTCCCGTTAGCGCTAAACGGGAATCTTGATTATTTTCTTGAAAGACCACAAGTGCTAGTCTTAAGTGTATACATGCACGGAAAAAACACAAATTTGAATTGTGTATAACGTGGGATAAATAATTCATGACCCTCATGGTCAACGGTTGGAAATTGATCATAAAAAATATTATAAAGTGGCATGGTATAATTGATTGCAATGGATAAAACAAAAGAATCAAATATCGCCTTTATAGACGGTCAAAATCTACATCTTGGGACGACTCAAGACGATTGGAAAGTGGATCTTAAAAAGCTACGCATTTACCTTAAAGATAAATACCATATTTCTGAAGCATATTATTTTCTTGGGTACGTGTCGGAGGCCGAACAGGATCTATACAACAATCTGCAGAAATCTGGCTTCATAGTCTTGTTCAAAGAACATAATCCCGCGCTTAAAAGCCTGAAGAAAGGCAATGTCGACACGGACATTGTATTCGAGATAATGAAGAATCTAATAGACAATAAAAATTTCGATAAGATCGTCCTTGTTTCTGGAGATGGAGATTACAAGAAGTTGGTTGACTATTTGATCAAGAAAAGCAGATTCAAGAAAATACTTTTTCCAAATAGGAAATTTGCGTCATCACTGTATAAACATTTGGGAGCTGAATCTTTTGATTATCTCTACAATATTCGAACCTACATAGAATGGCATAAAAGAGAAAAGGGCTCCTAAGGCACAAACACCTTTCGGATCCCTTTTCGTGTGGATACGCCTATAGTCTATAACAAACAAAAAAAAATGCAAATTTGACAAAGTTACAATTATATAGCTTTTATTGGTGACCTTACCGCCTGGCTTTCCGAACTCTTGGGACAAAGAAACGACATTATACTTGCTACACGAGAGTTGCGTAGGCTAATATCTACCGACGCTCAATTTATTTCATAGCACATATTTTTCTGCATACATGATTTATATTCAGAATAACTTCCTTGTGCACAACTATAGATACAATCACGCGCTGGAATTTTTTCGTTAAAATATATCTGCAAACCGTGGTAATTTCTGTAATCAGCTTCAAGTTGACTACTATCAGAATTTATCGAAGATTCATATTGAAAATAAATATATGCCCCGATACTAATTGCTATGACAAGTAACACGACCAAAATAATCAGAATGATTTTAAAGACTTTTTTCATACAACAAAGTATAACATGACACAAAGTTCTGAACACTCCTTGTTTGGTATTTGTGAAACCTATATTTATCAACCTAAAATACCGATGTGACCTTACCGGGAGTCGACGACTACGTCGTCAGGTGACTTTCCTGTTCGCTCGGAGCAAAGCTCCTCGCAAACATGGAAAGTCCTTTCGCCTCCCGGACGCGAGCCAGCAGTGGCTCGCTTAAGGTCACAAAGCTTCTCGCTTTGCTCGAATCTTTGTGACCTTACCGGGAGTCGACGACTACGTCGTCAGGTGACTTTCCTGTTCGCTCGGAGCAAAGCTCCTCGCAAACATGGAAAGTCCTTTCGCCTCCCGGACGCGAGCCAGCAGTGGCTCGCTTAAGGTCACAAAGCTTCTCGCTTTGCTCGAATCTTTGTGACCTTACCGGGAGTCGAACCCGGATTACAGCCTTGAGAAGGCCGTGTCCTAACCATTAGACGATAAGGCCGAAAATGATGCAAAAATGAAGAATCAAAAATCAAAATTCGAACAGATTTTTGACAAAATCACTCTAACATATTTTCCTTATTCTATAAAGTTTCCTTCGATCAATATCCAATAGATCACCCTACCGCAAGCGGTGATGGATTCTATTGATTAAAAGCATAATTTACATTTTCCACTTTGACCTTTCAATTTTATATTTCTCCTTTCGACTTTATAGTTTTTCAAGCCACTCTTTTTCTTGTCGGACTAGTAGCTCTGGAGCGCGCGATGGATCGGCCATGGCGGCTTTTGTGATGCGCTCCATACGCGGAGATTGCGAACCCTTGACCAAGATCGCATCGCCTACCCTCAACATGTCTTTGACTTTCGGAGCCGCTTCAGTCGAAGAATCAAAGGAGATAACCGACGATTCGCTCATGCCGGCATTAACGGCGCCTTCCATTATGCCCTTTGCCCTTTGACCAACAGTGATCAACAGGTCGCCGCGCGCAGTATCGAGATATTTCGCAGCCAAAGCGCCGGCTTTTTTGTGCTCATCGACTGAATAGCGCCCGAGCTCCATCATATCGCCGAGTATGGCGATCTTTCTCTTTGCTCCATCGATCTCGCCCAGAACAGCCAGAGCCGCAGCCAGAGCAGTCGGCGAGGAATTGTATGAATCGTCTATGATAGTGGAATCGTTCGCTCCGTCTATGATGCTCATGCGTGCGCAAGATGGTTTGAAGTCCAAGGGTAGCCCTTGGACAATCTTTACCAAGGGTAGCCCTTGGACGACACCGACTGCCACCGCCGCCAAAATAGGATAGACATGCTGTATGCCCAGAACGCCAGACAGAGAAACCGGCACGCTATTGCCGGCATATTCTAATTTGAAGGAGATTCCGCTAGGTTTTCTATAGCCGTTCTCATCCTTGTAAATTATAGCCGGTTGAGAGCCCTTGACCGCGGCATCCGCAGTTATACCATACGTCATCACTTTTCTTCCCTCGAATTTCAAGTTCCTCATTTTTTCGTCATCGGCATATAGGATTATGGTGCCGCCTTCCTTTACCCCCTTTGCCAAAAAGAGCTTCTCTTTTCTCACCTCTTCCGGCGATTTGAAAAACTCGACATGCACGGGCACGTCTCCGATTTTCGTGATCACAGCGATGTCAGGATGGAACCAATGCGTCAGTTTTCTGATATCGCCGGGATGATCGGCGCCGATTTCCAGGATGAGGATATCCGGATATTCGTTCTTTAAAAAAATAAGCTCGAGGCCGCGCATAGCATTGGACAGCCATCCGAGCGGATCTTTCCAAGCATTTCCAACGCCGAGAATGGTCAGCGGCAGGCCTATCTTGCTGTTAAAGCTCTTCTCGCTCTTGCGTATATATGGAACAGCGCTGCGATCGCTACCGGAATTGCTATCGAGACATTCTTTTGGATGTTTCAAAACGTCGAATATCGCGTCTTTTGTGGAAGTCTTGCCGACGCTACCGGTGACAGCGATGATGACCGGCTTGTATTTTTTCAATACAAGGCGAGATTCGAGAGTCAAAATGTATATTAAAGTTTTTTTAAAGAAGTTCATATGTGTTTTTAAAGATTTTTAAAGTAAAGAATGCTCGCGCCGACTTTCTCCTCGCAGTTCCTGTCCACGTCTGTAAGCAGGCAGACGACAGGCATAGCGCTTTCGACTTCTTTTATCTGTCTGGCGGTATATCGTAATACCCTGTCAAGTAATCGACTATCTGAGCGAATGGTTCGGCTAGGGTCTGCGAAGCATATTGGACGTTCTTTGGATAGACCTGGTAAAGGAAAATGAGAAAACGCGGGTCATGTGCCGGGAAAAATCCAAAAAAAGAATGCAGATACCTATCGGCATAATACCCCCCATTGACCGGATCCGCAATCTGGGCAGTGCCTGTTTTTGCCGCAACAGAATAGCCGGGCTTTGAGATGTCAGGCGTGGACAGAGCCATGACTTGGTCGACGACGTTGACCAGCATATCAGTCACTATAGCGGCTGTGGTAGTCGAAAAAACGCGCGGGCCAGGCGGCGGGTCGATCGTTTTGTATCCGCCGATATCATAATCTATCTCGCTGGCTATGTGCGGCGTGATCAGATAACCGCCATTGGCAATGGCTGAGAGCGCACGAACCATTTCGATCGGAGTGATCGCTATGCCCTGCCCAAAAGCGGCTGTGGCATAGTTGACATCGCGACCCGATTCTATGTTTTTTACCAGCCCAGTCTGTTCGCTCGGCTGATCAATGCCAGTAGTCGAGCCCAGACCATAGCTCAAAAAATATCTTTCCATAGTGGATGAGCCCATGGTTGAAGCGAGAAAAGCAGAGCCGACGTTCAATGATTGGCTCAAGATCTGTTGCATCGGGATGACGCCGCGAGCTTTTAGATCATAGTTGCATATCTTCTTCTTATCGATGACGACGCATCCTGTGTCATCGTATGTCGTAGAAGCCGTGACCGCGCCTGTATCTATGGCCGCCGCCATCGTCATCGGCTTCATGATAGAGCCCAATTCATAGACGTTCTGCACGAGCGGATTGGCAAAGACAGACGGATCGGAAACGTCATTGCGATCATTCGGATCATATGATGGCAAGGAATCCATGGCGTAGATGGCGCCAGTCTTCGGATCGATGATGATGCCGCCGATCTGGTCTGACTGCCATTGTTTTTTCGTGGCGGCGAGAACTTGATCGAGATACGCCTCGACAGACGGCTCGATAGTTGTGACCACATCGCCCTCGATGCTCTGCCCGTTCACAACAGTGCTCTTTATGTCAGAAAAGAGCTCGGCAAAGAAATTTACGTTGGCGTCGTCATCGTCTCTGGCCAGGGTCGAGTCGTAAAACTTTTCCAGACCGTATTGGCCGGTCAATTGCGAGCTGGTAGCATAGCCGACGATGCCGACCGTCTGCGCTCCGAGAGATGCCGTCGGATAATATCTCCATGCATCCTTGGCTACGATGACTCCGGCGATATCCAGCTCTGAGATCTTCTCTCCTATATCGGCATCGAGATCGCCGGATATCTCTTCGTACGGATCATCGCTTTTTGCCGCCGAAGCCATGAATTTTTGCTGATCTATGGGCGTGATGGCATTCAATTTTTTAAAGACCGAAGCCGGATCAGTGAGCTTTTCCGGATCGATAGCAAGAGAAAATCCGTCTTCGATCGTAGCCGCGGCCACGCGTATGCCGCTCTTTGTGGTGAAATATATCGTTCCGCGATCGAACAGGCCGCCTTGCGGACTTATGTATTGCTCGTTGGCTCGCTCTTTATAGTAGCTATTTTGAACTATCTGCAGCCAATACAGCCGACCTATGATAGCTAGGCCGGCAAGGAGCACAAAAGCCAGGACGATGCGTATGCGCGATTGTGCTTTAGATTGCATTGATAGACAGAGCCGGACCTGCGAGCGCCGGTGCTGTAACAGGAACGGTTATAAAAGCTGAAACTGACGCCGGCTTGAATCCTTGGGCAATGGCTGAATCGATGGTCACTTTTTGGCTCAAGGAAACGTACTGGTTGGACAGATCGCTGACGATCTGGTTTTGATGCGCCAATGTCGATTGCATGGCTTTCAAAGCCGCCGTATTAGATGCGCTCTTCTCCATAAAAAATCCATAGCAGACGACGAAACAAACTGCCACAGCGCACAAACCTATGATGACGCGCTCGCGCACCTTTATTATGTATTCAAAATTGTTTATGAGTATTTCGGTCATGGTGTTTATGGATTTTATAAGTCTTAATTTTTTGTTTTCTCGATGATCCGCAATTTTGCGCTTCTCGATCGAGGGTTTTCGCTTGTCTCCTGCGGCGAAGCGGTGATCGGTTTTTTTGTTAAAACGAATCCTTGTCTTTCTATCTTTCCTTCTTTCCCTTTTTCCTTCTTTCCTTTTTCTTTAAAAAATTCCTTCACTATCCTATCTTCTAGACTATGGAATGAGATGACCGCTAGCATTCCCCCTTGCCCTAATGCATCCCAGCCCTTTGTCATTCCCTGTTTCAATGCGGCTAGCTCGTCATTGACTGCTATTCTCAGCGCTTGAAAGGTCCTGGTAGCCGGATGGATCTTGCCATGGCGATAAACGGCAGGAACGCTTGACTTTATGATCTCCGCGAGCTGGCTGGAACGTTCGATCCGATTTTCTCGGCGATGTAGAACGATAGATTTTGCGATCCTTCTGGCGTATCTCTCCTCGCCATAAGCAAAGATCACGTTTGCTATGTCTTCTTCCTTCCAACTATTGACTATAGTCTCTGCAGTGAAAGGATAAGTAGATGGATCGCCGAAAGTCATGAGGAGTGGCTCGTCTTTTTGAAAGGAAAACCCACGACCTCTCTGCTCCAGCTCGTCCGATGAAAGCCCCAGGTCAAGCAGAATGCGATCGACTCTATCTATCCCATGCTTTGCCAGGACTTTGTCGAGATCGCGGAAATCCTCATTTTCAAGGATGATTTTTTCTGCTTTTCCTTTCAAGGTTTCCTGCGCTCGTTCGATAGCTTGTTGGTCTCGATCGAGGCCTATTATGGTCAATCTGCCTTTCAATGCTTCGGCGATAGCGAGCGCGTGCCCAGCCCCTCCGAGCGTGCCATCGAGATAGATGAGCGAATGATCATCATGCATTCCTGCAGATACATCTTTCGAGGGGGCTCCGCAGGCGACGGCCGATGATTTAAGCGAATTTTCAGCAGAAAATTTGCGTACCCCGAGGAAGATAGCATCTGCCGGAATGCTTTGATTTTCGGCTTGCAAAGCGAGTTCCGCAGGACTGGAGGATATTGCTGTATCTCGAGAAGCATTTAACAAACCATCGACTACTTCTTTTAAAAGAACCGCTTTATGGACGCTTTTTCGATCGGTTGGCATGGATTAGATCATGCCGACAGACGACAGCTTTTCCGCCACTGCTTCGGCGTTTTTCGCCGCATTGTCGCGATAGCCCTTCCAGAGATCTTCGTCCCAGATCTCGACTCGATCGCGCACGCCGATGAGGACGACTTTCGAACGGAACTTGCCCCATTCGCGCAGATGCTCTGAAAGGAGCATGCGACCGGCTCCGTCGATCGGAACTTCGGTCGCGCCGCCCAAGAGATATCTGTTCAACTGGCGCTTGTCGGCCGAGAGCATGGACGACTCGGATACAGACAGACTGCCGGACAGCTTTTCCCAGCTCTTTGTCGTGAACACAAAGAGACAGGAATCGAGTCCTGGCGTGACGACGACCGTCTTGCCCATTTCCTTGCGAAATTTCGCCGGAAGCGAAAGACGGTTCTTGTCGTCGATGGTATGCCTGTATTCGCCGATCAGCATGATAGATTTCAGCGGAAAAAAATGATCCAGAAAAAATCAAATCGCTCTGAAAGCATGGTCGATATTCCATAATTTCTTGCTTTTTATGATTTTTTTCATATACCACTTTATCCCACCTAATGGATATTTTAGTCCACCTACACGTCTATATGCAAGCATAAAGCGGTGGATAACTTGTGGATAAAAAATACCGAGCAATGCTCGGCATTTTTATTCCAAGTTCAGATCTTGGACAGGATCATCTCGGTTTCATCAATGGGAACATCTGCGTCTCACGCAGGGTTTTGTTGGCTAATATTGCAAATAGGCGCTCGCCGTGACCCCAGCCGCATGCGGGAGGCATGCCATGCTCTAGCATCTCGACGAATTCATGATCTGACATCATGGCCTCATCGTCTCCAGAGCTCAAAAGCTTTTCCTGTTCCTTGAAGCGGTTGTCCTGGTCTATCGGATCGTTCAATTCGGAATATCCGCGGCCGACCTCACTGCCGGCGATGATCGGTTGGAACATCTGGACAGTTTGAGAAGGCCTGTCTTTCGCCGGCTTGTCATCTTCGGTCTTGACCAATTTTGCCAGAGGCGCGACCAATATAGGATGATTGACGACGAAAGCCGGTCCAGCGATGCTTTTTCGGCAGTGCTTCCATAGGGTATCGGTCAAGCGCTCCCGATTATCCCCTTCGTACTTGACCTTTAGATCGTCCAGTTTTTTCTTCATCTCCTTTTCGCTGGCTTTGTTTATGTCCACGCCAGTCTGGCTCTCTATCTCTTTGGAATAGTCGATCATTTTCCATTCGTCAGCAAGATCAAAAGTAAAATCGCGATAGGTGAATTTCGTCTTGCCAAAGCATTCCATAGCGATCTTCCTATACATATCTATGACCAGCTTCATGCCATCATGATAATCGGCATAAGACCAGTAAAATTCCATGTTCGTGAATTCCTGGGCGTGCTCCGGGCTCGATCCTTCGTTCCTATAGACCCGACCGATCTCAAAAGTCTTTGGAAAACCGGCGGCCATCAGGCGTTTTTGCCATAGTTCGCCGACGGAAATGCGCAAAAAGACATCGAGATTGTAATCATTGTGATGGGTCTTGAACGGAGCGGCTTCGGCGCCGCCGGTCGTGACCTCTAGCGTCGGCGTCTCTACTTCCAAAAAGCCGCGCTCCTTTAAAAACGCTCGCGTCACGTCCCAGAATTTTGCTTTCTTGTAAAACAGATCGCGCGTTTCCGGATTCATTATGAAATCGAGATAGCGCTTGCGAAAGATCTCGTCTTGATCGGTCAAGCCGTGCCATTTTTCAGGCAAGGGCAACAGGGCTTTCGCCGCCATCGTCCATTCGGATACCAAAATGCTCTGCTCGCCCCTCTGGGTAGTGAAGAAAGTCCCGGTGACAGATACTATATCGCCGATATCTACCGCATCAGTGAACAATTTGAAAAGCTCCGGCTTCAAAGAGTCTTTTTTTATCACCCCTTGGAAGATCCCCTTGCCATCGTCGAGCACGATGAAGAGTATGGCTCCTTGACCGCGAATAGCCATGATGCGACCAGCCAACGAGACGGATTTTCCAGCATTCTTGCCATCCTTGCCCCCTTCATATTCGGCAAAATTTTCTTTTGCGTCTTTTAGACAAAAATCTCGCGGCACCCGCGCCGGATACGGATCCATGCCGGCCTTTTTTAAAAGGTCGAGCTTTGCCAGGCGAGTTGATTTGAGTTCATCGATAGAAGACATTTTTATTAATATAGCACGAGTATGAGACCGATTCGGGATTATTATGCCCTATGCTATATGTTTATTTTATTTCCGTGATCTTGTATTCAGCCGTTCCTTTTGGCGTTTTCACCCGAACTGAATCGCCCGCCTTCTTGCCAATGAGTGCGGATCCGAGCGGCGACAGATTCGACAGCTTGCCAGCGGCAGAATCGGCCTCTTCGGAGCTGACGATGGAATAGGTGCGGCTCTCTTTTTCGCCTCGGCGCATGATGCTGACCGATGAGCCGATAGATACTGTGTCGCCGTGGGTGCCCTCTTCTACTATAGAGGCGTCCTTCATGATGCTCTCCAGATGGCGTATGCGATCCTCTACCTCGGCCTGCCGTTCGCGGGCCTCGTGATATTCCGCATTCTCTGAGAGGTCGCCGAGCTTTTTTGCGTACTCCAAATTTTCGGCCACTTCGCGTCGGCGATCGGTGCGCAAATACTCTAGCTCTTTTACGAGCGTGTCATATTTCTCTTTTGTAAGATATTGTTTTTCCATTGATATGGATGTTGTTCGAAAGCTTATAAAGTCGACGACGATACCCCTGACTTTACGGCATTATTATATGATTTTTATGTTTAAAAGTAAAGGAAAACGTGTGCGCCGTCTGGGACGAAGTGGGAACCTATTTTACCGGATTGATTTCAAAGGAATTGTGATCCCTCTCAAACTTGATTTTATGAAGATCAAAGAAACCGCTTTGACCAATAAGACCTGTCACTGACCTGCTATCAATAAAACCAACGGGTACTTTGACTTTGTTCAAGTCTTTAACCTGTATTTCAAGCTCAGTCATGAATATTTCTTTACTTCCGCCTTCTACACCTACCGTCATATCCTTTTCACATTTATTAATATCTATTCCGATCGCTTTTGCATATTCAATGTTAAACAAACAATAATCAGCCCCTGAATCAACGAGAGCTATAGTTCCGATTGATTTTTTAGGACCACATAATTCAACATCAACAATAGGCCTCCTATAATGCGGCTTGTTTGGCACATTGTTCATCGACGTCAAATACCGATATTTCATTTTATAGAATGTGGCGAGTAGATTGTATCGAACGGGACTACTCGGAACATTTTTATTCCCTTTAAATCTTTTACCTTTTTCATTATGCTTTCCAAAGTATTTCCACTGGCAAATACCTTGCCATAGTCGTAGGAAACAGCCACCCATTTATCCTTGAATGACTTTAATAGTTTGTTGAAATTTATGCTTGTATTATCCATATTTTTCATGATTACACGCTTATCATACACTACTTTGGAGTTGGTTCAAAGGTGCGTTGAATAACTAATTTTGATTGAAGATAAAACCGTTTCTGCTCCGCATCTGTACTATAGTATTTTCCATCAGACGACCGCATTTTCAGTTGTCCGATTTTTGCGGACAACTCACTTCCCTCTGCTTCAAGCTTTACTTTCAAGTCACTCCAATACTTTCTTGGTCTCTCGCTCTTGGTCAATGTTTCAATAATATCAACCACAGAAAAAAAACCACTTCTCCGACTTACCATCCCAATGTCGGCGGATTTGTTTACCTTCAAAAATAGCTAGATGTTTTTCCTTCTCATTCATGCCTTAATTTTCTCACGTGCACAGAAAAAGACAATATTGACTTGAAAAAACATTTGTGCGCAGGGAGGGATTTGAAGCTTACAGCTTCGGTATAGTCTTCACGTCGTGCTCGCCTACGGCTCCGCGCGACATGCTCAGACTTTTCAAATCCCTCACGCGAGCCGAACAATCGGCTCGTTCCTGAGCCACTCAAAAATCCGCTTTCGCGGATTTTATCGTGTGCGCAGGGAGGGATTTGAACCCCCGAAGCCCATAGGGCGCGACGTTTACAGCGTCGTGTAATTGACCACTCTACCACCTGCGCGTTTGGTGGACTTCACAAGCATAATATTTTTTCGCTAATTTAGCAATCTCCGCGGAGGTCTACCATCCTCATTCATTTGACTTACTTTTCAAAATGAGTATCCTTTTGCTAAACAAACAGCACAAAGAAAGGAAAATTTAATATGAACGGTGAAAATCCTTTATACGAATTCAGCCAAGAAGCTGTCATGCAGGATTACGCAAACAGCGGCGCTTTTCGAGACGCCCGTGACGAGGGTCGTCTGCACATGTTCTTCAGTCCTTATCGGGTTCCATTAGGACTTACAAATAAACAAATACTAATATGTCTGAACATGAGCCGTTTGAAAGAACAGCGAGAAGAGGCGGAAAGACGGTTAAGAATATCTCGCATTCCGGAAGAGCTTCTTTATCTTGATGAAGAATTATACAAGGCCAAACTCATAGACGCCTATGATCTTCCAGACAGACTTTGGCGCATGCCAAAGGAACTTATCTGCTCTGACTTTATGGACGAAGAAAGATTCAGCCGAGGTATCTGTCTGCTTTTAGCTTCTCTTTAGGTTGACCAATCGCTCACAAAGCCGTCTTTCATTAGGCGGCTTTTTAATTCACCAACTCTGCGGCGTTGATTATGATCGGACTTCCGCCGCGCCTCTTTTTTGAGGCAGTGATTACGACTTCGTTTTCCTTCATCGAAACATTAACCGTGCCGCCTTTTGTAACGCCTTTGGAGATCATCAGATTCGCCACTGGGGTTAGGATTTTATTTTGAATCAAACGCTTCAAGGGACGCGCGCCGTATTGCGGATTGTAGCCTTCTTTTGCCAAATAAGCAGAAACTTCCGGAGCGACGACCAATTTTATGTCTTTTGTGAGCAAGCGATCGACGACTGCTTGGACCTGGATGTTTACAATCTTCTCGATGGCTTCTTTTGACAGGATATCGAATAGGATTATGTCGTCGACGCGATTCAAAAATTCGGGACGGAAATAGTCGCGCAAGCTATCCATTACTTTGTCTTTGACTTCTCTGTAGCTGGCTTGGTCCATTTCGTCTTTGGATTTTTCCTGGCCGTCGGAAGGGTTGAAACCCATGTGCTCCATGCGCTGGATATATTGCGCGCCGATATTAGAGGTCATGATGATGACAGAGTTGCGGAAATTGACCGTGCGGCCCTTTGAATCGGTCAAGCGGCCGTTGTCGAGTACTTGGAGGAGGATGTTAAAGACCTCTGGATGGGCCTTTTCGATCTCATCAAAGAGAATGACTGAATATGGACGATGACGGACGAGCTCTGTCAAACCGCCGCCCTCGTCATGGCCGACATAGCCAGGAGGCGCACCGATCAGGCGCGAAACAGAATGTTTTTCCATGAATTCAGACATATCGACGCGAATGAGCGCCTTGTCGTCGTTAAAAAGGAATTCAGCCAGGGCTTTCGTCAGCTCGGTTTTGCCGACTCCTGTCGGTCCGAGGAATATGAAAGAGCCGATCGGCCGGGTAGGATCGGCGATCCCGGCGCGCGAGCGTTTGATCGTGTCGGAGATCTTTTTAACGGCTTCGTCCTGGCCGACGATCCTCTTCTTCAGCTCTTCTTCCATGCGAGACAGCTTTGCCGCCTCTTCTTCTAACATACGATTGACCGGAATGCCTGTCCAACGCGAAACGACTCCGGCGATATCCGATTCGGTTATCTCTTCTTTCAAGATCCTCCGCGAGGTCTGCAATTTTTTCAGACGCTTCGCTTTCATGTCTAGATCTTTTGATAGAGCAGGGATCGTGCCATATCGGATCTCGGCGGCTTTCGCCAGATCGGCGCGAGCTTCGGCTGATTCCGCTTCCATGCGGCGGATCTCGAGGTCTTTCTTGATCTTCTTTATATCGGCGATAGTCTCCTTCTCGTTCTTCCATTTCAGTTCGAGCTCAGAGGTGCTCTCGCGCAGATCGGCGATCTCTTTTTCGATCTTCCCTGTCCGTGCCTTTGCCTCTTTGCTTGTCTCCTTTTTCAAGGCCTCTTTTTCTATTTCCAGACGCATTATCTTGCGGCGAGTCTCTTCTAGCTTTGGAGGCATATTTTCAAGGGAAATCTTCAAGGAAGATGCGGCTTCGTCTATGAGGTCGACGACTTTGTCGGGCAAAAAACGATCCGTGATATATCGGCTCGCCAGATCGACTGCGGCCACGATGGCATCATCCGTTATGCGCACGCCGTGATATAGCTCGTACTTTTCCTTTAGTCCGCGCAAGATGGCGATGGCGTCATCGCGGCTCGGCTCGGAAACAAAGACCGGCTGAAAACGACGGGTCAGGGCTGGGTCGCGCTCGATGTATTTTTGATATTCCTTTATCGTAGTCGCTCCGATGGCGCGCAATTCGCCGCGAGCCAGGGCCGGCTTCAGCATGTTCGAAGCGTCCATAGATCCTTCGGCAGCGCCTGCTCCGACGAGCGTGTGGATCTCGTCTATAAAGAGGATTATCTTGCCTTCTGCGCGCTCTACCTCTTTTAAGATATTCTTCAGACGCTCTTCGAATTCGCCACGATATTTTGTGCCCGCTATGAGCGAGCCGAGGTCGAGAGAGACTAATTCCTTGTCCTTCAATGATTCTGGCACATCGCCCTGGGCCATTCTCAATGCCAATCCTTCGACGATCGCAGTTTTGCCGACGCCCGCCTCGCCGATCAAGATAGGGTTGTTCTTTGTCCTGCGCGAGAGGATCTGCACGATGCGCATGATCTCATTGTCGCGACCGATGACCGGATCGAGCTTGTTGTCCCTTGCGAGCTTTGTGAGCGAGCGGGTGTAGCGCGCCAGCGTGCGGAAACGCTTTGGCTTGTCATCGCCGGCTATCGGATTGGCGCGGATGTCGGTCAGCGCAGTTAGGACGACTTCTCTGTCTATTTTGAATCTTGCCAAGATGTCCTTTGCCGGGCTTTGCACATCGAATACGCCGAGAAACAGGTGTTCGGTCGAAATGAATTCGTCTTTTAGACCGGCGGCTTCTTTGCTGGCATGTTCTAGGATTGCCGCGAGCTCCGGAGTCAGATAGATCTGATATGAGGGAGCAAGAACGCTCCCGCCTTCTGGAGCTTCGATGCTTTCCAATATGATATCCATCAGCATCATCGTATCGACCTCTAGCTTGTCTAGAATGGAAGTGACCATGCTCTCCTCTTGCAAGATCAAAGCGCAGAGAAGATGCACTGGGTTGACGTGATTCTGACCGCGCTCGATGGCGAGCTCGTGCGCCCTGCGGAGGGCCTCTTTTGCTTTTGTGGTGAAATTCTTGAGTGGAGGCATAATGTAGATGTAAAGTTAAAAATCCAAAATTAAAAGTTTTTATTTGATGCCGGACCAGTATTTCAATCGCTAATTCTAGCATTACCCATAGCTTTCTTGCCTTTCTGTGGCTTTCTCCAGATAGTACGATTTTACCGTAAAAAAGGTGCGAGGTCAAACGCTATTTCTTATTTTGGAAGCGCCGCTTTTATCGGAGCAATCAAATAAAATTCAGCTTCTGTCTTTGAAGTAGAATCTGTCTTGGAGGCCAAAGAAGAAGTCTGCAAACCGATCAAATTTCCGGAAATATCGAACAATGGGCTTCCTGGCAAGACTTTTGATGGGTCGATAGTCGTCGAAACAGCGAACGGACTCGACGAAGCGTCAGCCGAAACCAATCTGTCGACGACGCCTACGCCGAGAGTGCCGGCATCTGTGCCGCCCAACGATGCGACCATCTCCCCTAATTTTGGGAAAGATCTGATCGAGATCGGTGAAAAAGAGGTCGATGACGCTTGTGCAGAAGATAGGATTGGCGCGAGAAAGACGAGATCGCCGTTTATCTGCTGTTGTATGACGACCGCGTTGTATGAATCCCCATCAGCATAAGCAACCGCGATATTTTTCAAACCGACTATGTTCGACTTGTCTGTCATGACTGTGCCGTTCCCATTGATGACCACGCCGAGACCTGTGACGGAGCCATCGATACCGTAATCCTGGATTTTTACAACGCCCTTCTCTACACTGCTTACGATCGAAGTCAGAGAGTCTTCCGATGAGTTGCTTTGTCCTACTGTAGCGAGATTATCAGCCGGAAGGGCGGCGGCCACCGTATTTTCGATGACTCGTTCTATAGTATTAGTAGTGCCGGCGGGAGCTTGGTTGATGAGAGACACGGTGACGATGCCCGTGGCGATCGAAGTGACGAACGATACAAGGAGGGTAAGAAGAACGATTTGTTGTTTGGTGAGATGCTCCATGCAGATAATATGCTCTTTTGCCAGACAGAAGTCAATTTTTATTCAAAGGATTCCCTTGTACAAACTTGCTTAGCAAATTCAAGACCTTTTTCAGGTCGCCCCTCTTTGTCCATCTGCCAAAAGAAAATCTGATGGATGATCTCGAATCGGCGCCGATGGCACGGAGAACGTAGGATTCGTCTTCGTCACGGAGACAGGCGCTTTTTGTCGAAACGGCTATCCCTTTTGCGTCGAGGCGCAAGACGATCATCTCGGCATCTATGCTCGGAAAAGCGATATTCGATATGTGCGGAGCTCGCGGAACGCCGGCGGCGTTGACCATAGAATCTGGTCTGATCTTCTTGGCTTCCCCTTCAAAAAGATCGCGGAGCTCGCCGATGCGCCGGCTTTCTTTTTCCATTTTTTCACCGGCGATCTGTAGAGCTCTGGCAAAACCGGCTGCGCCAGGGATATTCTCTGTTCCCGATCGCAATTCGTTTTCTTGTCCTCCGCCATAGATTAACGGCTCGATCGGCGTCCTCCTCTTCACATACAGCGCGCCGATGCCGCGCGGACCGAATGCTTTGCTGGCATCCATGGTCAAGAGGTCGACGCCGAGCTTTTCGACGTTTAGCTCTTCATACAAAATGGCTTGGCATGCGTCGGTATGAAAGAGAGGATACAAAGCTTTGCCGCCAGACATATTCTTTCTGGCATCTCTCACGATCTTTGCGATCTCTCTGATCGGTTCTATTGTGCCGATCTCGTTATTGACGGTCATGATCGAAACGAGAAAAGTCTCCGGCTTTATGGCTTTCTTTAATTGTTCAAGGGAAACGAGGCCGTTTTTATCGACAGCCAGTCTGGTCACTTCGACGCCCTGCCTTTCGAGCATGTCGGCTGTCTCTAAAATCGAAGAATGCTCGATAGAAGAGATGATAAGGTGCGGTTTCGATCTTGCTTTGCCGATATTTTTGAAGGATCGATATGCCGCGCGGCAAGCGCCTTCGAGCGTCAAACTGTTCGCCTCTGTCCCGCCGCTTGTAAAAACTATCTCGTCGGCGTGCGCATTCAAGAATTCCGCCGTGCTTTTGCGCGATCGATCGAGGATCTTTTTTGCCTTGACGCCGAGAGAATGTATAGACGATGGATTCAACGGCTCCCGATTCCACTTGTCCATTTCTTTCCTGACGAGCGGATCTATCGGCGTTATCGAGGCATAATCTAGATATACATGCTTCATGCCGTTAAATATAACCCATTTATTCACAACCTCAAACTTTTTTAAAAAAACCCGTGCTATAATCCACTACATGAATTTTTCCTTCGATACAAACACTGTTTGCCTGGTCATCCTCTCCGCGCTCGTGCTCGCTTTGGCTGGTTATGTTGTTTTCCTGCACACAAAGCTCAGAAAATTCCTGGCCGACAAAAACGCCACGTCGATCGGCGATTCGATCGCCAATTTGGCCGGCCGCGCCGACACCATGGAAAAATTCCGCTCTAATCTGGAGGAATATCTGATCAATGTAGAAAGCCGACTGAAAAAGAGCGTCCAAGCGGTTCACACTGTCCGTTTCAATCCTTTCCGTGCCGCCGGCGGCGGAGGCAATCAGAGTTTCGCGACGGCTTTCATCAACGAGTCCGGCGACGGCGTCGTCATCTCGTCCCTATATTCGCGCGATAATGTCAGCATCTTTGGCAAGCCGTTGAAAAATCATGCTTCGGAATATGAATTGTCCGGCGAAGAAAAAGAGGCAATAAAAATGGCGAAGGAGAAGCTGAAGTAATAGAAACAAAGATTCGATATTTATAAAATACTTATCAACAATGTTGGTAAGTATTTTAACTTTTCTTAATACCCAATTCCTTATAATTCGCACATATGCCGGTAGTCTGGCGACGAATTCGGGACTTGGTATTCCTTATTCAAGGGTTCGATTCCCTTTACCGGCTTCAATAAACTTATGCACATATTATATTTGACGAATAAATTATCTTTGCTATACTAGTTCCATACCAAGTTTCCGACACCTCCAAAAGGTGCGTCACCAGACGAATAAGGAATACCACAACCCCCGCTCCGGCGGGTTTTGTGTTTTATATAAAGAAAAAAGGGAGCCGCTGGGGTTCCCTTCATGTGCATATGAACATTTATATTACACTGCGATCATTCCACACTAACATAATCAATCTCTTTTGTGGGAACATATTCGATATAGATCGAAGTGCCGGGCTCAAAGACGCGGATATGCTTTAGCGCAGTCATCAGCTTTTGGACATCGCTTTCTTCGTGAGAAAAAAGACGGAAATGAATCCTGTCGCTTCCACATATCGATTTGATTGGCGCTGGCAAGATATTGATATTTTGTATCGATACGAGTTTGGCATTGCCCAAACGGCGCCGCAATTCCGTTTCAAATGCTTTGAGCTTTTCCGTCGAATCAACGATCTTTGTGTCTCCGAGAGAGACAATATCTATGCTCTTCATGCTTTTCCTTTTGTTTTGATGTTTGTTTTTGAGCCGCCTCAAGCGCCATTCCGAGTGGAAATAGCGCTTTGGGCGTCTCTTGTTTTTTTTGAACCAACTGCCCTCCTTCCTTATTATCACTTCCAAACCGAGTTGTCAAATATTCGCTTTTCTGCTATACTCCAATTTCCTACTCACTATGGCTACAAAAGCTCCTCAAAAGAATACAGAACCTAAAAAAACGCCGAAAACCCGCCGCCAACCGGTCGTCGTGGTCATGGGCCACATCGACCATGGCAAGAGCACTCTGCTCGATTACATACGCAAAACGAACATCGTCGCCGGCGAGGCAGGCGGCATCACCCAATCTATCGGCGCCTATGAGGCGGTCATTCCGAACAAGGACGGCGAACGGCGCATCACCTTTATAGACACGCCAGGACATGAAGCGTTTTGCGGCATACGCGAGCGCGGCGCGGCGGCAGCCGACGTGGCGATACTCATCGTTTCGGCCGAAGACGGAGTCAAGCCGCAGACCGTCGAGGCGTTGAATTGCATCAAGTCCGCAAAGCTTCCATATATCGTAGCTATAAACAAGATCGACAAACCAAGCGCGAATGTCGAGCATACGAAACAAACCCTGGCCGAGAACGAGATATATATCGAGGGCTACGGCGGCGACGTTCCAGTCGCTGAGATCTCTTCTGTAAACGGCAAAGGGATTCCTGACCTCCTCGACATGATATATCTCCTGTCAGATATGGAAGATCTGACTTGTGACAAGAATGCGCCATGCACCGGAGTCGTGATCGAGGCAGACCTCGACAAGAAAAAAGGCATCGCCGCCACATTGATCGTGGACAACGGCAATCTGAAAAAAGGGTCGTTCATCGCAACAGAAACGGCTTTTGCGCCGGTCCGCATCCTTGAAAATTTCAAGGGAGAACAAGAGCCGGAGATCGGCGCCGGTCGTCCTGCCAGCGTCGTCGGCTGGAGCGATCTTCCGGCTGTCGGCGCCGCTTTTATAACTTTTGGATCAAAGAAAGAAGCAGAGAGATATATAGAAGAGAAAGGAAAAAACGTAGAAAAGGGCAAGAGCACAGAAAAAAACAAAGCTCCTGCGACCGCAAAATCCGCAGATAGCGCGGGCATGGACATAAACGGCGACGCTGTCGAGATCAAGGATATAGTCATCCCCCTTATAATACGCGCCGATTCATCCGGTTCGCTCGACGGCATCCATCATGAGCTCCAAAAAATAAAGATCGACCATGTCGAGATGGAGATCGTCAGCGAAGGCATAGGCGAGATAAACGAAAAAGACGCCAAGACTGCCCTATCCGACGCGAATTCCATCATCATCGGTTTCAACGTCCCAACAGACGCGCAAGCGGCAGGGGTCATAGAGAGATCGTCCCTCAACGTGCGCACATTTAAAATAATCTACGAATTGACCGATTTCATCCGGTCCACAGCGATCGAAAGAAAGCCAAAAGAATACCTCGATGAAAAATTAGGCGAAGCAAAGATACTGGCAATATTCGGCACTGGCAAGGAAAAGCAGATAGTCGGCGGCAAAGTCGAATCCGGCTCGATAAAAAAAGGCGGCGAAGTAAAAGTCTTGCGCCGCGGCGGCGAAATAGGCCGTGGACGCATTCGCGAGCTTCAACAGAACAAGGAAAAAACTGACGAAGTCCGCGAGGGCTATGAATTCGGCGCCCTGTTGTCGGACATAAAGGTCTCTCTGGCCGCTGGTGATCGGCTCGAAACGTTCCATACGGTCGAAAAAAAATAAAAAGATTTTTGATTCAAGAATGGTCAAAAAATACACGAATTTTTGAATCATAAATCCTGAATCTGGACTCAATTCAAATGAACACCCAAAAACACAACCGGCTTGCAGAATACATCCGCGAGATCGCGGCCGAGTATCTCGTACGCGAAGCGAACCACAATTCTCTCATAACGGTCACTGGCATAGATTTGTCGGATACCGAAGCCAGCGCGCGCATCCTTATCTCCGTCTTGCCCACAGAAAAAGAGGCCGATGCCCTCGAATTCGTGCAACGCAAAGCCAACGACCTGCGGCTTTATTTCATGAAGAAGGTCAAGATCCGCCGTGCGCCGCGTTTCTCTTTTGCCATAGACCTAGGCGAAAAGAATCGGCAGAGGATCGATGAGATCAGTCACAAAAGTCTATAAGGTCATAAAGTCCTTAAAGTCTATAAAGGAACATGCTATTATAATCGAAGTCCAAGGTCTAAAACCGTATTTCTCTTGACTTTTGACTATGCACTTTCGATCTTTAACTTTATTTGGCCACGTAGAAAAGTGGTAATTCGACGCTCTGCAAAAGCGTTATCGCGAGTTCGATTCTCGCCGTGGCCTCATGATATAATAATACGGAACCTGCCCAGGTGGCGAAATTGGTAGACGCAACAGACTTAAAATTTGTCGACCGCAAGGTCATGTGGGTTCGATTCCCACCCTGGGCACAGCGGTAGGTCTTCCATCACAAATCAAAAACCCGCATCTGAGCTTCAGAAGCGGGCTTTTGGACGGATCACTGAAGATTACTTTGCAGTGCATCCGCAACTGCATGTTCCGTCTTTTTCTTTGTGTTCATGACCACAGACTTTACAGGTTTTCATATGTTTATTATTTTTATAAAAATTACCTGATAAAGATCTTATCCTGACTGCGCTCGGACACGCGTATGCGCAAACGCCCACGTGCACATAGCTTGTCAGGATAAATTCGACCCTGCGATTGCAGGTGATTACTATACACGATTATTTGGAGAATAGGTGCTCTTCGGAACATCGCTCTGATTTTCGATCCTGTACGCAAGCTGACGCTTGCCATCGAAAACTCGTCGTCTGATGGAATGGTGCCGAGACCCAGGATCGAACTGGGGACCCTTCCCTCTTCAGGGGAATGCTCTACCAACTGAGCTATCTCGGCGTCTAAAAATCAAAATCTCATCTTCTTTATCCGTCAATATTGCCCTAGCGCCTGTTTCAATTCATCGCTTATTGACTGGCTCTGACCGGTGCCGCTACCGCCGCCCAATGCTCCTGTGAGAGAATTTATATATGGCTGGATGAAGTAGAACGCTCCAAAGGTCAAGCCGATTATGAGCACCCAATAGCCGATCTGAAAGGTCAATTGCCAACGCGACGATCTGCGCATCTTGCGCAGGATAGTATTGTTCTCCTGTGCCAAAGCGGCGACTCGCTCTAACAATGATCGTTCTTCTGGGGTCATGGAAACAGCATAGCAAAAGTTAGCTAAAAAGTAAAAATATGCTTTTGCAACCGACTTGTGCCCCCGGCCGGAATCGGACCGACATCAGACCCTTAGGACGGGCCTGTTCTATCCATTGAACTACGGAGGCGGCGAGCTTTATTTTCCGAGAGCGGCGGCAATGGCTCCCTCGTCGAAACCGACGATCGTCTTGTCGCCGATAACGATCACAGGAACGCCCAATTGGCCGGTCTTGTCGACCATCTCCTTTCGCCTCATTTCATCAGAGGCAACATTATACTCAGTGAAAGCGACTTTGTTCTTGTTGAAGTAATCCTTTGCGGCTTTGCAATATGTGCAAGTAGGCGTCGAATATATAATGGCTGTTTTCATGGCTTTATTTGATTATATGGGTAATTCTTTGTCGGGAAAAGTATAACATGGATCGGATATACAATGAAAGCCGATTTGCATTGTGCGCCATGTGGGATGCTATTAGGACAGAGTTATTAACTCATTCTACATAAATATAAATGACCTCCTCCACGCAGTTCCTGCGGGGTTTCCTTTTGAGGCCGCTTCGCGAAGCATTGCTCCGCTCGTCGGGCTCGCTCCGGATCCATTCATCCCCGCACTGCGGCTTGCTACTTCAAGCTCGAGCGACGCATCCTACGTGCGGGGTTTCCTGGAAAAGAAAAAAGCCACACATTCCTGCGTGGCCGGAGCTTGAGATTGAACCTCGCTCCTATAATAACCTTGTCTCCTTCGTCATTTCTGGACTTCGACTGATAAGGGGACAAAAATGCCGTCTTCCGAATTCCATCTGACCATTCCGGTCGGGACGCTGTTCGTGCCAGTTGTCGTGAGCTGCACATCCATGACCTGACCTTGTTTGGGGACATATATGACATATTGAGTCTTGGGATCACTGGGGTCTTGTGTCACTGACAGAACCCTGTAATAACTCCCGTCGCTCAACACATCTTTGTCCGCAAATCTGCTCTCGATTTTGTCACAAGACATTTCGGCAAATGACA
Organism: uncultured Candidatus Saccharibacteria bacterium; assembly: GCA_964565685.1. Lineage (GTDB taxonomy): Bacteria > Patescibacteriota > Minisyncoccia > Phycocordibacterales > PALSA-1337 > JAGWNR01. The sequence goes on from CAZMFR010000002.1 coordinate 28,017, forward strand.
CGATGCCAATAATGCATAACAGGACACCGACCACACCCAAGATAAGTGTGCCGAGGTCGTCATTGCCAATCCGGCACATAAGAGCAATGAACCCTGCGCCAATAAGTATCATGATTAACCCTACTAACATATTTTTCCTTTCCTTCCCAATTTTGTCTTGGCCGGGAACGCCATGCTTTTGAAAACGATACAACGATAGTAGCGTCTGCAAAAACTATTTTGTGAAGAACCGTAAAACTAACTATCAATGGTATAACATATATGACACTTGTCTGTCAAATATAAGTTGACTATTCTATCAATTTATGTCATCCAACAGTTTTATTGAGCGTTAGTTTAACTTTACGTGTCATTCCACACGCCCTACCGCCTTTGGAGAGCAGGTTGGTGCGCGAGATGCGACCTCTGGAAGCGGTGTGTGGACGCATCAATTGCGTATCATGTGCGCGCCGCGTGTACGCGGCATCGTCACAAAACATAGTCGCTTCGCTCCTTGTTTTGTGCGAAATGCGAGAATCGAACTCGCGTCTGATGCTTGGGAAGCACCCGTTTTGCCACTAAACTAATTTCGCATTTGATGTCCTAAAAAATTCCATCGAACCACGCCTTTAGCCCGCCCCAAAAACCTTCCGGCGTTGTCGTGGCTGTAACTGACGCGGCCGTATCGATGATGACAGCCAACGATTCGCCCGGCTTGACGATGCGGAAATCGGTGCGCATGACCGCCTCGGTTCCGGAGGCCGTCGATAGCTGGGCTATCGATTGCGACAATTCGCCTTCTTGGTCTTTTAGGGCCGCTAGCTGGTTTTCTGCTTGACCCAGCCGTGCCGTCGACAGTTGATATTTTTCATATATTCCCCAAGTCGACCTTGCCAAGACGATCAAAACAAGGATCATGATGACGATGGTCAACGGAGAATAAAATAGCCGCTTTGCATTGCGCTTGGATTTGAACTGTTTTATGGCCATGATGTTATTGAATGTTGAAAGGTCGCTATATGCTTTAACCGATGCGATGGCTTGAACTTTAAATCCATCGGTTTGCACAAATCCGCGCTTATAGTATACTACACGGCACAACTATCATGCTTTTCCACAAGACAACTCGCAAGGTGCTCAATTGGACTATCATGGCTATCGGCATTTTGGTCATCATCAGCATGGTGCTCCTATATTTTCCTGCGCTCTGGCAGTCGTAATCAAATCAAACACGCGAATATAACATGTCCGTCAGCTGTTGCCTCCTGACCGAATGATGCTCTCGCATCATTCGCCCGCGATTTGACAGTCGTAATCTCCCATTTTCTCGGGTGTTTTTTATGTATACATTTCCGTCGTAAGTTTGCGTATAGTCTGGTTGTTCACAAGAGAGGTCATCTGATAGATAGCAATCTCATTTAGCTTTTCCAGTCGTTTACCTTGCGATAACCCTTGTCGGATAAATTCAGCGTTCATGCTTTCCATGTTCGAAAGCACGACGAGTTGTTCTATGGTCGAACAATCTCGTATGTTGCCTTTTTCTTTTGAATTTTTATCACGCCATTCTTTGGCAGTCATGCCGAAAATAGCCATGTTCAAGACATCCGCTTCGCTTGCATAAATAATGTCCATCAAATGCTTGGAAAGTTTCGGCGGAATAATATGCTTTTTGATTGCGTCGGTGTGAATCCGATAATTAACTTTTGTAAGCATCCTTTTTACATCCCAACCAAGAGTTTTACGCTCGGCCTCTTCAACCTTTAATCTCTGAAATTCTTTGATCAAATAAAGCTTGAATTCTGGACTTATCCATGAGGCAAACTCAAGGGCTATGTCCTTGTGTGCGTAAGTACCTCCTCCATAACGACCTGATTTTGTGATGAGACCAATAGCTTCTGTCGAATCGATCCATCGTTTAGGAGTTACGGAAAAGCTGTTAGAACCTGACTCATTTTTAAACACCTCGAATTCGAGGTGTTTAAAATTCGGGTTATTGATTTGCTCCCACAAGCCCATGAACTCAATGACATTCCGTGTTCTAAGCCAGTTTTGGACAATACGTTCGGTCCGTTCCTTATTACGATAGCGTGCGATATCGGTCAAAGAAATATAATCGTCCTCCCTGCGCGAGATAAAGCTGATAGGAATATTTTTTACAACGATTTCCTTGTTCATGATACAAAGCAAGCCGGAGTTATTTGTTTCTTCCGGCTACGTTAAGAGTTAAAAGTAAGTTAATTATAGCAAAAATTTCCGAGCGGTCAATATTGACGAAGGAGATTATTGGATATAGAAAATATTTTTCGCCATGGCAAAGAGGTTTTTGATTTAAAGAAAAAGTGTGGATAACTCAATTTAACTTTCTATTTTTATTCTAGTATAATATTACTACCGAATTAGAAACTAACTACCTAAAAATCCCATGCTTACAAAAAAACAAAGAAAAATTCTCGACTTCATAGAATCGTATACTCAAAAACATGGGTTCAGTCCTTCTCATGAAGAAATGAGAAAGCATTTTAAACTATCATCTGTTTCTACAGTTAATCATTACATAAAAATACTTCAAAATAAAAACTATATAAATCGCGGGAAAAATAGTATACGATCTATAGAGATTGGGAAAAAAAAACAAATAATTAATATACCATTCAAGGGTTACATCGCCGCCGGGCAGCCAATTGAAGCGGTTGAAGAATTTGAAACCGTAGCAATTCCCAGTAGTTTCCTTTCCAACGGACAGCTCTTTGCTCTTGGTGTTAAGGGAGACAGCATGATAGATGATGGCATATTTGATGGAGATACAATAATCGTTAGAAAACAGAATTCAATTGCAGATGGTGAAACTGCAGTCGCATTGATAAACAACAATGAAGTGACGCTTAAAAAAATATACCGAGAGAAAAACAGGATAAGATTAGAGCCAGCAAATCCAAAACTTAAGCCATTTTATGTAAAAGAAGTAATAATTCAAGGAAAAGTCATCAGCACTTTCAGAAATATTGAAGAACAAGAAAAAAAAGATAGAAAAATAAAATTAAACAATATTTATCGATCAGATTGTGTTGAATTTATGAAATCGATGGAAGAAAACTCAGTTGATTTGACCGTTACCTCGCCTCCTTACGATGAATTAAGAAATTACAAAGGATACAGCTTTGATTTTGAAAATATCGCCAAGCAATTGTTCAGAATAACTAAAAAAGGAGGAGTAGTTGTATGGGTTGTTGGAGATAAAATCAAAAAAGGAAATAAAAGTCTAACTAGTTTCAAACAAGCTTTATACTTTCAACAAATTGGCTTCAATGTCCATGATGTAATGATATACAGGAAGAAAAATACTCCGTTTATGAGAACAAACGGATATACCAACTGCTATGAATTTATGTTTGTTCTGAGTAAGGGCTCACCAAAAACATTTAATCCATTAAAGACAAAGACTGTCAGACAAGGAAAAGAAATGCTGCCTTTCAACAAAGGAGCAGATGGAATAAATAGAAAAGTTTTAGGAGAACTAAAACCGGAAAAAACGATGACAAATATCTGGGAATATGCAGTCGGCCTTGGCGGTTCAACGAGCGACAAGATCGCCTTTGATCATCCTGCAATTTTCCCAGAAAAGTTGGCAGAAGATCACATCCTTTCGTGGACTAATGACAATGATATTGTCTTTGACCCAATGTGCGGTTCCGGTACTACTTGTAAAATGGCAAAGAAAAACAATAGACATTATATAGGTTGCGATGTGTCAGAAGATTACGTCAATTTGGCCAAGAAAAGATTAGAAAATCAAAATTCTACTCTACAAATTTTATAGCCCTTTTTATTAAATCTACATCATCTTTGAACCTACCTATTCCAGTATTACAACTATCACAAACCCATCCTCTAGCTTCGCCTGTTTTGTGATTATGATCAAGAACAACTTTGCAAGTAACTCCCGCTATTGTTCTTTTGGAACATATAGGACATTCAAAAGGAATATCTTGTGGCTTATTTTTCATCCATTCAGCTTTGGTTTTTGCAGACATATCCATACCTTCAAGATTTTTTCTGCAATCTACACAAGAAGGTCTCCTAACATGCCTGTTATTTACTCCGTTCTGATTTCTTGCGAATTTCTTTGTGTTTATAAGTCTATGACAAATGTTGCAAATCTTTTTAGGAAATGCGTCTCCGACCTTTTTTACGTTAAATATTTTAAAATCATCTTTCTTCAGATCCACTGATTTCCAAGCTCTTATAAAAAATATCTTAGCACCGTTTTCCGTTTCAGATTCGACAATTCCAACATCATATTTATCAATAAATTGGTTAGCAGAAATATCAATTCTCTTATTCGCAAAAACAAATACCTTTTTATTTTCTGATTTTTTCATATTTCGCATTATACCACATTTTTATTCCCCAGCTCTCATCATCTTTACAAAGACCTCCTGCGGGATATTGACCGAGCCGTGCTCTTTCAGGCGTTTGCGGCCTTCTTTTTGCTTTTCGCGGAGCTTCATCTTGCGGGTGATATCGCCGCCAGAGAGCGTGCCAGCGGCGTCTTTTTTCTTGCCGGAAACGGTGCGAGACGAGATGATCCGACCAAGGGCTTTTCCTTGAACCTTGAAGGTGAATAGCTCGCGTGGCAAGATATTGTATAATTTTTCGACGACTTCTTCGGCTTCCTGCTCGACGCGACGGCGAGATACGACGCGTGTAAAGGCGGCCACTGGCTCGTCAGCGACGAGAATATCCATGCGAACGACATCGGCCGGACGGCTATCTGTTACGTCATAGGAAATGGAGGCATAGCCGGACGAAACGCTCTTTGCTTCATCGAAAAAATTCCTCATCAACTCGCGCAGAGGCATGCGCAAGGTCAACATGGTGCGATTGTCGCCGAAATTATCAGTAGCGATCACCTCGCCTTCGTGATCATAAAGGAGCTTCATAATGCCGCCCAGATATGCCGGCGGAGTGATTATTTTCATCGTCACGATCGGCTCGACGACGGATTTTACTTCATTCTCATCTGGGAAAAGAGCTGGAGAATAGACTACGACGCTTTTGCCGTTCTTTAATTCGACGGTATAAGTGATAGAAGGGGTCGTAACGACTAGGTTGAGGTTGAATTCACGATGCAGACGCTCGGTGATTATTTCCATATGCAACATGCCGAGAAAGCCGCATCTGTATCCCTTGCCCAGAGTGCCGGATGCTTCTTCTTCATAGGTAAAGGAAGAATCGGAGAGACGAAGGCGCCCAAGGGCCTGGCGCAAGAGGGCGAGATCGTCCTGGGATTCCGGATAGACAGAAGCCCAGACGACAGGTCGCGGGCTCTGATAGCCGGGCAGAGCTGGCTGTGCATCCTTGATCGATGCGACTGTGTCTCCGACTGATGCGACTCCTGGCTCTTTTATTCCAGTCACGATGTAACCGATCTCACCGGCAGAAAGAGACTCCGTCGGCACGTTGTCGGGCGAAAAAATGCCGACCTCTAGCGCTTCGAACGTGCGACCAGAGATTTTAAAGATGAGTTTGTCATGCCGATGCACGGCTCCCTGCATGACGCGCACATAGACGATGACTCCGGTGTGGTTGGAATATTGGAAGTCGAAGATGAGGGAGCGGAAAGAGCTTTGATCGCCACGCATTCCAGCAGGTAATATCTTTCTCGGGGTACGCAAATTTTCTGGGGAAAATTTGCTCAGTCCTAGAGCCAAGCTCTGCGGAGCCCCATCGAAAGATGCACTTGGCTCCATGCTTTTATTTTCAAGTTCCACATTCGGCGACGGCACTCTTCTTATTATCTCTTCCAACAAATGCTCGACCCCTTCGCCCGTCTTGCCGGAGACCTTGATCACATCCTCCGGTTTGCATCCGAGGAGCTGGCAGACTTCGTGTACGACCTCATCCGTGCGCGCTAGAGGCGAGTCGATCTTACTGACAGTAGGGATTATGGTCAGCCCAGCTTCCCTTGCCATATTCAACGTAGTCAGAGTCTGCGCTTGCACTCCTTGCGTAGCGTCGACTAGCAGGATAGAGCCCTCGACTGCCTTGAGCGCACGCGAGACTTCGTATGAAAAATCGATATGGCCGGGCGTGTCGATGAGGTTCAGGATATATTCTTGATTCGCCGCCTTTTCGCTGCGGTAAACATTTTCGCCTCCTTCCTCCGAAACTCGGCGAGAAAGGTTTCCTTCGCGAAGCAGCGGCGTTTTACCTGTATGCTTCCACTTCATCCTGACCGGCTGCATCTTGATCGTTATTCCCCTCTCGCGCTCGAGCTCCATGCTGTCGAGCACTTGCTCCTGCATCTTGCGTTTCTCGATGGTACCAGTCAATTCCAAAAGACGATCGGCAAGGGTGCTCTTGCCGTGGTCGATGTGGGCAATGATAGAAAAATTGCGTATATGAGCGGAATCCATGAATATACGCGTATATTATCAGAAAAAGCCGAAAAAAGCAGGTTTCGCTTGATGGAAAAGAGTCTTTTCCCGACTATGACAAAGCTGGGTTATTTTCCTCTGCTGTGCTTTGTTTGAATTCCTCTATGTCTTTCCTCACTTGCTCATATTCCGGCAATTCAGAGAGCTTTGATACCCCTAGATGGGACAAGAGATCAAGCGTCGTTTTATACAGATAGCTTCTGGCGTCTTTTGGATTATCGACTCTCTCGACCAGACCGCGTATGAGGAGCGCCCTTAGGATGAATTGTGAATTGACGCCGCGTATATAGTCGATATCGGCTCTTGAAATCGGCCCTTGATAAAGGACGACCGAGAGAGTCTCTAATCCGGCTTTGCCGAGGTCACGAGTCAATTCATCCTTGGTAAGCTGTTCAATCAAAGGCGATAATTCTTTGGCGGTACCGAGCATGACTTCGCCATCAGCGTCATCTATACCACCGGTTTGGACAAGAGTCACTCCTCTGCCAGCCAAGTTTTTTTCGAGCTCGATCAGACCGGCCTTTGCTTCTTCTATTCTCACATCCAAAAGAGATGCGAGCTTTTTGATGCTTATCGGCTCGGCTTTCCAAAACAATATCGCTTCGATTTTTGTGCTTATGTTCATGACATCTATTATAATCAAAAAAAGCTTTTTTTGAAACAGATCATGAACGGCTTTTTCAGAATCGATCTCTAATATTGCATTACGGAGTTTGAATTATTGGATTCAGATCGAATCCAATATTGTTGTAGCGCAACTAATACCTCGGCACGCCAACCTCCTTTGTCTCTATCTGTATATCGCCAAAGCTGGAATCCTGAGTGACGTTGACTATTCCCTGCTTGACCAATTCGAGCATGGCCAGAAAGCTGACGATAAAATTGAGCCGATCCCCTTTGTGCTCGCCCGCGAAATCTTTGAAGCTCATCTTTAGCTGTTTCTGTATGCGCACCGTCAAATTTCCGATCATATCCTCTAGCGAGATGACTTTACGCACCGTCACTTCCGGTAGCTTCTCTTTTTTTGGCAGGCGCTTTATCAAGTCCTGGAGGGACAACAATGCTTTTTGTAAAGTGAATTCTGGAGAAGGGACAAAGACCGGCTCTATTTTTCTGGCTTGTTGAGGAAATATCATTTTGTCGCCAAATAGCTCGGCGACGAATCTGCTCGCCTCCTTGATCCTCTTGTATATCTTTAATCTTGTTTCGAGATCATGGATATCGCCTTGTTCTTCTTCTGTCAAGCTGAGTTGCGGCAATAGCGAGCGTGATTTTATGAGAAGCAAGGTCGAAGCGATCAAAATAAAATGCGCCGATTCGCCCATCGGCAGATTCTCGTACTGCTTTATGTGCTCGATAAAATCATCGGTCACCTTCGCCAGCGACAGATCATTTATGAAAAATTTCCTCTTTTCTATTAGATCGAGTAGGAGGTCGAGAGGGCCTTCGAAATCTTTTGTTTTGATGGTGAAGGACATAAATAGATTGAAATACGGATCAGATAACACCGACGGCTTTCTTTACTTCTTCGAGCTTCTTGCTGGCGATCTTATCGGCGGCCTTAGCCCCTTTTTCCAAAATCTTCATGACTTTCTTCGGATCTTTCGCAAGCTTGGCGCGGCGCAGGCGCATTGGCTTGATGAAAGCGTCTATGTCCTCGATCAGAGCTTCTTTCAGTGCCTTATATTTGCCTTTATTGGCATCGTAGAGAGGTTTGAGCTCGGCTTCGGTCTTGAAGAGTTTATGAATGGCATAGACATTCGTCGGAATGCCGCCAACCTCAGGACCACCTGAATCGGTGACGATAGACATAACGGCTTTTTGGATCTCTTCGCGCGAAGCAAAGAGCGGGATAGTGTTGTCATAGCTCTTGGACATCTTGCGGCCGTCGATGCCTGGAACGACGGCAACGCTTTCTAATATCATCGGCTCTGGCAATTTGAAAGTTCCCGCGCCATCAGGTCTGGTCTTGAAAGTAAAGTTGAACTTCTGCGCTATGTCGCGAGCATATTCCACATGCTGTTTTTGATCGGCACCGACAGGAACGACATCGGTGTCGTAAAGCAAGATATCCGCGGCCATGAGCACCGGATAATTGAATGTGCCGACATTGATCTCTTTGTTCTTCGCCTCGGCGTCCTTGTAGGCGTGGGCGCGCATGAGGTAAGGCATGGTCACGATAGTATCGAAGATCCATGCGAGCTCGGTATGAGCGGAAACGTCAGACTGCTTGAAGAGAATCGATTTCTTTGGATCAAGCCCAATAGCTAGATAATCAATAGCAAGTTCAAGCGTCAGTTGCTTCATCTCTTCTTTGCTTTGGATCAAGTTCAATGCGTGGTAATCAGCCAAAAATAGCCGACAATCATAATCGCCGCTATTCTGCAAGTCCACGAATTGCTTCATGGCGCCGAAATAGTTGCCTATATGCGCTGTGCCAGTCGGTTTGACGCCTGATAGGAGAATTTTTTTAGACATAGCTCCATTCTAGCAGGAATATCTATTCCCTGCCAAATTTGATTTTTAGTCGCAATTTTCCGCAACAACACTGGCACGTTTAGTGCGTGGATATATACTCTCTCGTGATCGGCCCAAAATATCCGGTAGCCGATATACCATTGGCCTTTTGGAACTCGATCAAGGCCTGTTTAGTCATTGGACCAAAAAGAGTCGTCTCGTTGTACGGAGAACCGGGACCAGATGATGCTATGATAAAGCCATGCGCATTCAAATACATTTGAAGAGCTTGAACGTCTGTTCCAGTAGAGCCCAAAGTCAGATTTCTGGTAAAAGCCGATGAAGAGGTCGCGACTGGTTTGTTTGTCGAAGCCAGGTTTTCAGTAGAAGAAGCAGTGCCGAGAACATTCGTCTGCTGGACATTTGGACAAGATAACGTCGCGCGGTCAGTATTCAATGCCTCCATGGTCAAAGGGCCGACAAAACCGGTCGCCGATATCTTGTGAGCTGTTTGATATGAAATGACTGATCGTTTCGTCACTTGTCCAAAATATCCTGTCGGAGAAGCAGTGAAGAAATCTAGGTCAGAGAGGAGCTCCTGCAGAGCGAGCACATCAGAGCCGCTCATATTCAAGGAAAGATCACCATCAAATGGGCCAGGAATATTTTGGCAAGCGCGCGTCGATGATGCCAAAGCAGAATTCACCACACAGGCAAATCCGACTGGACAATTAGCCACTCCCACCAAGGTCGAAGATGCGATTGAAGGCGCCGTGTATGAACTGCCGCCTCCTCCACCACCACCACCGCCGCCGCCAGAATATATCACTGGAGCTCCTCCTCCAGAAGAAGAATCATTGCTAGATGAAGATGGGCAAGCGCTTGTCACAAAGCTCGAATCCCCGGTCGTCGTCGTTCCGGCCGAGTTGATTGCATATGCGGCATAGTGATAGGTGGTTCCGCATGATAGAGATGAGAGCGTGGTCGAGAATGCTCCTACTCCGAATGTACCTATCTCCTTGGTAGTCGTACCATATGCCGAAGTCGTGCCCCAAACAAATCCCCTAACAGTAGATGATGCGTTGCCGCTATCGGTTATATTAGCATTTAATGTGGCGGTTGAAGAAGAAATCGAAGTCGGAGTCGAGGTGGATACGATTGGAGGATTGGTTATAACGAGCGTACATGAGCCAGTAACAAAGCTCGAATCCCCGGTCGTCGTCGTTCCGGCCGAGTTGATTGCATATGCGGCATAGTGATAGGTGGTTCCGCATGATAGAGATGAGAGCGTGGTCGAGAATGACCCTACTCCGAATGTCCCAATTTCTGTGGTTGTAGCTCCATACGTTGAAGTATTACCCCAGAAAAAGCCACGGGCAGTGGATGATGCGTTGCCTTCAGTGGCAATAGAGGCATTCAATGTAGCAGAAGTTTGAGTTATTGAAGTCGGGGTGGAAGTGGAGATAGTGGGAGGAACGACAGATTTAGAAGTCGTAGTCGAATTATCATCTGTATAGCTCGTCATCGGCAGTCCAAATGTATATTTTAGGATATTGCCGCTATCATCAGCCCCGGTAATTTGGATCACAGTGCTCGTACCTGTAGAGATGATGCTTCCAGCCGGTATATCTGCAACATATGCCGATGATGAAGCATTCAAGGATATAGACGAGAAGTTTACTCCGTCAGTCGATATGCTTGCCGTGGTGGTAGCCAAAGTTCCACCTACAGGATCAAGCTTGTAGACGATCTGATTATCTACTGCCGGATTGAATACCTCGCTCCTCTGTCCGTTACTGTAGAGATACAGCTGTTCTATAGAAGGCGGATTTGGATCGGAAAGCGTAGTATCGAAATCGGCCTCTACATTACTAGTCAACGGATATCCATCATCTTCATATGAACCGGTCAGATAGAACTTGGTCGGACCGGGAGTCGTCAAACTGATGGATGGCAAAGAAGTGCCGCAACATTGAGTAGCATATATCTGCAGATATGCCGGCATCGTCCCGGAAGCCACTGACAGGCCATTTTGAGTGACGTTATATGGTAGCGCGTTATATTGACCGATACTGTAATCTTGTCGAAGGAACAGAGCATTTTCCACGCCGGAATACAAAGACAAATCGACGCTGTTGCTTTGATTGGAGAATTTACCGAACCATACAGATGGACCTAATCCGTCATATACGGCATTTCCAGCTATCGGAAATTGAACGCTATGCTGATCTATCAACCTCTGGCCATTCGTATTGAAATATGGGTACAAGAATACTGAATTGCAGGCAATATGAGCATCATCAGTACAACCGGCTAGAGTATAGTTCGTCATGTGCATAAAATACTCTCCGTCAGGGAACGTCGAATACAAAGTCTGCACAGTAGGTATATTCACGGAAGGCCCGACTACTCCCCAACAGGAACCGCCAGACGGATAACACGCATACAATATAGGCACAGTCTGACCGACGAAATTCGCGTCGGTATGTATATCCGTGCGCTTAGGTATGACGTTAGAGTAGTCATATGTAAGGTCTCCGGATAGTCCATTGAAGCTACCGGAATAATAATACATCTTCGGCGACGTCACTGTCGGCGTAAAGAAAATATCCTGATGCTCGAAATTGTTGCTGAAGTCGGAATAATAGTTGATCTCCGTGCTCGTACCCTGGACAAAAAAAGTGTAAACCGTTCCCTGACTATGGAGATCTTCTGTATTGAAATGATAGGTATCTGTGCTTATCGGATTGCCAGACTCGTCCACGGCTTTCAAGCTTACCTTGTGGGAAGCATCGGCCCAGCTCTCGACGACGGTAGTCTCTCCGGAAGATAGGTCAATGCCTTCTTTCAAGACAGAAGCGTAATGACAAGAACCGTCGGAGGAGTTGCCGCAGCTGTTCATTGCCAACACATCGTACGGTCCGGCAGTGTTGACATAAAATGTATACGAATCGCTCGTCGCTGTGACCAAATATTGCTCGCCGACCCAGCTATTCACCCAGAGAATAGTATTATTAAGGCCTTGCGGACTATCATTGTTCTCTATCGTCATCAGATAGAATTTTTCAAATGTGGTGCCGATTGACAGCGAATTCACCGCATCGCTGAAAACGAGAGTGCTCGCGTTGTTGATGCCGTTAGACACGCTGGCATTCGTAACCGATATATACGTCGGCACTATTTCCGATCCTCCGGCCGGAATGACGACACTGCTAGATGCCGTCAGAGATATGCCGTCTGTGGTGACGCCCGGAGCTATATCGATAGTTTGGCTTGAGTCGGTACGCAGATTGGTTATGGTGACGCTGGACGAGCTCGCCCAAGACGTAAGAGATGGATTATCAAAACCATAGCTGATAGGAGACGGAGACACTGATATGGTCGGAGCGACAGTGAAGAACATCGGTATGAATCCTTCCGTGACTCCTCCTGAACTCAAAGTGATTTCCCCGCTATAAGTCCCGGCTGGCACGATATCATTGTCTACGACCACATCCACGACCAAAGTATCGGTAGAATTCCCGGAGACATCGAGCGAGGTCTTGTGCAGAGTCACGATGATACCAGATATGTTGAAAGAGGAACTAGCGTTGAGCGTGCTGAACCCTTGCCCAGCCGCTGAAACGACGAACGTCTGCGTTGAAGTGCTATATCTGGAAGTCGGATCTGTCGTAGCGCTCCAAAGACTAGGGTTCGCCGATATATGTGGGCTAAGGGGTATAGCAGCGGATACGTTTACTAGACCGGCCCCCTGGGCGTCTCGGCTCGCTCCTAAATTAGTAGCGGTGTTTTTGAGAAGCTGTTTGACTTGTGCTGGAGTAGACCCAGGATATGCTTGCAAGACCAGAGCCGCCGCACCGGATACTTGCGGAGTAGCCATGGACGTCCCAGAGAGAAGTATATGGTCGCCATCAACGCAATTAGAAGCGGTGAATTTTGATTCGCTTGCCTCTGTACCGCAGATATCTACTCCTGGCGCAGAGATGTCTGGTTTTGATAGGTCAACTCCGTTCCAAACCAATGGACCTTCCGAGCTAAATGATGCTATAGGACCCACGCAATATCCGGAAGCTCCATAATCCGCACTGATCTGGGAAGACATACATGACGCGGCTACAGTGATGGCTGTACGAGCAGTACCAGGACTATCAATAGTACCTGCATCCGGACCATCGTTGCCCGCCGCCACGACGACAACAACACCGGCGGCAGTAGCATTGTCCACTGCTAAACTAATGGCATCATCCGGATCACCAGGACCGCCAAAACTCAGATTGGCGACATTGGCATGATCACTGGTATTGCCGTCCTGGTTTGGATCGGCGGCATAGCCGAGCGCCTCTATGATAGCGGAATACGGGCAATTGCCATTAGAATCGCATGCTTTGTACGAAAGTATATCGGCGTCTGGGGCTACTCCATTTACTGTGCCTTTGCCGGCAGCTATCGATGCCACGTGAGTGCCATGTCCGTAATCATCCATAGTGTTGGCATTATTTGATATGAAATTGTATCCTCCTATGACCTTACATCCTGCACCAAAACATCCGCCGAGATCCGGCTGGGTATAATCCACTCCGGTATCTATGATAGCGATATCCTCTCCTTTACCGGTGATGGAATTGCTATTACCATCGACGAGCGACCACACTGCCGGCACGTTCATGGCCGCATTAGAGGCGTCGTCAAAGACATGGGCAGTGCCATCCAGCTCTACTCTTTTGACGTTAGGATCATTTTCTAGAGCTTTGAGCCCGGCCCGATCTATAGTTCCGGCAACACCATTGATGATGTCGAGGTCCCTAGTCAGGCGGCTCGCCTTTGGTAAGATTCCAGCGACCTGAGCCCTTGTCGAAGCAAACCTTTGGCGCCTCGTTGATATGGCTGATACGCTATTAGAATTAGGAACTGAGTTCGACGTATAGGTCTGCGACGATGTGGCGAATTCTATGATCACTGGAATAGAGCTCGTGCTTTCATCGAAATGTTCGGTTACATCGCTATCCGCTATGTTGGCGGCATCGCCGGTCGAACTTGCAACTTGGCCGGAAACAGAATATGTCTGTATGTCGGAGCCGGTACCGACATATGTCGTCTCACCGGCACGGCTCTCTATAACGGTTCTTGGGCCGGAACCATGGAAAGTCATTCTCGTTCCGTCTATGAGCATCGATGATACCGTACCATCGTTTACGACATTGGGACTTATGACAGCGATATTGTCTGGCGCCAGCACTTGCATGCCATTGGCGGCCGCCGTAGCTTCAGGAGAAGCAGAAATAACCGACGCCGAGACGAAATGCCATGGAAATATAATCGAGATCAACCATGCGGACAAATAGAAGACGGCATTCTTTTTCACGATTATTATACTTTATATTATTTTTTAAATTCAGACAACCGTTCCACCATCTCTAATGACCCTCTATGTACCCTCTTGTCTTCGGTCCAAAGTATCCAGAAGCTGGCATGATCCCCCTGGCTTTTTGGAAAGAAGAAAGAGCAGATTGCGTCGACACGCCAAAAAATGTTGTCTCATGACCGGAAGATCCTTGCCCTATCAACGCCACTGGAAAGCCGTGAGAATTCAGATATATCTGCAAAGCTTTTACATCCTGACCAACCGACCCTAGAGTCAAATTACGATTGAAAGAAACCGTGGAAGTAGCGAGCTGTGTCTGAGCCGGTGCTGGAATTGAAACTACAGCAATCATGTTAGCTCTGGTCAGCGGTCCATAATATCCAGAGGCAGGAACTATACCGTGGTCTTTTTGGTATTTGATCAGAGCGGCTTGAGTAATAGGACCAAAGCGACCTGTATTGCTATCCGAATCCATATAGCCGAGAGATATGAGCACACTCTGCAATGCCTTTACCGATGACCCTGTTGAACCAATTGAGAGATCGCCCGTCGGTACAACCGATGCGCTAGGATTCAATTTACAAGTGAACCCTGTAGGACAGCCAGGGACAGTCATGGAGTTTAGGTATTCTGTGGTAGAAGCAGAAGGAGCAAGGATAGAAGTGAGCATGGAAGCCGATACGGAACTGCCAGAGGATGATCCACCTCCTCCGCCGCCATATGAATATGACTGACAAGCGCTGGTGGTGAACGTCGAATCCGATCCGTATGCGTAACCGGCAGAGTTGTGTGCATATGCGCGGAAATGATATGCAGTGTTGCAAGACAGAGAGGAGATGCCTGCGCTAAAATCGCCCGTGGTAAATGTGCTGGTATCAGTAGTGGTAGCGCCGTATGATGATGCAGTGCCCCAATCGAATCCTCTCTGATCTGTATTCTCCCCTCCCGTAGAGGATATATTGCCGACTATGGTCGCAGAAGTTTGATTTATCGACGAAGCAGAGCCGGTAGAGATCGTCGGAACGGAAACGGACTGACCGTTTGTTGTGGTGAATGACAGGATAGAGCCATAGCCGCGACCGGAAGAATTGCGGGCATAAGCGCGAACATAATATGTAGTATTTGGCGTCAAGCCGGATATGTTCTGACTGAGAGCGCCCGGAGCGCTCACTGTAGAATTTATAGTCGTCGTAGCAATGACTGTCGTCAAGCTTGAATTAGTACCATAGGTAAAACCATATCTAGAAATGTTGGAAGTGCCGATATTCGTGACATTTGAATTGAATGTCACGCTTGATGACGAGATGTTAGTCGGAGTTTCCGTGATAATGGTTGGGACAGTTATCAGCGTATATGGATTTGTAACAAATTGACCGTCATTTTCCGTTTGAAAGACAGTGCTACCGTCGTATGTGGCATGATATATGTTCACTATCGCTCCATCGGCTATAACTGTCCACGGAGCATCGGAGTCGAGAAAGTTTCTAGTGGTTGTAGCATTTTGCACATATTCGCGGATAGGACTGACCAGAGAACCGGTGTTGTCCACGGATAGATCGCCGACAAAAGTAGATGAACCGGTTATGGTGCCATTATTTACACTATTTCCATCGAATATCCAAGCAGTGATCGGATTGTTGTCGATACCGACTATAGAACCGGATGTACCATTTCCCCAT
>CAZMFR010000002.1:44030-100565 GCA_964565685.1 uncultured Candidatus Saccharibacteria bacterium
AGTGATCGGATTGTTGTCGATACCGACTATAGAACCGGATGTACCATTTCCCCATGATCCTCCATTTGGGATAGTAATCGTGCCGCCGGTGGCATAACTGAAGGTGGAGGTACCTATAACAGTAACACTGTTATAACTTGTATCATTGAATGTAGCATTGCCTGTGACAGTGCCGTAGTTGATGCTGTTTCCATCGAATATCCACGCAGTGATCGGATTGTTGTCGATACCGACTATCGGCCCCATCGAAGTTCCTCCCCACTGACTACCGTCTGGAATGGTAATGACGCCTCCCGTGGCATAGGTGAAAGTAGATGTGCCGGTGACGGTACCCCACCGGATGTTATAACTCCCATCATTGAAGGTAGCATTACCGTTGATTAAGTACGTATTGTTACTTAAACCATTAAAAATCGCATCGCCGAAGATTGTACCGCCGTTGATGCTTGTGTTATTGAACGTACTGCTACCAATGACATTGCCAGAGTTTGCTGACGTATCATTGAACGTGACATTGCCTGTTATATTTCCGCCATTTCCGCTGTTTCCATCGAATATCCACGCAGTGATCGGATTGTTGTCGATACCGACTATAGAACCGGATGTACCATTTCCCCATGATCCTCCATTTGGGATAGTAATCGTGCCGCCGGTGGCATAACTGAAGGTGGAGGTACCTACAACGGTGCCATTGTTAGCGCTCGTGTCATTGAACGTGGCGTTATTGGCAATATTGCCATTGTTGCCGCTCGTGTCATTGAATATAGCACTGCCGGTAACAGTACCATTATTTGCGCTATTTCCATCGAAAACCCACATGATTATTGGGTTATCATCAATATTGACTATTGGCCCACTATAGCTACCAAGCCACTCACCGCCGTCAGGAATAGTGATGGTATCTCCAGTGATATAACTCAAGGTAGAGGTACCGACGATTGTACCGTTGTTGTAGCTCTCATCGTTGAATGTAGCGTTGCCTGTGATAGTGCCACCAGAGTTGTAACTTGCTGAATTAAATATGACATCACCAGTGATGTCGCCATTATGCCAGCTTCCATCATTGAATATAACATTGCCATTTATAGTACTGCCATAATTTGTAGAACTATCATCATAGAATGCAACATTACCGTTGATAATGCCGCTGTTGTAGCTCGTATCGTTAAACGTGGTGGTACTCATAGCGTCGATGGTACCATTGTTCGTGCTATGTCCATCGAATATCCAAGTATCTATGGGGTTATTGTCTGCACCTACTATCGAACCGGAGGAACCGGATCCCCATTGACCATTGTCTGGGATAGTTATTGTGCCACCGGTAGCGTAAGTGAAAGTAGATGTGCCTGTTACAATAAAATCATTATAGCTTTCATCATTAAATGTGGCGTTGCCTGCGACATTTCCATCATTGTAGCTTGTGTCATTGAACGTGGCATTCGTGACACTATCATTGTTATAACTCACACCATTGAATACAGCGCTACCTGTGACAGAGTAATTGTTACAGCTCTCACCATTGAACGTGGCGTCACCGGTGACAGTGCCGTTATTGGAACTTGAATCATTGAATATAGCGTTGCCAACAACACTAGTGTAGTTAACACTCGAATTATTAAATGTAGCGTTGCCAGTAATAGGAGCGCCGTTTTTGCTATTATCATCGAAAGTAGTGGTTCCAACTACCCAAACGCTGTTATAAACATTTCCATCGAATGTAGTAGATCCTGTGAGATTGCCGGTAAAATGGTTGCCAACATTGCTCGTAACAACGATCCCGGTAGCAGAAGCATCTATGCTTGCCGGTTGTACCCAGCTTCCATCATCAAGATCGATCTCCGGGAAAAAGGTCCCTACGGTCACAGTATCATCTCCAGAACCGGGCAGAGAACCGGCAGCGGTAGTTGTTCCTGCGTCAGTGTACCAGTTGCTAACATTAGTCCAACTGACATCTGATCCGTCGCTCCAAAAATATAACGTGGCCGCGTGGGCGGCAGAGACATGGAAGGATACGGCTACAGAAAGACACAAAGCGATGACGGCTATCTTGTTGTATTTGAAAAATGATTTGGTCATAGTTTTGTATTAGTTAGCCGACTTTTTAGGGAATAGAATGCCGAATACCTCCTTGTCCAAGGCGGAGATGTCTTGGAATGAGGTCGCATTTATGATTTGATGCACGATGTCAGCGGAAATGAGGGGATTCAGTGTGATGGTCGTGGTGGTGGCGGTAGAGATCTGGAACGGCCGCTGTGGTCTTGAATATGTAGATGAAGCCATTCTACGATTTTTCATAGTAGATGAGGATATCTTTAGGTCATCCATTGCGTATGTAGTGGAAGAAGCTGTACGAGGCATATTAATGACCACTCGAGATTGTCTAGATGCAGTACGGAAGACGACATTCAACAGAGACATCTTATCTTGAAGCAATGAATCTGATTGTATATCAACGGCGCTTCCTTGCCTCTCAGCTTTGATGATAGAAGCCGTGTCAGTAGCATTTTGAACGGCAGTAACAGATGTTTGCATGTGCGGTATAGCCGCATCGATCTCACCCAAAATGATAGCTTGATCGCTTGATGAAATGGTAGACGATGCCGCAGCAGAGGCAAATGCAGTGTATTGAGAGATGCGAGAATCGAGCATCTTTTCTACAGATGATTGTATCGTCGAAAAGTCCGGCTTCTTGTATGTCGTCTGATTGGAGGCGGCATGGACATAGGTGCCCATTACGAGCGTAGAACCGACAACTAGCGCGAGGACGAAAAAAACCGCCTTATTTTTAAATGACATTGTTGTGTAAGATATTATTGTGACTGGTAATGTGGTCACATTATATCATCAAATTCCCTCGCCTTTCAATTCATCCACAAGTCTCTGGGCATTCTTGCTCAATTTTTTTGGCATTTGAACGTGAGTGACGACGAGCAGATCTCCTCGCTTTTCATGAGCATTGCCGGTGAATGCGCCGCGAATCTCGTATGGCACGCCTTTGCCTTTTATTCGAAGTATCTCGCCATGGCTCGTACCAGCCGGGATCTTCAATTCGATAGTGCCGTCTACTTCCGGGTTTAGCGTCTTGATCTCGACTGTGCCGCCGGCGATAGCAGTAGTCAGCTTCACAGGCAAGTCCATTACGAGGTTGAAACCCTCTTTTCTGAAATTCGGGTGTTCCTCCACCCAAACGCGAACGATGAGATCGCCGGGAACGCCTTGCCTACCATCGGCTCCATTCTCGCCCGGCTCGCCTTTGCCGGCCACTCGGAGCCCTTGACCGCTTTCTATCCCAGGAGGGATCTTGACCACCAGCTTTTCTCTGCGGCCGCCGATAGAGAGCTCTTTTTCCGTGCCGAAAATCGAGTCTTTAAAAGAGATCTGAACGTCTACCGTCACGTTCATGCCTTTTCTTGCGCGCCGCCTGCCGCCTCCGCCGCCAAAGAATTCACCGAACAAGTCGCCAAGATCGAATTCAAACGATTGGCCATTCTGACCGAATCCTTGGCCATTGAAACCGCCACCTTGAGTAAATTGGGAAAAATCAAAACCGCCAAATCCTTGACCCCCGTTGAAACCTTGAAAACCGCCTGCGCCGCTATATCCGCCTTGGCTATTGAAACCCGCGCCGCCAGGACCTGCCGAACCGAATCTGTCATACTGCGCGCGTTTTGTATCATCTGATAGTATGGCGTATGCCTCGCTAGCTTCTTTGAATTTCTTGGCTGATTCCGGATTATTTTTGTTCACGTCCGGATGGTATTTGTGGGCGAGCTTGTAGAAGGCCTTCTTCAGATCTTCTTTGCTTGCGCCTTTTTCGACGCCGAGAGTTTTGTAATAATCTTTCATGTTCTTAATCCCAAAGTCTTGTCTGTAGCTG
This sequence comes from uncultured Candidatus Saccharibacteria bacterium, assembly GCA_964565685.1. Taxonomy (GTDB): domain Bacteria; phylum Patescibacteriota; class Minisyncoccia; order Phycocordibacterales; family PALSA-1337; genus JAGWNR01. Next base: position 47,908 of record CAZMFR010000002.1, read on the forward strand.
ATAAATCGATGCTATAAGCTTTTGCTATCGTACTCCTCCTAACATTCTTACCGCCTATTGCAATCAATAAACGCGCTGACTCAATGGCAAACCAATCATTAATAGCCTTTTGCATCTCAGGTCTAGTTTGATACATATCTTCTGCCCGGATTCTTAATTCTCCCAGTTGATTTAAATATTTTTTAGAATTCATAGTTTTACAGATTATAAAATCGCTTTTAAATGGAATTCTATACCCCGAACAATTTCTTCAACCTCACATCAACTTCAGCAAGCAAGGGCGACTCCAACATACCGAGCTCACCCATTACGATCCTTTTCTGCAAGGTGGCGATCTTGTCGACCTTTATGAGAGAATCTCCCTTCAAACCGTTCTCCAGTGAATGGACGGCCTTGATCTCAAACTTGCCTGCTCTTTCCGCGACCCGCGATGATATGAAGCTTACGATGCAATCTTCACCACCTTTGTTGTCATACAACACCAAAGCCGGCCTGACTTTTTGTCCCGATAAGTCCGTGAAGGGAAAAGGTATGAGCACGATGGTTCCTTTATGCATATCTCTTTTTTAGATCTTTTAGCGAATAAAGTTCCGGTTCCTTGGCCAAGAAGTCGAAGCTGGCGGAATTGGCGTTCATATTGGTCATCTCGTCTAACCCGTCGTTTTCGGCGCTTGGAAATCTCATCAGAATGGCATCTATCGAATTGCGTCTGCCGATACCGAACATTTCCCCGCCGTATTTGACGCGATTGACGAGACGGCTTATATTCTTGCGTGCATTGGTTGTGGTGATTATTTTCATGATGTACATATTGTACATAATCGCTATTTTAATTGCAACTTGACACCTCCCCCATTCCATGCTAACCTCTTTTTCAGTCACTCGCAATCGCTTGTTTACATGCCGTGCGGCATGGGCGAGGGTGCGAGAGTTGTTTGAAACTTTGGCTCTTGGAAGGAAGCCATGGCATTTTACTCGAATGCCTCAACCTCACCAAATGCTTCGTGTTCTTAAAGAATTAAAGAAAGAAAAGTGCGATAGTTTTGGAGTTGTTCTTAAGAGTGGAACTCGACTTAGATTTACCAGGGTCTGTTCAATCTGGAAGGAACGTCGCAAATACTTTGTCCAATTCCATGGACTTCGAATTGATCAGACGGATGGAGAAAAGCATGGTCACTCTTTTTTCACCGTGAATATTGATGACATTCTTGAAATCCAATGATTCCCAAGACCCTCGTTGACTCCCCCGAAAATTCGGGAGAGCTGACGAGGGTCCTTTTTTGTTTACTTCTTTTTTCCTTGATCCCCAGAGTTCTTTAGATCTGCTGGTTGTAATGGACTCTGAATTCCATGCGACCATTTAGCATCAATCTTACGAGAATTCTTTTCAAATTCTTCTATATTGTAGTTGATTGACATTGATAATTGTTTCATATGCTCAGGTGTTAACGCATAAGCAACTTGTTTATCACCAAGATTCATAATCAGAACAAATGCGTCACTTGATCGTGCAATGATTGTACTCGGACAAAAGTCTTTATGAAGTTGATCCAGATTAATTGTGGTTCAATTCATAGTTCTAAATTAAGTTTGTAATATTTACTATTTCTTCTCCTTAAACTCAGCGTCCTTCACATTATCTGCGCCGCCATCGTTCGGCGGAGTTTGGCCGCCTTGAGGACCACCCTGCGGCGCCTCCTGTTTCATATATTGCCCAATCTTCTGTATCTCATCCGACAGCGCAGTCGTAGAGGCCTTGATAGCCGCCAAATCTGGCGTAGCGCTATCCTTCACACGCTTGAGGTCAGCGATCTTGTCTTCAATAGACTTGCGTAGATCTGCCGGCACTTTCTCGCCCGCCTCTTTCAAAGCTTTTTCGGCGGTATAGGCGAGCTGTTCGGCGATATTTTTTGCCTCAACGGCGTCTTTCTTTGCCGCGTCAGCAGAAGCGTTCAGTTCCGCGTCTTTCTTCATCTTCTCCACTTCTTCTTTGGACAAGCCCGAGGAAGCCGTTATCTTTATCGAATTCGACTTCCCTGTTGCTTTATCCTTGGCACTGACGTTCAAGATGCCGTTTGCGTCGATATCGAATGTCACTTCAATTTGAGGCATTCCTCGCGGCGCAGGAGATATGCCTCCGAGGTTGAATTGGCCGAGAGACTTGTTGTCGCTAGCCAATGGACGCTCGCCCTGAGTGATGTGAATGGTCACTTCCGTCTGATTGTCAGCGGCAGTCGAGAATACCTGCGAGCGCTGGGTCGGCACAGTCGTATTCTTTTCAATGAGTTTCGTTGCAACGCCACCCATCGTTTCAATACCCAGAGAAAGAGGAATAACATCGAGCAAGAGCACATCATGCACGTCTCCGCCTAGAATTCCGCCCTGAATGGCCGCGCCGACTGCGACCACTTCATCAGGATTGACGCTCATATTCGGCTCCTTGCCAAAGTATGCTTTGACCGCGGCCTGGATAGCCGGCATGCGTGTCTGACCGCCGACAAGGACGACTTCATTGAGCTGACCTACCTTGAAGGGCGAAGCATCCATGGCCCTCTTCGTGATCATCATTGCGCGGTCAATGAATTCGGCGCAAAGATTTTCCAACTGTGCGCGGGTAAAGGTGACAAGCAAATGCTTCGGTCCATCCGCGCCGCTCGTGATGAACGGGATGTTTATTTCGGTCTGCATAGCTGTCGACAGCTCAATCTTTGCTTTCTCCGCCGCTTCGTCTAGGCGCTGGAGAGCCAGAGCGTCCTTCTTGAGATCGACGCCATTCTCTTTCATGAATGTGTCTGCGAGCCAATTGACGATCTTTGCGTCAATGTCACGACCGCCGAGGTGGCTGTCGCCGTCGGTGGATTTGACTTCGATGGTATCTTCGGCCACGTTGAGCACGCTGATGTCGAATGTTCCGCCGCCGAAGTCGAACACTGCGATCTTCTCATCCTTCTTCTTGTTGAAGCCGTAGGCCAATGCAGCTGCCGTCGGCTCATTGATGATGCGCTTCACATCGAGTCCGGCTATCTGTCCGGCGTCTTTCGTTGCCTGACGTTGGCTGTCGTTAAAGTAAGCCGGCACAGTTATGACTGCCTCCGTTATCTTTTCTCCGAGACGCGTTTCTGCGTCTGTCTTCAGCTTTTGCAAGATCATGGCGCTGACCTCCTCCGGGCGCATCCACTTGCCGGCCATGTTAACTTCTATGCCGCCCGAGGCAGATTTCCTCGTCTCGAATGGCACGTTCTTTATATCTTTCTGCACTCCCGGATCGTCATAGGTGTGGCCCATGAAGCGCTTGATCTGGAATATGGTGTTCTTTGGGTTCGTCACTGCCTGCCTCTTTGCAAGCAAGCCGACGAGCCGTTCGCCTGTTTTAGATTGGGCGACAATCGAAGGTGTTGTACGCGCACCTTCAGCGTTTTCTAAGACTTTCGGCGTGCCCGCTTCCATCACGGCTACTGCCGAAAAAGTCGTTCCGAGGTCGATTCCGATGATTTTGGACATGATTTTTTATATTTGACAATTAATGGGTAATATGCTAATCTATTTTCAGTTTTAGTAACCTTAACAATTTGCTCATTTGACCAAGCATCGCTTGGAGGTTAGAGCATTGGAGAACTTTGATATGAACAAACAACGAATATTTGTGGCATTGACGTTAATCGCACTGGGAATGGGTTTGATGGAGGTGTTTGTATTACTACAATCCAATCACTTTCTTATTTCCCTAATCCCTTTGGCCGCCGGACTTTTCTTCTTCTGGTCTGGACTTGACGGCATGGGACTTAGAGGATTAATCGTCAACACGGTCTTTAACTACATATACCGGCGAAGAGTGAAGAAGTTTGGCCGGTAACAACAATCAAATCAACAAATCGAAAGGAAGTTATGAAGCTATTCATTGCAATTGGAATTGAGTTCGCGATTATAGCCGGACTCCTTGGAACCCCTAACCTTCAAATCAGTTTTGACCTTGTAGCAGGAGCAATCTTTGGATTCACTTCTTGCTACATCGTCCTCAAGGTTCCACGGGCAGTCAAGGATTTTCTGACAATTAAATGGCCGAAGGCCGATTAATTTGCCCTCACCGCTCACGAAAGCCGTTCCTATGGCTCTTCGTAGGGCGGTTTTTCTTTTTTCCTTCCTTTTTAATGAACAACTTTTATTTGCGGCTCAAATGGTGGAAATGAGCCGCAACGCTACTTCACCTCCACTATATTCGCCGGGCTCCTCTCGTTTCCAGAGGTCGGACCTCTGGATTTACTTCCACTATCTTCCTTCGCCGGACTTTGATGTAGGTCTATCATTCGCTTGACAATTAACTAATAATTCGTTACTATGCTATGCAGTTGAACCTTAACAAATTTGCTCATTTGACCAAGCGCTGCTTGGAGGTTAGAGCGATAAAGTTAGAGGAAAATTATGCCACCTGGATACGGACCAAATTACAGACCACCGGATTGGGATAAATGGGACGGTACCGATTATTTATGTATTATTTTTTTTGTTTTACTCTTCAGTGCCATCATCACCTTTATTATCTTATCGGAGTCCAATGAGAATGATACTAGGATTAACACTACAATCGAAATTTATACTAATAATCCAACTAAATAAGACTAAAAAAATATATAATTTCACGACGGCCGCTAGCAATAGTTGGTCGCCTTTTCTTTTCCCAACTTTTTAATGAGCAATTTTACTCTGGTGCGACCTGGAGTGTCGGTATGCTTTTTTCTTGCATGTTTACAATGTATATACATTGTAAACATCGATAAAAAGAGCATATACCTACCCCACCTAGAAATATTCAAGCGTTTTCCGAAGGATGCCTCGTTAAAGGTCTACCCTTCAACAATCTCCACTATCTTCGCCGGGCTCCTCTCGTTTCCAGAGGTCGGACCTCTGGATTTAGCTAACTTCCACTATCTTCGCCGGGCTTCTCTGGCCTTTCACCAACTTGACCGAACTGTTTGGATAGAGCGAATGCATGATTTCGAGGATCCTTTTGTTGGCCATATTCCGTTCAGCTTCTTCTTTGACGGAAATCAAGTAGAGATCGTCCGACTTTTTCTCCACTTTTTCCTTTTTCGAGCCAGCGGTTACTTTTATTTTAATGAGCATAATAATAAGTGCAAAATGCAAAAGTCAAAGCGCAAAACTAGAATTCAAAGTCCAAAATTTTTGCAGTTTCAGCTTTACTTTTGCACTTTGCATTTTGAACTTTGAGTTTATAGAGACGGCGCGCGCGTCGGTTGGCTCATGAAAAATTCGAGCGATGAATAATATGGAGATGCGACGCGTGACCAAGATCGGATCTTGGTATCGACGATTTTGGTGATAGATTTTACGGCTGGAAGACAGAGCTTTGTCCAAGGGCTACCCTTGGAAACACGACCTGGCAAACGGGCTGATTTTATTGTTTCTATAGGTTGGGCGGAAACTATCTGACCCCGCACTTCCCCATCGACGAGCGAGACTAGAAACAATACGCGGAACTGCTGACCAGCGCGATCGGTCAAGACTTTTTCTATGAAGCGGGATTGGAGATTAGGAGTGAGCATAGCCGATATTAATGGCATTATTATAGCAAAAATATTTTGAAAATCAAGTTACATAGGTGCGACCTACGTACGCAGGATAGACCTACGTAAATAATCTTGCTATAATATGCACATGCAAACGCTCATACATGCCGATATATTCTTCTTTGTTACGACCATCGCAGTTGTGCTCGTCACATTAGCGGTTGTGATCGTTCTCGTCTACATCGCCTTCATATTAAAGGACATCCGTGAGCTTTCGCGCACGATCAAAAAAGAGGGCGAGGAGATCATAGAAGACGTCCGCACCTTTCGTCAAGAAGTGAAAGAAGAGGCAAAGCATTCGATGAATAACAATCCTTCGACTGTTGCCGCATTCTTCAATCTCATCGCAAACCTGTTTGCACGCAGGAAATCGCAGCATTATAAAAAGCAATAAATCAAAGATCTAAGATTCAAGACAAAAGTAGGACCACGAATGCTTGTGCCTTGGATCCGAATCCAAAAAAAATGAAAACAAAAAAATCAAGCTCGCGTAACGCAGAAAAATTGATCGGTGTCGGCATAGCGGCTATAGCCGCCGCAACAGCAGGAGCATATTATCTATATGGCTCAAAAGACAGCAGATCAAATCGTCGCACAGTGAAGAGCTGGGTGCTAAAGGCCAAGGCAGATGTGATGGATGAGATAGGAAAGATGAAAGAAGTGAACGAAGACGCTTACAAGGAGGCCATAGCCAAAGTGGCAAAAAAATACAAGCAGATAAAAGGCATGGATCAAGCCGAACTTTCAGAACTGGCCGGAAATCTTCTAGAATATTGGAAAGAGATACGCCGAGAGATAGAAAAAGCCGGCACCGCAACAAAAACAAAGCACTCGACATCTTCCAGAAAGGATTCGAAAAAATAATCGATTACTCTTTAAACTCTCCTACACGCACTTTTGCCGGTCGCATCGGTCGGCCGTTCAGATTATATCCTTTTTGCATGACGCCGATGATCATGTGATTTTTGTCTTCAGAATCCACCGGCTCGTATGAGGCGGCTTCGTCGCGCATCGGATCGAATTTTTGACCGATGGGGTTGATCTCCTCTAAACCCACATCGCTCAATGCTTTTCGTAGCTGGCTGGCAATCGATTCAACGCCTACGCGCCAGTTCTTGTCGGCCTTTTCCCAAGCTTCTTTGTTTCCCATGGCTAGCTCGAAGCTATCTAGAACCGGTATGAGCCCGTCGATCAAACGTTCATTCGCATATTTCATGAACTCTTTGTGATCCTGCTCGTCGCGCTTTCTGGCATTGATTAGGTCTGCTTTGGCGCGTTGCCAGCCGGTCAGGTATTCCTGCCGCTCGGTCTCGCTCTTTTTTAATTTCTCGCGCAGCTTTTTTATGGCATCCACGGCGCTCTCTTCGGCAACGACAGAATCATCTAGATCATCTGATATGATTTCATCATCTTTTTTCATACCCACAATTCTAGCTTGAAAAGCTATAAATGTAAAATACAGAATATAAAAGGCGACCGAGCTCATCGTTCGGACGCCTTTGAATTGTTTCAGATTCTGATTACAAACACACGGTGCTATAGACCTTGGAACATCGCCGCTTGGCTCATCTTTGACCTGGCTTCTCCCAGGACATGCTTGGAAAAATGTCTTTCCACATCAGGCAAGGCCATATTCGCATCTTGGCAAAAAGCCATGATAGTAAAGGCATGCCTGCAAGAATTCGGATCCGAACGAGCGAGGATCGCCCTCGCCCTGGCTTCTAATGTTTTCATATCCAAAGAATTTGCCTTCTTGATCAGATCGTTGACTTCAGCCAGCATTTTTGCATCCGTGATCATATCACTCTTCATATTATTCCTTTCCTTGGTTTATTTTTTCAAACTCGTTTTAGTAAAGCATACAACACAATAAATGTCAAAGACATAAAACAAAATATGCCCCCATATGAGGCATATTTTTCTTGAATGGATAAGAATGGCGTCCTTAGGCAGTTTCGTCCCCTATCTCTTCGCCCACTGTGGAGCTTTGCGGGCTTTTTTCAGACCGAACTTGCGGCGTTCCTTTGCGCGAGGATCGCGTTTGAGAAAACCTGCCTTCTTTAGCTTGCCGCGCAATAGCTTGTCGTAGATGATCAGAGCGCGAGCGATGCCATGACGAATCGCTTCTGCTTGACCATTGGCTCCGCCGCCCTTGACCAGAACCGTCATCATGAATTTTTGAGTCATTTTAGATGAAGTCAAAGACTCGATAGCGATGGATTGCAGTTCTTTTGTAGGAAAATAAGTTTCCAGATCCTTGCCGTTTATCGTATAGGAGCTCTTTTCGGCAGGAGTGATGCGCACGCGAGCAGAGGCGGTCTTGCGTCGACCGACAGTCTCGATGTAGCGATCTTTTGTTGTTGTGGTGGTTGGTGTCATGGATTTAATGCTTTCTACTCTTTTACTTCTAAATTCTTCATCATTTCCTTGCGCAAGCTATTCGACGGCAACATGCGATATACAGCGACACGGAAAGCTTCGGAATAACCCTTGCGATCGCCCAGGTGACCGAGCGACTCTTCGAATAGACCGCCACGAAAACCGGTAAAAGTGACGTATATCTTGTCTTTCTTTTTCTTTTCGTTTATATCCGCCTTTCCGCAATTGATTATCGACACTTTGACGCCGGAAAGCCGATTGCGAGAATAAGTTGGCGATTTCTTGCCCATCAGATAAGAAGCGGCTTCGCTCGCCACTCGTCCGAGCTTTTTGTCTTTTGCATCTAAAATAATAGGTTTCATATTTTTATTATACGAATTCAATCACAGCCATAGCCGCCGCGTCAAGTTTTCGTAGAGGTAATTTGGTTATGCGCGTATAGCCGCCGGTGCGAGTCTTATATTTCGGCGCGATGGTGTCGACCAGTTTTTTTGATTCATCGCCTACGCCTATCCTTGACATGATGAGCCGACGAGAAGCGACTGTGCCCGTGCGGGCTTTTGTGACCAATTTTTCCACATACGGGCGCAGAGCTTTTGCCTTTGAGAGGGTCGTCGTGATCTTCTCATCTCGGATGAGGTTGCGCGCCAGGGAGCGCATCAGCGCGTTTCTGACGTTCTTCTCTCGACCGAATTTTTTTATTGTTGAATGATGCCTCATGGTAGTTTATTTCAAGCTGATGCCGTATTGCGCAAGCACTTTTTTGATCTCTTGTATCCCCTTTGATCCTAGACCGTCTATGTCGAGGATGTCGATCTCTTTCTTGCGGGCAAGACCGCCGACGGTACGGACATTTGCATTCGACAATGCTTTGACCGTACGAGGCGAGAGACCGATATCATCGATACGAGTCTTTAGGAATTCGACATCGACAGCGGGCTTTTCCTCGGCTGTTTCGCCTTTGTCTTCTTTGGCGACAGATTTTTCGACTTTTTCTTCGATAGCCGGCTCTTCTTCTTTCCATCCGACTATTGATTTTAGCTGGGTGATCATCAGAGAGATAGATTTTTCCATCGCCTCGCGCGGAGTGAGCGTGCCGTCTGTCTCAATGGAAAGGCGCAAGCGGTTGAAATCGGTGCGATCGCCGACGCGCATATTTTCGACTTCATAATTCACCTTTTTTATCGGCGAGAACGAAGCATCGAGAGCGATTGCGCCGACATCGACGCGGTCTTTGTGCAAGACCTCTTTTGAGACATAGCCGAGGCCTTTTTCAACGGTAATCTCCATATCGAGGTCTGCTGATTTATCGGTCAAATCTGCGATATGCAATTCTGGATTGAGGATTTCGACTTGACCGGGATGTTCGATGGATTTAGCAGTGACGTCCTTTGTGCCTTTTGCTTTTAATGTGAGTATCTGCGGTTCGTCTCCGGTCAATTGCACGCGCAGGCGCTTCAGATTCAATAAAATGTTTATGGTGTCTTCTTTTATCCCGGGCAAGACGGAAAATTCATGTTCAACACCTTTTATTTTCACCTTTGTGACAGCCGCTCCCGGCAAAGACGATAGGATGATGCGTCGAAGAGAATTGCCTAGAGTGTGGCCATAACCAGGATAAAGGCCATCGATCTCGTAAACACCGCTCCAACCCTCCTCGCGGACGATCTTTGGTTTTGACGGAATGATGATATCAAATGTTGACATGGTTTTTTGTTATTAAAAACATTAATAATAAATGCTCTATCGGATTAACGACTGTAAAATTCCAGAACCGTCCCTACATCGAACAAAAGCTCGCTCCGGTCGGCTGTCGGCACTCCATCTACCACAAGCTCTTTTTTTTCAAAGTCGAGCTTGAGCCATGATGGGAGCTTGACTTGCTTCCAGCTTTCCTCGAGCTTTGCAAAGAGCGGCTTGCCTGCTGATCTGGCACGTATGCCGATCTTGTCTCCGACATTGACGGAATATGACGGGATGTTTACGCGCGAACCATTGACATTTATATGACCGTGCGAAACCATTTGTCTTGCGGCGCGGCGAGTCGGAGCCAAACCGCCGCGCAGGACGGCATTGTCGAGGCGGCTTTCTAGATGATTCACTAGGTGCGAGCCAGAATCGCCTTTTTTTGCCAAAGCGTTCTTGACATATTTAGTAAATTGATTGGAAGTGACGCCATAGCTCATGCGGGCTTTTTGCTTTTCCAAGAGACCTTGGCCATATTCGCTCTTTGAGCGCATGATAGGCGACGTCTTGTCTTTTCTTGCGGCGCGCATGGCGTACTTCTGAGTCTGGGTCTTTTCAAAGACAGCGGCACCGAGGCGACGAGCTATTTTGTATTTTGGTCCAATTTTCATATTATTATATTTTTATACCCTTCTTGGTTTCTTTGGCTTTGGGCCGTTAAACGGCACCGGTGTCTGATCCTTGATCGAACCGATGGTAGCGCCATGCGTAATAAAGCCGCGAATGGTTGCTTCGCGGCCTGACCCGACGCCCTTGACGACTACATCGATCTCCTTCAATCCGAGATTCTGTGCTTTTGCTCCGAGAGTCTCTCCAACCTTTGCTGCAGCAAACGGAGTGCCCTTTTTTGCTCCCTTGAAACCTAGCGAACCAGCCGAAGACCACATGAGGGCATTGCCGTTCATGTCTGTCAAAATGGCCTTTGTATTATTGTAGCTAGACTGCACATATAAAATGCCACGATCGAGGCGTTTTTTTGACGAAACGGCTGGCGCCTTCGGCTTTGTTTCGCCTTTTTCTGTGCTTTCTGCGGTTGTGATTCTTTTTTTACCCATATTTTTATAAAATTATGTCTTTTCTTCTTTCCTTCTTCCTGAACCCATGGTCTTTCTGGTATTTCCGCGAACTGTGCGAGAGTTAGTCTTTGTCCTCTGACCACGAGTCGGCAAGTGGCGAGCGTGGCGACTGCCGCGATAAGATTTGATGTCCTTCAAACGCTTTATATTGCTGGCAACCTCGCGCTTCAGGTCTCCTTCGAGACGGAATGATTCGACCATTTTGCGGATTTCGTTCTCTTCGGCTACGGAGACGTCTTTTGCTTTCTTTGAGCAATCTACTTTGACTCTACCAAGAATAAACTGAGCGCGTGAACGACCGATGCCATAAAGCGCGGTCAAGGCGACGTCGAGCCGCTTATTATCAGGTATTGTTATGCCGATGATTCTCATGATTTATATAAAAGTGAAAATGAAAAGAAGTAAAGATGGAAAGATGCGTTATTTTTTCTTCTCTTCATCTTTCCTTCTTTGCTTTGCTTACCCTTGTCTCTGTTTGTGCCTCGGGTTGGCTGAACATACGATATATACATACCCCTTGCGGCGCACGACCTTGCATTTCGAACAGATTTTTTTTACTGATGCTTTTACGCGCATATGTTTATATTTTGTATACGTATATCCCTATGACCTGCGAGTGATCCTGGCTTTTCCGCCATATGGATCGAGCTCGAGCTCGACTCTGTCTCCGACAAGGACACGGATTCGATGGAGACGCATTCTACCGGCTAAATAAGCCAATTTTTGGCCTTCTTGACCGTCTATTTCCACCTTGAAAAGCGTGTTGGGCAAAGCTTCGACCACTATGCCCATGGCGCTGTTGTTTCTATTCTTTCCGCTGTCCTTATCCATTATTTGAAACGAGTTTTTCCATTGTAGCAAAGCATGTATTTAATGTCAAATTCTAGTTGGGGAAAGACGGATAAATCGTTTAATTTCCGTTAGTGCTTGTCGAAACGATCACAGAGATCTTCTTTGGTGATGAAGGAATAGTGCGGATCCAGAACGGCATGATGGAAACCTGCGCGCTCCCTATAACAGAGCTATATTTGCTGAAAACAGAATCGCTGACAGACAATGGCTTGCCGAGCAATTGGCTCTTTATGGAATTCGCATCGATCACGCCGACTATGTCTATGTCACCGGACAAGGAAAATCTGACGGACGTGGTTTTTGTGGAAAACGTCTGACCGACGGCAGGAGTGAAGATCAGCGAATCTAGACCGTTGACCGAATAATTATCCGCAGGAAATTGCGCGATCTGATCCTTTGCCAGGACATTTTCGAGGTCTCTTTCATTAAAGACAAATCCTGTTGCGGTGGCGCTCATGGAAACATCCGCAGTGGTCGAGCCGGTGGAAGTCACTGTTGTCGAAGAGAAAACCTCATTGGCGGCGTTTTGATACAAAATATATCCATTCGGCACAAGATTTGAAAGCGATTGCATGGCAGACGAGGAAAGATCTGCCAATAAAGCGGTAGAGGCGGCGGCGAGAGTCGTGCTTGCCACAGACATATTCGGACCAGATGAGCCGCCAGTGACATCAGTCGTCATTCTGCCGTAGAAAATCTTTGCTTTTGCTCCGCCCTGCCATGCCACTACAGACAAGTCGCCTTTCAAATTCGTCAAAGAGGAATTATAAGCGGGTCCTGGAGCGCTAGCGACGATTTTCACAGCGACAGTGCCGGCAGATTTTGAAGTGGCGGCTGGTATGACCACAGGATAGACGGTTCTATAGATCAGACCTCGACCATCTTCGAGCCGTGTGCCAGCAGCCATCTTCTGTGGCGAAAGACTGGAGGCATTTACGAGCATGGCCATGCCTGTAGCGTATGTATTCAATATTCCTATGTTGGAAACCGGCTCTGATATGTGCGCTATGGTAGTGGTAGAAATCGTTTCGAAAGACAGATTTGGAGATTCGGCGTTTTGAGCGGCTGAAAAATTTCCATTGATCGGCACGTTCATAGATCGCGGGATTATCGTCACGCTAGCACGGGCAAGGATCATAGAAGCCGCGTATGCAATGATCAGACAAGAGATTATGACGATCCCGCCGATCAACCATTTGAAATTTCTGCCGGCTCCGCCCTTTTTTGCTACGCGCGGCTCTCTCGGTTGGCTCTTATGTTCTTTTGAAGAAGATGAAGCAGAGGAGGCAGAAGAGATCGGCTCCGCAGTGCGTTTAGATTCGGAGACATGTTCGAGATGGATCGGCACCCTTATGCCGCGTTCTGCTCGTTCCAGATCTGTTCGCGGAGGATTTTTCCTCGGTGGTTCATCGCTCAAAGCGACATCGCGGATGGTGCGGCGTTTGGATGGCAAAATGTCTTGTACGATTTTTCGAGCGGGCATGGAAATTATCCTATATTATATTACAATTCCTTCGACAAAGATAATGCGACGGCATACATGCTGGCAGAGATATCGGCTGAAACCGACGGTGAATATTCGACAAAAGGAGCCATCATTTCAGCGCCGGCGCATCTGATAGAAATCGTCGGCGAAAGTTTTTTCAAAGCAGATTCAAAAGCAGAAGCGAATCTTCCTGCTGAAACATATGCGACCGCAGGCAACGCCGATTCTTTTCCGCCGAAAGCCAAATCGATCATCCCTCGCGTCCATTCCCGCAATATTTTTTCTAGAACCGCTCTAGACGCATCCGCCATCTGACCTGTATTGTCGCCGTTGTCCAAAAGCGCCAACGACGAAACCGCCGCCGACTCGCTCTCTTTCGAGCTGATGGCAAATTTGCGCAAGAGCGTATCCGAGCCGAACGGCAATGATCCGCTGATTGCGCAAGACTCTTGCCTGACGATCAAGACATCCGTCAATTCGCCATGGATTTGCAGCCAAATATAATCGGCGTGACGGGGCACCGCTCCACGGAGGGCTATATATCGCAGGATCGGAGCCGAATGGAAATTCTCGTCGCCTGCGCGGAAAACCCTGTTGATGCGCGATTTTATATCATCCAATATTTTTCGCGAAGCGAAAGAAACCGCCATAGTGCCTTCTAGCGACATCGCTTTCTTGTCCTCATAATCTGCGACTGGATAGCCGTTTATCTTTACCTCGAATAATTTTGCGTCGATAGCAGCGTTATCCCCAACGGCAAACATCCTCGACGAAACGGCTCTTTCTTTTTCAAGAAGATCAGCCACAGCCGACCTCTTTATCGTCGTCTCTTTTTCAAAAGCCCTGTTTATACATGATAGACGCGAGATTATCCAAGGAGAAGACAAGACGACATGTATCTTGTCTACGCGCGCCCGATCGATCAATTTTTTATCGAGGAGATCGTGCATGACCTTTTGGGTTGTTATAGCCGATTCGTCCAGCGCTTTCAGCATGTTGCGCGTCAAATACGCGCCATCTGTGTGCGCCTTGCGCAAGACCTGGCTTTCAATGTGATAGATTATGTTCGGCGTTTTGCCGGCCTCATATCGAACGACGATTGCACAAACAGAATCGCTCTCGATGTCAAATATCAGTTCGGTTGAGGATGGAGACCTTTTAGAAAAGAGGGACATGCGAATATTGTATCATAGATGCAAATCATGCTTGTTGAAAAATAATCCACAATTAGCTTCCTCACGGCAAGCCACGATAAAATCACTCATTTAAAAGTCGACCTATCATCGACAAATATGAAAGAAAAGACTATTCCAAAGATTTATTCACTCTAGCACCGCTTTTATTCTCCTCACTCCTTGCGAGCTGGCTTCTTCTTTTTTGATCTTGAAATGCCACTTCCCTTCAGGTCCGGCTAATTCGGAAGTATTTTTGACGTGAGGTCCGCCGCAGAATTCTTTTGAGTATGCTTTGTCCAAGATCGGACCTATGTAATAAACCGAGATCTGATCTCCATATTTTTCGCCAAAGAAATGCCTTGCGCCTGTCTTTTCGGCTTCATCTCGAGACAAAACTATCTGATTGACCGGCAGAGCTGCCATGATCTTTTCATTGACGATCGCTTCCACCTTCTTCTTTTGCTCGTCGGTGAGCTTCGCACCGGTAAAGTCGTAGCGAAGGCGTTCAGGAGTGATGTTCGATCCTTTCTGACTGCCGAGATCTTCGCCAAGGACGTCATGGAGCGCCTGCTGTAGAAGGTGCGTCGCCGTGTGATATCTGACGACCATCGGGTCGTTCGCATCTGCGAGACCGCCCTTGAATTTTTGTTCGGCACCGGTGCGGGAGAGTTTTTGATGCTCTTCTCTTTTATTTTCAAAGGTTTCTTTATCTATCTCAAGATTATTTTCTTTGGCAAACTCTTCAATAAGCTCATATGGTGCGCCAGAAGTTTGATATAGATTAAATACCGAATTACCGCTGAGTCTTAAGACGCTTGGATTAGAGAATACATCATCACCAAAGTAATATTTCAGAGGTACCTTATATATGTCCAGGGCATCTTCGAGACCCTTGTTTTCAAGCTTAAAATTTCGAATACTATTTACCAATCTTACGATTTCATCAAAAATATTTTTTACACGCACCAGAGTCTCGGAAAACTTTATGCATTCATCGTTCAATGCTTTCTTTATCGTCTCTGACTTCACTGCGAGCTCCGGATAACCCCCCTTATATATCGAAACGAATGTATCGACAAAGCGCGCAATGGTCGCAGAATCGAGCTTTTTATTCGCAGTATTCATGACAGCTCGACGGATGAATCGGCGCAAGATATATCCGCGATCAGTGTTCGACGGTATGATGCCATCAGCGATAAGGAAGATACTCGCGCGTAAATGGTCGGCGACTATGCGCTTGCTTCGAAGAGAGCTGGCTTCGTCCTTCATCAGATCCATGACAGGTTTGAACAAGTCAGTATCATACGTATTGTCCGAACCAGACAAAGTGATAGTGAGACGTTCCAGGCCAGCACCGGTATCGACAGACGGCTTTGGCAGTTTGCCGATTATCTTGCCGTCCTTCTTTTCATATTGCATAAAGACATCGTTCCACACCTCGACGATCTCTTGGACGCCGTCCGCCGCCGAATATTCCTTGTGCGTCAAAAGCGCGCCCTTGTGAGTATTCTTGATGTCGTAGAACATCTCGGTGTCCGGACCGCATGGTCCGTTGTCGCCTGCTTCCCACCAGTTGTTGCTCGCAGGGAGATAAAATATGCGGCCAGCTTCGCCTTTTCTGGTATCGCCGCCAAAATCGACCTTATTCTTCT
The DNA here is from genome assembly GCA_964565685.1 of uncultured Candidatus Saccharibacteria bacterium. Classification (GTDB taxonomy): domain Bacteria; phylum Patescibacteriota; class Minisyncoccia; order Phycocordibacterales; family PALSA-1337; genus JAGWNR01. Next base: position 63,859 of record CAZMFR010000002.1, read on the forward strand.
TGAAAACCTCCTTCCATATATCAGCCGCTTCATCGTCACGCGGAGCATTCGCGTCGCCTTCAAATACACTGACATAGAGACGCGTTGGATCGAGACCGAGGCCTTCTGATTTTGAGGTAAGAAATTCGTAGCTCCATCCGATCGCTTCACGCTTGAAATAATCGCCGAGCGACCAGTTACCGAGCATCTGAAAAAAAGTATGATGGGTCTTGTCGCCGACACCGTCAATATCGTTCGTGCGCAAGCATTTCTGGACATCCACGAGGCGTGTGGCTTTCTTGCCATCGATCATATACGGCTTGCCCAAAAGATACGGCACAAGTGGCTGCATGCCGGCAGTATTGAACAACGTCGCGTTCGTCAGTCCTTTTTCATCAGGTGTGACGAGCGAAGCCGACTGGATGATCGCATGCCCCCTTTTCTCAAAAAAAGAGAGGAAGCGCTGGCGTATATCGGATGATTTCATGGATGAAATATAGCAGATTTTGCCTGTTTCCAAAAGCAGGTCATTTTTTCGTCAATTTTTCGAGCTTTGCGATGTCATCCTCGATCTCCTTGAGCCCTTCCTTCCAAAAGCTCGGCTTTGAAACGTCGATGCCGATCTCTTTCAAAATATTCTCTGGAGAATTATTGCCGCCAGCAGACAGGAATCGTTCGATTTTGACCCAAAACGATTTATCCTTTCGATAGCGGCGAAGCAATGCCTTTGATACAAGCATGCCGTAGGCATAAGTGTAAACATAGAAGAATCTACGGATGTGGGACCAAGCGACAAAAAAATATCCATCATCGGGCATGAGTTCGAAAGCATCACCGAGATATGCCTGCATATTTTTATTGTGCAACGCTGCAATGCGCTCCTTCGGGACAAATCCTGCGCTGCGGATTTCCGCATGAAGGTCAGATTCAAAATTAAAGCATGCTATCGAACGGAAAATCGTGGTGATTTCGTTGTTGATCTTGTTTGCAAGCGCGACGATCTGTCGTGCAGGAGACAATCCATCCATTTCTGCTTCTTGTGCCAGACTTTCAAAAAGCGTGCTAGCGGTCTCTGCCAGAGACGTCGAATAACTACAATAGAGAGGACCCTGGCTTCTTGAAAGCTCACTGTGGATAGCGTGTCCCATCTCATGAGCCAGAGTATGCACAGAATCAGCGTTATTGACGTGATTCAAGAGGATGAATGTCGGAGAATTATAACTGCTCGAGCAATAGCCGCCGCCAGCCTTGCCAGTACGAGGAAATACATCAATTTGTCCGGCTCCAAGAAACGATTCGAGAATATCGGCATATTTCATATCGATCTTACCGAAAGTATCCTTGACCATCGATACGGTCTTGTTAAAAGGATAAACGGTCGCACCATCATTGATGCTCAGGCGATTATCATAGTATCGAAGCTTCTTTTGGCCCAGCAACTGCGCTTTGATCCTATTGAAACGATGAGCGATTGGAAATGACTGGGTGACTGTTTTTACCAAATTATCGACTACCTTTGGATCATTTCGATACCCAAGGACAGTCTCGGCATAAGGGACCACGAATCCGCGCAATGAATCATCGATCTTTTTGTTGGTATAGACAGCATTTATCTCCGCCTCGGAGAAAGGGGCAACTTCCTTCAAAGCAGTATTTATTGCCGCTGTGAGCTTTGCGCGATCTGATGCAAGTCGCATCGAGCGAATCATATTTATCGCCTGGGAAATCGGTATCAGCTTCCCTTTCCATAGGAGAGTCTTTTCATTCAACAGGCGGTCATGCGCTTGATTCCAAAGCTCCCGACTAGGCAAGCTTTTAAGGGAAAGTATTTTCTCTTCTGGAATACTCAATCGGTGCTTTGCGTCTTCGAAGATACATGATAGATAGAACTTGAAATGTTGGAGCGAAGAGTCTTTTGAGAATATCTTTTGGTGGGCCGAATCGATCTGCCCAATCGATATATCGAAAAATATCAGTTTGTTGAAGGAAACAGTTATACGGTTGCTTATGAGGTTAAGTTTGGCGGCCGCGGCGGTATTAGAGCTCTCGATATCTGTCAGGTAAAAGAAATATAAAAGCGGCTTGGGCACACCGATCTTGAGGATCTTCTCATATGCCAGCAATGCTTCTTTAAGAACCAGGGCTTCCTTTAAATATCTCTTATCGGAAACGTCGAAGCGTTTTGCAAAGGCCGCACATGATTGTTCCAATTGTTTTAGATCTTTCTCGATCTGAGGATCTTTTTCTGAAGAATACAGAAGCTTTAAATTCCACTGATATTTTTTTGTTTTCATGATTTTAATCCTAACACAAAGACAATAATCTTTTACTTGACTTATTACTATTAATCTAGTACTATACTGATAGCTAGTAAACAAAAAATTAACAAGGAGAAATAAATATGAATGTGCTTCTTGACATTGCAACGCACCATCCAGAAATTGACATTGATCTACATCTTCAACTCATTGAATGGTTCGCTAACAAGATGCCTACGAGAGATGAGGCGATTTCATTCAGAAGTGCCACTCGTCGTGAATTGCTTGGACGGCTTTACTTGTATAACGAATTCAATAAAGTTCAAGCAATGCAGCCAAGCGAATTAGGTCTCATCGCCAAGGATGTTTAGTTTTTGTCAGTTCGAACCCTGCTCTTGCCAAGGCAGGGTTTTTTATACAAACTTCTTCAAAACATCAAAGTCCTTCTTGAGCACGTCGCGCATGGAGCCGTTATAGAGCGCAGCGGCTGGATGATATAGAGTGACGATCGAAAGCGGACCATACGACGCCTTTGTCTCGAAGACCTTTCCGTGGATCTTGCTTATCGGCTCGAGCTCGAAATCAAGGCCGAATTTCTTCATGACATAGAGCATGCTATGCCTGCCTAGCGTAGCAATGACCTTCGGTTGGATTATCTCGATCTGTCTGTCGAGGAATGGTCCATAAAGAACGATCTCCTCAGGCGTCGGATCGCGATTCTCCTGTGGGCGGTCTTTGACCACGTTCGTTATGTAGACTTTTTCGCGAGAAAGACCTATCGATTCTAGGAGATAGGAAAGAAATTTTCCAGCGGCTCCGCAGAACGGTTTGCCGGTTTTTGCCTCCGTCTTGCCTGGCGCCTCGCCGACAAACATGATCTGCGCGTCATGGCTTCCTTCGCCTACGACAGGAAAATATTTGTTGCTCGTCCTATATTCAAAAAGCGGCGATTCCTTGAAAACAAACAGCTCGTCTCGTATCTTCTTCATTTCATCGTATTTGGACATGTGGATATTGTACTACAAAAATGAAGAGCTTTATATAAAAAATTGGGCCACCCGGGGGATCCAGGTGGCCAGAAACTAGATTGACTCGCGAAACCTTCGTTTCGTCGTGTGGAGATTATGCCGTACCACAGAACGGCCTCATTATGCAACTAACGACATACAAAGAACAAAATCTAGTTGGGAGGTCTCTATCTGTTCTCTCGAGACCTCCCCAGTACATGACTATGTTTTACATACGACTTCCATGCTTCTGCGAACAGAAAACATCGGCATTTCCATCGTACGGTCACTGTGCGCGCCTTGCAAGCGGGCCTGTTGACCGCCCATCAGAAACCATGGCTTTCGCTCAAGATCTCCTTTGCTTGTAGACCCGACTGTTCTCGATTGTCCTCATCTCGTCGGCAGATTTTGGACTCGGTGCGTATTTCAGCACCCCTGTAGCATATCATATACTAGTTTTTTGTCAAGAATTTTACGCACTTTCTATTTAGGATAAGTAAAATACGCCTTAAAATAAGGGTTTGTACAAGGTCTCTACTTGTATTAAATGCCAACCTCGCGAGGTCTAGTATGACTTTAACTTTTCTTTATCTTTATTTTAACTTTTCTTTATCTTTATTTTAACTTTTCTTAATAACCTCTTTCTATAATGCGTGGATATGAACATAGAACAAGCTTCATTTAAAGAACACTATGCCTATTATGAGTTTACGGCTGTCATCGATGAGATGCGCAATTTTCTTGCCAATAAAAATCTGTGGAAATCAACTCAATAAAACAAAATAAGGAAAATCCTTTAGTGAAGGTAGACAAAATTTTCTATCTAACATGTTTTGCTTTCGCCGCCGGCGTTTTGTGGCGATCTTTTGTACATATTGACTTGAAAGACGTTATTTTTACCGGCACAGCTTATCTCCTACTTGTCCTAATATCCTTCATCTTGAAAAAAGACTGGAGCGTCTATGCTTCCATAATGGCGATCGCGCTCCTTGTCGGAATAGCGAGATTCGATATGGCCGACGTACAACCGCCGGCATTTTTTGAGAATCAAACGAATAAGACTATCTCTTTGCAGGCAATGATAGTCGACGAACCTGCCAGAAACGCCAGCCAGACAAAATTGATTGTTGAGACAAAAAGCTCAAGCGCGGCAAACGTCGGTATCGTCGTCTTTTCAAAGATCGAGCAAAAAAGCGGTGATGGCAAAGAATTCCATTACGGCGATGAGATCGAAATGACCGGCAAACTCCAAAAACCGGCGAATTTTATGACCGATCAGGATATGGAGTTCGACTACGTGAATTATTTGCGCAAGGACGGGATCTTTTACACTATGAAAGATCCTCAGATCGAGATTCTGTCGTCCGACCACGGCAATCCTATAAAACGCGCGCTGTTCTCGTGGCGAGAGAGGTTCGACGAGGCGATAGATAGAGCGATACCGGCGCCAGAGTCGATAGTCGAGGGCGGCATCATTATCGGCGAGCGATATGCTTTCAGCGAGCAATTGCGCCAGATATTCATGGACACCGGCACCATACATATCGTCACTATCGGCGGATATCATGTCACGCTAGTGGCGCAATGGATGATGAAGATATTCTCTTTCCTACCGAAATTCGCCGGCACCGGCATGGGCATTGTGAGCATATTTTTGTATGTAATCGCCACTGGCGGAGCGCAGACTTCTATCCGAGCCGGGATCATGGCGACATTGGCGCTCTTTGCTAGCGCGACAGGTAGAATGTATGCCTCAGGACGAGCGCTGATTTTAGCGGCTGTCGTCATGATCCTCATGAATCCTTTTGTCCTCGTCTATGATGTGTCATTCGAGCTTTCGTTCATGGCGACCATCGCCATTATTTTTCTCTCGCCGCAAATCGAGCGATATTTCAATTGGATCAGATGGAAGTGGCTGCGGGAAATAGTCGCCATCACTTCCTCCATGTATATGTTCGCTCTTCCCTTTGTCCTCTATAGGATCGGCAATCTATCGCTCGTGTCATTGCCGGCGAATCTGGCTGTCGTCCCCTTGATGCCGATAACGATGATCGCTGGTTTTGTGACGGGATTCGCTGGGATCGTTTCGCCTATTCTCGCAGTCATTCCTGGCCAGATTGCGACCTCGTTTTTATATCTCCAGATCGCCGCAGTGGCATTCCTCGCACATATTCCGTTCGCCGCTGTCGCGATACAGAATTTTTCACTTCCGATCGTCATCGTCATCTACGGCATATTTCTGTCGATCTTTTTCAAGGGAAATGCAGGAGAGAAAGAATGGATAAAAAATGAAAACAGAAAAGGAAGCACAAAAAATAAAGATGAGGCGCCATATGCTTCTTTCGTAGAGCAAATCGACGATCCTTCGGGGCGAGAGTTTGGCTTCCGAAACCGAGTAATGGCTCGGAGAGAGAATGTATCCGGTGCCGAGCCGATCTCTGCCAGCGAGACGCGCCGAGAGCGCGAGTCGGCGTGCTCAAAGATTGAAAGCTTCGAACCAGAGCGCCTAAAAATTTCTCGTTTTCGCCTTTTTATGCTTTTATCCCCGCTTATCGTCACTTTTTGTGCCGCTGGTTTCCTTTACTTTAACCATTATGAATCAAATCGGGCTTCATTGGACGAGATACAGCGTCTTTTATCGGACAATGGTCAAAAAACAAACTCCAACTGCAATTACAATTGCAATCCTCAATTTTCCACTTCTTCTCAAACATCTGATATCCAGCATCAAACATCTTCTTCGGCTTCCACGGCTATGCAACAAACATATCCTGCAATTTCCGGCTCATCTTCGACGGATCATTTGAATGTATTTGTGCCGGACAAAAGGACGAGATCCGACGGTTGCAAGGTCAACGGTGTCTATCCGGATCACTCATGCACGCCTGGCGCTATATTCGCCGATGCCACTGAAAAAGACATTTGTGTCAAAGGATACACCGCCACTGTGCGAAATGTTTCAGAAAAGACAAAAGAACAGGTTTTTGAAGAATACAGCATGACATATTCGCATGTGCCCGGCGCATTCGAGGTCGATCATTTCATTCCCCTTGCCCTAGGCGGCGCGAACGATATCGCAAATCTCTTTCCCGAAGCGGCGGCACCGACTCCAGGATTCCATGAGAAAGACGTCGTCGAAGTCTTCTTGCAAGAACAGGTCTGCTCCGGCCATGCGAATCTCTCTGCCGCACAGCGACAGATTTCCACCGATTGGTTGGCTGTTTACAATAATATACCGTTTGAAGACAAACAAAGGATCATAAAGAAATACGGGGGAAGCGCGGTGCAATAATCCTGTTTTGGGATTATTCTACAATAGGATATATCATGTGTACGAGTATGGGCAAGTCAATTTACACGAAAGATTACAAAGAAATAATAAAGCGCTTGAAAAAAGTGCGTATTAACGCCAATTTGTCTCAACGAGCTGTAGCGGATAAACTTGGCAAACCGCAATCTTATCTATCAAAAATCGAGTCAGGTGAAAGGCGGCTTGATGTGGTAGAAATGAAAAAATTCTCCATAATTTACAAAAAGCCAGTCGGTTATTTTTTAAAATAATTATGACTTCAAAAATACAAGAAATGTTGACTGGAAGAAACGACATTATTGATTATTCCGCCGTGCTCAAAAAGTTTCCGTGGCTGGTACAGAAAAATCAAGATTGTGTATTAAGCCCAGACAGCGACGGATTGCTTTGCGGATTATTTGTTTCTCACTTTCTGAATTGGAAAATCCGCGGTTTTTACGACGGAAAGATTATGGTTCTAGAAGAAGGATTCAAGCCGAGAAATTGTATTTTTCTTGATATGGAAATTTTTAGAAAAGAAGTACGCAGTGTTGGACAACATATGGTCATGTTCAATAAAGATCGTCTATCCGAAAATTGGGATAATTTTAAAGATTGTATATCCATTAATAATATCCGCAATCATGATGGATATCACGATTTTCGTTTGAAGTATCCTTTCGGCACAATTCATTTTTTGATCGGTGTACTGGGGACAATACAAAAAATCGACATTCCAAAAAGCGCTATAGCACCGCTTCTATTTACAGACGGAACATGGATGAATCTGCTTGCTTACACAGAAAACTCTTTAAGTTGGTTAAAATATTTACATGCCGATGAGAATGGTACCGCGCTCAATCGAATTTTTCTCAACAAGCAGTATTCTTTGTACGAATTGATGCTGGCCATGAATGGTTTTTTGAGAGAGCGAGATTCAATAAGCATTCCTCGCGAACGCGGAGACAGAATCACAATCACTCTTCGTGGAGGAGAAGGCGCGGCTCACAATCTTGTCCTTGAGAAAGGAAATCTCTATTCTTTCGATGAAGGAGCCAGACGTAGAGCAGAAAAATTTTTAAAACTCTTGTCAAAATTAATTGGTTGGAATTATACGGAAAAAGATTGGTCATGGAATGAATGGCAGCTATCCCAATTTATAAAAGGAGATTTTATCGGTGCAAAAATCCGTTTGAACAATAGGACATTTGATCAGTTTATGAAAAAAAATCCTCTTTCATTTGCAATGACTAGTACACAAAATATTGAATACACCTTAGAAGATCAGGACGGAATGATTTAATCGAAGAGTGAATTTGGTACGGTTTTAATGCGCTCTTCCGCCAACTTGCAATATTCCTTAGAAATATCTATGCCGATATAACTTCGACCAAGTTGTTTTGCAACCACCGCAGTTGACCCGGAACCGATAAATGGGTCTAACACAACTCCTTTTGGAGGACAAAAACATTGGATAAAATCAGTTGGAATCTTGTCTGGAAATGTTGCCGGGTGCTTTCGTTTAAGCGGATTTTTATCTCCTGCATTTAGATAATCCCATACGGTGCCGCGACATTTCATTCCGTTTATTTTCCTGGTGATAGTTTTAGTAGTTGTTCCATCAGTGCGGCGATTACCGCTTCCAGTCATCGTTTTTCCGCCATGTTTTGACGGTATTTTTAATGGTTCTTTGTTGAAATAAGCGGGACGATCTCCTTTTAAAAAAATCGGCATGTATTCATGATCAACACGAAATCGTTTCGTCCACCATGCTCCCTCTGTTCCATATTTTCTATAAATTACCGTTTCAAAGAGTTTAAATCCTGCGTTATCGCACCAGTCTATAATTGTCTTGAATGATGTAAGAGTTTTTCCAAAATTACGGGTTGCGTCTTGAATAACCATAGCAGCGATGCCGCCATCTTTTAGGATACGTTTGAGTTCTTTTCCGATTGCTGGTAAGTCCAACGAAAAACCGTTATAAATTCTAATATCGTCGTATGGTGGGGATGTTACGACCAAGTCAACAGAATTTGAAGGAATTTTCTTTAGAATATCAACCGCATCGCCACAGAGAATTTTGTTTAATGGGAGTTCGCTGTATTTTTTTGTTTCTTTATATTCTGGAAATTGTATTGGTGATTTTATCTCTTCATGAATGACATCAAGTACTACCCCTTGTATTGAAACATCACTGCCATTTCTGAAAATCAACGGCTCCATATTTTTATTGGCTGGCTTCAACACTATCTGTCTTTGTTCTTTGTAGAATTTTTTTAATGTTGCTTTGCTATTATCAATAAGCGCCACGACCTTTTGTCCATTTTCTGCTGTTTCTTGTTTTTTTACCAAAATAATATCGCTATCATTGATGTCTTCATCAATCATACTTCTGCCAACCACACGAAGAGCATAGACATCAGCCGAAGCGGGTATTTTACTTTTTGGTATAACGATCATTTCTGTATTTTTAATTGCTTCAATGGGTTGTCCGGCGGCGATTGTTCCCAAGAGCGGAATTTTTATCATTTTTTCGCTACCAAATACGTCAATAGAACGAGGTTTGTTTTCTTCCTTTGATAAATATCCCAAATCGCGAAGTTTGGAAACATGGAAATGCGCCGTTGATACAGATGAGAGCATTAATTTCTTGCGTATTTCGTCAAGAGAAGGAGCATATCCTTTCTTGTTTCTATAATCTGTAATGAAATCAAGTACTTGTTTTTGCCTTTTTGTTACCATGCCCATATTATAGAAAATAAATCGAAAGTGTAAAAGCAAGGTTATCCACACCTAATCAAAAAAGTTCTGATTTCATTTTAGAATCCCTCGGTTCTGCAACCTGCATCAACTCAAAATCCTGGGCATCGTTTCCTGTGTCACAGCCGTTTCCAATTTTAATTTCAAATGAAGCCGCGATGCATGCGCCGTTCTGCCAGCTTTTTCGCATGATGCTTTGGTCGACGCCGGGGTTTAATGGAAACGAATTTGAAGTGATTAAACTTGAAGAAACATTGCTTGAGGAAGATTGGTTAAAAGTATAGGATTGATTAAAGGAGGAAACCGTTCCACTTGCTGAAAAAGCATTTTGTGATTTTCCCCAAGCCACGCTGTCGATTATAGTTCCTGTGTCATTCGAGCCAAGACGTAGAGCGATCGCATCGTCATCAGACAGAGTCGCCGATGTCGTCGAATCAGGCACCACGGAAATATCCGCATAGCCGGAATTTGCCCACAGATAAAATCCGTACGCAGGAATGATGGCGCCGGTTGTCCATGATTTAATAAGGACGTCGCTCGCGTTCTCTCCAGCCCTCTTGACCAAACGGTATCCCTTTAAATCGGCTTGTCCGCCGTTTGGATTGTAAAGTTCTATGAAATCATCGTTCGTATTCCCTTTTCCGCCGGTTATCTGGACTTGGCTGATCAGGATATGAGTGACGTTGCTTTTTGTGGACAAGAAAGGAATGGGAGACTGGATGTCATAAGCTGGAGAAGTTGAAGCGGAAGTTGGTATTGATACGTCATGGTTATATCGATCATTTTGCCCATCATTTTCCGCCCTCGGCGTTCCACCTTTAATTTTTGAAGTGTACCAAGCAAGAGTTTTAGAATCGCGCTCCATGGTATCTTTTTTGGCATTATCGCCAGCCAGCCAGCCAGAACCAGCTATCGCCTCGTCGATCAAATGGCAATCACTATCAAAAAGCCGGAAGCTGTCTCCGCTGTTTTTGAGAGAGCCGATGAAAAACATGTCTGCTTTTTTGCCGGTCAAAAAGTCCATTCCGCCGCGCTCCAACAGATAGAAGCCGCCAGCCGTAATATTTGCGCCGCTTCGAAAGACTGCCTTTATTTTTTCATTCTTGTCGATCAATTCCCAACCGCCAATATGAATCGTGCTGGTGGATATATTGGCAAGCTCGATCCATTCGTCATTCGAGCTGGTGGCGTCACCCATCCAAGCGATCTCGCTCAGTATGATCGGGTCATGCGTCGGCGACATAGAGGTATCAAAAGAGCAGTTTGTGATCGAAGTGGAAGAGCCGGCATCAATGGCCGACGGTGGAGAATCTTGATTGCCGCCATTGACCAGAGCTTCGAGGCTCGTATTCCTTGAAAGATAGATACCCGCGAGGATCATGGCGAGCAGAGAGATTCCTATGATGATTGAGCGGTTGGCGGGCATGATATTTTTATTAAGTTAGATTTTTTCCACATCGCTTGGCTTGACCGAAAATAACCAAGATGTATAATTGTATTACAGTCGCCTTCGGGCTCCGAGATTCCTCGATCACAGAAAGAGGTTTCGTAACGTAGGTTTTGTCTGTCCGGTGCCATTCTGTGCAAGGCATAACCGAATACCAACAAAATCTGCCACTTTTGCCCTTTTAGGGCTCCGAGATTCCCCGCTCCGCCGCAAGGTTGGGCGGGGTTTCGCCTTTTGTAGTTTTGAACAAAACAAGTCCTAACCTTACTAGTGCTTCATAAAAAACGGCTGCTTTGGCAATACCGATTTTTCTCAGAAGCCGCCTGCTGCTTATTGAACGTATTTGCGATAAAAGTAATTGTGATTTTTGACCAAGAATTTTTATTGGAATTCGACTTTCATACGAGGTAATCTTGCTGGTAAGAGGAACAATCCACAACAGATTATGATTGATTTTCTTCACTATAAGTACTGGCCTTTCAAAATTATCATTCTTTCCGTCTTGTTCAGAACCTACATTCACGCCAAGCGCACACCACCAAATTTCCCTTTCATAGAAAAATCCCTTGAATTCGGCCGAATCCAAGTTTTTGCTGTACACATTCCATTCATCAAAATTCTTGATGTATTCTCGATCCATTCATAAATTATAGAAAAAAGTTATTAAGAAAAGTTAAAATAGTTATGAACAGCCATATCAAAAACATGCTCGAATGGAGAAAGCATACTGGCTCTTGGTCAGTACGCTTTGCGCTACTTCTTTATAACAGATCCGTCGAGCGCTCTGATAGAAAGCTCTTTTGGCAAATAATGCCTTTTTATGCCCCAGCGGTCGCAATTATCATGTTCCCAAGTGGCGCCAGTAGAAGATTCCCAATCATGTATAAAATGAAGGCGTTCAACTTTTCCTGAAGCGAATAACGGCTCATAAAATTCATCGAGGATCGGCCAACAATATTTTTCGCCCGGATTTTCTGCATACCATTTGCGATACAGCTCTTCCATCTTTGTCTCAAACGGCATCTGACTGAATATGTTTGAAGCTGATTCTGAAATGAGAATCTCTATGATTCCTTCGAAGACTCTTTTGTTCCCTTCCGCGCTCCCTACGCCGCCCGTCGATATCGGACCAGATACCATCTCAATTTTTCCAGATATGCGGTCGGTCATGCCAAGCGCAAGCTTGGATAGGTCAGAAAACGATTTTGCTGTGTCGAGAGCACGATAGTCGCTAGGATGCCAATGTATGAAGTGGATCTGGTTCATAATGAATAATACTCTATAATTTCAAAGGCAAGTAGAATATATGTTCATATCTTGCACATCATTTTGGCTTCGTTGATTATCTTGCTAGCTTTAATGCCATGGACGCCAGCGTCCTCGAGATGGCCTGGGTATTTGACGAGATCTCGGCAGAGCACGACGCCGTTCTCAAATAGATTGCGGCGAGTTTGGCCGTCAACGGAAGCCAAAATAGTGAAAGGATACAGTGAAAATTCTTCGATCAGGTGGTGCAGATTTCCGGTATGCGGATAATTCCAACCGATCAAATGAAGACCTGAGCATTGAGCGTATTTTATGGCTTCGCTGGTGAATTTCGTATTGGTGATGAGCCACCCTTTGGTCAACGCCCTTTCGCGGCCGCCAAAAGTGAATTTTTGGCTTGCGAGGTCTTCAAAGCGGGCTTTCACATACAAGGCGACTTTCAGATCCGATTTCAGGCCGAATTCATTGTGGAATTTTGCTTCGACCATTTCCAATCTGTCTTCTTTCCAGGCGATCACGTCGACTTCATGTTGGACGCAATGGCCTTCTACGATCGTATCAGTCGTCGTCTCAAAACCCCAAGCTTTGAATATCTCGGCTACGAATTTTTCGAACGGATAGCCGTTCGGTCCGAGCTCGGCGATGGCACGGCGCAGAGAATATCGCGCAGCCGCATGGTGGAGATTGGACGAGCGCAGATAATCGAAAGCTCGAGCGTATATCAATGCTGTGGACATGCCCTCTTTTATATCGCCTTCTACCCTCGAGACTATCTCATCGATGGCTTCCTTTGAACCACCAGCGATGCGCAACGATTCAACTAGCTTGCCCTCCTCAAAGAGCTCTTTTTCTCCGTCAGATTTTGTTACATAGATGATGCGATTCATCAGGAAAAGTATAGCAGTAAGTCCATAAAGCCGAAAGCCCTTAAAGTATATAAAGCGGATGCGAGCATCTATTGCTTTATAGCTTTAAGGGCTTTATAGACTTTTATTATTGAACAATCGTATCGTGCGGTCGGACTTTCTCTATCATATCGGCTTTTGGAGAGCCCTTGTAGCCAGTGCCTGCTGGTATTAGTCGGCCAATAATAACGTTCTCCATCAAGCCCTGTAGATCGTCTTCGGCGCCGCGAACGGCATTGCCGATGAGGACACGGGTCGTGTGCTGGAATGATGCTGCCGACAAGAAGCTCTTGCGCGAAAGAGACACTTCTGTGATGCCGAGAGCGATCGGTTTTGCGGTAGCGATAGCGCCATCGACAGATTTCGTCTTCTTGTTCTCTTCTGCCAACTGGATATCGTCAACGACCATGCCATCTGCCAGATTCGTGTCGCCGGCGTCTTCGACACGCTTGCGGCTGAACATCTGTTTGACGATGACTTCGATGTGCTTTCTGGAAACTGTCTCGCCCTGCAGTTCGTAGATCTTGCCGACTTCGCTGATGACGTACTCTTTTGCGCGCTCCGGTCCGGCATTGGCGAATATCTCATCGATGTCGGCAGACCCATCGGTCAAAAGCTGGCCTTTCGTCACCTTGTCACCGACTTTCACAAAAGCGGTGCGGCGATAATGGAAAGGATACTCGACGGCTTCTGTTTTACCTTCTGCTATATTCGTCCCCGTTCCCGCTTTTGACTTTCGACTTTTTGCTTTCGACTTTACTATGTGTCCTACGTCAGGGATGACGACTATGACTTTTTCCTTTGCCATGTCTTTTATCTCGGATACGACGCCGTCGACTGTGGCTACGACCGCCGGATTTCTAGGGCTGCGCTTTTCAAATATTTCCTCAACGCGTGGGAGACCGGCTGTGATGTCGCCAGCCGCAGATGCGGCGCCTCCAGAGTGGAATGTGCGCATGGTCAACTGTGTGCCTGGCTCGCCGATAGCTTGGGCGGCGACAGTGCCGACTGCTTCTCCGATGGCGATCATCTCGTTCTTGCCGAGATCTAGCCCATAACATTGGGCGCATACGCCGCGGATAGTTTTGCAGGAAAGCGGCGAGCGTACGTGTACGGCAGTGATGCCAGCCGTTTCGATTTGCTGTGCCTCGCCCTTTGACAACAGATGGCCTTTGCTGAACTTGACCTTGCCATCGGAAGATTCGACGTCTTCGGCCAAGACGCGTCCACGGATATTCTTTGAAAGAGGGATCTCGATTCCGGAAGCGCTCTGCTTTTTTATGATTATGCTCTCTTTTGTGCCGCAATCATCTTCGCTTATCATGACGTCCTGGGCCACAACGAACAGCTTGCGGGTCAAATAGCCGGCCTTCGCAGTGTTTAGAGCGGTGTCGGTGGAACCCTTGCGCGCGCCGTGAGTGGTGATGAAATATTCGATAGGCGTCAGACCCTCCTTTGAACAGGACAAGATAGGCAATTCGATCGTTTCTCCGGATGCCGAGGCAATGAGACCTGTCATGCCGGCCATCTGCGTTATCTGAGCCATCGAACCGCGAGCGCCGGAAGTGATCATATCGTAAACTGGTCCCATTTTGTCGAGAGACGCCGGGATGAGCTTTTCGACATCGCCTTTTGCCTTGTGCCAAAGCTCGATGTTCTTTCTTATGCGCTCTTCTTCGGTCAAAAGTCCTTCTTCATATTGCTTGCCTATCAAATCGCTTTGGATCTTTGCTTTTGCTATGACGTCTGTCTTGCCCGCAGGAATGACTATATCGTCGATGCCCCAAGTCGTACCGGAATATGTGGCATAATAAAAGCCAAAGTTTTTGACCTTGTCCAGTACATCCGGAATGCTAGAGATGCCGTTGCTGGTGATGAGATCGTCTATGACAGCCGCCAGTTTTGACCTATTGATCTCTCTGTTGATGAAAGGATAGTCAGCCGGCAAAATATCATTGAAGAGTATGCGACCGACAGTCGTCTCGAACAGCTTGCCATCGAATTGCGCATACTTCGGCAGATCGTTCGGCATGACTTTTATCTTTGAACGATAGTTTACGGCGCCATATTCGCGAGCGAGGACAGCCGCCGCCGGGCTTTCGAATATCTTTCCTTCGCCGACTCCCCCTTCGATCGTCTTTGTGATCCAGAAACATCCCAGGACGATGTCGAGCAGTTTCGAGATGATCGTCGGATCACCGCTTCCAGGCTTCAAGATATTCTTGTCGGAAGCCATGATCTCTCGCGCTTCAGTCTGCGCCTCTATGCCCAATGGAACGTGAACGGCCATCTGGTCGCCATCGAAGTCAGCGTTGAAAGCGGTGCAGACCAACGGATGCACTTGGATAGCATTGCCTTCGATCAAGATCGGTTTGAATGCCTGGATGCCGAGACGGTGCAAGGTAGGCGCGCGGTTCAAAAGAACATACTTGTCCTTGATGACTTCTTCCAAAATTTCCCAGACTTCTTTTGCCTGATCATCGATTAGACGCCCTGCGCCGCGTATATTATAGGCGAGCTCTCGTTGTAAGAGGCCTTTTATGATGAAAGGACGGAAGAGCTCCAGAGCCATGTGCTTTGGCAGACCACACTGGTTGAGGTGGAGTTCAGGTCCGACGACGATAACAGAACGTCCGGAATAGTCGACGCGTTTGCCGAGGAGGTTCTGGCGGAATAGGCCGCGCTTGCTCTTTATATTATCCGAAAGAGATTTTAGAGCGTGTTTCTGTGCAAAGGCGGACTGTGCGGCGTTGGCATTTCCGTGACGGATAGAGCTGTCGATAAGGGCATCGACTGCTTCTTGGAGAATGCGCTTTTCATTGCGGAGAATGACATCCGGCGCATGTATCTCCTTTAGCTTGACCAAACGGTTGTTGCGATTGATGACGCGGCGATATAGGTCATTGACGTCCGATGTGGCAAAGCGGCCGCCGTCGAGTGCGACCATAGGGCGCAATGCCGGTGGAATCACAGGAATGCGGACGAGGAACATCCATTCCGGCCTTGAATTGGATTTGATCATAGACTTGACCAACGAAAGCCGGCGAGAGAGCTTTTCATGTTCAAGGGAACCGGCGCTTTCAAGCTCTTTTTCCAAATTTTGCTTCAGTTTTTTCAGGTCGATGTTTTTGAGGATGTTGTAGATCGCTTCGGCGCCTATGCCTGCCTCGAATATACTGCCGTACTTCATCGAATATTTGTGATAGACGGCCTCATCCATGACGAAACCTTCGATGACTGACTCGATCTCGCGACGGGCATTGACGAACAATTCTTTCAGAGCGTCTTTTGTCTTGTCGTCGTTCGCGCCTTTGACTTTTGATTTATATTCGCTGTCTAGGTCTTTGAGGAATCTTTCCTTTTCATCATTATGGACTTTTGAGACGATGTAGCCGGCGAAATAGATGACTTTTTCCAAGTCAGCGGTAGGCAAGCCCATGATGAGCCCGATGCGGGATGGCATGGAGCGGAGGAACCATATATGCGAGACAGGCACGGACAGTTCGATATGACCCATGCGATCGCGACGGACGATAGAGCGCGTCAATTCGACTCCGCATTTCTCGCAGATGATCCCCTTGTATCTGATGCCGCGATATTTGCCGCAATAGCATTCGAAGTCGCGATCCGGACCAAAGATCTTTTCGTCGAAGAGGCCGCTCTTTTCGGAGCGCTGGGTGCGATAGTTGATCGTCTCCGGTTTGGTCACTTCGCCATAAGACCATTCGACTATCTTCTCGGGGCTGGCTAGCGACAATTTTACTATATCGAAATCGCGGAGCTCCATCGTTGTTTTTTTGTTGTTTAGTGTTGTTGCCATGGTTTTGTTTGTACAAGGGCTACCCTTGTACTGATTATTCCTCTTCTATCGACTGCGACTTGGATAGTAATTCGACATTTAAGGCAAGTCCGCGCAATGTCTTCAAGAGGACATTGAACGATGCCGGTATATTCGGCTGTTTCAGATTCTCGCCCTTGACGATAGAATCGAACGCCTGCGAGCGACCCTGGATGTCGTCTGATTTGATTGTCAAAATCTCGCGCAACGTGTATGCCGCGCCATGTCCGAGCAGTGCCCAGACTTCCATCTCGCCGAAACGCTGGCCTCCACCCTGCGCCTTGCCTCCGAGCGGCTGTTGAGTGATGAGAGAGTAAGGACCGATCGAGCGCATGTGTATCTTGTCCTCGACCATGTGATGCAATTTCAGGATATACATATATCCGACAGCTATCGGCTGATCGAAATATTCGCCGGTGCGTCCATCGCGCAGCTTCATCTTGCCCTGCTCGTTGAAACCGGCTTTTTTCAGCTCTTCTTTTATTTCAGTATCAGTGGCTCCGGCAAAAGGAGGGACTATGGCCTGATAGCCGAGAGCATTCGCGGCGAGCCCTAGGTGCAATTCCAAAATCTGTCCGAGGTTCATACGGGAAGGGACGCCAAGCGGAGTTAGGATGACATCGACAGGCGTGCCGTCATCCATATAAGGCATCTCTTCTTCAGGCAAAATGCGCGATATGACGCCTTTGTTGCCGTGGCGGCCGGCTAGCTTGTCGCCGACAGAGACGTTACGGACTTGGGCCACTTCTATGTAGATTTTCTTTATTATGCCCGACTCCAGTTTGTCGCCTTTTTCTCGCGAAAAGATTTTGATGGAAATGACGCGGCCGCGCTTGCCCCCTTCCATCCTCTTTGAGGTGTCTTTTACATCACGGGCTTTTTCACCAAATATAGAGCGGAGCAGGCGTTCCTCTGGCGTCAGCTGGGTCTCGCCTTTTGGCGTGATCTTGCCTACCAGAATATCGCCAGGCCTGACTTCGGCGCCGATACGGACGATCCCGTCCTCTGCTAGATTTTTTAATTTTGCTTCGCCGACGTTTGGAATGTCGCAAGTGGTGACTTCCGGGCCCAATTTCGTATCGCGGACATTGATGACGAATTCCTCGATGTGTATAGAGCTGAATTTTGAATTCTTGACCAATCGTTCCGACAATATTATGGCATCCTCATAATTGTTTCCAGACCATGACATGAAGGCGACCAGCATATTGTGACCGAGGGCGATCTCGCCATTGTCGCTGGTGGATGTATCAGCCAAGACATCTCCTTTTTTCACCTTTTGACCGACAGAGACGATCGGGCGCTGATGAAAGACAGTGAAGCCGTTCGTGCGCGAGAAATGGACCAATGTGTATTCATGCTTTTTCACCTTTGCAGAGCTGCTGCTCGCCTCAAAGGATATGCGGCTCGCGTCTACATGCTTTATCTCGCCGTCTTCTGGTGCGAGGATGATGCGGCCTGTGTCTTCGACTGCTTTCCTTTCGATGCCTGTGGCGACGATAGGCGCTTCTGGCACCAGACAAGGAGTGGCTTGCTTTTGCATGTTCGATCCCATCAACGCGCGGCCGGCGGCGTCATGGTTCAAGAAAGGAATCAGAGAGGTAGCTACTGAAAATGCCTGGTTTGTCGAGACATCGATATAATCTACTTCTGCTTTTTTCGCCAAGCCCGGCTTGCCGTTTATGCGCACCTCGACTTCGTCAGCGGTGATATTGCCGTCCTTGTCATAAGGGATGGCGGCATGGGCGATGCGGAAATTTTCTTCTTCAAGGGCATTCAAATACTGGATCTCTTTTGTGATCACGCCGCCTTTCACGCGCGCATAAGGAGTCTCGATCATGCCGAAATCATTGAGCCGCGCATATAGGGCAAGGTGAAGGACGAGACCGATGTTCGGGCCTTCTGGAGTATGGATAGGACAAAGACGGCCATAATGCGAAGGGTGCACGTCGCGCACTTCGAATCCGGCGCGCTCGCGAGTCAATCCGCCTGGGCCGAGGGCTGTCATTATTCGCAGATGTTCGATCTCGCCGAGAACATTTTCCTGCAACATGAATTGCGACAGCTGGTTCGTAGTAAAGAATTCCTTTATGCGCGCCTGGAGCGGACGAGGACTGATGAAATTCACCGGCAAGCTGATGTCTGGCTCTATTGTGGACATGCGATCCTGGATGTTCCTCTTCATCTGGGTCATGCCGACGCGCACCTTTTGCTGTAGGAGCTCTCCGACAAAACGCACGCGGCGAGAGCCGAGATGGTCTATGTCGTCTTCGACTGCATCTGGATTATTATTCAAGCCGACTATATGAGCGATGACGGTAGCCAAGTCGCTCGCACTGATGGTCTTCCTCTCCATCTCGTTTTCTTCCATCGATTTATTGAAGCGCTTGTTGAAGCGGAAACGGCCTACGCGTGAGAGGTCATAGCGCTCTGCTTTGAATATGTCGCCGATGAATTCGCGGGCATTTTCGGCTGTAGCCAGGTCGCCGTCGCGCAGACGCTTGTGGATCTCGATATATGATTCGTCGGTCGTTTTTGCGTGGTCTTTTGATAGAGTGAATTCGACGACTTTTCTGGCCTTCTCGTCCCCCTTGAACATTTCAAAGATCTGGTCGTTCGTTTCGGCTCCTAGAATACGCAATAGCGAAGTGATGGGAAATTTCCTCTTGCGGTCTATGCGGGCTATGATTGTGCCATCGGTGTCGGTCTCTATCTCTATCCAGACTCCGCGAGCCGGGATTATCTTTGCCCCGAACAGGTTTTTGCCACGCAATTCATTTAAAGTGAAGAAGATGCCGAAAGATCTAGCCAATTGCGGCGAAATGATGCGCTCGATTCCGTTGATGATGAATGTGCCGTGCGAGGTCATTAGAGGCACTTCGGACAAAAAGATCTCCTGCTCTTTTGTAGAGTCCAGAGATTTGTTCTTTAGCTTGACCGTCGCCTTCAGTTGGCCTTCATAAGAAAGCTTGTTGACCTTTGCATATTCCTCCGTATATTTCGGCAAAGAAACCTCGAAAGAGCCGAACGACAGCTCGAACTTCTTCTTTGCATAATCCTCGATCGGCGAGAATTCTTTCAATGCTTGGCTGATGCCTTCTTCGATGAACCATTTGAAAGAATCCAGTTGTGCCTGGATCAAATTCGGCATCGGGGTCAATGCTTCCTTGAACCGGCTGAAATATTTCTTTGGACGGCTATGCGTGGCGGTATTTGGCATGTTTTATTAAAATTAAAATAACAAAAGAAAAAACGCTTTCGACAGCGAAAACGGCTTTTTCCCAAGGTTATTTGCGAGTAGTAGACAACGTAGTCTTTTTATAATCCTCCGCTGTCAGGCAGAACTCAATCTGCGAAGTTATTGCGATACTATCACACTTTTAAAAGAGCACAATATTGACATTAATCACAGGTCGTGATAGAACTGTTTTAAACAAAATTGAACATTAACAAAAGGAAGAGAAAATGAATCCGACCGAAACTTCAAAAAATGAATCGTTGGACAGGATGTTCAGAGATTTATTGACGAAATCCCCTGCCCCAGAACAGTTGCTAGAGCTTGTAAGGTTTTCAAAGCACCTCCGAGAACGGGCGTGGAACGCGTTCGTGGAGAAGGCAAATCCCGACTTCAAGCATCTTGAAAAATTGTTTTATGACTGGAAATCACGACAGGAGCTCTGTTCCTATCCTGCCAAGATGATCATTGAACACTTTCCCGACAGGCACAACATTCTCTTAAAGATAATCGAGTTCGGGACATCCGAACTGTCCCGCGACGCGGCACGAGCCATCATCGCCCATCCGGACAAAAATGCCCTTGAGTATGTCTTGTTTGCATCAAACGATCAGACGATCTGTGAACAAGCCGGGCAAGCGCTCTTGAAGCTCTCGCCGGCTGAATACCAGCTCGTCCTCATCGTTAACAACAGACACACCTCGGCAAGCAAGAGGACGGCAGGAAGCATTCTTATCAAATTAGACGCTCTCATGTATCAGTCTATGAATTCGATCATCTATTCCTTGCCTGCGCTTATACCGGAGCTGTGGCAAAAACACAAGGCGGCGATGGGCGACTTCGTCCTCGAAACGATAATCGAATCGAAGAACAGACCAGTATGCCGCGAAGAGGCCGCACGGATGCTTCTAGACCGGAGCAGTGAGTTCTCGCCGCTTTTCCATGTTTTCAGGAATTGTCCTGATTTGCGGGAGGAAGTATGGGGTAAGCTTTCAAAAATAGAGCTTTCCGAGACCTGGCTCCAAGCGATAAAACGTGAAGGGCCTGAATTCGCCGACAGAGTCGACCCTCTCTTGGCTGACTTGGCTGAACTGGAAAAAAAGAAGAGAACAGACCCCAGGCTGGCTGCGGATATAATCATTAAAGAAATCAAGGATGTTGAGCGTGCAACGAGATAATCACCGTGTGCACAATCAAATCGCAAGCGAGACGCCGCAAGACGTCTCGCTTTTTTGTTGGCAAGTCTGTGAACTACGCGCATTTTTTCGTTTAGATTATTGGATTAATTTTTAATCCAATAATCTAATTGTCTAAATAGAGATTAGCATTGCTAACTTTCTTTGTTGTCGATCTCCTTTGTTTAAGGCACTCGTTACGGAATGCTTGGAGGATCCTTGTCATATTCGATCGCCAGCGGACCTGCTTGTGTCCATGACCAGACCTCGAGATTAGATGTCTTTTTTCAAGCATTCTCAATATGTACGGCAATGAATGAGGCAATACGCCCGTGTGACGCGCCAAAACTGAAGTTGTCTTCGCGAATCGAGCTGTTTGTTCCAAAATACTCACTTCTTCATTGGAAAGACCGAGAACTTCATATATAAATTTCATTGTCTCAGAATTATTCGCTGTCTTACGGGTGGTCATTGTATTTGATGAATTATACTATTGGATTAATTTTTAATCCAATAATCAAACGCATGAAAAATACATCGTTAGGTTTTATTTCTTGCCCCTTCCCTTCTTCCACTCGTCGATCTTGGCACGGTCGCCGGAGAGCAATATTTTCGGCACGCGGTATTTTTTGCCTTTGTATTCAAAGACTTCGGGACGAGTATAGACATCAGAACTGGCCACACGGCTCTCTTCGAGAGAGTTTATGTCGCCGAGAACGCCAGGCAAACGTCGCGAGATAGAATCGATGACGATCATCGCCGGCAATTCCCCGCCGGTCAGAACAAATGGACCTACGGAGACATCTTCCATCTTGAACGCTTTCTTGACCCGAGCATCGATCCCTTCATATCGGCCGCAGACAAGGATGATGTCCGAATTGGTCTTGCTCGCCTTTTCTGCGTAATCATTCGTGAACTGCTTGCCGCTCGGGCTAAAGAATATCATTTTTATGCTGAAAGCCGTGGGTTGTGATTTTGAGTCTTTCATTTTATTATTGCCTTTTGGCTTTGATTTTTGCGCTTTGTCTTTTGCGTCTTGCGCCGCTTTTTCTATCGCCCTTATCACAGGCAACGCTTCGATGACCATTCCTGGACCGCCTCCGTATGGTCGATCATCGACACGGCGCTCGGCGTACGTCATCGCGCCCGCATTCTTCTTCTTTCCATTCTTTGAAACGGCAAAATCTCGCGGATTATAAAATCTGACTTGGATCTTCTTGTCCTCTATGGCGCGCTTCAAAATCGACTCGCCTAGGTACGAGTCGAACGCATCGGGAAAAAGGGTGATGATGTGAAAGGTTGTCATTGCTGTATATGGCGAATCAGCAAATTCGTGCCTGACGTAGCCATATGTATCTGTACAAGGTCTTCGGCTCTGATGAGCACCAGAGCCGAATAGGTATCCCTTGTATTAGATATTGACAATACATCATTTTTTGTGTAGGTTCAAGCTTGAATAAAGCTGGATCCAACATGAAATCCGGCAAAAGAAAGGACGTTGAAAAAATTATGACAAAAATAAGCTTGTTGGGCGCACTCAATATCCCATTCCTTGTCTGGCAATGGAACGATTCGAATGACATCGAATCGAAAAAATATATCCGTGAGATGCTGCAATCTGAGGATGGATCAAAAGTAGAAATAGCAGTGTCAAATATAATCAAGATGTTCGACGAAGGAACATCAGACGGAGATTATATTAGAAACTTCGGCAATTTCAATTTTTTCATTCTGGGATCTTTGGTCCCCGAAATGGATGGGGCCGGCGATCGAATTCGTTTGGATAAATTGAAGACCGATGTTTCCCTATACTTCGGCGATATGTTCAAGCTCGGACATCTCGACACATTGCCAATGCCGGATTTCTATTACGACGCAAAACCGGATGTCGTCGTCGAACGCTGTCCGGAGCGCGGCAAATGTAATCGCCTGAAATTCTAGTTTTTGAGCATGCTCCACCCCGCGCGACTTTTTGGTTGCGCGGTTTTTTGTTTTAAGGATTAATTCAAAGGACGACCGCCCATTGGTTTCGTCTGTCTAAGCTTGAGGTTGCAAGTTGTGATCTAAAGTTTGCGAATAAAGCATAGAACACAGATCTTCATTATATCCTCAAATCTGCCATCGCTTCGTCGACTGTCTTTGACGCCTTTTCGGCGCGGGGCACTGCTGTCTCGCCGCTCTGATCGCGAAGACCGCCTTCTGGCTCGTTGATCTTGAGATTGACGCGAGAATTGTTCTTCATCCCGACGGTGCGAAGGAGCGTACGGATGGCCTTTGCTGTGTTTCCGTCACGACCTATGACCTTGCCCATATCTGGCGCATCTACTGAAAGAGTCATGAGAACCCCCATCTCGTCCACCGTGCGCGTCACCTTGACCTTGTCCGGATTGTCAACTAGCGATTTGACTACATATTCCAAAAATTCTTGGTCTTTATTCATGTGCTTCGTTCATTCAATTAATTTATAACTGCTGATAAAGAGTGCTTTCTTCCGTCTTCACTCGGACATCATGTCCGCAAGCGGTCACACCGATCCTCGCCTGCCGGAATAAATGACAGTGCGACCACTGCTGGTCTATATTATAACGCAAAGTTTTTCATCAAGTCAATAGAAATATGTTGAAAAAAACCGCTGTCAGCGGCTTTTTTACTGATGACTTTTGCAAGTTTAGGCGATAGGAGCGGCTGCAGGTTTTGCCTCAGAGACGGCTTCATGTTTTGCCTCAGCAACAGGAGCGGCTTTTGTCTCAGCTTTTGTTTCAGCGGCTGGAGCAGTGGCTGGAGCAGTAGCGGCTTTCTTTTCCCCTTCTGCCTTTGGCTCGGCCTTCTTTATTGGAGACTTTTTCGGCAGTTTGTTTATCTTTTTCCCTTCGATCACCTTTTTTTCTACAAGGAAATTGTGGACGGTATCGGAAACCTTGGCGCCCTTGCTCGTCCAATATTTGATGCGCGCAACGTCGAATTGCTCTGCTTTGTTGTCGCGGCGAACATCGTACCAACCTAGGACTTCCTGATATTTACCGGATTTCGGACCATTTTTTGAGTCAGTCAAAACGAGCCGAAATGATGGCTCATGCTTCCGACCGACGCGTTGCAGTCTGATTTTTAACATGGGTCAAATCTTAACAGACAGTGGAAAAAATTGCAACAATCGACATAAATCGGTATAGTATCCATGTGAACAATAAAACTCATCCCGGCCATTCGACAAAGCCAGACCATTCGAAGCAAGGCAGTAAGGAAACAACACAAAACGGAAAGATAGCGACGAATCGCAAAGGATTCGGCTTTATCAATTTCGAAGAAAGCGACCGAAGGATAGTCTTTGAGCCGGGCAATTTGAGCACGGCGCTTTCCGGCGATACGGTCGAATACAAGATAGTCAAGAAGAACGCGGACGGCGAATTCGGCGAAGTGACGCAAGTCATCGAGCGCGGCAAGGAGAATTATGTCGGTATAATCCTCGAAGACAAAGGGCAGTTTTTCCTCATCCCCGACGACAAGCGCGCATATTTGGATTTTATGATATCGCCTGCGAGCATTCAAAAACTCGGACAAAGGTTGAAGTCGGATCAAAAGGTCTACACCAAGCTCCTGCCATGGAAAGATCCAAAACAGAATCCGCAGGTTGAAGTCATACGGGTGCTCGGTCAAAAAGGCGAGAACGATGTCGAGATGGAATCCATCGTGCTCGAGAGCGGTTTCGAGACCGGCTTCCCTGCCAACGTAGAAAAGGAGGCGGAAAAATATGAAAAAGAAGGAACAGGCATAACAGCCGAGGAGATCGCACAGCGCCGCGATATGCGCGATGTCCTGACTTTCACCATCGATCCATTCGATGCAAAGGATTTTGATGATGCTATATCGTTCAAAAAATTTGATAGCCAAGGCGTACAGGCGGATACTTCTTTTGGAGGGATCCCCGGCGAGCATTCGGAGCGAGAGCTTGGCTTGAGAAACCCGGAAATAGCCCAGAAAAAGAACGTATCCGCAACGCCTCATGAACAACTCTACGAGATCGGCGTCCATATCGCCGACGTGTCGCATTACGTCCGTCCTGGAACAGCTATCGACACCGAGGCATTGAAGCGCGCCACTTCTATATACCTAGTAGATCGCACTATCCCAATGTTGCCAGAAGTTTTGTCGAATGGCGTTTGTTCCCTGATGCCTGACGTCGACCGCTTGGCTTTTTCCGCCGTCTTTAAGGTCAATGACAAAGCAGAAGTCGTCGAACGATGGTTCGGACGGACTATCATCCATTCCGCGAAGCGCTTCACCTACGAGACAGCCCAGGACTCCATAATCGGCAAGAGCAAAGAATTTCATGATGAATTGGCGAAACTCAATGACATCGCAAAGATATTGAAAGAAAAGAAATTCGCCAACGGCGCCATCGAATTCGAGCAGGACGAGATAAAGTTCAAGCTGGACGAGAACGGCAAGCCGCTCGGCGTCTATAGGAAGACCCGTTTCGACGCCCACAAGCTGGTCGAAGAATTCATGCTCCTCGCCAACCGCGAAGTGGCCAAATTCATCCACGACCAGATAGAGAAAAAAGGCAATCGCGACACCGGCGCCATCTATCGCATACACGATCTGCCAGATCCGGAACGAATGGTCGAGCTAGCCGAATTCGCAAAAGCGCTCGGTTATACTCTGCATACCGATAAAGGAAAAGTGAAGGCCGCAGACATAAAGAGCTTGCTCAAACAGATCGAAGGCACGCCGCATGAGGCCCTCCTTGCCACAGCGATGATACGTTCTATGCAAAAGGCGGTTTATTCGACAAAAAACATCGGCCACTTCGGGCTTGCTTTTGATTATTACACGCATTTTACTTCTCCTATCCGCCGCTATCCAGACCTCCTCGTCCATCGCATCCTGGCGAAGCATCTGCATGGCGAGCCGTTCGGCGACCGAGACATCGTCGCTTTCGGCAAAATAGCTGAGCATTCGACAGACCGCGAGATCAGCGCCGCCCAAGCCGAGCGAGCCAGCATCAAATTGAAACAAGTGGAATACATGTCGGAACGCATAGGTCAGACATTCGATGGCGTCATCTCCGGCGTGACTGAATGGGGCATCTATGTCGAGGAAAAGGAGACCAAATCAGAAGGCATGGTCAACATTCGCAACCTCGGCGATGATTATTGGAATTTCGACAAGCGCTCTTATTCCATCGTCGGCGAGCGCACCAAAAAACGCTATACTCTCGGCGATTCAGTAAAATTCAAGATAACGAGCGCTGATATCGAAAAGAAGATGCTCGATTTCGAGTTGGTGAAATAGTCCAAGGGCTACCCTTGGACATAGAAAAACCCGCCGAGCATTGCGCCCTGCGGGTTGTTGTTTTGAATCGTTTGTCAGCCCTCACCGACACCTACCGTGCCATTCCAGATGTTAGGCGCCGGTTCGGTGAATTGCGTCGAATCCCAATAAGGAATAACATACCACGTCCCGATAGCCGAGAATGGAATATTTGCAGAACCGTTTTCTGCCGGCGTGTATTGCCACGTTTGGCTTCCGGACTGGCGATAATAATATCCAAGTGGAACATATCCTTCCGAAGTCCATATAAAGAATTTCGTGGAAATAGGAACACATGTATAACCAACTGGACAAACCGTTCCGAAGCCAGCGAGTATTTCATATGTCCGATTTTCACCGATACCACCTTGAGACTGTAATTCATCAATAACTTGTGGCGGATTCGTATACGTCACCAAGTTGTCGATGGTCGCCGCACTGACGAATTGGCTAATCGAAACGCCGGAAGTTTTGACGCCACCGTGTTTCAAGTCAAAGTTCGACTGTGTGCCATCCGTGAAGTTAACCACTAGGTATCCATCCCCAGCCGAATCGATTGGGAAATAGACCTTGCTACCATAGACCTGTAGTTGTTGTTCGTTATACGTCTGTCCAGTGACAGGATCCGTATAGATCATTTCCGCTCCGGCTATTTGCTTGGTGAATTCGACCGGAATGAATGGAGATAATTCCAAGATCATGGAGATCGTAGGCAACGAATAGACGCCGTTGCTCAAAACTGATTGAGCCGACGAAATGCCGTAGAACAGCTGATCATTGTCGCTGTTATAAACTGCTCCTTCGATGGTCACATAATCGTTCGGATCCAATACTATGATGTTGAACGTCTGATTCACGTAACCTTTCAGGATATCCGCGGACGTGTGATTCGTCGGGATTAGGTAATCATACGTCGCCGCCTGATTACCGACTTCAGTCGGTGCAAACAGGTAGGTCGTGGATATGTTGGCCTGATCCACTGCGTAGGCGCGAAGTGCCGCTTTGGATGTCAGGAACGATAAATTGGTCTGCGCGAATGCCGTAATGGTCGCCGCGAATGCGACGATGAATGTTAACGTTGCGGTTTTTGTTTTCATTTTCTGCTTTCTCTTTCTGTTTGTTGGAGTTGTTGTTTTACTTGTTGTCGAACTGCGCATTCACATGCGCTTCCAATTTGATGCCTTGCTGTGCCACTATTGCTGTTTTAACAGCTGAAGTCGCGGGCTTGATCGCGACGAACTTCGAGGTCTGGACAATACCATGCTCGCCTGTATCACGCGAGCCCAAAAGACCAAAACCGACTCCGATCGCGACGGCAAAAGTCGTCACACCGATGATTTTCATTGCAGTTTTCATAATTTCTTCCGTAGTTTTTATTCCTTAAACCAAGTTTTCATTCTTTCAATTACACGCCATCCACATAGTGGAAAGCCAACATATGCGATTGTCAAAGAACGAAATAGACCTCAATGGCCTTGTTTCCCTATAAGATAGCATTAAATGTAGTATTTGTCAAATCAAAGCCGACATAGAAAAACCCGCCGAGCATTGCGCCCTGCGGGTTTGTGGAATAGTCCGGATTGGGGGAAAAGATCGGATGATCGCAGTCATCCTATTAATCGTCCCCATAAACCCAATCCGAAAAATGTATCAGCCACCGCTATGTCCGTCAGTCTCGGAAAAACCGCCGAGTTCCCCTTCTGCCGTGGCTAGAACGCGAAGTTCCGAACGCCTATCGGCCGCTGCTTGCGCCCGGGCTCCGCGGATAAATCCGATGTCCCCGAACTGAACTACTTTCCAAACTTTTTTGTTGTTCTGTTGGAAAGAGACACAATTCGTGATCTGGCCCTGAAGCTCTGCCCAACCCGCCACGCCTTTTTCGAGGGGCGCGGAGGCGGTCAGGTCATTACGTGACAGGGCTTGTTTATTCCGAAAGACATCGGTGCCTTCGGGCAAGTTCAATAGTAACGCTCGTGCGCTCATGATTCTGCTCTCCTTTTCTGTTGTGCAATGTGCTATTT
Organism: uncultured Candidatus Saccharibacteria bacterium; assembly: GCA_964565685.1. Classification (GTDB taxonomy): domain Bacteria; phylum Patescibacteriota; class Minisyncoccia; order Phycocordibacterales; family PALSA-1337; genus JAGWNR01. The sequence continues at coordinate 92,349 of CAZMFR010000002.1, forward strand.
TTGTTTTTCCGCTCCGGACCGACTCTGTCGGCAGAAAACGAAACGGACTCCTTCTTTGGAGTCCGTTGTGATAATCAATCGAGGAGATTCATTACCATGACCGACTCCAAAGCGCGCCGCTAAAGCAGGCGGTGAGCTTTGTGGATACGACCATAGCAATCGAATGTTTCATTGTCATTGTAACAGCCATTATAGCACGTCGTTTTCATTTGAAAATGGGCAGTTGTGGAAAAGATCTTGTCCAAGGGCTACCCTTGGACAAAAAAACATCCTTCCGCTTTTCTATTTTCATTGTTATAATCAATCAATATATGTCTATCTTTTCAAAGACCCCTGATTTCATCGCCATCGGAGATACAGGCATCGATGTCTTCATCCGGCTAAAAGACGCTCATGTCAATTGCAAGCTGAATTCCCTAGATTGCGAGATATGCATGAGATTCGGCGACAAGATCCCGTTCGAATTTGACGAGACGACTGCCGGCGTCGGCAATGCGGCCAATGCGGCTGTGGCGGCGGCACGGCTCGGCTTGTCATCCGCCATCATTACAAATGTAGGAAAAGACGAACGCGGCATAGAATGCAAGCATGCTCTCCGATCGAACGGCGTCGCCGTGGATTATTTGATCGAGCAAGCTGACAAAAAAACAAATCATCATTATGTCCTGTGGTACGGAGCAGAGCGAACGATCCTGGTCAAGCATGAAGATTTCGCATATTCCCTGCCAAAAAAAATGACAGCGGCTCCTGCGCCAAAATGGATCTACCTATCATCTATGGCGGCTTCATCAGCTGAGCTATATGGCAAAATAGCCGATTATCTCGAAAAAAATCCCGGAGTGAGATTGGCTTTTCAACCGGGAACTTTCCAATTGGAGCTTGGCGCTGATAAATTAAAGAGGATCTATGCGCGGACAGAAGTCTTTGCGGTAAATATCGAAGAAGCTCAAAAGATACTTGGCGCAGATGAGAACGATCGAGATATAAGAAATCTATGCGAGCGTCTAGCGGCTCTCGGACCAAAAACGATCCTTTTGACTGATGGACCGGATGGTGCATATCTTTACTTGCCGGCAGAAACAGAAAATAGCGCATCGAAGCTTTATAATATGCCGCCATATCCTGACCCAAAGCCGCCATACGAGCGCACTGGCGCTGGAGATGCGTTCTCTTCGACTTTTGTGGCCGCTCTCGCCATCGGCAAGTCGCCGCTCGAAGCCCTGACTTGGGCACCTGTCAATTCTGCTTCCGTAGTCCAATATGTCGGCGCACAAACAGGTCTTTTGACGCGCGAAAAACTGGAAGAATGGTTAAAGAAAGCGCCAGCGGATTATAAAGCAAAAGAAATCTCCTAGATATCATGACAAGGTGCTACCTTGTATATGTACTTAGAAAATCCTTTTTAAACTGCAAAAAAGTTCCATCCAGTATCCTTTTTCTCATTTCCTTGACCAAATTGACGATAAAATAGAGATTGTGCTGACTAGCCAAGATTGACGCGAGTATTTCCCTTGACCTAAAAAGATGCGAGACATATGCGCGGGAATAGTTTTTGCAAGTGGGACAGCGGCATTCGGCGTCTATCGGCGAAAAATCCCCTGCGAATCCGGCATTCAATATATTTATGCGGCCATTACGCGTATACAAAGCGCCGTTTCTAGCCAAGCGCGTCGGCGAAACACAATCGAACGTGTCGATCCCGCGTTCGACCCCTTCAAACAGATCAACGATCTCACCCATGCCGAGAAGATGCCGCGGCTTCCCTTCCGGCAGAATATCGGTGACCCATTCGACGGCTTTATATATATCATTCTCGTCAAACGAACCGCCGATGCAAAAGCCATCGAATCCCTGGTCGCCAGATGTCATGGTCGCGATCGTTCGCGCGCTTTCTTTGCGCAAATCTTCGAATCGGCCGCCTTGGATAACGCCATAAAGCGCTTGCCTGTCTGCTGGCGAGGCATAGTCATCTCGTGCTGACGGATATGCTAGCTTTTTATGTTCCGCCAAACTACGTTCGGCCCAACGATGCGTACGTTCCATTGCTTCCTTTTGATATTCATACGGATCATCCGGCGCTGTGCATTCGTCGAAAGCCACGATGATGTCAGCACCTAGATCGTGCTGTATTTGGATCGATTTTTCTGGGGTGAGGAAATGCGGCGAGCCGTCGATGACCGAAGCGAACGCGACGCCGTCTTCGGTTATCTTTGCCAGAGATGCGTGAGGAGAAGCCAGACCATCGATCGAGTCGGCAGATACCGTCTTCCTCGGGGTACGCGTATTTTCTGCTGAAAATCCGCTCCGTCCCCGAGCCAAGCTCTGCGGAGCCCCCTCGAAAGAGGTACCCGCCTCCTTGTCCACGATTTTTGACTTTCCATCACCAACCTTCGATTTGCCTTTGTCATACGCGCTACCGAGCGAGAAGACTTGGAAGCCGCCTGAATCTGTCATGGTCGGTCCATCCCAATTCATGAATGGAGCAAACCCGCCAGCGGCTTTTATTATCTGTTGCCCGGGCTGTAGATATAGATGATATGTGTTCGCCAGGACAGCTTGTACGCCTATGTCTTTCAACATTTCCGGAGTCAGCGCTTTGACCGTGGCTTTTGTACCGACAGCAATGAAAGCGGGCGTATCGATATCGCCGTGCGGCGTATGGATAACGCCAGCGCGAGCGCGTGTCTCTTTTAATCTCTCTTTAATAGTGAAAGAAAATGGCATGGAGCAAGTATAAGAGAAAGAAGGAAAAATGGAAAGTAGATGTATCTGAACTTATCCATTCTCGCCGCAAGCGGTTATGTTTCTTGGTTAAAGCATAGAACAAGTATATGTTATACTGTTCACTATGAATAAAGAAGAAAACGGAGCATACCCTGGCCAACTCTCGCAAAAAGAGATAAATAAAAATATTTACGACCACATAAAGGAGATCAGCAAGGAATTCAAACAGGGCTTCGAGGTATTGAAAAAATATCCAAAATCTGTGACTATTTTCGGTTCGGCGCGCTCAAAACCGGATAGCTTTCATTATCAACAGGCGGAAAAATTGGCGGGAAAGATATCTCGCGAGCTCGGATATGCGATCGTCACCGGCGGCGGTCCTGGCATAATGGAAGCTGCGGCAAAAGGCGCGAGCGATGCCGGAGGAAAAACCCTAGGGTTGAATATAAATCTGCCTCGCGGTCAAATCACGAGCAAATATATCCAAGAAAGCGTGAAATTCAGCTATTTTTTCATAAGGAAGGCAATGCTGACATTTTCATCCGAAGCTTTCGTCTTTTTTCCGGGCGGCTATGGAACATCAGATGAATTGTTCAATATTTTGAACTTGACGCAGACAGAAAAGATTCCGCGCGTTCCCATCATCCTCATTGGCAAGGATTTTTGGGAGCCGTTGCGCGATTTTATGAAAGCAAAAATGCTAGAGCATCACCACACGGTCAGCGAAGAAGACATGGGGCTGTTCACCATAACCGACGATTTGGAAGCGGCTGTGCGCATTATCGGGCGCGGACATATTTCCAGCTGGTGGAGCGTGATGGATTGAAAAAGTTCGTAAAGGAATGAAAATCGAATGGTTTGAAGGCATGCATAAGCTTGGCAGAAAGCTCGACAAACAAAATCCTTCTTAAAACAAAAAACCGCCCCAATTTTTACATTTGGGCGGTCTTTTGTTTTGACGAGAGATAATGCTCTGTCTTTAGCGCGCCATGCGAGGAGCGCGTGGCTCCATCGGACGTGCTTCATTGACAGTAAGCGCTCTTCCATCCATTTCCTTGCCATTGAACATATCAATGGCCTTGGCAGCTTCGTCATCCGCGGACATTTCCACGAATCCGAAACCCTTTGAACGGCCGGTCATCTTGTCTATGATGACTGTTGCTGATGCGACTGCACCGGCTTGCTCAAAATATTGCTTGAGCGAAGCGTCGTTAGTCGTATAAGGTAGATTGCCTACATATAGCTTTTTTGCCATTTTTTTCTTTGAGCTTGTCTTCGATCGCTCGAAAACGCGCTCTTTAACCCTCGTCTTTACAATAACGGTAAGCGATGAGGAAAACTTACACGATGACTAGGATAGCATAGAATGGTCAAGAAAGCAAGGACTTCGTGGGCACATCCTAATGTATCAGAATACCTATGGAGTTGCAGTAACAGATGATGGCGCGGTATCCACTGTAGGAGTGGTCGGCGCGGGCGCTGTGACTGATGGCACCACTGCTGATGCCGAGGAAGAAGTTGAGCCAGACGTAGATGTATTAGTAATGGTCATAGGTTCAATTGACGACGCTTCTGGAGCGGTTCCATCTACCGTAGATGTCGTTCCTGGAACAGAGATAACAGCGGATGAAGAAGCCGACATTGTAGAAGAAGCCGCCGCAGAAGGAGCTATCACTGTACTCGTGGCAACTGTCGTAGTGGCGGCAGCGGGAATTATCGTAATGACAGGCGCTTCAGAAGCAGACCCGTCGACTGTCGATATTGTTCCTGGGACAGAAATAACGGTAGATGAGGAAGTAGACGAATCTGTCGACGACGCTACAGTAGTTGAGGTCGATGAGCCGACTATGCTGTTGTTGGTATTCGTTATGACGAAAGGATTTGATGAAGTATTACCATCATTCGACACATTTACCACTGTCGTAGTCGCTGGAGTGGTAGTAGCAAGAGAACAATGACCAGCGGTCGCGGTCAGCGTGCCATTGACCACACGTATACAATATGCGGCGCCAGTCGATGCATCTGACGTCTCGATACCATCTGCCGACGTGATGTTTTCCGCCTCGAGAGTCTGCGTCTGTATATCGGTAGCATAGACCTGTGTGGCTGTGAGCTTTGCTATGACCCAATTACCCGCCGATTGGAACATGTTTTGGACGGCAGTAGCGATCGTTTGGATGAAAGACTGACTGGCAGAGAGCGCCGTCGCAGTCGAAGACGCCATAGATGCAGTGGTCGAAGCCAAAGCGGCGATCTGCGATGATGTCGTGCTAGAAGCTGTATCTAGAGCAAGAGACAAAGACTGTACTTGGGTCTCCAACGAGGAGAGAGTCGTTGCTGTTGTCGAAGCGGCAGTCGTGAGCGAATAAAGAGCATTAGCCGTAGTAGAAGCGGTCACGGCTAGAGAACCCTGGTCGACGGACAGGACAGACAAGCTGGAAGAGGCCGATGATATCTCCCCTTGCTGTTCCTGTATGGCTTTGACCAGGATCGGAGCGAATTTGGCGTAGTCTATTCCGAGATACGTGGTCGAGCTTTCCACGCCGGTGACGACTTCGGGGAAGATATTCTGCACATCCTGAGCAATGAATCCTATCTGGGTCGAAGTCGCATTGATGAGCCCCTGGTGAGTAGACAGATATGTGTTATTCCAGTCATATGTGATCGGATCCAATTTCATGACGTCCTGAAGCGTAGAGCCCATGGCGACTATATTCTGTTTCAAACGTATATCTGAAGCGGAAGATAAACAAACGCTATTCGTACACACATCGCCTCCTCCAACGCTGATCGCTCCCGCATTATCGCTCAATGAATCGCCGTTGAAATCCCAATATGCCACATTGCCATTGCCTTGCAGGGCAAAATCGCCGCTTCCGTCATCAAGCGTATTGTCATGACCATACAAACTATAAGAGTCAATTTCACCAGCTGTTAATATGCCGGAAGTACCATCAAAAGTAAGCCCGCCGCCTCCAAAAGAAAAACTGCCGTATGTGTTGCTTATATACCACTGACCATTACCAGAGTCGGAACCGATAGTCGTACCTGTGTTCGGATAAATAGTGGAACCGGATGATGTCCAATAATTGGTTCCACCGCCACAAGAAGCTGATATTATCTTTCCATTAGAATCAGTCCCTATACAGCTCGCGCTTTTTACATTCTCATCCGTGATATCGCCGTTCACATCGAGGGCAGTAGTTGGGGAATTTTGATTGATACCTAATATACCTCCAGAACCACCAAATTGAGAAAGTACGAACTTTGACGCTCTAAACTGTATAGGTAGATTTGCTGAAGCGGCATCGTTGACCGAAGAAATAGCCACCCCAGAACCAAGACCTCCAGAGACTTCCGCCCCTGCCTGTATCGAAAAATTTACGTCAGATGCTCCGCCAGGGATATCGCCGTTTAAATTAAGAGAATGCGCGCTACCTCCGTATGTCGAATATAAATATCCATATTGTCCATTTGACGGCGTTATGAAGTTAAGATGGTTGGTGACATATTCATTTGTTGCAGTCAGTGCAGTAGTGGAGGCGTTAATGAATGATGAGGCAATTGTCGAAGTAGCGACGATATTTCCCACCGTTGCTGTCCCGCTTACCACCAAAGCGGTTGAAGGAGTGGAAGAACCGACGCCTAGATTACCGTTTTGTAATAACGTAAGTAATTGGGCGTTTGAGGAAGAAGCAACGACAAACGGATTGGCGCCTGCGATACCAGTGACTGAAAGAGTGTCTATAGGTGAAGTGGTGCCGATGCCGACCTTACCACCGGTAGCTATCGTCATCCTTGCTTCAGTGGCCATACCATCTTCGTAAAATACCAGTGCTGTAGTATCCGTTATATTTTTGCTCATTCCATACAACCATTTGAGCGTTGTACCATATCCCATACCTATACCGCCGTATGAACCTGATAGATTTGGAATCTGTGCATAAAAACCAGACCCTCCAGCAACAGGGTTATACGCCACAATCTGACCGGAACCAAAAGATGTCCATCCGGCAGCATTGTTGGTACTAATATTTCCAGCAACACTTAATTTGGAAGAAAGCGAGGTCGTCCCAATCCCAACATTTCCGTTCACGATCAATCCTCCAGCAAGGGTTGAAGTGGCTGTAGTAGATGTCGCTTGAATTGAACCGAATACTCCGAGCGTAGCGGCTAGGTTGGTACCAGTTGATAAGGTTGTAGTAGAACCGGAATTGGAGAAGTAGTTCGTACCTCCACTGGCTGAAAGACACGCTCCGCCATTTATTGAAAAACAATTCGCAGATATGCCACCGGTAAAGGTAGACGTGGCGGTTGATGTAGCACTGATATTTCCGAACACCCCGTTCGTGGCGGCGAGATTCGTCCCTATGGTCAAGGTCGTAGTTGCTCCGGAATTGGAGAAGTAGTTCGGTATACCAAGTGATGTGGTAGCAATATAGCTGTATCCTCCGCTTCCATTGCCGATGAGGAGCTGGTTCAAGCCAGGTGCGGTCGAGGTGCCTGTGCCGCCGTTAGCCACGCCAAGGGTATTAAGAGACAGAGTGGATCCTGTGAGAGACAAGAAAGAAGGCAAAGTAAGAGAATTCAAGGCGCTGGTGCCATTTCCTACCAAAATTCCAGAAAGAGTGGTAGCGCCTGTACCACCATGGGCGACACCAAGAGTACCAGTGGCTTGACTATTCAGATTTAATAGACCGGAAATATTAGAGAGAGCTATACATGTGCCGCTAACCCTATAACAACCGGATGTGTTGACATCTCCTCCGACATCGAGAGTGTAACCAGGACTACTATTGTTGATACCAACATGGCTACCACTGTCTGGGTCAGATATATCAGCGCTAAAGAATTCCGACGTAGTCAAAATGCCGCCCACAGACAAGTTGGCACCAAACGAACCATTGCCGTCACCATCGAAATTCAGACCTATACCGCTTGTATCTCCAAACTCTGTGGTACCGTCACTGTTTACAGCGATGACGTTTGCAGATTTTGTTCCGTTATTCGAATATACATAAAATGCGCCTGTATTATCTCCGTATATTGATGACAAGAGAGAACTATTTAGTCCCTGACGTACCTCCATCGAATAATAACTAGGATTAGTGTCTATATGAGCAGACATATTTGAGGACGGACTATAGGAGGTCAATGCCGCTCCAGGATTGGCTACCCCTTCTCCTATATAATCCACTTCACTGCCAGTATTGCTAAAGTAAACATCTCCACCACCACCATAATTGTTGAGCAAGTTCAGGTTGCCGTTTCCAGTTATATCTCCATTAACATAGGTCGTTCCGGACACATTCAAGGATGAGGCGAGTGTGGCTGCACCGGAGACAGTCAGAGTTCCTGTAGCTGTGATATTGGCACCAGTAAGATTGCCGGAGAAGAATCCGTTGCCGGCGACTTCTAGTTTGTTTGATGGAGAAGAGGTGCCGATCCCTACATACGTTCCTGTATCATATATCAAGCTGTTCGCAAAAGAGG
>CAZMFR010000003.1:0-85279 GCA_964565685.1 uncultured Candidatus Saccharibacteria bacterium
TTAATTGTGGCTAATGATTAATTCTAACTGTCCTACTTCAAAGGTTGCTAGTTTATCATTTCTTCAAAAATTCCCCGGAATCAATCAGCCACCGATGGGTATGTAAATCCGGAATATTCATATTAGCCGATCTCCTTTGCGGCATTATCAATCCTGGTCCTGGAGGAAATTACTTGTACAGGAAAAATATCTGGCAAAAAATTGGCGGATACTGGGAATTCGGCCGCGGATTTTATGAAGCACATGAGTCGTGGGCCTTCAGCTTTAAACTCCTAATGAATCAAGCAAAATTCATCGTCGTGCCCGGTACATTCTATTTCCACCGATATTCGCATCGTTCATTATCGGTGCGCGAACACGGCAAAACCGAATCGGATAAATTGATCAGGATAGTAGCACCGCTGTTGGACGACCATTCGAAAAAATTCCTATCAGATGACCATGACTGGATAAATGATATTGAGCATCATCCCCTTTACCTAAAAGATGGAGCTAATGGTCGAGACGGCGCAGTCGCATTCGATTCCACATTCAAACAAATGATATATTGGTTAAAAAAAATGATACGAAATATAATTTTGCGCACCTGGTCATTTTATAAAAATTGATTTATGTTAGAATATCTTTTGTCATGATCATAATCAACCTCAAGGGTGGCCTCGGCAATCAATTGTTCCAATATGCGTCTGGACGTGCTCTTTCATTACGTCAACAGGAAAAAAACGGGAAAGGAACGGCTCTTAAGCTCGATATCACAGGATATGAAAGAACCAAGAATCTTGATACGCCGAGGACATATTCCCTCTCATCTTTTAATATAAAGGCAGAAATAGCAACGTACGAAGAAATCAGAAAATTAAAGTATCCATGCGGAATAATTTCCAAGGGTTGGAGATTTTTCAAAGCAAAGGTCTTGAGACAGTTTAAAACCGGATTCGTACCTCATATTTTCAATACTTTAAGACCCATATATCTAGACGGCTTTTTCCAGACAGAAAAATATTTTATTGATAGAAAAAAAGAAATCATGGCTGACTTGACTTTGAAAAATTCTTTTGGCCAAAAGGCACAGGAAATATCATTAAAAAATAAAGATACAAAAAACAGCATCTCTCTCCACGTTCGCCGCGGCGATTATGTAAGTGATACCAAGACTAACCAGCACCACGGCACGTGTGGACAAGAGTACTATTCAAAAGCTCTTGAATACATAACTTCGAAAGTTGGCAAGGATATAACAGTATTTGTCTTCTCCGATGACATAGAATGGGTCAAGAGGAATATCTCTATCTCATATCCAATCGTATATGTCTCTTCGCCGAATATACCGGATTACGAAGAATTGATTCTGATGAGTCAATGCTGTCATCATATAATTGCTAATTCTAGCTTTAGCTGGTGGGGCGCATGGCTAAATCCTCGCACCGATAAGATTGTCGTCGCACCAAAACAATGGGTGCAAAAAGCGCAGTGGCGACACAAAGATACGATACCTAAAAAGTGGATGCGAATATAACTCTATTGTTCAAAAATAAGATGAAATATCCATCATTCAAAAAAATCAGCATCGGAGGAATACCAGCAAAATCATTAATCGAAAGAATAATGAAAGATATGCACATAAATACGTGGGCAAAAGATATCGCTTTAAAGATCGAACCCGGGGGGAAACGAGAAGTACGGCTCACAATCGTGTCTGTAAGAGAACTTGGGCTCACTGAAGAAGCATCTTGGGATGAAATACTTGCAAAAGGAAAAGAATTAGGGCTTGAAACATGTCCGCCTGAAACCGCACTGCATCTTAGGATAGACTACACAGAACAGCCGATTCGAGAATGGGTATATGTAGCAATGGAACCTATAGATGATCCGATCGGTAAATCAATTATTTTTAGACTTGGGCATGGAAAAGACGATTATTATTGGATTCTGGGAGACTACGCTGGGCACGGAAGCAAATGGCGACTCAATGATAAGATAATATTCTGCCTATCAACATCGACACACAATGATAAAATTGCAGTTTTTTGTCCTACCGAACAAAAGCCGACCATTATTATTAATATAAAAGCAGGTCTTGGCAATCAGCTTTTTCAATATGCTTATGGACGTGCATTGTCATTGAGAACTGGCGATGCCTTAATGCTAGATATAACTGACTGGCTTGAACATAGACAGAAAATCGATGCCTACAGACTTCCATGTTTTAATACAAAAGAACAGATCGCTAATTCGGAAGAGATAAAAAAAATCAAATATCGTTATGGCATATTAACGAGATACTATCAAAAAATTAGGAGAAGGATGAAGTTAAATAATGTCGGATTCGCAAAGCGTTATCTTAGAAAAAGGGGTGACATCTACCTCGATGGATATTGGCAATCAGAGAAGTACTTTGTCGATCAAAGCGAAGAAATTAGAAAAGAATTGACACTGAAAAATCCCATGGGGTATGCAACACAAAAAATGGCCGATATGATTAGACAAAGAAATAACAGCATATCGGTACATATAAGACGTGAATTCGTAGCTACAACAAAAGATCACCCATTTTGGGGTATATCAACACAGGAATACTATTCAGACGCTCTTGAATTCATAGCAAAAAAAATACCCGATTTACACGTATTTGTTTTTTCAGATGATATTGGACGTGCAAAAAAAGATATCCGATTCAAATATCCGACAACTTATGTCTCTTCAATAGAAATACCCGATTACGAAGAACTGATCTTGATGAGTATGTGCAAGCACAATATAATTGCAAATTCTAGTTTTAGTTGGTGGGCGGCGTGGCTAAACAATAATCCAGATAAGATTGTGGTAGCGCCAAAAATATGGTCTAAGTCAAAAAGAGATTCATATGCTTTCAAAAATATAATCCCAACATCATGGATACGGATATAAACAAAAATAAAATACAAGATACTGCTACGAAATTAGGACCATTGGTCACTATAATCACAGCTTCATACAATAGCTCGCGATATTTGTCGGCTTCTATCGAAAGCGCGTTGGCACAAACATATAAGAATTGGGAGCTTATAATCCTCGATGACGCATCTACCGACAACACCGAGACGCTGGCAACAAAATATGTAAAAAACGATCCTCGTATTCAATATTTTAGACAACCGAAAAATCTAGGCATCGCAGGAAACAGGAATACTGGCTTTGAAAAAGCTCGCGGCAAATATTTAGCAATTCTGGACAGCGATGATATGTGGATCAACCCAGAAAAATTAGAAAAACAAGTCTCGTTTCTCGAGAAAAATCCTGCCTATGGTCTTATCGGAACATGGGCAAAGAAAGTCGATGACGACGGCAGAGATATCAGTGAAATGAAGTTTTTCATAGACGATAAAAAGATAAGAAAACATATATTGCGACGACATCAGTTCGTAGACTCAAGCAGTGTTTTCTTGCGCCAAGCAGCGGTGGACATCGGAGGATATGATCCTAGCTATGCGATAGCCGGCGATTATAATTTTATGCTTGCGATCGGAAAAAAATACAAATTCGCTAATATCCCAGAATATATGACTGCCTATCGCATACACAGCAATAATACAACAAGGATCAAACGCACACGACACGTCCGAGAACATCTCGATATCATCAAAAGATACCGGCATAATTATCCTGGATTTCAGAGCGCTTTGGTCAAAGCTTATCTGCGCATAATTCTTGCTTATCTTTAAAAAGATTCAGATAATTGAATATAAAATCTAGTTGTGATCAGTTAGCGTCAGTTTTTTGAAATCTCCACAATCTCCTCCGCGATTTCCTTCCATGAATGGGTAAAGGAAATACGGCGGACTTTTTGCGCCTGTTCGGCGCGATTCTTTGGATCGGCCAGCCAGACGATCTTTTCGGCGATCTCTTTTTTGTTCAAGGGATCGACAATGATGGCGGCATCCCCTACTCTGTCGGCTATCCCGTTCTCTTTTGTGAGAATGAACGGCACGCCGGCAGATATCGCGTCATATATGATGCAAGGGCTCATCTCGCTGATAGAGACCAAAATGACTGCCCAAGCGCGATGCATACGACCTATGAAAGTGTCATAGGTGGCTTTGCTGGTATCTAGCTCGAGTTCCGAGTCGAAAGTCCCCTGTCTTTCGATAGGTACGGCGAGTCGAAGGTCGTGCTTTGCTTCTTCAAACGCCTCTTTGAGCGTTTCCTGATTTTTTGACTTTATAAAACGAGTGCCGCCGATAAAAACACGGCCTTCGGGAATGACTGACTCTGTTTTCTTGCCACAAAAGTTTTCCACGACGACGGCCATTGACGGATCTAGACCGTAGGCAGATTCGAATATCTTCTTTTGCCATTCGGTGCTGAATATGACTTTGCCGGCATTCTTCAAGACTTTTTGGACGGCAACAAAGATTATCTTTTCCCTATCGGAAAGCCGGCCCAAGCGCGTGCCGTAAAAATCCTTGAACAAGACAAGGTCGCCGGTGCGCTCGACATAGCGCTCCCACAGAAAATCGCTGCTCGTGCGCAAGACGTACCTCTTGTTCATGATCTTGCAAGCGATCATAGTGGGAACTGCCGCCGTCCATGTGTCGAGAACGAGGATCAGTTCAGCGTTCCAACCTTTGCGCAAGACTTTTATGAGATAGAGCAAGTGGCGCAAGCCGGGAGGAACAGCCCACTCCCAAGTATAGGCGGCGACGGCGACTTCGTGACCTTGTTTTTTCCATGTTTCATAAAGATTTCTGGCATATTGCGCCGACCCGCCGATATCCGGTGGATAGACGCTGGTGGAAATTAGGATACGCATAATGAATATTATACCATGCAAAAATTCCAAGATGTCATCTTGGAATCTTATTCTATTTTTAATGCTTTCTTCAAAACATCCTCCGGAACTTCTCTTATTTCCGGTATTTCCGGCAACTGCGGAGGGTCCTTTGATTGAGGTATTTGCAAAACAGGTTTCTGGGATTGAGCAGCTTTTGTCCCCATAGCTTTTGCAAGCGCGTCTTTTAATGCGCTGATCCGCTCGGGAGTCGGGGTTTTTGAAGCCGTGGGAGACAGCGAGGCGAGTGGAATCGTCCTCTTCGTATTTGGGTCCTTGACCAGAACAACGTTCGGTATGTCATTCACATCCCCTTCTATTTGTTTGATTCTCGCAGGCATTTCGTCTTTTTCCATAGTCTTGAACGCTTCAGCGAAAGGCCTCGTTTCCGCCGGTCGAGGAATTTGGAATTTTGGTGCCGGTTTTTGTGTTTGTTGCAATGGTGGTTGCGATTTGATGGGAGGTTGCTGGCGCGGCGACAGAGGCGCTTGGATTTTTATCGGCGCCGGGCTCATTTGAACGGGTTTTGGGACGGATGCGACAGGTGGCTTTGCCATAGGAGCAGGTGTCTGTGGTTTTACATATGGAGCTTGGGATTGCGATGTGGGCCTTTGGACGGCCGGTGCCGGCTTTATTGGAGACATCCATTCGTTTATGGCTTTCTCGACATCTGGACGGCTATGGGCGAATTGCTGGCGCGACATTGCTTTCACTTCTTCTGCCGGCGAAACAGGCGGCAATGCGATCGGTGGCAAAGTCGTGGCAGAAAACGGCTGAGAACTGACGCCGTCGATCATCAGCTTTAAATAAATCTGATAGACGCCGAGATTGACGATGTCTTCGGCAGTGAATGTCGGCATGAACTCCTTTTCTAAAACTTCTGCATCATACGCGCCGACGCGAAAAACAATCATAGTGCCTACGTTGCCGAAGACTGCCGCGCGCACCTCCTCTTCCATTTGCTCGATGTATTGGTGCGCCATAGTCAGATTCAATTTATATTTGCGCGCTTCGGACAAAATATCCGCAAACGATTCATTGGCAAAAGACTGGAATTCATCCACATACAGATAGAATTGAGGCAAGGTGCGCATTAGAGCAGGTGATGCGTCTGCACGGCTCATGGCGGCAAGGTATATCTTTGTTATGAGCATGCCGCCAAGGAGGTTCGCATTCTGCTCGCCCACTCTTCCCTTTGACAGATTGATGATGAGGATTTTCTTTTCGTCCAGGATCTTGCGAAGATCGAAAGAAGACTTCGGCTGACCGATCATGTTGCGTATCAATGAATTCGAAGTGAACTGACCGATCTTGTTTTGGATGGCAGGCGTGGCTTCGGCGGCGAACTTGTCGGTATATTTGGCGAATTCCTCCGTCCAAAATGCCTTTACGGTAGGATCAGTGATGTGAGCTACGACGTCTTTGCGGAATTCCTTGTCTGAATACATGCGATTGACGCCGAGAAGCGTGGCATTCGGGTATTCCAGCAGGGCAAGCAATGTGTTGGTCAAAATATATTCCATGCGCGCCGACCACGCGTCTTGCCAGATCTTTTTAAAGGTGGACATGAGACCTGATACGACGAGATGGCGCTTGTCCGGATCGACTTGTTCGAGGACGTTGAAAGAGATCGGGTAATCGAGATCGAAAGGCGCGAAATATACGACGTCTTTTTTGCGATGCTCGGGGATATAGTCGAGGAGAAGATCGGCTGTTTTTCCGTGCGGGTCGATGAAAGCCATGCCCTCTCCATTCTGAATGTCTTGGACAGCCATATTCTCGAGCACGGTAGATTTGCCCATGCCCGTCTTGCCGATGACATAGACGTGCTTTGTCCTGTCTTTTGCCTTGATGCCAAATTTGATCCGCTTGTTGCGCGAATCCGTCTCGGCAAAATAGGTTACGATGCTGTCGTCATACATAATATTGCTTGGAATATTGTACCACGGAATAGAACGAGCAGTGAAGGCAAAAGAACAGGATGAAAAATAACGATAAATGTAAAGGGGGGGAAATCAAAATGCAAAATTGGATACGGGAAAAGATACGAGAAAAGCTAATTAAAAGACGCGCTCCCGATGAGCGCGTCTTGGCTAAAAACTTACCTGTCACGCTGGACTCAACGTCAGTGCTTCCGTGTCAGCACTATGACGCTTCCTGGGACGGCGGCTATTTTTGCCCCGCCCAGCTTCAGCAGATTTCATTGCTTGATCAATGTTTGCAAAACGACCAGTGAGCACCCCGAAAGAATGTCCGAGAATGTCCGTTGTAGTCGCTGCTCCTCTTACACCATCAATGCTTTTAGCCATAACCAATCTTCCTTCCTTGTTTTTGTTTTTATTTGTCGATCGCCAAACTCCAATGCAAACAATATGCGCCAGAGCCCGCGATCTAATCCGAGATAGAATCCTACTCTTATTGCCTTGCTTGTCAAGAGGAGAAGTGGATAAACGAGAAGATCATCGCGCGGTGACCGAAGTCGATGTTGCAGTGGATGAGGAAACAATAGCCGATATGCTTGGATTTATCGGCGAGACAGACATCGCCGGTTCGGAAAATATATCGGCATAGCGAGAATAGACGCTTCCAGCGTTCCAAACCAGCCAATCGCCGATGCCAGAATCTGCAGTCGCTTGCATTTGGGCTTTTAACATATCTGGAGTATAGGCGGCGCCCAAATCGAATCCTTGCAACCAAGGTCGGATCTTTGACGGAGCGGATGAAGCAACGATCGAACGGGCGACAGCGTGATCCATGGCGAATTTCACTATCTCGTAAGGGTGCTCGGCTGGATTCGCATATCCGTCAAAACCATTTATGTAGTGCGACGGATAAACCATAGGATCGACAAAATCAAAATATGGCAGAACATCCTCAAAATGCTGACCTATGCCCATATCGCCAGTATCGCTCGTCACTTGACCAAAGACATCGGCGGAAATTGGAATGCCTAAAGAAGATAATTGGTCGTGCAGATATGAGAAGAAGCTCGTGATCACCTCGGCTTTCGTGGTCGAGGCCGGCAGATCATAAACGGCCGCATTTACGCTTCCATCGGATGGAAAACGGACGTAATCGAAATTTATCTCGTCAAAGCCGACATTGTATCCCTGCTTTGCGATAGCGACGATATAAGCCCACGCGTCTTTGTTGTCCGGGTCTATCCAATATGCGCCGCCCTGGTCTCTCCAGAGAGCGCCATCGGCCTTCTTTACATACCATTGCGGATGGACATTCAAGGCATATGGATCCTCGAAGCTTTGAATGCGACCGATGACATATATATTTTTTGCATGGAGCGCGGCAATGAATTGCTCGATGTTTGGGATCCGATCCTCCGCCGAACCGATAGCGTCAATGGTCCGATCGTCATATCTAGGATCGCTGACGGCATATCCGATCCGACCGCTATAGTCTTTTATGTCTATTACGACAGAGTTTATCTGTGTATAAGGCGCATCGAACAGAGAGAACATCTGCTTTTGAAAGGAAGGCGTTCCAGCGGCCCAGCTCGTAAAGTAAACAGCGTGCACGGAATCCGGCGTTCGCACATGAGTCACGACAAAAGGTGGAGGCGTGACTACAGAGCTAGTGGCTAGCACAGCTACTGGGGTTGTGGAAGAAGCCACAGACACCGGCGAAAAAGTGAGCCGATCAGGAGGCAAAAACCATATAGTCGCGACGACGATAACGAAAAAGACGCACAGGACGACGAGTGCGTATATAAAAGATTTTTTAACAGGATTATTGCTCGGCATCAGGGGAAGAAATGTTATTGCTTTGCTCTTCTTTCTCTGTATCTGATGAAAGATTGTCTTTAAAAGGCGATCCGCCAGCCGGAGAGCTTTCCTTGAGTTTGATCCTATAAGCCATAAAAATCACCAGAATGCCTGTCAATATTGCGAGAATCTTTTCCAGAGAATACGGAAAGCCGAGAAACAAAAAAATCATAACCCATACTCCGATAATCACGATCCATTGGCGTTGTGACATGAAAGTAAGTAGAAAGTGAAAAGTAGAAAGTGGATACGACTCGCATTTGCTTTATACTTTGTACTTATTGCCTCCTACTTGTGTTTTGATTGATAAAATGGTGCATTCATGATAGCATGCCAGCAGCAAAATATCGAACATAAAAAAATAAACGAAAGGTATGAGTATGAAGACTCCGACAATCGCTCCGACAGTCGGTGAGGTTATATCCGCTTATACCGGCAAGTCGGCTTATTTCCGGATCTATGACGGGAACAAGACTTGTGTAGGTAGCGGAGTGGCTTCCCAAAGCAATGGCTCGAGCAACAGCATTGAGATCCGTTTTGACCGCCATGTGGAAACAGACATCTCCCATAGAACAGACGACGGCGGAAAAGAAAAATTCGACATGGTTCCAGTGCGCGGAACCTATAAAAAGGGTCTCACCGAAAGGTTTTATTTTGATTCGGTGATCAAAGCAGATGAGCATGAGCTCTGGCTCGATTCAAAAGAGACCATCATCAAATGCTACTTGCCGCCCTACATATTGGGCGCCTTCATAGAAAACATCTTGAGCCGTTGCGAGTGAACAAACTCGCACGGCTCTTTTTTGTGCATGGTCTCAGACAAAAAATCGCCGCCCGGCAAAAAACCAAAGCGACTCGTCACAGTGAAAAAGCGGCGTTACTATAGTATAATCGCAACATGAATGATCGAATCATCTATGTGACCCGCGACATCGAGCGCGCGCTCGGCGTTTTGCCGTCTGCAGATTATCTCATCGTCGCCAATGACAGCGAATATGCGCGTTCGGTAAAAGAAAAATATCCCGATTTTGTCCTTCTGATCGATTCCCCTGTTCCGCTTGACACATTTGGAATATTGGAAAAAGAAGAGACGGCAGCTTTCATAGAAAAAGCCGTGAACCAAAAAAAATACAGCTCGGGACTTTCGACTCGTCCTGCCGGCAGGCAGGCAGAGGATTTTCGGCTTGCAAAAGACAAACCGAACATCATTGTATTCAAGAGCACGGCGCGCATAGAGGAGTTTTGCGCGAAAAATGGCTGGAAGCTTTTGAATCCTCCTTCCGCCCTTGCTGAAAAAATTGAAAACAAGATAACTCAGACAGAATGGCTCGGCGAGCTTGCGGAGCTCTTGCCGCGTTTTGATATCGCACCGGCAAGAGAGATAAATTGGCAAAAGAAGACTCTCGTGCTCCAATTTGCCCATGCGCATACAGGCCTCGGCACTGTTTTGGTCAATAATGAGAAAGAATTAAAGGAAATACAAAGACAATTTCCAGACCGTCCGATCAAAGCGAGCGAATACATAAAAGGACCGACTTTTACAGTGAACATTTCTGTCCAAGGGCTACCCTTGGACAAGCTAAATACAAGGGCTACCCTTGGACAAGCTAAATACAAGGGCTACCCTTGGACAATAATCGGCAACCCCAGCTATCAGATCACTGGCATATCGCCTCTGACCGACAACCCATTCGCCACTGTCGGCAATGATTGGGGTCTGCCCTATACGCTATTGAGCGAGCGACACCTCGAAGAGCTTCGCAACATCGCGAAAAAAGTCGGCGCAAAGATGCGAGACAGCGGCTGGCGCGGTCTTTTTGGCATCGATGTGATCTATGACGAGGAGCGCGACCAGCTCAAACTAATAGAAATAAACGCCCGTCAGCCGGCTTCGACTACATATGAGTCACAGCTTCAATCGCGATTCCGTGGGCACGGGCTCGTTGGCGCGACTATTTTTGAGGCGCATCTAGCGGCGTTGACTGAATCAAAGGATGTCCATAGTACAAAGCCCGTCCAAGGGCTACCCTTGGACAAACAGATCGAGATAAACGATGGCGCACAGATCGTTCAGCGCGTGACAAAAAGTCTGTCCAATATGTCATCTTGGACAGAAAAGGTCGCCGCATTGAACGCGGCCGGTTATATCGCTATTCCCTATCCGAACACAAAGCCGAACTCCGATCTTTTGCGCATCCAAAGCGATAAATGCCTCATGGAAGGTCATGGCAAGTGGAATGCTCGCGGCGAAAAAATCATCGAGATTTTGGAAAAGTGATGTTTTGAGCTATAGTTTAGAGAAGCAGAAAGTATACGCATCCTGTATTTTCTTTCTACTTTATATTTTCTACTGATCTTCATGAACACCAAACTCATCTCAAAACCTGCGCTAGATACAATCGATCAATACATGCATTTTAGGGTCGGCCAAGCCGAATGCGCGGTCCCATACTTTAACAACAAGCACAAAAGGCAGAGGATCGGTCTGCGTGCAGCCGTCGGAAAAGGAAGCCCGAAAGAGATTCTCGATGAGGTCGAGATCGCTGGCATGAAAGAAAAAACAAAGCCGGAAACATGGACCGATATCCTCTTGAAAAAATTCATGTGCGACGAAGACATAGGCATCGACTGCTCTGGTCTGGCTTTTTATGTCCTATCTGCGGAAAGCAAAGCCCGCGGCAAGGGCTCGCTCGATCGGCATCTTGCTTTTCCTGATCGAAATTTTTTAAAGCGTTTGAAGGCAAAATTACGGCCAGTTGAAAATACAGACGTCCTTGTTTTTGCCAATGATAAAAATAGCATCTCTATCGACTTGCAAAAAATAGAGCCAGGAGATTTTATAGCCATGATCGGCACAGATACAGAGCGAAATCACATCCTGATCATCCACGAGGTCGATTATCAGAATTTCTCACCGATAGCCATCCATTACACTCATTCGATCGCTTGGTCTGACGACGGACAATATGGGCATGGCGTGCGGCAAGGTCTGATCGAAGTCCTAGAGCCGACAAAAGGCCTTCTAGACCAAAAATGGACGGAAAAAGAAAAAACCGGCGCGGAAAATCAAACGTACTCGCGTGCCAAAATCTCAAGGACAGAGATCAGGAGATTGAATCGATGGAATTGAATAAAATACAAAAGGAGAAAAGAACAAAGGTATATTATGATTCATTTTCAATAAATGATTCTTGTGTTAATCTAGCATCATGATCAACTTTCTCCAGACCACCGGCGACTTGGCCAACACCATGGGTTTTATATGCTTCTCCGCTGTCGTGGCCTTTGCTTGGGCTCCATTCCTTACAGCCGCCCTATATAAATACCATGTGGCCAAAGCGCCAAAACAAGAGCTGGCTGCCATCGAAGGACGTCAAAACAGAAAACAAGTCCCCGAAATGGGCGGTCTTTTGGTCATCTTAACAGTAGCTGTGCTCACTTATATTTTCGATTGGTCCAGATCGTACACGTGGGTGCCGATCGGCGTCATGCTCCTGTCCGCTTTCCTGGGCGGCATCGACGACGTCATGAATATCTACGGCCACGAGCGGCGTTCGAGAAAGATAAACCAAGCGATGACGCTTATGCGCGTGCACAAGGAAATCCGCATGCGCATCT
Source organism: uncultured Candidatus Saccharibacteria bacterium (assembly GCA_964565685.1). GTDB lineage: Bacteria > Patescibacteriota > Minisyncoccia > Phycocordibacterales > PALSA-1337 > JAGWNR01. The sequence continues at coordinate 12,205 of CAZMFR010000003.1, forward strand.
GGTATGCGGTCACATTGCCATGGACGTGCTTCAAACGCCTCTCTGCTTGGCTTGGGTCTCGTCCGGGCAAGGGCGTTCTGGTTCATGAGAAGCTCATCCTTCAATTCATCGCCGGCGCGGCGGCGGCATGGTGGATCTATGCAAAGCTCGGGCCTGCCTGGGATTATTTCTATATACCGTTCGGTCCGGCCATATATCTCGGTTGGTTCATAGTACCGGTCGTCATATTCATAGTCATGTTCACAGCCAACGCAGTCAACATCGCAGACGGCATGGACGGTTTGGCTGGAGGCATGCTCATCATTACTTTTTCCGCTTTGACCTTGCTTTCTTGGACGAACGGCTTCGGCCAGATCGCGATAGTCAACGCTATCACAGTAGGCGCTTTGGTCGCTTATACCTATTTCAATATAAAGCCGGCACGGTTCATGATGGGTGATGTCGGATCGCTCGGTCTCGGCGCGCTGCTCGCCGTGAACACTTTGGCCATAGGCGAGATAGGCGCTCTGTTCTTTCTCGGCTTTATGTTCTATATCGAGGCCATCACAGTCATCATCCAGGTATTCAGCCGTGCCATTCTGCATCGCCGAGTCTTCAAGATGGCGCCGATCCATCACCATTTTGAATTGATCGGATGGAGCGAAGAAAAAACCATCATGCGCTTCTGGATCGTTCATTTCATATTCGTGGTGTTCGGAGTCTGGCTGGCACTTCACTAATTTAAAATTAAAAAATTCAAAATGAAAAATGACATTGTAAAATCTTAAATCATGACAATCTAAACGTTTTGATTTATAATTTTGCATTTTGATTTTTACATTTTCAATTGAGATATGAAATACCTAACTTGGCAAGAACAAAAAATAACGGACTTCTCTCCCGAAAAAGTTTCGGCTATGTACGACCGCGGATTCGTATTCACTCGCATCGGCAAGGGCATCATGCATCAGACCCGTTCCTGCCGCATCGACTTGGACAAGTTTTCCTTGACGAGCGAGAATAGGAGGATATTGAAGAAGGGCGCGGATATCTCGCTGTCACACGATGCGCTTCCCCTTTCCGGCTATTCATGGACGATCGGCAAAACTGCGAAAGACTTCTACTCGACCAAATTCGGCGAAGGCATCATGAGCGCTCAAAAGATAAAAGAGATGCTCACAGACAACGTCAAAAGCAACTTCAACGCTCTCATCGGCTACTCGAATGATAAAGGTGAGAAGATCGGCTACGCCATTTGTTACGAAAACGACAGCATCGTACACTATTCTTATCCTTTCTATGACCTCTCGAAAGCTCAAAAAGACATGGGTCTAATCATGATGACAAAGATGATCGACAAAGCAAAGAAAGATGGCAAGCGCTATCTCTATCTCGGCTCTCTCCAACGTCCGACTGACACGTACAAATTCCAATTCGAAGGGCTTGAATGGTTCAATGGCGAGGAGTGGGAGACCAATCTAGAAAAAGTGAAGAAGATGTTGAAAAATGATAAGATAAGCATGTGAAGCTAAAAGTCCTTGAAGTCTGTAAATAAAGAATGCTCGCATTCGCTTTATGGACCTTATAGACTTGATAGACTTTATGACTGATGAAAAATCTAGACTTACCATCACACATCCACATCATCGGCATCGCCGGCGTGGCTACGAGCGCCTTGGCGATCGCCTTTCATAAGGCAGGCGTCAAAGTGACCGGCTCCGACAAGGGTTTCTACCCACCTGTCTCGACCGAGCTCGAAAAACAAGGCATCAGCTTTTATGCAGGATGGCATCCTGAAAAAATGGTCGATGGCGGAGCACCGGATGTAGTCATGATAGGTACCGCTTCAGGAACGCAGAATCCAGAGACTTTATATATAAAGGAGCACAATATCCCATCTTATTCATATCCTGAGATCATCGGAAAATTCTTCGTCAAGAAGAACTCGATCGTATGTGCTGGGACATGGGGCAAAACCACCACATCTGCCATTCTTTCTCATATCCTGCTAAAAGCCGGTTTCGATCCAAGCTACATGTTCGGCGGCATTTCCCTTTCGCACGAATCTGCGGCACACCTCGGCAAGAGCGATTGGAGTGTGTTCGAAGGAGACGAGTACAAGAGCTCGCCGACCGATTCGCGGCCAAAGTTCGCGCACTACAGCCCGACTCACCTCCTTCTCACCTCCGTCGCATGGGATCATGCCGATCTTTACCCGACAGAAAAGATATATTTCGATGCTTTCGAGAAACTTGTACAAGGGATACCCTCGGACGGGCTTCTCGTCGTGAATGCGGATGACGATGGCGTAGCCCGTGTCTTGCGCGGAGCGAGCAAAGACAAAGCGCTCGAGCCAAGATTGATCAGATATGGCAAAGCCATGAATGCTGATTACTCTTATGACAACGTCCAACCTTCAAAGGACGGTTTGCGGTTCGATATCTCTCACAATGACAAGAAAACGAGCATATCGTCGCCGATGCTCGGTCGCTTCAATGCAGAGAACATCACCGCTGCTTTCGCAATGGCGAGCGAGCTCGGCGTGCCAGCTGAAAAGATAACGGCTGCGATCAAGGATTTCAAAGGCATCAAACGCAGATTAGAAAAAAGATTTGAGGGGACCGTGACGGTCTTTGATTGTCATGCTCCGACTCCTGACAAGGTCGCATCCGTCCTCGCCAGCTTGCGCGAAGCATATGCCAAGAAGATCATCGCCGTCTTTGAGCCGAACATAGGCGGTCGCGAGCGCGCCTCAGCGGCAAAATATGATAATGCTTTTAAAGATGCGGATGCGGTCATCATTCCGCGCCTGACCAAGCTTAAGGTCGCAAATGATCAAAGAACAGTAATCGATGGTCAAGAAAAGCCGATGGGGGGTGATGAACTTGCTAATGTCATTGGAGAAACCCAACCAAGTTGCACATACGAAGAAAATGACGATAATCTTGTCAGTTTTTTAGCGTTCCAGGCAAAGAAAGGCGACGTTATCGCCTTTCTCGGCTCTCATGGTTTTAGAGGAATGATAGAAGAAGTCGTAAAAAAATTAACCTGATCTCTAATTGATTTGATTGATCAAAAAAACACCCGCATTCCAATCAATCACCGGCGCTTGATGATTTTTTAGAAGTTATGATGATCAGACCGATTAGAGATTTCCGCTCATTTTCCTTCATCTACAATTTCCGTCTCGATCTTGTCCCCTTCTATCCTTCGCACGAGCAGAGTGATGCCGCAAATGTTGCATTCGATTATGATTCCCTCCTTCATCATGGGATAACGTGACAGATCTACGTCATTTTTGCATTCTGGACAAATTGCTTTCATATAATTTAGTCGGAAGTCGAAAATACCGAGCCGAAAGCCAACGCAATAGCTCTTGACTTTATTGGCTTTCAAATCTGGACTTTACTGACTTGTTCCTATTTTAGATGAAAGAGAGTAGTATTGCAAGAAAGCGAGCTGAAAGATCGTATCTCGCCGGCAAAGCTCGATTTTAATATGATCACTCCCCAACAAAATTATCCTGACCTTGCCGATGTAGTCGGCGTCTCTTCGCTTTACCTTAAACGCGAAGACCTGCATCCATATGGCTCGCACAAGGGCCGCTCCATCCCAGTCATGATCGACCATTATTTAGGCCAAGGGAAACGACATTTTGCCATCTCATCATCAGGCAATGCGGCGCTCGCAGCGGCACGGCACATAAAAAAATTGAACGGGGACGCCACTTCGAGGATAATCCTCGAGATTCTCGTCGGCAACAAGATAACAGAACACAAGCTAGCCAAGCTCACCGACCTCGCGGATTTCAACGTCTCGGTCATGCGTTTTGAGCGGCCATTGCAAACGTTGACTAAAAAAACCGCCGATGGCTCGATCCAAAGCTTGCGACAGTCGACTGATGACATCGCATTAATCGGCTATGAATCGCTCGCAAAAGAATTAGAACAGATAAAAGACTTGCAGGCAGTATTTGTGGCGACATCGTCTGGAACGACATCGCAAGCTTTGGCTAAATATTTTTTGAAGAAGATCGAAGACCGAAGATCGAAGGCCGAAAGTCTGGAAAAACAAAACTCTGGGCTCGGGGCTTTTGACTCGCCGTTCCTGTCGGCAAACAGGGGACTTAAACCCGTTGAAATCCACATCGTCCAGACGACATCCTGCCATCCGATGGCTAGTGAATTCACAGATTCTATTGGAAGCGAAGATCAATCGACCGCAGATGCCATAGTCGACATGACCGCTAACCGCAAAAAAACTTTGATTCCCTTGATAAAAAAGACCGGCGGATTCGGTTGGATAGCGACGAATGAAGAGATCGCGACCGCCCAAGAGCTAATCGAAAAACATGCAAAAATAGGATGCTCGCCAAACGGCGCACTTGCCACAGCAGGTTTGATGCAGGCGGTCTTTTCAGGCAAGGAATGGAATGGCTCAGTGGCATGTGTTATCGGCGGAGAATAATACAAGGGCTACCCTTGTATTCGACTTTATCCACAATCGCCATATTTTTGACCTATTTCAAGAGTTATACTAAACGCATAGTAATTATTTAACTTTTTAACAAAACATTTTCATGTCTCTAAAAATAACCCCCCCCCTGCGTTCTATCGTCTCTAAAATAGCGGCGTTTGGCATAATAGCTGTCGGTGCCATCGGCATTTCAGTCCTTGCACAGACCACTGGTACATGGACGCGGGCTACCGCAACTCCGCCAAATGGCAATGTACCAGCGCCGATCAATGTGGGAAGCAATCTTCAAGAAAAGCTCGGCTCGATTTTGCTTGACGGGAATCTTGGAATCCTAGGCAATTTAGTCGTGGCCACAGGCAGCCCACAGGTCGGTGATGTCTTGACTGCCCTTGATGCAACTGGAACGGTGGGGTGGGCCGCTCCGTCGTATGGAGGTGGAACTACAATAATTACGGGCGAGGTAGAAAGTCCTACTGGAACGACTACAGCCACTCTTTCTCTCCCATCTGGAGTATGGACATTAAATGTCATAAGTACAACTTTTGAATGTCAGATAGCTCCAGCGTCATTAAAATTAGATGGTGTAGTCATTGGTTCTTACACTGGAACTTACGAAGGCGACACAGAAGGTTGTAATGAACTCACTATTGACGGAAGCGCCAACAATGTTTCTTCAGGTTCTCATACTTTTACTTATTATTTTAATCCATATATTGACCAGTCATGGCCTAATGGACATAGTGCTCAATTCTCTTGGATCGCTTACAAGAATTAACTCTTTACTCCCACCGGTTAAAATAGGATTTCTTGATTAAAAAATATTTTAACTACTAAAATCATGAGCGATTATTCCTTCAATCAAGAGTCGGTTATGCGCCATAAATACATTTTTGGTGTCTTGACTCTCGTTCCATTGGCTATTATAGCCGGTTTCGCTTATTGGTTCATCGAAACAAGACAAGTTTCTGTTTCGCCAAGAACTCAAGCCGAACTGCGAGCTGATGTGGCGGCGATTCTGCAATCTCAGAGTCCTGTTTCGCCGGAAAAGGTGCAAGCTGTGTCTTCACTTCTTTCAAATTCAAAGACGACAGCAAGTGCGGAGAAAAGGCAAAATATAGCGAACATGCTTAAATAAAGTCCGATCTACTTTTTAGGCACCTTCAAATACTTCTCCCTTTTCAATCTTATTCATACCACTGATACTATTTTGCCTCCCAGTTTTTGGGTATTATCCCTATATATTACTATTATTCCAATCATTTTTTCACCAAAGCCCACGCACCGCTTTCACGAATCTCTCTCCCCTTTCAGCGCGCGAACGATCGATGCCGGCGGCGGCAAAAGCCGGGCTATACAGGATCCTGTCGCCGATCTTTGCTTCGGCTCTGGCGATTTTTACAGCCGCCTCAATTGATGGCGCTGACAGGCATTTCAAATTCTCTATGGCGCCGAGCTTCTTGCGGATCGATATGGTGCCGCTACCAGGCACGAGGACGAGGACTTTCGCATATTGATATATATTTTTCAATAGAAGGTCATAATCAGCTCCAGCATCAGCACCACCCATGATCAGTATAGTAGACGCGTTTGGGTCGCTAGATGAAGAAGAAAGGGCTCTCAAGGCCGCTAGAGTGGCTTCTGGACGCTCTGATGATGAATCATCGTAGAAGTATACATTCTTGACCTTTTTGACAAAAATTATGCTACCTGGCGACTTTTTTTCTGTATAGTCAATAGCGGCCTCTCGGACAAATTTTTCGTCTATCTTGAACAGAGAGCATGCTTCGAGCACGAGCGCAACATCTTCACGTTCATGCTCGCCTCTAAAAGCGATCTTCCACTCTGCTGGCACGCGACTGGCACGAGTGCGGATGGTTTTGGCCTTGTTGTGATGTTCATCTGAATCATGGATCATGTCGGCGATGTCATCAGTGGTTATGATAAAGCTGTTATAAGTCTGATGGGAGAGAGTCTTTGATAAAGCAGAAAATGGGTCTGGCGCGGACGGCGCAATGGCGATTATGGCCACTGACGGGCTCAAGCCCGCCTTGACATATTCATTCAAAGAATAATCGGGCATGCGGACAATTATCATGCCGTCTTTCTTTACCTTTGATAGGACAGCTATCGAACCGCCGGAATATTCACAGTCGATGATAAAGGGCGCCGGCATCCCGGTCGCCCGAAAACTATGCTTTATCGAATCAAAAAGTATGGACATTATGGCTTTCTTGCCGCAGGAGCCCATAACGCCCACGATAGTGACCGCGGGAGCGAGCTTTAGAGCGAGTATGTCTGGATACTCGATCTGAATATTTCTATTGCGCGCTTCTTTTAGGAATTCCGCCGAGCGCGGCAGTTCCGGCGATAAAATTATGAGATCGTGCCTTGTTAAGTCCTCTGCCGATATGCCGCCCAAGATGTATTCTTTCAAACCAACGGCTTTTAGATCAGATATGATCTTGCGTACAGCTGGTAATCCGCGCATATCATAAACCGTAACGGCTGCGCCTTGTTTTAATAGAAATTTCACGTCTGTGCGCATCTCGCCGCGAGGTCCTAGTCCGACGACAGCCACCTTCTTGTCCTTGAAAAAATCCCCATAAGTCATGGAATGAGTATACAAAATAATTTCTAATTAACCTAATCGCTTAAATTCTATTCGTCTTTTCTTCTTTTTATATTTTTATATCTGCTTCTTTCCTTTTTCCTCATTCCCCGCCAGAAGTTCCCTTACCTTGATCAGTTCTTGCAAAAGAGCCTGTAATTTGACGCTGTCTTCCTCTGAAACATTATTGTCTGAAACAAACGTAGATAATTTGCGTAAAAATAGATTATAGACGTCATTTGAGTAGCGTTCAAGAACTATTGGGTCTCCGGCAGAAGAATTACTGGGAGCATCGCGAAAAAGGTAATATTCGGCTGGCCGAGAAACTCCTTCAAAATATAAAGCATCATCGGACAAAAGCCCGTCTAATGATGGCAATACGAGAGAATAATTTTTTGCTTTAGTATTTTGCATTTATGCTTTTCCAACCATTTTTTGAGATTACTATATGGTCGAGAAGCTCGATGCCGATCAGTTTGCCCGCCTGAACAAGTTGTTCCGTGACGCGACGATCCTCGTCTGATGGCTCTGAAAGGCCGGAAGGATGATTATGGGCAAGTATGACCGCGGCGGCGCTATATTCGATCGCTGGACGAAAGACCTCTCTCGGATGAACCAGATTCGAGTTGACTGTGCCGATCGAAATGACCTCATCGTGAACGATATGATTATGGCTGTTCAAATATAGCCCGCGAAGCTGTTCCTTTCCTAGATTGCGCATATCGCCGAGATATTCATACGCGTCCTGACCGTTTCTTATGATGGTAAATCCTGAGGGATTCTTTTCGTAAAATCTACGGCCGAGCTCGCCTACTGCTACGATTTGGCATGCCTTTACAATAGGAATATCCAGATCACGCGACAGTTTTGACGGGTCTGTTTCGGCTATGATGCCACGTTCGCCGTATTCCCGAACAATGCGCCCGGCCATTTCTAAAACGCCCTCTCTTGAGGTTCCTGTACCTAACACAATAGCCACGAGCTCCCGCAAAGATAAGGCCTCCGATCCATCTGAAATCAATTTTTCCCGTGGCTTGTCCTCCGCCGGCAGATCGCGTATTTTGAGGACATAATCCCTGCCCTTGCTTTTTTGGGCGTCAAGCATAAGGTCGGAATCACGAATCGTGTAGAATGAAAATGGCGATATTATAGGCATGATGCATATAGTATATCATTGCTGATAAAACTCACCAGTGTCCAAAACTACAAAAATTTTAGGAAAATTTTAACTCCTGTGGATAAACCTGCGCGGTTCAGCCATACAAGTCCCATATCGCATGATTTTGTGATGATGCAAAAACCCAAACTAATGTGCCGGCGGAAGGACTTGCACCTTCGACCTTATCTTTATGAGTGATATGCTCTAACTACCTGAGCTACGCCGGCGTTTCGATCACAAAGAGAATATAACAAAAAAGAGCGTCCAATGCCACCTTTGAAGTTCGTTCGAAAGATCGTTTGACATTTTCAATAGCTTTTAGACGATATCGCTTTTTGATTAAAAACGGATCGTGATACTTGCGATAAAATTGATGTGAACCGAATATTCTACCGATATATTGCATGCCATTGATTTTAAACTTATAATTAGCCGGTCATCATATAATATTTATTATTAATAAAAAAATCTAAGTGAAAAAATCTTATACGAAACGATTTATAGGCATGGGCATAGTGTTTTTATCAGTTTCAATGGCGTCATGCGTTTATGCTAATTCATATATTCCGCCATCATCCATTTTTACGCGAAACCTCCACATGGGCTCGTCTGGTAACGACGTCAAGACATTGCAACAATTTTTGAATGATAACGGTTTCATCGTATCGCAAAGCGGCGCTGGTTCTCTTGGAAAAGAAACATCTGTATTCGGAAATATGACCAAATCGGCGCTTGCAAGGTTCCAGGAAGCAAATGCTTCAACCATCCTATCTCCACAAGGGTTAAAGAACGGAACTGGTGCGCTTGGCTTGTATACAAGATCATTCATAAATGATTTGGTATCTACTTCATCTGTCTCTGATTCTAACGATAACCTCCAGACGGTCACTTATATCAATGGCAAGAGCTTTTACAAAACTGATCCGGGAAATGGTGCCGGCTATTTGGAGACTACGGCAGGATGGGTAAAGATCACTGGTGGCGTAACAGAAAGCAATCCTATTCCACAAACCAACACTGATGCGTCTAACGTCTCGTCCACACCGGCAGGACCTCCACAGATGGTAGTCTCATATGCTACAAGCACAGATGGGACGTTCTCCGATTATGTGACTCTCGCTTCAGGAGATACAATACCGGACGTCATAACGTACGGAGAGAAAGTCTCTATCCGCATAGATAATATAGGCCAAGGACCGCTAACGACATCTACAACTTCGCCTGTATCAGTATTGGAGTCTCCGCCTGATACTAACACATGGGACATACCAGAGCCGCAGTTTCCTATAGCAGCCGGAGGAAATCAGGAAGTCACACTATCGAGCGATGATGGATATAATCACGCAACAAATACATTCACTATCATGACCAATGATCCGACTAATCCGGAGTTCAGCGTTATCGTCGACACAAATAGTTAGCATGTCACAGGAAATCAGCGCCATAACGTGGGCATCAAAAGACCGATCTTTTTTGCTAGAACGATCGGTGCGAAGTTTTCAGGACGCAATCAGACGCAATGGATTGAATCTTCCGCTTTTTGTCGCCGGACCAGAAAATGACGCTGGAATAGACGGTTTGACTGTCATAGATAAACACCGGCTTTGTGAACATTTGATCTCGAAAACCAAGTGGGCTGGAGTGTCGCCGGAAACTATACGTTTTGCATTACTAGGATGCTCCGAGTCAATAAAAAATCATATCGTCGATACAGGAACAAATCGCAACGCGCTTCTGCTCACACTTATGGATAAACATTTCTTGTGCGTCGATGACGATGTAGTTTGCAAATTTGCCGATATGAAAGAAAACATTGGTGAAGACGCGGTCTTTGATCCCCGCCTCCGCTCGCTGATATCGATATTCTTCAATGATAGAGATGAATGTTACCATGCCGTCTCGTATGATGAAGATCCACCTCTCGTAGATTTTCTTTCTGCTCACAAAAAGCTTCTCGACTGGCATAAAATCGATCCTGGAAGCGGCAAAGTCGTCGCTACTGTATCAGGAATACACGGAGATTCTGGGTTTGGATCCCCACGTTCGCTTTTTCTTTCTAAAATAAATCAGCTGGAGCTTTACGAAAACGCTATAAAAAATAGACTGATATTGCGATATACGTCCATACCGGTAGCAACAGATAATCCTCGCTTCCAAGCCGTATGCACTGGATTTGATAATACGATGATGCTTCCGCCATTCCTTCCGATAGGACGTAATCAGGACGGCGTCTTTGGTGTCGCAATCAAAGCATGCTTGCCAAGAGCACTGATAGGACATGTTCCATGGGTCATCCGTCATGATCCAGTTCCGGCGAGAGAATATCCTGACGGAGAGATGCGCATCTGGCGATTCAGGATAAGCGAGATGATGAGCATTTTTCTCGAATCATTCTACAAATTACATGCCGCAGACAATCAATCAGAGATCTATGATAGATATGAATCAGTTGGAAGATATCTCGAACAATTCGCCGGGCAAGAACCAAACGAGTTCATATCATCCTTAAGGCGTCTTTGTATGCCCAATCTCGATATATATACAGATTACCTGCGCAAGATATCGATCTCCAGAACAGATGCTCCGACTGCTTTGATAGATGATGCTATCGGATGCATCGATTACATAGAACACATAAAAAATGACAGGACTTTTTGCATACCGGAGGAACTGCTATCAGGTTCAAATCTAGCTGACGCCATCAAATCGGCTCGCGACCTGACGTTCAAATATGGGACGCTGCTGCGTCATTGGCCGGCAATCCGCACAGCGGCGGCGAACCGATGATTATCAGAGCTACACCGACATATTTCATCGACAAGATTATTATTCAATGTTCTAAAACATTATCAACAGAAAAAATCGACTTACCCACAGCTTTTGCACAACTTGTCCTCAAAATTTTCCACGATAACTATTGACTTTTTGATTTTCAAGGATACAATTTACTGAGGTTCAGTGTAGTTTTAAGGAGATCCTTATCTTACTTTATGGGCTCAATTTATGGGCACCACCTAACATATCGGGTACTTTCCTTATTACTCCCTGACCCATTATGGCAAATCAACCCGCTTCGGCGGGTTGATTTGCGTATGGGGAAAAATTTGTTGCACACTCGCGTCTGAAGGATAAGAAGCCGATGATTGAATAAAAATTATAGTAGATAATTTTTATTATATAATTTTATACCAATAATAATCTTGTGATAGAAAATTATTACATCTTGGTGGCTTGTTCAAATACCGGCACCATCTGTAGAAATAATCCTCTATTGTTGTAATCAAATCCTTTTGTTAAAGCATCATATATTCCTTTTTGTTCTGAATCTAGACTGAATATATCTGGATGTTTAGCATAGATCCATAGATTAAAGGCAACAAAAAGTGGGTCCTTTTCACTAGTCAAATAATGATGGAGTCTTACGGCATCCCACAAGACAAATTCCGAAATCTCGGGATTAAATTTAGTTATTGCTTTTGGATCCCTTCCAGCATGTTTGAAGGAATTTTTTGCCTCATCTGATATCTTGGTAAACTTGGCCTTCATCTCCGGGCGGACAAGGTCAACCATTTGTAATTTAAGACTTTTTATCCCCTGTGATTTACATAAAGACTCAAGAATCTCCTGTGCCGCACAGCCAAGAACATGAATTGATACTGGTTCACCATTCTGCAGAAACATTCGGACAGCAGTACGCAATTGCCTTGAAGCTGAATCTAATTTTGAAATATATATGAAGTTCATTTTTGACACAAAGAAAACGCCCTGACCATGAGGCACTCGCGTCGGACTTGCTTGTTGCGGAGGCCGGAATCGAACCGGCAATCTTCAGGTTATGAGCCTGACGGGATACCGTTACCCTACCCCGCTGTAGGATTCGATTATACCACAAGTCCTTTTAAAGACAAGTGGAAAAATATGGTGAAGATATCATATATAGAAAAATTCTTCGAGCACCTGCCTATACAGATTTATGACCCTCTTTGCCTCATGCTGATCCAAAGCAAAATCGGATCCTTCATGAGCTATCTGATTCCTTATTCTATGTGCTTCCCACGCTTGATCTAATGTTTTGAATTCAGCCTTGTTCGCGCCTTTTAATTGTTCGCCGATGCCTTCACCTGCATATTGCATCTTTGTCAGGATCTCACCGAGGATTATATCCGCCTCGATTATCGCTTGGCGCCAATCGCTCGCATTCGGAGAATCGGCGTGAGCCATGACGCTAGCCCATTTTTTTGTAAGGGTCGGATCCCCTTTTGCATTTTCATCATACGCCGTCTCTACTTTTAGATCATATCTTTCGGCTTCTTTTTTACGGACGTGTTTTATGCCTTCGATGGCGGTTATGATGCCGATCAGGAGCAGTACCGAGATGACGATCGAGATGCCGATGATCCAGCCAAAGATATTTTTGATCACAGAAATAAAATCTGGATAATATTCCTTGAAATATGGATTTACATGGTCCGAGAAAAATGAGACAGCGGCTGACGAAGAAAAAATGGCGACAGCTACGACAAATACTATTATGATCGCAATAACGATATCTATCTCCTTTTTCTCGTCTTTCATAATGATTAGTATAAAGTAGAAAGCATAAAGTAGAAAGTGGATATGATTTGCATTTTCTTTATGCTTTTCGCTTTCTACTTCCCTTCAACCTCGATGTCTTTTCCTGCTTGAAAAAGCGCCGATTCATCTCCATGTCTAGATGTAAGTTGCATACCTATAGGTAATTTCTTGCCTTCTATTTCTGAGAAGCCAGTAGGAACAGATAGGGCTGGCAAACCAGTGAGATTGGCAGTCACCGTAAAAATGTCTTCTAGATACATAGCAACAGGATCGGCTGTTTTTTCGCCTATTTTGAAAGCCGGGGACGGCGCTGTAGGAGTGAGGATGATATCGACAGACTCGAATGCTTTGTTGAAATCTTCGGTTATCAAGCGTCGAACGGCATTCGCGCGGTAATAATAGGCGTCATAATAGCCGGATGATAGGACATAAGTGCCTAGGAGAATGCGGCGGCGCACCTCAGGACCGAAACCAGCGGCACGGCTCTCAAAATAGTCCTCGATCGAATTCTTGCCGTCCGCATGAAGACCATATTTGACGCCATCGAATCGCGCCATGTTCGAGGAAACTTCCGCCGGCATTATCACATAGTAGACAGGCAAGGAATATGCGATATTCGGTAGAGTGATCTCTTTTATTTCATATCCATGCCCTTTTAGTTTCGAGATCGTGTCATCGAGATTTTTCTTGACCGCAGGATCTAGACCCTTGTCCAAGAAATGCCATGGCACTCCAATGACCGATTTCTTCAGATTTGTCGCTTTTTTTCCTTTGACTTTTGACTCGCCATGCTTGCTGATAGGCAGGGTATTTTCAGCTTTCGGCTTTTCAAGCGTCGTCGAATCCATCGGGTCTCTTCCTCTTATCGCATTGAATATTATCTCTGCATCTCCAACTGTCTTTCCAAAAGGTCCGATCTGATCCAAAGACGATCCCATAGCCATGAGTCCATATCGAGAGACAACTCCATATGTCGGCTTCAATCCGGCGAGACCACAGAATGATGCTGGTTGGCGTATAGAACCGCCAGTATCAGAACCAAGCGCGGCAAGAGCGAGATCACCCGCAACAGCCGCAGCTGAACCGCCTGAAGATCCTCCAGGTACGCGCCTCATATCGTGAGGATTTTTTGTCACACCATATGCCGATTTTTCCGTCGAACCGCCCATGGCGAATTCGTCCATATTTGTGCGACCGATTAAAATAGCGCCGTTTTCTTGTTGGAGTCTTTTTATGACTGTCGCGTCGTATGTCGCCTTGTAATTTTCAAGGATTTTTGAGGCAGCGCTTACCGTCTTTCCTTTCACTAGAATGTTGTCTTTTATGGCAAGAGGGATGCCCATCAGCATCGGGACTTCTTTGTTTTCTTTTTTAAGATCAGCGATCGCTTTGTCGGCTGATTTCGCTTGATCGAGCACGTCTTCATAGACTTCGAGATAAGCGTGGATCTCGCCGTTCTTTTTTTTGATCTCGTCCAAATAGGATTGAACCAGTTCAACCGCAGTGAAATCGCCCTCGATGAGAGATTTGTGAGCTTTAATTATTGTTAAGCTTTGTAAGTTAATTTTCATGATATTTAGTCGAAGGTCCCGAGTCCCCAGTCGAAATCCTTGTTTATCTTGACTTTTGGCTCGATAATTTTGACTTTACATACTCATAATATCTTCTTCACCGCCACAAAGTCGCCCTCCCTTTTTGGCGCTTCATCGATTAGCCGTCCGCGATCTTTGTCTGAAGTCATAACGATGACATCTTCGCGCATGACGTTTTTCACCGCGCCTGGTTGCTGTTTGAAATCACCGATCGGAGCGGCTTTTATTTGATCGACATAAGCCAAAATCGAATCGACGTCCTTCGCTAGGCCTTCTTTTTCCTCTTCCGAAAGCCGGATTCTGGCTAAATTCGCCAGATTTTCTATGTCTTTTTTGGAAATCATGGCGATATTATACCACAAGATGAGTTTTCCTCTATGCTTGGCGTTTCTTTAAAGGCATTATTACGATATGTCGTAAAACATCGCACGACTCAATATGAAATGTGGATTCCAAACACGATATATCCTTCTTCTTGCTTTTATGTGTTTTTCTGCTTATAACCAACTAGTTATATTACAAAAAATAATATTTGCCGACTATTTTACCATCTTCAAAAAATCCGCTTCGGAAATGACCTTGACGCCTAATTCTTTCGCTTTCGCTAATTTCGAGCCAGCGTTCTCGCCTGCCACGACATAATCTGTGTTTTTCGAGACAGAACTCCCAGCATTGCCACCCAAATTCCGCACTATTTCTTCGGCTGTCGTTCGCTCGAGCGTCGGCATAGTACCCGTAAAGACAAAAGTTTTGCCGAAAATGTCGGGATTATCGGCCTTTTTATTGTCCAAGATCAGATCTTGGATTTTTACTTGTTTGAGCAAATTGGTTATCAGTCTCTTGTTCGCCGACGCTTTGAACCAGTCAGAAACTGCCTGCGCCACGACCGGACCGACGCCATAGATTGCTTCGATCTCTTCAACGCTTGAATCGATAATCAAACCAAGCGCCGAAGATTTTGGATTTTCTTGAATCTTAGATCTCAGGCCTTGGATCTTTTCCTCGAAATGCCTGGCGATATCGAATGCAGTCTCTTCTCCGACCTGCGGAATGGAAAGCGCGGCAAGGAAGCGCGGCAAGGAAACATCGCGAGATCTTTCGATCGATGCCAGCAGATTATCGACAGATTTTTCGGCAAATCGCGGCAACGCCAGCAAATCGCCGCGTTTCAAGGTGAATATGTCGTCGAAAGCCGAGATCAGATTGTGTTCGAACAACAGATCGATGACTTTTGGTCCGAGACCGTCTATGTCAAAGCATTTTTTTGAGACAAAATGATAGAACTTGCGTTTTGTCTGTTCGAGAGAATCCTTGACCACACAGCGCCATGCTACCTCGCCAGGAATCCGCTCGATTTTCCCGTCACCTCCGCATGCTTCGATTCGAGCCGGCCACTTGAAAGGTTTCGAATCTTTTCCGCGTAATTCTCTCACCACAGAGACAATGTCCGGGATAACGTCGCCGGCTTTTTGCAAGATAACCGTGTCGCCGATCCGCACATCGAGCCGCCGGATTTCGTCTTCGTTATGCAATGTGGCGCGCGAAACTGTCGAACCGGCCACGACAACAGGCCGAAGATGCGCAACGGGAGTAATGACGCCAGTGCGGCCTATTTGGAAGACAATGTCTTCGAGGATCGTCGTCACCTGCTCCGCCGGAAACTTGAAAGCAATACCCCACCGCGGCGCCTTGCCCGTGTATCCGAGTTTTTCTTGTAATCTCAAATCATTCACCTTGACCACGATGCCATCAGCCAAATAATCTTCGCGCGGCATCTTCTTTTGCCATTCGCGCCAGTATGCCACAATTTCGCCTGCGTCCTTGCACAGCTTCCAGTGCGGATTCACGGCAAAACCCAGTTCTTTGAGAAATTCAAGAGAATCCTCCTGCGTCGGCGGCATTTTATCGAGAATATTTTTTGTTCTAACAGGATCGTACTTGGCGATATAATAAATAAAGGTCCTCAGCTTGCGCTCGGCGGCGATCTTTGGGTCGAGTTGGCGAACGGATCCAGCGGCGATATTTCTCGGATTGGCAAATGGCTCAAGCCCTTGTTTTTTTCTAGCCATATTCAAGGCAGTCAATTGGCTCTTTGCCATCCAAACTTCCCCTTCGACGATTATATCGATTAGTTTGCTTAATTTAAGGGGAACGGAACTGATCGTTTTTACATTTTCCGTCACATCCTCGCCGGTCGTGCCATCGCCGCGGGTAGCCGCCTGCACGAGCAAGCCGTTTTTGTAAGTGAGAACGATCTTCAAGCCGTCTATCTTGTGCTCACAGATATAAGTTAAAGAATGCTCGGGGTCGGACTCTTGTGTCCTCGGGTCGCGTCGGTTTCTACTGAAATCGCGCTCCCTCTCGGTCTCATCGGCCTCCGAGAGGCCCTCGGACACCAAGAGTCCTCCCCCTCGCTTCTCTTTTTCTTTGTCTTCGACTTTATATATTTTTGACTTTACAGACTTTTGATTTAGAAATCTTCTCGTCCTCGCATCGAATTCGTGGATTTCTTCCTCGGAAAATGCGTCATTGAAAGACCACTGTGGCACGACATGCCGGACTTTCTTGAACTCTTTGAGCGGTTCGCCTCCCACACGCTGACTAGGGCTATCAACGGTTTTCAGCTCAGGATATTTCTGCTCTATGTCCATTAGCTCGCGAACGAGCGAATCGTAGGCCTCATCGGTGATCTCTGGCTTGTCGAGGGTATGATAAAGTCGCTGATGACGCAAAATCAGCTCTTTTAGGTTGTTCAACCGCTCAAAAACGGCTTTTGGCGCATTGGTCTTCATAGCGCTATTATAGCAAAAAATGTCCAAGGGTAGCCCTTGTACTAATACGTCAATTCTATCGTCCTGTTTACTTTCTTTGGACTGACATTCGAACAGTCTGCAATATGATTGTTCGCAGAATCACTTGAATTATATCCGATATTATATCCAGCCGAAGTTATGTCGGTATAATCATGAGAATTTCCGAGAATAGGATTCAACTGATAATACCTCTCTACAGTCACTGCGGCACAGCTTTGATTTGTCGTGCCATCGGTCGAGAAAGGAACATAAAAAGTAAACTTATAAATATTGCCCGACGAATTAGTTCCTGGAGAGGTTGCGAGATTATCTATGCAAGCTGCCGTCCCTATGCATTCATAGACCGGAATCGGAGCACCGGATGAAGAACAAGTGATCGGCGTTATCGGAGACGAAGTAGAAAAAGCGTATCCGCCGTTTGGACCAGCCCAATATTCTGCACAACCGAGGCCGCTGTCGGCGGCATAAAAAGCATTCGATGATTGCGTAGCGTTTGACGACAGAACGAATTCCTTGCGGCTGATGGTAAGCAGAGAGACGCCGAGGGCAAGAACGATCGAAGCAACGATCATGGCAAAGAGCAGCGTATAACCGGAAGAAGTAGAAGGTCGAAAATGCTCTGTCTGCCGACAGACACTGTCAGTCGAAAGCCGTGAATGCTTACACTTCCTTTCAACTCGAGACTCGGGGCTTTCTACTTTTTTGAAAATATTTCTCATATCATTGATTATTGCATAGGTGCATCGTACATCGTGTCTTCCAATGTCACTCCGCCGCCGCCGGTGACATCGCCAGGCCAAATGACTGTAACAGTGACGTTTGCGGCATTGCCGTTTCCACCGATATTGCCGCCACTGCTCGTTGCTGTAAACGGTTGGACATAAAAATAACGAGTAAAAGTCGTGACTGGGTTTATTCCATCCTGAGTATAGCCGTTTGAGGATAGGTCGAGAGGCGGGCATGCAGTCGTATTTATATTTAGCAACGTACAAGAAGATTGGGTTATTTTATTATTTATAGTATCGATCATACACAGACCAGAGCTAGTACAACCTGTTTCCAAATCGATGCCCCCGCTCTTGATCCAATAATCGCCAATGTCTAAACTAGAATTGGCGCCGATATTCAACTCGTTATTATCCACAATGTTCCTCATATATTCCATTCCGTCTTGTGCCAAATACGATGCCATGAGCTGGTCGCGAGCATAGATAGACGCCGACAAGCTCTTTTCCGCGACGGTCAATGGCCCTGCTATAGCGATCATCAGAATGGTTATTGCCACCAGAGTCTCGACCAAGGTAAAGCCGGAAGAAGTAGAAAGCCGAAAGCCCCTAGTCGAAAGTCGGCTGTATTTGCATCTACTTTTGAAAGTTGACCATTGATCTTTGACTTTTTTTAATATATTCCTCATGTTATTTTATGTCCGTTCAGATATCGTCGTCTGAAGATTGAAATATGTCTGCGTGCTCGAAGCCGAACCGGTGTAACCGGATATATACAAAAAAACGCTTGGCTGGGTATTCGCCACAGCCGTGTTAACTTTTAAAGAATAAGCCGTAATGATGATCGACGGATCAATGATCGGGACATACTGCGTATACGTGTTTCCAAGAGGATCCGCGCATGGATCACTTGGATAGCTCGGATCATTGGATTCCTGTTGAGCCTTTTCAATCGTCCATGTATACACTGCAGGGTTAGATCCTGGAACTTGAACTGGTTCGAAATAATACGCATACGTCAGATTGCAAGACTGACCATTTGTTTGATCCATAGCTGTGTTCGAAGAAAGAAAAGCAATGGAAGTGCCTGAATTTGAGTTTGAATTACCAGATATTATCAATGGTGAACATTGAGCGCCTTGGCTTGTTTGAAGAATAGGACCCGTATACATGCCGCTCGGATAGCATGTATATGCGCTCCCCAACCTTATCTCGCGCGTGATCGAATCCATGGCATAATTGATGTTGTTGACAGTGTCTTGAAGCGTTTGCGATTTCTTGCTTGCATCGACTATTTTGAGCAGAGCGGCGACGGCGATCACAGCCACGATCATGAATATCGCGATCGATACGAGCATTTCGACCAATGTAAAGCCGGAAGATCTGGAAGGAGCGGAAAGCGACAAGTGGAAATCAGAGAGTCGAGGCGACTTGCATTTTCTTTCTGCTTCATATTTTATATTTTCTACTTGTTCCATATTTTATTGATTCTGTACTGCTATCTCCCCCGTTTCATTCACAACGATGGAACGGGTCGATGTCTTGCTAGCATCTTCGACTTGAATCACGGCATAGGCGCACGGCGGGGCGTTTGTGGGACACAGCGAGCTGCCTTG
Organism: uncultured Candidatus Saccharibacteria bacterium; assembly: GCA_964565685.1. GTDB lineage: Bacteria > Patescibacteriota > Minisyncoccia > Phycocordibacterales > PALSA-1337 > JAGWNR01. The sequence continues at coordinate 31,748 of CAZMFR010000003.1, forward strand.
TGCGACAATGATAGCATTCGGGTTAGGTCGTTTGAAAGTGATGTCGACAGAGGTGATCGAATTTCCAGTGGTCGGGCAAGGATTTCCGGTGGTCGGAGGAGCGCTATTTTCGACATATAGGCATTTTATCAATCCGCCGCGAGCGAGAGTGTAAGTTGTGATCAATGAGTCAGACGAAGATGTGTAAATTCCGTCTCCAAATGAATTATTGCCATTTGATGGATTCGAGTCAGCAAACAAGATCATCTGGCTCGGATTACCGCCTAGATTGTTTATATTAAAATCCATCCCAAAAGGATAGTTAAAATTCTGCGCAGAGCCCACGGTAGTCCCTTCCACGTTCAGACCGTACGATTGGGCATCGCGCAATGCCAATGCGACATCATAAGACATGCTGGTCAGAAGAGTGCCGTCATTGAAACTCCCATAATTAGCCACAACCAAGGCGGTCATAAAGACAAAGATAGCGATGACTACTGTTAGCTCGACCAATGTAAAGCCGGAAGAAGAGAGCCGAAAGCGTCCTGCCTGCCTATAAGCACAGCAAGTCGAAAGTCCGGAGCCGTTTTTATCTTGACTTTTGATCTTTGGCTCTCGACTTTCGATTTTTTCTTCATCCTTGATTTTCTTGAATAAAAACATAGATTAAAAACTTCCGAACAATTGCCATCCTGTCACCATGACCAGATAAAGACCCAGAATCAGGTATGGACCGAACGGGATCTGCAAGCCATGCTTGAACGAACGATAGACTGCCGCCATATAGATAATCGATGCCAGAGCGCCTATCCAAAATGCCAAGGCAAGAGCCGTCAAACCGTACGCCAGACCGAGCATCCAGCCGATGCCGAGAATGAGCTTTGAATCGCCGAGACCCATCCATTCTCCATGCGAAACATACCAGAGCAAAGCAAATGGCAAGGCCAAAATAGGTCCGGCAAGGAGGCGTTGCATGCTCGGGATTATAAAAGGGTGCGCGTCATTGCCGATGAATAATAGTACGAAAGTAGCGGCGATGAAAATATAAACCAGTGGATCCGGGATTATTTTGTGCTTTATATCGTAAACAGTTATGACCATGAGTATGCACAGAATGAAAAGCTGAAAGGCAGTGACGATACTCGAAACCATTGTCACCGGCGGATAGAGTAGGAATATGATGACGAACAGAGCACCGGAGAAAAATTCAACCAACGGGTATTGCCAAGAAATCTTTGCTCGACAGCCCTTGCAAACGCCCCGTTGAAAAGCAAAGGACAAAATCGGTATGAGCTCCACCCAGGTCAATGTTTTTGCGCAAGACATGCATTTCGATCGACCTCGGATGCCGACGCCCGTGTTGTAGCGCAGGGCCAGGACATTCAAAAAGCTTCCTATGAGCGTGCCGAGTATGAATGAGACGATGAGTATGAGATATGGCTGCATGATGATTGTTTTAAAGTTAAAAATTATTAATTCGGCCGCACACAGTAGTCTAAACCGTTAGCCACAATCGGACTTGTCGCTTGATTTCCACAATTGAAACTAGACGACTCAGTATTAAAAGTCGAAAGCCATGACGTCGGCGCAGGTGCGCTCTGAGCCAAAACAGAATTCGTTGTTTCAAAAATCGTGTAAAGGACATAATCGGTCGGTTGGCTTGAATTATTTACGGCGTATCCATAATCAGCATTCTTCAATGGAGACCCTGATCCAGATGGATCAGTCGGCATTTGTGAAATAAAATTAGCCAGAGTAACGACCGGCGTCGCGCCATTCATCGGACATCCATTATAAATGCTCGCCAAAGTCTGACCGCTTGCAGGATAGATTGTCGCCGGATATTGATCGCACCTGTCAAAATACTGTTCCAGCGCCAATGATATCTGCGACAGGTCAGACGCTCTCTGTCCGTCACGGGCTTTTGCCTTTGAACCGACTAGACCGGTGACGACAATAGCCGTCAAGACGCCGATTATAGCAATGACCACGATCATTTCGACTAGAGTGAATCCTTTTTTCATGTCTCAATTATAGCAAAGATAAATCTATTATGCGTCAACAGATGTCCACAGAGAGAAAATAGACTCCTCGAGGATTTTAACGCCGATATCTCAAGATAAAGACAAGAAAACAATGTAAGATCATACGGCTTTCGGACGATTTTTGAACACCAGTTCTCTATATGCAAAGAAACTCTCAAAGCCAATGAGGATCGAGGCAAGTATTTGAGCGATCAAATAATGAAAAGAAAGAAATTGGACAAAAAGATATACGAGCAGTGTGTTGATACCAAGGTTACAAAGGGTTACAAGCAGATATGTCCCGGCTTGAATATGGATTTTTTCAACTTCCCTATCCTTGAATGTCCATAATTTTTGCAGGAAGAAGCTGACAAAGAAAGATAGGATGAAAGCGACGATAGCCGAGATCAGATACCATATTCCAAAAACCCTCGTCAAAAGCCAGAGCAAGAAAAGGTCCGTAGCCGCGCCCATGGCGCCAGAGACTATGAAGCGGATGATCCGCGATTCTTTGAAAGGAAAATTGAATCTTATGATCTTCCAGATCGCTTCGATGCCATCGGAATAGCCGATCTTCTTGCCTTCTTTGGCTGTGCGGCCGACATAGCTTATCGGGACCTCTGCAACCGGCATTTTTTTAACAAGGGCTGTGACCTCCGGCTCTATGCCGAATCTATTTGAAGTAAGCCGGGAAGAGACATCATCAGAGACTTCTCGCGTCATCATCTTGTAGCACGTTTCCATGTCCGTTATATCCATTCCGGTCAGAATATTGGAAAAAATCGTGAGAAATCTGTTCGCAAGATAATTCTTTTTCGACATTCCCGCCGGCTTTAGATTTTTAGAGAAACGAGAGCCATAGACGATTTTCGCCTCTCCAGAGAGAAGCGGCGGCAACAGCTTGTTGTAATCCGTTGGATCATATTCCAGATCCGCATCTTGGATGACGACGAAATCTCCAGTCATCTCGAGAAGTCCTGTCCGCACAGCCGCTCCCTTGCCCTTGTTTTCTTCGTGCCGAATGATCTTGTAAATCGTAGAAGGATATCCGCTGTGCTCAGCCGGTAAAACCACTTTTTCCTTTGAAAAATCATCGACGATCATCACTTCCTTTTCGAGCCCGCCGACGAGATCGACATCGGCTATCTTTTTCAAGATCAAAGGCAGAGTGCTATTTTCATTGAAGACGGGAATGATTATTGACAGCTTCATGGTTGAAATTATTCAGCAAATTATTTGATAGAAGTAGAAGCAGTCGAGGTAGATTCCACTTCATAGATATATCTAGTGTCGTCCGTGAGGACGCGCTTCCAGCTATGGCTGTTGTCCAAAACATATTCGAGCGAAGAATAATCGCTCGTAGAAATGAGATATTTTGAATGAAAATCATTCAGTAGAACGCCGGCGATGGCACCTCCCTGATCTGCATACCATTTTTTCTGTTCCGTCACGCTTCCATGCAGAGCATCATCCTTTGCGGTCTGCTGCGCATCGCATGTCTCCGTATCACAAACATAGCCATCAGTGCCGATATGCCACCAGAGCCAATATAATTGCGGGCTATAGACATATGTCAGCCGCGGCTCAAGACCGATTATATAATTATCTTGCGGCGCATAATAATAAAGCTCTGTGAACCAGCTCCAATTCAAGTTAAAAACTATGTCGCCGGGCTTTGTATTGTCATCTAGCCATGTGCCGACATTGCGCCATTCATCCGGTGAAGGCCCATTTCCAAAGAACTGATACAGATTTAGCCCGTTAGAGAAGCATAGGTATAGGACAGCGATCGACCCGCCGACAGCAAGCCCTTTCAGTATATATTTGTCTGAAATGGATACGAACTTTTTTATATCATCAAATGAAACGGCTATATAAAGTCCGACAAACATGGCGAAATAATCGTTGAAGCGGGCGCTGATGACGAATACGCTCAATAGTATGCCGACGCACAAGAAGAATAGAGTCGTGCGCAAAACGTATGAGTCATAGGAATACGAGGCAATCTGTGAAGAGAGGCCTTCTTTTTTATACCTGATATATCGCGCCGCTTCGACTCCGGCGACAACGAGCAACGTGGCAAAGATATAAGTATTCGTCCTGACAAAATCAAAAAAATCGGTTGGATACAATTCTCCGCCCTCGGCGATGTTCACTTTCTTTCCGACGATGACATCCCAAAACACCCCCCAGATGTTGTCTTGGATATACAGAAAGAATCCAGGAGTCAAAAGATAGACCAGACCGACAGCTCCGGCCGTGCCTCCAGCGCATAATGCCAGATTCCTCCAATCGCCCTTGCCTTTGTAGAATCTCTCAAAGAGATAATAGACCAACGCTACGCCTAGCGGCAAGAAAAAAGTCGCTCCATGCCAGAATAGATAGCCAAAACTGATTATGAGCACGCCCCATCGGTTTTTCTTGTGCAAAAAATATAAAAGAAGAAGGAGGATCGCAGGCGTCAACGCATATGGTCTGGACAAGAATAGCCGGAATACCGGCGTCAAACTCGTCATTGCGAGGATGATGAGAACCCATAGAAACGGATACCTTACCTTGAACCTGCCGAGACACCAATAAAAGACGGTAAATGACAAAGCGGCGGCTATCACTGCATAGAGCTTTATCCCGAGGACGAGCGGCTGTATATAAGTGAAAGGGATTATGACCAGATAAAAAAGAAAATTGTAATAGATGAAATATTGGCTACCCTGCGCGATCTTTGTAAAATAGATCGATTTGAAATTGTAAAAGGAATTGAAGAAGCCGTTGAAGCGCATCTCATAGGCAAACCGAAAATGGAAGAAATGGTCGTCGTTCGAGACTAATGTATTCAAGGAGAAATACATCAGGCAAAAAACCACAAAGAAAAGCGCGAATACCAATGCGGTCTTCAGCCATTCCCTCTTGTTCACATACCTCGCTATTGGCAAGATAATTGAAGAATAAAAGGGTCCAGATATCATCGCCGCAAATCGCCCTCCGCCATTCAGCCAATCCGTGATTTTCTGCATCATTATAGTCCTGTAAATATAGCACGACTGACGTAAACGACAAGAAATAATAGAATTACTTATAATCCAGCCATTATAAGAAAAAGTTTTTAAGAAAAGTTAAAATCGTGGGAACTTCTGTACAAGGTAGCACCTTGTACAAGATTTTGACTTAAACACTGTAAATAGGATATTTTCCCCCCATGTCGCACAATAGTTCTTGTTAGTCTTCAATCAGCCAGAAAGAAGGGTTCCGATACGCGTGTTATAGCCGACGTACAGCAAGTCCGCGATGCTTTGGAAACGGGATCTACTGGTTCATCGTATCCAGATCTTAGTAACACCGCTTTGGGTACTACAGCAAATACAGGAAATACTACTTACACTTGTTTTGTAAGCAATTGGATAAATACAGGTCCTCAGACCAGTGCAATCGCTGCGCAAGCCAATGATGCTTGTTCTCAAGGTACCACAAATGATATATCGATAGTTACTGGTAACCCCGCTGCACCTGCTACATCTGCAACAATTAATGCGTATGCCATTTACGGAAAGCTTGTTTCGACTACAAATTATTTTTGTATAGATTCAAGTGGTCAAACCAATCCATCAGCGATAGCTCATGCTAGCTCTACTTGCCCTACGGCCGGTAACTAAATTTCCAGGGTTAAAACGTGTATGTAAACAAAAACCCCTCTCAAGGGGTTTTTGTATGATTACGAGAAGTCTAAAGACAAATTACATACAAGTTGTGCTAGCAGTACCAGGAGTTGGCTCAGAAGTACCTGTTCTTCCTGTCGAATCTATGCAGAAGTAGCCAGATGTATTACTAACCAAGTGCCCATATATAGCATAACCTACTACAGTAGTAGCAGAAGTACCTGTTGCAACGATATTTATATCATTCGTGCCACCTTGTTGGCAAGCATCATATGCTTGAGTATTAATCGCATTTACCTGAGAGCCAGAAGTACTCCAATCATAGACAGTGCAAGATGTATTCACTGGATTACCAAATGAAGTCGAACCGGCATTATTCGTACCGGCGGTGGTAGTAAGATCAGGATAATATGAACCAGTGAACCCCGTCTCCAAAGCATCTCTTATTTGCTGTACGTCGGCTATAACACGCGTATCGGAACCCTTCTTTCTGGCTGATTGAAGACTAACAAGAACTATTGATGACAATATACCAATGATGGCGATAACCACGAGCAATTCGATGAGGGTGAAACCGCCATTTCTATTTGCATTCATTTTTTTCATTTAAATTAAAATTATATCTTTACTAATAATTAAGCTTATAATTGAGCTTTGCCCATCATTATACCAGCCATATACCCCATAAAGTCAAATGGGTTGTGGATAACGCCTATATTATACCGTATTCGCCCATTCGTCTATCTATAAACGGCTACACCGCCTCGCGTTAGCCAGGATAAAGTGAAACTCCCCGACCTCACGGTCGGGGTTTCTTTTCATTCAAACAGCTTCGCTGTTTGCCCAGCGTCGTCTTGGCCTTGCTTTTCAATGTACTTGCGTATGATATCTTCGTTGATGCCGACCGTCGAGACGAAGTAACCGTCTGACCAGAATTTGTCTGTGCCCCAATAGACTTTCCTGAGGAACGTGAATTTTTGCTTCATATCCTTTGCAGTGTTTTGCTTGATAATGCCAATGACCTTTCCCACGGCAGTTGTTGGAGGAATTGAAGCCAAGAGGTGTATATGATCTTCGTCGTGATTCTCGGTTTTGAATATGAAATATGGATGGTGTTCGGTGATCTCGCGAAGCTTCAATTCGAGATATGCAAAAATTCCTTCATTGATAACTCTTCTCCTGAATCTTGTCGTGATGACGATGTGGTAGTCGCAGTAATAGACTGCATGGCTCGTTTTTCGGTATTCCATGCTAACAGTATCCGTCAAGACGACGCTGGGGGCAACTGCATCCCTGATCTGACGATCAGGGCATTAGTGTTGCAAGTAAATAGCGGCTTGGTTTAGGAAAAAATGTGGGCACGAGAGGATTTGGTCACAGGTTTTCTCGCTTCGCTCGAAACCCGCGACCCCGCCTCGCTCGTTGCCGTCTCTACGCGACATGGCAACTTCGCTCCGGCTTTCAAATCCTCTCTTTGTGCAAAGATAACGCCTTGATCAATTGTGGGCACGAGAGGATTTGAACCTCCAAGGATTGCTCCACACGCTCCTGAAGCGTGCGCGTATGCCAGTTCCGCCACGTGCCCGATATAAAAAGTTAAGGTAGAAAGTCAAAAACATAACCTTTATCAATTGCGTATATTACTTGGAAAAGCTGTTTCTAGCAAATAAAAAAGCCGGAAGGGATTGAACCTTCCGACTTCGTAGCAAATCGTGGTCGCCAACTATTTTCCAAGCTGTGACCAAGATGGCCAGTTGAGTGGGTTTGTCGAATTCCCCATCAAATGATCGAGCCACAATACAAAGACAACAATGCCACCAAAAACGATGACCGCACTCATGATCGGATGGCGATCAATGAAATCATTGCCCCTTCGACGCTTGCGATTCTTGGAATTCGCACCGATGCCCGCAAGACTTGTCGGCGGGATTTCCAAGTGGATTTGTGGCGGCTCCGGCGCTGGTAATATGTTTTTCACTTATCCTCCGTTTTTTAATTGTTTCTGCAAAGTAATTGAGACTCTGCTAGTTGTTTGTGCTGTTTGACTTGACTAACTACCCACAATGCTATCACAAGTATAGTATAAAGTCAATAGCATGAGAAAAATCCCTGCTTTAAGCCATAATCAGTCAAAAGTCCCTTGCCTGCCGATAGATATGAACAGCATGACAAGTCGAAAGCATAAAATCAATGCAAACATTTCTGACTTTCTACCAGGTACTTTCGACTTATTATTGCGCCTCCGCAATCGAATAAATCGGCACCAGAACCGAAGCCATGAGAATAGCCACGCCAACACCGAGGACGACGATCATCAATGGTTCGATCAAATCAACGAGAGTGGCCACGGCATTTGTCACTTCGCGGGAGTAAAAGAGAGCCATAGTCTTCATGATAGGTCCGAGCTCGCCAGATTCCTCGCCCACTTTCATCATTTGGATCATAATACCTGGAATCTCGCCGGAGGCGGCTAGCGCTTCGGACATGGCTTTGCCTGTCTTGACCGCTTCGACTGCGTCAGCCAAAATGACGCGATATACTTCGTTATTGATGACATCAGAAGTCAGTTCCAATGCCCTGACCATGGGAATGCCGGCTTGGAGCATAGTATTGATATTGTCGGCCAGACGCGACAGATAAAGTTTTTTATAGAGAACGCTGACATAAGGGATGTGGAGCTTCAACCGATCAAAAGCGATCTTGCCGCTAGGCGTGCGGATATAACGAAAGACAAAGAAACCGACGACTATGATGACAGCCAGGAGTATAAAGCCATAGCTGACCAGGAAATTCGATATGCCGAGTATGACTTGGGTATAGATAGGTATGGCTACGCCAGAATCGGTGATAATACCGGAGATCTTTGGTATGACCATAGTAAACATAAGGATCATGACCGTTATGAAAGTCATGACGACGAAAGCAGGATAGACCAAGGCGCCCTTTGCCTTCGAAGTGAGCTCGTATGTGCGATCCAAGTAATCGGCCAAATATTGAAAGGTTTCGTCCAGCTTGCCTGACTCCTCGCCTGCCTTGATCATATTGACATAAAATGAAGAAAAGATTTTCGGATGCTTGGCCATAGCGGCAGAGATGGAACTGCCGCCCTGCAAATCGTCAGCGATAACAGTCAATTTTGCTCCGAGGACTTTGTTGTCGGTCTCGCCGGCGATCATGCGGAAAATACGCAAAGCGGAAACTTGGGCCTCGAACAGAGTCGACAGCTGACGGGATAGGATGACGATGTCTTTGGTTGAAACGCGATCGAACCATGAAATATTCATCGACAAAAAACTGCCTTTGCCAGTGGCCTCTTTTATCGACGATATGACGAGACCGCGTCGCTGAAGACCGGCTATAGCGACGTCGACATTGACAGCATCGATCGAGCCAGTCGCTTGTTCTCCCTTTTCATTTACGGTCGTGTAGTTAAATAGCATAGCTGTTCATATTAATTTCTCTAATACTTTCGGATTAAGCGAGTGCAAATACGCGCTCTCGACTGTGATCTCGCCTTTTCTGACTAATTCCGCCAGATATCGATTCATGTCTATCATGCCTTCGGCAATGCCAGTCTCGATAACTGTAGGTATTTCATGAGTACGGCTCTCACGGATGAGATTTGATACGGCCGAATTGTTTATCAAGAGCTCACAGGCCGGTATCAAACCGCCGGAGATTCTCGGAACCAAACGCTGAGAAAATATGCCGTTCAAACTGCCGGCCAGCTGAACGCGGATCTGATCCTGTTGGGCGGCTGGAAAAGAATCGATTATACGGTCTATGGTCTGAGAAGCATTGTTTGTATGGAGAGTGGAAAATATGAGGTGACCGGTCTCAGCGGCAGTGACAGCCGTCGATATGGTTTCCGGGTCGCGCATCTCGCCCAAAAGGCACACGTTTATGTCCTCACGGAACATAGAGGTCAGAGCGTCCGGAAAATCCGGAGTATCTGTACGGACTTCGCGCTGGTCAATAATAGATTTTTTTGATTCAAAGAGATATTCGATCGGATCTTCGATGGTCAAAATATGCTCTGCCCGAGTTTGATTTATCAATTCGATCATTGAAGCGAGAGTGGTCGTCTTGCCCTGACCGATAGGTCCGACCAACAGGAAAAATCCTTGAGATTTTCTGGTAAAAGTCTCTAGAATGGGCGGCAGATTGAGATCAGCCAAGGTCTTTATGGTCTTTGGAATGAGACGCAGAGCGATAGAGATCATTCCTTGACGATAATATGCGTTGCCGCGAAAACGCGTATCGGAGAGATCATATGAAAAATCTACTGTACGCTTGGTTTCCAGTATCTTTGCGTTCGACTCGGATAGGAACTGACCGAGAAAGCCCTTCATGTCGCCTTTTGATAGGACGGCTTTCTTGAAAAGAGGTATGAGAGCGCCAGCTACGCGTATGATCGGCGGACGACCTTCTGACAGATGCAAGTCAGAAGCGTCTTCTTTGACTATGAGAGAGATAAGGTCTTGGATTTCTTGTTTATAGTCCATATTATTTGTTCTTGTTACTCAATATTTTCTCCGTCTCTCGAAGCACATCCGATGGTATGGTCGTCGCCTTTATTATATACCCGTCGACGTTCAATTTTTTCGCCCTTGCGATGTCTTCTGGCATGCCTTGGTTGGTCAGCATTATGATGACGGATTTGCTGGCGATGTTTTCTTTGCGCAATGTAGATACGAACTCTATGCCGTCCATGCCGGGCATGATCACATCGATCAGCATGGCATCCGGCACATACCCGTCGTGCAAGATCTTCAATCCTGCTTCGGCATTGTCACAGGCGCGCACATCATAACCGCCGGCCTTGAATTTTATAGAATACATGTCAAGGAGAAATGCATCGTCGTCGATGAATAAAATCTTTTTTTGGGTTGTTGGGGTTGTTTCAGACATGGGTTTATTATACAGGATTATTACAGTTTATTCACTTCCTCAAACGGTATCACCTTCTGAAAAGCTTTTACGATAGCATCTTCTTTCATGGAAAGCATGCCTTTTTTGCGTAGAAGAGAGGAAATCGATAGTTCGGTCGGATCTTTCAAAATAGCATTCTCGATCTCTTTGTCCATTTTGAACATCTCGAAGACAGCCATGCGACCACGAGTGCCTTTTGGACAGTCCGGTGTAGGCGCGATCTGATAGACAGTGTCGGCAAAAGGGATGTCTTTCTTGTACTCTGCCGGCAAATCGGCGAATTGCTTGTCTATCATCATCTTTATCGAGCCATCTACTGGCATCGGCTTGCCACCGCCTGGAACCAACAGACTGACGAGACGCTGGGCCATAGCCAGGATCAGAGTCGGTGCGATGAGATATGGGTCGACGCCCATATCGATGAGACGTGGCACCACACCGGCGGCATTATTCGTGTGCAAAGTGGACATGACGAGGTGACCGGTCAAGGCGGCCTGAATGGCCAACTGAGCAGTCTCCTTGTCGCGGATCTCACCGACCATGATTATATCCGGATCCTGACGCAGAGTCGTACGCAAACCGGTAGCGAAATCATAGCCGATCTCCGGCCGGACCTGGCTTTGACTCACGCCTTCCATGTTATATTCAACAGGATCTTCCAGAGAGAGAACGTTGAGACCCTCCTTGTCTACTTCATTCAACATAGAATACAGCGTCGTGGACTTTCCAGAACCAGTAGGTCCAGTGATCAAGATCAATCCATAAGGACGATCTATGGCTTCCTTTAAAATATCGAGGTTTTTTGAAGACAAGCCCAGCTGGTCCATTTTCTTTACCCCTTTTTCCTGGTCAAGGATGCGCATTTCGACTTTCTCGCCATAAAAAGCCGGGAAAGTCGAAACACGGAAATCGATTTTCCTGCCGTCGATGCGCGCTGAAAAACGACCATCCTGCGGCTTTCTCTTTTCATCCAGACGCATATTCGAAACGATTTTGATTCGTGCGACCACAGCCGAATGGACTTGCGCCGGCAAGATGAGCGAGGTATTTAGAACGCCATCGACACGGAAACGGACACGCACCTTGTCATGTAGATGCTCTATGTGCACGTCCGAAGCATTACCCTCTGTAGCGTAGCGGACGATCGTGGCCACGATCTTCACTACAGGTGCGTCCTCTATTATAAAAGCGGCTGTTTTGGCCTCTACTTTTGCTTTTGACGTATCTATGGTTTGATCGACATCTACTGATAGCTCTGTCTCGAGCTCGGAGAGCGCCTTGGACACTTCCCCGCCGAGACCTTTGTATGACTCGAGTACTTTTTGGAAATCTTCCGGAGAGATCAGGAAAATCTTGTATGGGATGTTCTTTTTTGCGGCAATGAAGTTGAGGGCATCGCGGGCTTCGATATTGTCCGGATCTACTATGCCGACTTCCAACATGCCATCCTTGAAGCCGATCGGTACGAATTGATAATGGGTAGCGCTTTCCTCCGGAATATAATCCAGGACATCAAAAGGAATGCTGTTTTCCGCCACGACGCGCGTCGGTATATTCAAAAATTCTCCGCGCGCAGCTAGGATGTCTTCTGGTTTTACACCAACAGAGATGAGGGCTTCGTCGAGCGAATCACCGTCAGCTTGTTTTGCTTTTACGGCTGAAACTCCGGCCTTGCTGATAAGATTCTTTTTTTGGAGGATGTCTAGAACGCTCATATTTTATTGCCCTACCGGCGCAAATGGATTCGCTCTGCCTACTGGCTGTGGCGGCACTGCAATCGAATAATCGACCAATGATTGGTACGCAGGCGTCTGAAAGAAGCTAGTATCTATGTTTATGGACGAAACGCTGTTCAATATATTCAGGACGCTAGCGCCGACCGCCGCTGTAGCGCTATCAGGCGAAGAAGAGATCAATTGGGAAGTCGAAGAGCCGGAGCTTCCCTTTGAATAGAAATACCATCCGCCGGCAAGAATGATGACGATGACGATCCCGATTATTATAGTATTTTTATTTGAGGATGGATTCTTCATATTGTTTATTGTTTCAACCAATAAGTGTCCAGAGTCACTCCGTAAGTGTATGTCCCGTTGGTCGAAGGAGACAGAGTTATGCTCGTTACATCCAGAATTCGCAAGCTTCGTTCTATATCCTGCAAGAAGGCGATAAAATTATTGTATGTCGTGGTGACACTGAATGAGACTGTGACAGTAGAAAGACCGCTATTATAGGATGCCGCTGGATTTGCTGGCACGCTCGCAGACTGAGTCGAACCGGAATTAGACGCATTTGTGTCAGCTGATGTGGTTATGCCAGAGGCAGTGATCCCGTGTCTTGAAGCGATACCTGATATGTCTATCATCAGGCGTATATTGTCTATATTGTTGGGAACGATTTTGTCCAAACGGGATTTATCCGCATCTGAGATGGCATTATATTGTTTCAAAACTGAATCTCGCAGATCTATCAATTTTTTAGCATTGGTTATAGCCGACAAGTATTGATTGTTTTCAGCTTGGATAGAGTTGATGACAGCTATCTGTCCAGACGTATAGGTAAAGTAAACTCCTATGGCGAGAACGATGAGTATTAGAGCTGTGATGTTTCTATTCATTTTATTTATTGTATTGTGGAGGAAGCCGCAGGCGCCGACGATGATGTCGATGACGTATTCTGTCCGGATAGCTCGCTGACATATGACAGCTCGGATGGATCTACGGAGGCAGTGAAAGAAAAACCTACCTTGCCGTCCGAACCGACCGACAGGTTCGAGAGCACTGGGTTTTTTATCACGTTGTTAGAACCAAATTCAGAAGATTGGCCAAAGACATCAGATTGATAAGCAACAGAATAATAGCTATCGGCTTCGCCTTGCATAGAAACGGTGATATCATTATTCGTACCGCTATTTGCTCTGCCAGCCGAAGAGCCGGAAACAGCCGGAGCAGAAAAAGTAAAGCTCTTCCATTGAACGCTAGTTATGGTCAACTGACCGATTATATTGAAAATCTCCGAAGCCGCCAGGTGGTTCTGGATGAGATCCTTGGCTAAATTGATCTTTTCATTTGCCGCTGTGAGGGTGCTGATGAGCGAGGTATTGAATTGATTCTGGTCTGCGGCCAAATCGTCCTTGTATTTATTTTGTTGCGAATCAAGGACTTTTTCCCAAGCGAAAGCAAAACCTGCCCCGCCCAGAGAAAGTATGAATAAGGCAACGGAGACAGTCAGCAGGATACTGACTGAATGCCTAGCCGGATTGCCGGAAGAAACAGTCATTGGTTTCTTTGGTATGAATGATGTTTGAAACTTTGGCTCCATTTTGTTTAAGAAAAACAGCTCGCGTCTCCCCTATTGTACTATATTGTCAAGGAATATAAGCAAGGACGTTGTGTATAAAGTACTTATTTCCCCTTAGTCCAACTCGCTGAGTCTGCGCAATGCCGCACCTATCGCCACGGCGAATTCTGGGCCAGCTGTGGAAAGCTGGTCCGAGAGGAACGCTGGCGTTTCCATTTTGCCGAAAGGATTGGCATAGATAACTTCTGATTGAAAGCTGCTCTTGGCCAGCTCTGCGAACCCTTTTAACAAGACTCCTCCTCCTGTCAGGATCACTTTTGAGATGTTCTTATGATATTTTTTCTCGTAATTCAATAGGACTGCATTCGCTTCATAGAACATATAATCCAGATTGACTGTGATTATCTCCTTTTGGTCTTTGTACTCGTCTCCACCGGAAAGGCCATATGACCTTTTCATCGTCTCTGCTTGGACCACGGGGATGCTCATAGCTTTTGATAGAGCCAAGGTCAGGTCTTGAGAGCCCTTGTTTATGATATGCGAAGCGCGCAATAATCCGCGTTCGACTATATATAGTTTCGTCGACTGAGCTCCCATATCCAGGATCATAACGGCTTGGAGACCTTGGTCGAGCGAAGCACGGATGGAGCTAAACAATTCTATCTCATAAAAAGAAGGCGCCAATGCCGAACCAGCCATGATGTTCTGATAATTGGAGATGTATTCATTGCTGATAGCCACAACCAAAACGTCTTGGCCCTCTTTTGCTTTTTCAGCTGACGCGTTGTTGGAGTCTTCGCTGGCATAAGAATCCTCGCGCGGAATGACCGACCAATCGAGCATGACTTCGTTTATCGGCACAGGGATATATTTTCTGGCTTCGAGAGAGATCACTTCGGAAATGTGCTTGTCGCCGATAGGAGGCAAAGATATAAAAGAGATCAAGGACGATGATAGCGGCAATGCGACTCCGCAAGCATTGGTCGTCGTCTTTGCCTCATGGAGAATGTCTTTCAGCGCCTCGATTATCTTGTCATTCGATAGACTGGTGGCCCGACCGATCTCAATGCCGGCATAAGGACCCAGAGCAAGCTCGCCATAAGTCTCCAGAACTGTCCGACCGTGCTTTTTCTTTATTTGAACCACTTTTATGGCCGATGATCCGAGGTCGATGCCTAGCACGCTCGGGCTTTTGCTCCCAAACATGGAGCTGATTTTATCCATAAAACTCATGGGAAAAGTATAGCACGGATAAAAGATAAAAGAAGAAAGGTCTTTGGGTCGGATTCAAACCTAATCTTAACCTCGCGAGGTCTCCTATGGCTTTAGCTTTTCTTTATAACTATTTTAACTTTTCTTAATAAATTTTTTCTATAGTGTGCGTGTGATCGTTCGCGAGAGCAATTACGCTTTCATTGACGGCCAAAAAAAGGGGCATCTTATGGAGAAAATGAGGACATTAAAGGAAATTGCGATTCTGATATGGTTTTAAGAATTTGTATAGATTTCTGGAATTTTGATAAAGCGGTGATAATTTCCGGCGATGGAGACTTTTATTCAGTGGGAAATATTTTATATTCCACGAATCAGAGCCCGTGTTTTCTTGTCAAAACAAAGGCGTTGAAGAAAATAGAATCATGATCCCTATCGAAAACCCATGAAAAAACTATTCCTGACAATATTAGATTTTCTTTTTCCTCGCCGCCTGAATGATGCGGCTATTTTTGATATCTCACCAGAGGATTTTTATGAAAAGATCCCGAAATGGCAAGGGGAAATCTATCCGAGCATGCGAGCGATCTTTCATTACAAGGATCCCATCGCCAAGGTCATGATAAAGGAATTGAAAAGCTCGAAAAACGAGCATGCCGCCGAGATCGCCGGCTTTGCCCTCTTGAACCATCTTGAAGAGAACAATCTGAGCGATGCGATCATCGTTCCCATGCCTATTTCCAAAGAAAGAAGAAGGAAACGCGGATACAATCAATGCGAGTTGATCGCAGAATTTCTCGTGAGAGAATCTCTCGACCGAAAAAAAGCTATCGTAGATAAGACTAAACAGGATTCAAGATTTATGATTAAAGATTCAAGAAAAATCAATGATCCGGTTTCTAATTGTAATTGCAATTTTTCTCTTGATCATCATGTCTTAAATCTTGGGTCTTATCAAGACGATCATGAAATAAAAAATTCTGAAATGTGCTTTGAAATTCGCACTGACATCCTAGAAAAACCGATCGATACGGCAAAATTGGCCTTTGAAAATCGCGCAGAAAGGTTAAAAGCAAATAAAGGGGTTTTTAGGTCTAAATGCACCCTTTCACATATCGAGAGGCGTATAATCGTCATCGATGACGTCATCACCACCGGCAGTACGATGAGTTCGGCTATGGAGACTCTGCGAGCGGCTGGAGCAAAAAAAGTTTTTGGGATCGGGATCGCACATTAGTTTAGCATTGGATCAGTTCTCGAGCACTTCAAAAAAACAAGATCTCCAGTTTTCGGCTTCCTCTCCCCTGTGGATAAGTTTAAATCCCAAAAAATGCCGCGTGTTATAATAAAAACCAATAAAAATGACTAAAACTCCAACGTCGTATCGCGAAGATCGGCCGTGGGGTTCATTTGAACGTTTTACACTGAACGAACCCTCAACAGTCAAGATAATCACCGTAAAGCCCGGCGAAGCATTTAGCCTGCAAAAGCATAAAGATCGAGACGAATGGTGGAAAATTTTGGGCGGCGATGGCAAGGCGATCATAGGCGAAGCAGAAAAAGAGATAAAAGCCGGCGACGAATATTTTTTGCCGCGAGGAACGAATCACCGTATCACTGCCGGGAGATCTGCGGTGGTCTTTTTGGAGATCTCATTCGGCGATTTTGACGAGGACGACATAGTCAGAGTGTCTGATCGTTATGGACGAATATGACAAATATATATAATGGAGCATTGGTGCATTTTATCTCTATAGCTATCATAGCTGTGCTCGTTTTGGCTCTTATTTGGGAGATCTTTCGGTTATTCTTCAAATTAAAGAAGAAACTGGGGATGCAAAAACATCTCATTCTCCTTCGTCATCCGGATAATCCGATCATTTCTCCAGATCGACGAAAGATTTGGGAGTTGGAAGGCACTTTCAATCCTGGAGCGATCATAGATGATGAAGGATGCGTGCATCTGTTCTATCGTGCGATCGGCTCGGATGGATTGTCTAGGATCGGCCATGCTGTCAGCAAAGACGGCATACATTTTGACGAGCGCTCCCCTTATCCTGTCTTTCAGCCAATGGTTGGTTACGGCTTGCCCGATCCAAAAACGTTCCACGGACCGATGACCTACGATCCGACATTCTATACTTCCGGCGGCGGCTGGGGAGGAGCAGAGGATCCGAGGACAGTACGGATAGACGGCAGAATCTACTTGACTTATGTCGCTTTCGAGGGATGGGAGCATTTGCATATGGCCGTCACATCGATCAGTGCGGACGATCTGAAGAAACAACGATGGAATTGGAAAAGACCTGTTTTGATATCGAGAGAGCGCAGCAAGAACTGGGTGCTCTTTCCGGAAAAATTCAATGGCAAATTCGCCATCATACACGGATTGGTAGACAAGGCAATGATCGAGTATGTGGATCGCTTAGACGCCGTGCCACATATAAAAAGCTTGCCGAATCGAGATGGGATGCCTGGGTATGAGGTAAAGAGCAGAAAAAAGCACTGGGATAGTTGGGTGCGCGGCGCAGGAACGCCGCCGATAAGGACTGAGAACGGTTGGCTTCTCTTTTATAACGTCGTGAGTCCGCGCGATCCGGGAAAATACAAGGTCGGCGTCATGCTTTTAGATTTGAAGGATCCGTCTGTGATCACCCACCGCTCGCCGCAAGCTATCCTCGAACCGCATATGTCATATGAAAACGATGGCAAACCAGGAGTGGTATATGCTTCCGGGGCGGTTATAAAAGACGGCAGGGTCTTTCTCTATTATGGCGCTGGGGACAGACATATCGGTCTAGCGACGATTCCACTGTCACAATTACTAGAGTGGCTTGTTAAATATGGAAAAATATAGAAAGTGAATGAAATCTGAAAAGAAGTAAAAAAGAAAAGATAGACACACCAAGAATTTCATCACTTTTCCTTCTTTCCATCTTTGCTTTTTCCCTTGTATAATACAAACATGTTCACAGTAACTCGAGAAAAATTGAACCCGCTTCTGTCACCTGATATAAGCCATCCGTGGGAAGCGGCGGCCACTTTCAATTGGTGCCCAATAAAGGAAGGCACGATGACGCATGTGCTATACCGCGCCTTATCGATGCCGGATCTGTTAGATGGTCAACATAGGAGCGTCTCAGTGATCGGTCATGCGACATCAAAAGACGGCACGCGCTTTTCGGGTCGCAATCCTTTCATAGTGCCGGAATATGACTTTGAAAAATATGGCTGCGAGGACCCGCGAGTGACAAAGCTAGGCACAAAATATTTTATATTCTATACAGCCCTTTCTAATTACCCTTTCAATGCCGATGGAATCCGCGTAGCGATGGCTGTGACGAAAGACTTCAAAAGGATAGAAAAAAAGGTCTTGGTTACACCCTTCAACGCAAAAGCCATGGCGCTGTTTCCGGCCAAAATCGGCAAAAAAATCGCAGCTCTGGTCACCGTGAACACTGACTGTCCGCCGTCGGAAATATGTTATGTGGAATTTGACAACGAAGAACAGATCTCTTCGCCTGAATTCTGGAACAATTGGAAGACGCGGATGAGAGATTTTGCTTTGCCGTTACGACGCCGCGACGGCGATCAGGTCGAGCTCGGTTCTGCGCCCTTGAAAACGGCGAGGGGCTGGTTGGTCTTTTATTCTCACATACAAAAATACGGCAGCGGCAATATGACATTCGGCGTAGAGGCCTTGCTACTGGACTTGAAAAATCCTAGACGCATAATCGGCAGGACAAACGGCTCGATCATGGCCCCCGAAGCGTTCTATGAAAAAGTCGGCATCGCGCCAAATATCGTTTTTCCGTCCGGTGCGATGGTAAAAGGCGCCGGCGCAAAGAGCGTAGTCGAGCTATACTATGGCGCCAGCGACACACAATGCGCCATCGCTCGCATTCCCCTTTCAAATCTATTGGATGCTCTCTCGCCAAAAATCTCTGAGGAGAATCTGATCCTGCGGCGCTCGACAAAAAATCCTATCTTGACTCCACGAAAAGACATGCCCTGGGAAGCGCGCGGCACCCTGAATCCTGCGGCGCTCGACCTCGGCGGCGCAGTGCACATCCTGTATCGCGCCGTAGATTCGAATAATATATCGACCATAGGTTATGCAAAAAGCAAAGACGGGCTGTCGATCGATGAGCGTGAGGACAAGCCGATCTACATTCCTCGCGCAGATTTTGAGCGGCACGGATGCGAGGACCCGAGAGTATCAAAGATCGGCGATCGTATCTTCATGGCTTACACTGGCTTCGACGGCAATCGTCCGAGAGTGGCGATCACTTCGATCAAAGAAGCGGACTTTTTGAATAAAAACTGGGATTGGTCGCCGCCGTCCGTATTGTCACCGGATTATGTCGACGACAAGGACGCTTGCATCCTGTCAGAGAAATTTCAGCGAGAAGACGCCCCTCATGGTAAAGAATACCTCATACTTCACCGTGTCTCGGACAATATTTGCGGAGATTATGTGCCGACTCTCGACTTTGAAAAGCAAAAGATAGACAAATGCATAGATATCCTGTCTCCACGACATGGCATGTGGGACGGCTGGAAAGTCGGGATTTCCGCTCCTCCCATAAAGACGGCAAGGGGCTGGTTGCTAATCTATCACGGCGTTTCTACCACGCCGACGTATCGTGTCGGCGCGGCCTTGCTCGATCTGAATGATCCCACTATAGTCCTCGCACGCGCGTCATTGCCGATACTCGAGCCGATCATGCCATACGAACGTGACGGGGGGCCTGTGCACAATGTCGTCTTCCCTTGCGGCATCGTCCTGCGCAAAGGCATTTTATATATATATTACGGCGGCGCGGATTATTGCACATGCGTCGCTACGGCGAAATTGGCGGATGTGCTAAGAATGTTCGAATGAATAACTTCTCACAAAAAGACCTGATCATATTCGACCTGGACGGCACTTTGGCCGAGAGCAAACAACCGGTCGACGAGAATATGGCCATCATGCTTTTAATGCTCCTTTCAAAAAAGAAAATGGCTGTCATCTCTGGCGGCTCATTCCCGCAATTTCAAAAGCAATTTTTGCCAGCATTGGTAAAACAGACAAAATGGTCAAAAGCATCCGATCTGCCTTCCCCTTTCATAAACTTATTCCTCTTGCCTACAACCGGCTCATCTATGTACATTTTCAAGGAGAATAATTGGTTCAAGGAATACTCGCATGACTTGAGCGTCTCGGAAAAAGAACAGATCCGTTTTGCATTGAAAGTCGCGCTTGAAAAAGCAGGTGAAAAGATCCCTCCAAAAATATATGGCGAACAGATCGAGGATCGCGGCAGTCAGATATCTTTCTCGGCCCTTGGCCAAGAAGCACCTATAGTAGAAAAAGCGAAGTGGGACCCAACGGAAAAACGCCGTCTTTTTATCGTATCTTTTTTGGAACCGATCTTACCGGAATTTTCTATCGGCATCGGCGGAATGACGACGATTGATATAACGAAAAAAGGCATAGACAAATCCTTTGGCGTGCGAAAGATCTGCGAATATCTGAAAATCCCGATTGAAAAAGCCCTCTATGTCGGCGACGCTCTGTTTGAAGGGGGAAATGATTACGCGGCTCGCGATAGCGGCGTAGAATGCTTTGAAGTAAAAGACGTGGGAGAAACAAAAAAGCTTATCGAGAAGATGATCGAATAGCTTTTTAGAACGTATTTTCCCCTTCGATCAATTTCACAGGACCGCTCTGATCTTGAATTCCGCCAGAATTACCATCATTACCGCTCGTTCCATTGTTGCCGCCAATAGATGATCCAGAAGGATTGTTTGAAGAAGGATCAGATGAAGAAGCATCCCCGGACGGCGTCTGGTCAACCAGTTGATCCACTTCGTTTGTGTCTTGTTCGACGACGTTTTCTTGGTCGTTTATGTCTCCGAGAGTCAATGACCCGCCAATCCCCGCTTGGTTGTCGCCATCTCCAATCTGATCATTGGCTGTCGGTGTCTGGCCATTCGAGTTCGTTTGACTATCGTTTGAGCCATCTGTCACAGAACTGGCCGGGGTCTCATCGATCTGATTCAATGAATCCTCTGTTGAATTTGCTTGCTCCGCGATATCGTCTGCTTGCGACTGATAACCGGATATTTCGCCCGCCGAAATATTAGAATTTGTCGGTGACAAAGAATCAAGATAAGAAGATATCTCCTTCGAATAAGCCGCCGTCAATTCGATGGCGTTTTCTGCCGCGTCGTTCAATGCGACAGTCGAGATCGGAAGGTCAGAATCGGCCAAAGATTGGAGATAAGCGAGCGCCGAAGCGGCTCTCTGCCCGAGAGCGACAATGTTTGCCTGCTCTTCCAGGCCGAGTTTTTGATCAGCCACTAGTGCATCGTCTCTCGCCGCGATAGCCGCCGCCCTTGCGACGTCTGCCCTTATCGCAGAATCGAGCGAAGACGAATTTGGGAAGCTCGCCTCCATTTGATTCAGTTTTTCTGTTTGATCAGCTAGAACGATTTTCGCTTGTGCCAACGCATCCAAAGGCGATTCCGGTTTGAGGGCCTTTTGGATGGATTGGATGATCGAATCGGCTGAGCTATTCTGTCTTTGCGAATAAAAATAGAAATATCCTTCGCCGCCGATGGCGCACAATAGGACGATCGCCAGGATCATGATGAGGATTAGGTTACGCAAAGACATAGGTTTGTTGATGCGCTTTTTTAGACCGTGGCATTATGAGAGTGATCGTGCTCGGCGGCATGATGCTCCGGATCATGCAAATGCTCAGAATGATGCTCATGGTGCTCTTGGTGCGCTTCGTGAGCATGATGTTCGGTTTCGCGCCTGGTATCTGGCTTTGCATTGGACTTGCCCGGCCATTTCTTCAAGAAAAAAACGATGTAGACAAGCTCAAGGATGCCGAGAGTATTAAAGATGAGAAGAGCGATGAACCACCAAACTTGACCAAGCTTTGCTGAATGCCATAGAGCATAGCCCTTTAGCACAATAGAAAAGACGAGCCATAGCGCGGCGACAAGAAAAAATATCGATCCGAATATACCAAAGCCGAATGGGCTCCATATCTGCGGACCGAACATTGAATATGAGTGACTATAGAACATGATTTTTAAGTAAGTTTGTAAGGTCTTTAAAATTAAAAGATGCGCGACTATAGTCTATCACAAAAAGAACTCTACCCGCGATACCCCTTGCCGCATTTTTCCATCGCCCTTATAACATCACCGAGGCGTTCGCCATGCTTTGCCATCGAGTATAAAAGGCCTGATTTGGTCACGATTCCTTCATCAGTGAGCTTCTTTAGTTTAAGGGTAAGGGTGCGACTGCTCACACCAGCTAGG
This sequence comes from uncultured Candidatus Saccharibacteria bacterium, assembly GCA_964565685.1. Lineage (GTDB taxonomy): Bacteria > Patescibacteriota > Minisyncoccia > Phycocordibacterales > PALSA-1337 > JAGWNR01. The sequence goes on from CAZMFR010000003.1 coordinate 54,168, forward strand.
GAACGTTCGAGCTCGGAGAAACGGGCTTGCGAGCGCAATAGATCACGGATTATGAGTATGGTCCATGGATCGGACAAGAGACCCGCTATTTTGGCCACAGGACATATTTTGGAAGTATTTTTTCGAGGATTAGCAGAAGATGTCATGGACATAGCATATCATATGTGGTTTACTTTGTGAAGTACTTTACAAAGTAAAGCAACAGCCGTATGATAGCCACATATCTCTGAATTTTATCGTCAGAGCTTTAATGGAAATAATGATAAACACAATGATATGAATCTCACAAAACAACTCGAGTGGCGCTATGCCACAAAGAGGATGAACGGCACAGCAGTCCCATCAAAGAAGCTCGATGCCATCCTCGAAGCGATCCGCCTTGCCCCATCTTCATTCGGACTCACCCCTTATTCCATCCTTGTCGTGAGCGACCCGGATTTGCGCAAGAAGATCCAACCTGCCGTTTATATGCAGCCGCAGATAGTCGAGGGATCGCATGTGCTTGTTTTTGCCGTAAAGAACGATATCGTCGAAAAAGACGTCGATGATTATATGTCTCTCGTCGCCAAAACGCGCGGCGTGTCCGTCGAATCTCTCGCTGATTTCAAGAAATCTATTTGGGGCGCCATCGGTTCCCTTCCGCAATCTGCCAAACAAGCGTGGGCGGCAAAACAGGCATACATCGCCCTCGGCGTCGGTATAGCCGCGGCGGCTCTAGAAAAAGTCGACGCCACGCCTATGGAAGGTTTTGATTCGGCCAAGCTTGATGAAATCCTCGACCTGCCGGAAAAAGGTCTGAAGAGTGCCGTCATACTAACGCTCGGCTATCGCGACATAGCCAGTGATCATCTCGCAAACATGAAGAAAGTAAGAAAAGCCAAGGAAGATCTTTTCATCGAGCTTTAATCTGAAAGCCAAAAAAAGCGGTCGACCAAGAGCTGCTCGACATCTAGAAACTTAATTTGAAGCATGCAGGCCAGAAGCGTAAATATCAAACGTCAGGATATTATCGCTATAGTTGACGTGCTTGCTTGTCGTGCTTCCTTCTGTCACGATGACCTCCCCAAATATTTCTTTCAGCTGTCTTTCTATCTGGCCTATCGGATATGAATATGTCGGCACGTCGATTTCTTTCCTATTGAAAATCCCTCCTCTAGTATTATAACTGAGCAGTAAGAACCCATCCGGCTTCAGCCCTGCTTTTACTTTTTGGAAAAGGAAGAATAATTCTTCCGGACTAAGATATTGGATTACCCGTGTCACGACGATTGCTCGATAGTGCGATGCCTTGTAAGAATATTCGAGGATGTCTGATTTTTTGAAGTCTATCCTGGCTTGCAAAGCATCGGGCAATCTTTCCCACCATTTCAAATCCATTACATCGAAGCATTCCACCCTGCATCTTTGTTCAGCAAGAAAAATCGCGTTCCTTCCGTTTCCACAGCCAATATCAAGCACCTGATCCCCCGGCTGCAATTTTTCTGCATATTGTGAGGTCAAAATACTCGGAGCAAGCGTTTTTATCTCAAATTTTTTATCGATCCAAGCCTGTTCCCATTTATGCTTTTTCATATGAATCTAAGTACTCGGGCAATGCCGATAACCACTTGCCAATGTGGTCTTGAGGATTAGTGCCCCACCTCAAGGTGTTGTAAGAGTATTCTAGCACGACACAGTCGATTTTTTTGAGCCCTCAGGGTCACTAGGTGACTATTCCAGTATGATGTAATTTGAGCCATATAAATCAACAAAATCGGACAAATCGGACGCCCCCAATACACATCAAAATAAGGATATTTTGGTGCACAAAGGTTCAACAAGTAAGTGCAACACTTTGAGATAATCAAAGTGTATGAAATACAAGCATTTTACGATCGAGGAGCGCGAAAAAATCCAAGAGTTGCTCTGGCAAAAAGCCTCGATTGTGAATAAATTATCTTTTTTAACGTATCTCGAGCGCTCGACTGCCTCTTGACAATTGAACTAACTCGTGTTGGCGGAGAGGATGGGATTCGAACCCATGAGAGACTTGCGCCCCTAACACCTTAGCACGGTGCCGCTTTCGACCACTCAGCCACCTCTCCTTTTTTACTTATATTTGCATTTTATCAAAAATCCTAACCATTCTTGCATAAAAACGAGAAATTGTAAAAGAAATGATGGATAATGAATCAGATATGTTAAACTGAAACTATTATAAGCATTGCTGCGTATTATAAATACATGAGCATCAACAAAAAGATTTCTTTGGCTCTCGGTATCATCGTCATAGCATCGGCCGTTGGAACGGCTGTTGTTCAAAATATCCAATTGCGCCGATACTCTTATGTTGCTCCTGTCTCAACGATAAATCCTGCCGTACAGATAAATCTGGCGCCGGCGAATCCTGGAACAGCGAATTCTGTGGCTCCCATAGCTTCCACGTCTTTAAACAGGTCGACGACAAAATCGCAAACGACAATTTTGAAGACATCACAGACCGCTTCAACAACAAAGACATCAACCGTTTATACTTTAGCCGATGTTGCTCAACATTCAACAGCAACGAGCTGTTGGTCGGCCATAAATGGCGGCGTTTACGATCTGACGTCATGGATAAACAAACACCCAGGCGGACCAGAGGCCATCCTAGGAATTTGCGGCAAAGACGGCTCAGCCGCCTTCAACGCCCAGCATGGCGGACAAAGCCGTCCGGCGAACGAGCTGGCCGGATTCAAGATCGGTGTTCTCGCTTCTTCGTAATTATTTTAATCAAAAATGATGAAAAACCTTACAAAACGACTTCCCTTTTTCGCACCGGTAGTTTTGCGAATCGGCCTCTCCGGCGTCTTTATATGGTTCGGCGTATCACAGATTTTAAATCCATCAGTATGGACATCATATATCCCCGATATAGCCGTTCGCATCACTGAGTTATCTGCTTTCGCTCTCGTCATATTTAATGGTATATTCGAAATCTGTATGGCTATCCTCCTTGTTTTTGGCATTTGGATTCGTCCAGTAGCAGGTCTCTTATTCCTGCACATGTGCGAGATCGTCGCTACTGTCGGTTTAGATCCGATCGGAGTGCGCGATGTCGCCATAGCCGCAGGACTTCTATCAACGACATTTTATGGTTATGACGTTGTCTCATGGCATTATGATCCTCTAGAAATTCCAAAGGAGTCTTTACCAAGGTAAAAATGAATCACCCCACCGCAAGCGGTGAGGAATTCTATTGATTAAATAGGAACATTTAGATAAAGCTATGATTTTTTCTCTCTATCTGCAAAAAATCTTGTCTTGTTTTTTGTGGCGGAGAGAAGCCAGCTGGCCGTCTTTCCTATCTCGTCTTTCAAATACCTGACATTGCCATATTGTGAAGGATAGCCGACCAATTCCATAAAACCGACGCCTTTCACTTTTTCCTTGCCAAAATCCCCTTCTACAAGAAGCGGGCCCTCCCAGTAATTTATCGAGCCGAATAATATCTCCTGATCCTCTATCTTTGCAGTCAAACGGAGCTCGATATTTTTCGCCGGTATCTTTATCTTCCATGCCAGAGGATAGACGGCTTTGCTTTTCTGGCTTGTCCAATATTTTCCCAATGGGACTATCTCGACTTCTCTGTAATGCTCCTGCGTATCGTCCGCACGAGAGATATCCGCAAAACATGTCTTTACATGGCCGTCATCATATATACAGCAGATTATTTCAGTATCATCATCCAATTGCACCGAAAACCAACGCCATTTGTCCTTTGAATAGGCGGCATCCGCCCATTGATGATCCATCCATGACTTGCCGGTGACGTCGATCCAATCTTTGCCGACCTTGATACGGCCGCTTGTCTTCAGATTGGTCAGAGAATAATAATAGGTTGTTTTGGAATTAAGGTCTAAAAAACCTTTGCCCCCCTCCAATAACGGCTCTTTGACAGAAGTCAGATCCAGATCGATATCTTCGTTCTTTAGATGATAGACGGACTGGCTTGTTTTTTCGATGACACAATTCGTATAGCTGTTCTTTATCGTTGGATTGATATAATTTATGTACAGCTCTGGTTTGGAAAAGCTATCGTCGGAGATGAGCGACAGTGGCGAAATCCTGTGGTTGAACGTCTTGTCATTCAGATCAGATACGATGGAATGAGAGAAGTAGGATGTTTTGAACGGTGTCTTGCTCAAAAATGGTATGTTCACCTTTTTTGCGTCAACCTTAAAAAGACAGCTCATAAAAGAATACTCCCTGTCATTGGTGTCTATTAGATGACCGTTAAAATACCACCATTCGACTATGCAGTCGTGAGACGATTCGTCTGCCGGAAATTCTATCGGCTTGTATCCTTTTTTTATAAGATCATCTGGTTCAGGATATCTCATTGGAATATGATTATATCATAATCCTTTGGCGGCGAATCGATCTCTCTTCATGGTCAAAACCGTCTTTCTTTCACTTTCACCGACAAGCTGTAGTACAATTGAGGGATGATCACCTCTGCCACTCCCCTTTCAAAAATCACGCGCGTCATGGAAATTCAAGGGCGCGGCTTGAAAAAGCTCGGCATAGAAACAGTTGGCGACCTTCTGCGGCATTTTCCCATTCGTTATGGCGATACATCTGAGATCCGTTCTATAGATTCTCTCGAGCATGGAACCGTAGCCGTCGTATTCGGCAAAGCAACAAAATTAAAAACAAGCAAAGGATTTCGTAGTCACATACCAATGGCTAGCGCACAGATTGAAGACGAGAGCGGCCGTATCCAATGCGTGTGGTTCAATCAGCCATACCTGGCAAAAATGATACCCGAAGGCGCATTTGTTAGAGTTGAAGGAAAAGTAAGCCAGAGGAAAAGTCGAAGGTCCCGAGTCGAAGGCCTCGAGTCGAAAACAAAAACAGAAGGTGAAATATCCGTGGAATATGAAGACGATGGTTTGGGCGAGACCGGTGGTCATCTCTACTTCTCCAATCCAAAAATAGAAAAGGTCGACAAACTGCCGATCGGCGTCGGCGATTCTCTGTTTGGCGCTGATGGAGAATCGCATACCCTATACCCTGTCTATGCCGAATCGCGCGGCATCACTTCAAATTGGATGTATCACGCCATGCAAAAAATATTCAAAAGCGGCTTGATCGAAGAGATCGAGGATCCACTACCGAAAGAGATCTTGGAAAAGTATAATCTGCCCGGACTTCGGACTGCCCTCATTTGGATGCACACGCCGATGAAAAAAAATGACGCCGAAGCCGCTCGCAAACGATTCGCTTTCGAAGAGATTTTCTTCATACAACTCGAAAAACAAGCCGCTCGCCGAGAATACGAGAAAAATCCCAGTTTCTCTGTGCAAGCTCCGATCGAATCGGTCAACGAATTCATAAAACGGTTTCCTTTCCCCGCCACAGAAGCACAAACTAGAGCGATCGGGACGATCGTCGAAGACATGAAAAAAAATAAAGCGATGTCGCGGCTATTAGAAGGCGATGTCGGCTCCGGCAAGACTGCTGTAGCTGCGTCGGCGGCATATGCAGTCGTCGCTTCTCGACCTCTTGGCCAAAAATTTGGCAATCTGCAGGTCGCATATATGTGTCCGACAGAGATCTTGGCTACGCAGCATTTTGAATCATTTATACAATATTTCGCATACCTCGGCGTCAATATCGGCCTCATCACCGGCTCTGGCTGTCGCAAATTCCCCTCAAAAGTGAATCCTAAAGGTTGGACGGATATTTCGCGCGCGCAATTGTTAAAGTGGGTCAAGGAAGGCGACATGCCGATCCTCATAGGCACACACGCGCTCATACAAAAAAGCGTTGAATTCAAACATCTCGCATTGGTCGTAATAGACGAGCAACATCGGTTCGGCACGCGACAAAGGGCAGAATTGGTAAAGAAAAATACATTGGGGCACTCATCCTTGCTTGCCCCTCACCTTCTCTCCATGACAGCAACGCCCATTCCTCGCACCCTTGCACTGACTTTGTACGGCGACCTTGACCTTACCCTGCTCGACCAAATGCCTCTCGGAAGGAAACAAGTCGTGACCGAGATAATCACGCCGACAAAACGCGAAAAGATGTATGAGAGGATGAGATCAGAGCTTGTGGCTAGACGGCAAGCTTATGTCATTTGCCCGCGCATTGACGAGCCAGACCCGGACAAGGAGCTCGCCCTCGAGGCAAAATCTGTCAAAGCAGAAGCCAGACGTTTGAAGAAAAGCGTTTTCCCAGAATATGAGATCGGCGTCCTCCATAGCAGAATGAAACCGGAAGAAAAAGACAAAGTCATGCTCGATTTCAAAGCGGGCAAAATAAACATCCTGTGCGCCACATCCGTCATAGAAGTCGGCGTCAATGTGCCAAATGCCACCTGCATAATAATCGAAGGGGCCGAGCGTTTTGGCTTGGCACAGCTTCACCAGTTGCGCGGCCGTGTCCTGCGCAGCGAGCACCAGGCATACTGTTTCATCTTTGCAGAAAAGGCATCTGGAAAGACTCTGACCCGCTTGAAAAATTTTACGAAGGCAAAAAACGGCTTCGAACTGGCTGAGTTCGACCTGGCCGAGCGCGGCACTGGCGATCTATCAGGTTTAAAGCAATGGGGTATATCCGATATCGCCATGGACGCTCTAAAAAATTTAAAAATGGTAGAAGCGGCTCGCACAGAGGCCAGCGCGCTCCTCGACATTGATCCATCATTCGCGCGGTTCCCTCTTATAAAAAAAGAATTAGAAAAGAGGAAAGCGGACAAGGTGCATTTCGAGTGAAATAGAATCTAATAACGCGCAGTGCAAATATCTGTACCCCACCTCAGTCTCGAGGATTTCAACACCAAACCCAGTAAGAATTCCGTGACATCTCAGACAAAACTAAGCCGAACCCTCTCGAACGACTATGTATTTGCAAATGCAACACTACTTTGACTGTCACATGTCAAAAAATCCTTTTAAACTATCAGCACTCGTTCCATCACCATTAACCGCTTTAATACTCAAGCATATCGTTTCATCAACTTTATATGAATCTTTAGCACCTGATATTGATTTGATTTCAAAGTGTAAATTCAGACTCAAATCTGTGGTTGTACTAAGATTATTATTTTGATTAGAATCCTGGTTATAATTGATAAGACGTGAAATGAGTTAAGAAAAACATTATTAAAAAAAATAACGGCAAAAACATTCCTGCGACAGAGAAAAATATAACCATTGGAAATTGCGAATGTTTATACAAATAATATGCAGCTAATGAAGGGCCTAAAAAAATAGCTAAAAATATAGGAAGCCAAATTATTCCGCCATCCACAAGTGATATAACTAATACCCCGTATAGATCTGGTATTGACAATAATATGACAAGACCTGTACACACACTAACGATAATAAGAGATATTATAGCTATTTTTTTCATCCACAAATTATATCACTTAAAAAGAAGCTTCGCAGTAAACCTTCTCGAACGTCGCCCTATCGTGTCCGCCCTCTAGGATTCGAACCTAGGACTCCAGAGGTATATGATTACATATCGATTTTGCGCTCGCACAATATTGCAAATGTCCGTCCGCCCTCTAGGATTCGAACCTAGGACCCCAGAGGTATAAGCTCTGTGCTCTAACCAACTGAGCTAAGGGCGGACACACATTTTCAACATGCACTCGCTTGAATCGATAAGCTCTGTGCTCTAACCAACTGAGCTAAGGGCGGGTCATATCTAAAAATAACATAAAAATAGTTTTTTTACTAAACCACCTCCTCCCTTTTCTTTGGCTGGACGCCATGAGCGACGAGGATCGACTCGAATTCGTCTCGTTCGATGGTCTCCTTCTCTATGAGGCGCTTTGCGATAGCATCTAGGAGAGGGCGATGGATTTTGACGGCCGTGTCTGCGCGCTTCAACGATTCAGCCATGATGTGCGAGACTTCAGCATCTATTTCACCAGCTACTTTTTCCGAAAATTCTCCAGCTTTGATCCCTTCACCAAAGACGGCTCGGCTTTCGGATGCCTCAAAAGCCATAGCGCCAAGCTTGTCGGACATTCCATAGCGAGTAACCATGTCTCTCGCCAGAGCGGTCGATACTTGCAAATCGTTCGATGGACCAGTCGTGACATCGCCGAACACCATGCGTTCCGTTACATATCCGCCCAAAGACATGGCGATAGTGTCGAGAAAGGCCTTCTTTGATTGGAGCTTGCGATCTTCCACGGGAAGATGGAGTGTGTAGCCGCCGGCGCGCCCGCGGGCGATTATAGAGATCTTGTGCACAGGATCGGAATTTTCTAGGACTGACCCTACGAGCGCATGACCTGCCTCATGATACGCCGTTATCTCTTTTTCTTTTTTCGATAGAATATGGCTCTTGCGCTCCGGACCTAGCATGACCTTTTCTATCGAGCGGATCAAATCGTATTGAGAGACTTTCGTGCGATTTTCACGAGCCGCCAAAATAGCGCCTTCGTTCATGAGCGAATATAGATCAGCGCCAGAAAATCCCGGCGTGCGCTCGGCCACCACGCGCAAGTTTATGTCTTCGGCAAACGGCTTCTTTCGCGAGTGGATCTTCAAGATCTCCTCGCGGTCATTTCGATCTGGCAGATCGATGATGACGCGGCGATCGAAACGACCCGGTCGCAGAAGCGCGGGGTCGAGAACATCCGGTCTGTTTGTCGCGGCCATGACTACGATTTTCTCATGCGGCTCAAAGCCGTCCATTTCGACGAGGATCTGATTCAGGGTCTGTTCGCGCTCATCATTTCCTCCGCCTACTCCGCCGCCGCGAACTCGGCCGACTGCATCAATTTCGTCGACAAAGATGATAGCCGCGGGACTCTGCCTCGCCATCTTGAACAGATCGCGGACACGGCTAGCTCCGACACCCACGAACATTTCCACAAATTCCGAACCGGATATCGAGAAGAAGGCCACGCCAGCTTCGCCTGCCACCGCCCGAGCCAACAATGTCTTGCCTGTACCAGGCGCGCCCATTAGCAGGATGCCCTTTGGAATCTGCGCGCCGATATCTAAAAATTTCTTCGGATTTTTGAGAAAATCGACTACTTCTAACAGCTCCTGTTTCGCTTCTTTTGCTCCAGCCACGTCTTTGAACGTCACTTTTTCTTTGCCGTCTTCTGGCATGCTTATCCTCGCTTTTGATTGACCAAAGGAAAAGACCTGCATCCCAGCCCCGCGCATCTGTCGCGTCATAAGCCAGAGGAAAAACACTACGAAAAGTATGGATCCTATGATCGGCGCAAAGCTTTCCAATAGCAGTAACAGACCGGATGGCTGTTCGACGCTTATATCGACATTGCTCAGTTGCTTTGGTGTGATCCCATAATGGATGATAGTATCTGTAAGAGAGGAATTGTCTTCGAGCTGAGTGGATTTCAACGTGCCGTCTTTGTAGGTGGCGTCTACGTCACTGCCCTTGACCACGATTGAAGCCACCGAACTGGAGGCAATGCCGTTCGCCAGATCGGTCAAACTGATCGGCGTGCCTGAAACGCTATTCTGGGCGATAGCCGAATATATGCTGACAACGAGGAAAAGTATGACCAAGCCGGCCGAAATGGTGTTTATCCAGCCCCAGCGCGGCGGCAAGGGACCTTTTTTCTTGGGCTGATTCTTGCCCTTGTCATTGCTTGCTGAAAAATTGGTATTATCAGGAATTCCGTTTGGATTCATAGCGTTATGATTATACACAAAAAACGGGATTTGTCATCACTAAACGTTACATGAATTACATTTCAAAAGAGAGTTTTTCCTTATAAAAAAACACCGCAGGATTCCTCCTGCGGCGAATAAAACCAGGTTAATACGTCATCCTATTTCGGTTAGAAAACTCCTTTGGATACGATTTGACTATAAATTCAACGTCATGTTGGGGACATGCAGGATTATTGCACCGATAGTAAGTGGTAGTAATGCCTTTGGCCCTACCAGAAGCGCTTGACTGAATAAATTCGCGTTCATGCCAGCGCTCAAAATACCACATCGACCCGCAATGCTGACATCGTCTGGTCCATCGCTTGTAAAGACGATAGAGAGCCCAAACGACAACGATAGTTGTGACAAGACCGACCATCTGCCATTCGTACTTCATATGGATTCCTTTCGGTTTAATGATTGTTTAATTTTCAAAATTTTTGTCCAAAACTGCGTTTAGTGATATCATTTATAGGTCAAGAAGTCAACCCTGTTCCCTTCATGCTACGTTAAAACTTCGCAGGGCAAACAAGCTGTGCAACTTTTTGCCAAACAGATAAGATATGGCTTTGCTAGAAAACAAAAAAATATATTTCGATTACGATATCATCGAGAAGCTCGAGGCGGGTATAGAGCTGCTCGGAACGGAGGTCAAGTCGCTCCGAAGCGGCAAGGGCTCGCTAGTCGGCGCATATATAATAGTGCGCGGCGGCGAGGCGTATGCATCAAACATGGACATTCCGGCGTATCAGGAAAAGAACGCGCCAATCGGCTATGATCCAAAGCGCTTGCGCAAGCTCCTTCTGTCAAAAGCAGAAATAACGCGTCTCGCTGGAATTGAAGCAAAAAAAGGTTTGACAATAGTGCCAATTTCAATATATAATAAGGGTCCAAAGCTCAAACTAGAGATCGCGGTCGTTCGAGGCAAGAAAACCCATAACAAAAAAGAAAGCCAGAAAAATCGCGATGTCGAGCGAGAGGTCAGAAGAGAATATAGCGATCGTTGACAAAAAAATTTGGGGATGCCAGGCATCGACAGGAGATTCCGGCCGTCCCGCGCGATGAGAGCACTATCGACTCTAAAATCCGATGGAAACGCCAACTGCAAACACAGTAGCTAAGAGCTCGGTTCGTTCACCGTATTTTTCGATGAACAGCTTCGCTTTCGCACTCGCTTAAACTAGTTTTAGGTCAGTACGGCGCTCTGCTATCCGCGACCGCAGGATAGTCGGGGTGAAATAACCGCGGTCTCTAGGTGGATCCCCTTCCCGGCTTCCACTCGAACGTTTCGGGAATCGTATTCTCTGCATTTCGCTCGCTTTACGAGCAGAGAATATCAAACGCCGCAAGGCCCAAAGCGTCCTACCATCGTACACGCGCCTCGACCGTTTTTCTGCACGCGCGTTCAATTCGCGCCATCTCCACAAAAATACTATAATATCCTTTCAAATGTCCAATATTGAAACCACCTGGAAAATATATGACGTCAATGAAACGGCGCTAGAAGCCATGATCGCCGATTGCAAGAAAGCGACAAAAAGCATCGTATTGGAGCAACTGATCTTTGTCACGGACAGTTTCGGCCGACGCCTCATTGACGTATGCGCCGAACGTGCGAAGGCAGGGGTGAAAGTAAGATTCCTATGGGACGCATGGGGATCATTCAGCTTCTTTGGATCAACCATCATCGAAGACTTCAAAGAGAAAGGCATCGAGCTGGTCTTTTGGAAAACTATCATCCCTGCATATTACAAAATACCGAATTTCCGTTCGTGGTTCTTTCGCAATCATCGACGAACACTGGTCATCGACGAAAAGATCGGCTACACCGGCAGTATGTGCGTAAAAGACGAAATGAAAAACTTCCATGATACGAACATACGCATAGAAGGCATTGCAGTAGGAGAGATGCAAAACGCCTTCGATAGGATGTGGGCGCGCGCCCTTGATCAAAAGCCATTGCCGGCGCGCATCAAGACCAGAGACGATGAATTCCGTTATATCAAGAATTATCCATTGCCTGGAAGGCGGCATCTGTATGCGAATCTAATCGAAGTGATACGCCATTCCAGGAAATATATCTACATAACCACTCCATATTTCGTACCGACTCGCCGGCTCGCTCGCGTTCTGCGATTGGCCGCGCACAGAAACGTCGATGTAAAGATAATCATGCCGGAGGTTTCAAACCATTCTTTTGTCGACGTGGCCGCCAGGACTTTCTTTTCCTCGATGCTATCGTCTGGTGTCAAAATCTTCTTATATCAAGGGAAAAACATCCACGGGAAAACCGCCGTCATCGATGGCGACTGGGCTTCTGTCGGCAGCATGAACATGGATGGCATAAGTCTTCTATATAATTTTGAGGCGAACATCGTCTCCACAAATTCAAAATTCGCAGAGGAAATGGTGGCGCATTTTGTCCACGACCTGCAAAATGCAAAAGAAGTCACTTTGAAAGAATGGGAAAAACGCTCGTTTCTGCAAAAATGGCTGGAATTCCCGGCAAGGTTAGTCAGGAAGTTTTTATAGATTAGAATAAATCATATTTGCGCATATGTTTCTCTTGTGCTATACTTTCCCCTACCTCCTTGGCTACAATAAGAGTCAGAATAAATCATCAGATAAAGGCGCCTGAATTGCGCGTCATTACCGAAGATGGGGCAAACCTCGGTGTAGTTACTTTTGCTACCGCCCTGAAGGAGGCCAGAGCCAGAAACCTTGACCTTATCGAGATTTCGCCAAATGCAGTGCCGCCAGTTGCGAAAATCATGGATTATGGTAAGTTTCAGTATGCCGAGCGCAAAAAGCAAAAAGAGACCAAATCTCGCGTTCAATCCTCGGAATTAAAGATAATCCAGGTCAAAATAGGCACCGGCGAGCATGATCTAGAGCTAAAAGCCAGAAAGGCGTCAGAATGGCTGGCAGAAGGCAATCGTGTAAAAATCGACCTTTATTTGATCGGACGATCAAAGTACATGGACATCAATTTTCTAAAGGAACGCATGGAGAGGTTGTTCAAGCTCATAACCACCGAATACCGGATCGCTAGCGAGCCGGTAAAGGGTCCAAAGGGATTGAGCGCAGTATTAGAGAAAAAGAAATAACCAACATGAAAACAAATAAATCATATTCAAAACGGCTAAAGATAACAAAAAACGGCAAGATCCTCGGTCGCGGCACAGGACAAAACCATTTCAATGCAAAGGAGAGCCGTCGCAGTCAGCTGCGCAAGAAGCGCATGACCAGCTTTGCCATGTCGAACAAGGCAAAAAGCCGTTTTCTGGTCAATATGAAGTAAATTATAAAAAATAAAAGATTCAAAATTCTTAAACTTAATCCCCCACTACTATGAGCCGCGTAAAAAAAGGAGTAAATGCGCTTAAGACCCGCAGAAATATATTAAAACAAGTCAAGGGCTATCGTTTTCGCCGATCAAAGACAGAGCGTGCCGCCTATGAAGCTATTTCGCATGCCGGTGCTTATGCATTTGCTCATCGTCGCGACAAAAAAGGTGATTATCGCCGTCTCTGGAATGTCAAAATAAATGCCGCCCTCCGCAACATCGACGAGAAAAATTCATACAGCAAATTCATCGGCGCTTTGAAAAAGGCAAAGATCACTCTCGACCGCAAATCGCTCGCCAATTTGGCAGAATTCAAGCCAGAGACGTTCAAGAAGGTTGTTGCAAAAGTGAAATAAGATACGCAAAGAAAGATCATCAAAAAGCTTAGAAAACCCCGCTTAATCGGGGTTTTTCGATGATGCTATTTTAATTACTTACCATAAAGTTCTTTCCATACACGTCTCTCTCGAGCAAGCTTTCTCCTGTATTCTTCAAAATACTTGAACCTTAGCCCGTCTTTCGTCATCGGCTCAAAACCGAGCGCCCCTTCGGTTGTCACATGATTGAGAAAAAGCTTGATGCCGCCAGAAAGATCCGTACCCATGGATTCAAAAACCTCCGAAGCTTTATCTTTGATCTCTTTATCGATACGGATACTCATAACTACCTGTTCCTGTGAGGAATTCATCATATAATTGTATGACAATGTATATACATTGTAAATCGCGACAAAAAAGTGAAGGGATCATGCCACTTGGCCACGATTGCGAACAACTATCATTTCATGCTTTTTGTTTTAACACAATTTTCTGCACATCTTTAAGGACAACCGGTTTAGTTTAAGCAGTGTGTATATGATGCGACGCGGGATGTACATGCTTTTAAACTGTATGTTTACAATGTATATACATTGTAAACATCACTCAAAATGAAGATCTCCCACTACCATCCATTTTTATCATCATTTTTATATTCGGTTTCTTCTCGCGCATACATATTTTCAAGCTTTTTCGGAAAGCACTTTTAAAAAACTCCTTTGTGGGCAAGTCCTTTATGTTTTCTCCATAGCGATGCAATTAAAATTCGAAAGTTTTTGCCGCAAACATAGGGACGACGGGCGTCCTGTATTGTTTTTATAGGCATGTTTACAATGTATATACAATGTAAACATTGTCGGAAAAAAGAAAAGCCCCGAGAAGGAGCTTTTTTGACTGCAAATCATTTAATTGGATATTTTTACCACACACTTTCTATGATAAATAGTGGCTGCCTTTAGAGATTCAGCTATCCAACCTCTTGAAACACATGCTTTTATCAAAATCTTCCATTCTTCTGGTTCAAGACTTCGACCTGCTAACTTTGCTACGTGCATAGCGTCTCGCAAAAAACCGGCTTTAATGGAAGCTTTTAGGAGAGCTTCTTTTTCAGACGGCGCAAGCTCACGCCCAGCGAGTCGCGCAGCATTAATCGCAGATATGTAGCGTCCACTACGGATGCTATTCCTGATAAGTTTATCAAGTTCGCGTGGTCTCAACTTCCTTCTTCCAAGGCTTGCAGCGATATGAGCATCAGCAGGCCTACCTTTTCTGACCAACATGGAAACAATCATATCCGTACCAGCTTTACTAATCATATATTTTCCTTTCTCAAAAAGATTTAACTAAAAGAACAAACAAATTAAGTCTTACAAATAAAAAAGCATGTGTCAAATCTACAAACAAAATGGATGTTAACCCAACTCATACGTCTTTTTCGCATCCGGCACGATAGCATTGACGTCGAGCTCATCGCGCAGCCGTTGCGTCAAAAACATCGAGGTTTTCGGCTCGCCCATGGTGACAAAAACCTGTTTCAGGGTCTTTTCCGCCTCGGCGACGAATCCGACCAAATGATCGCTGTCCTTGTGCGAGGAATATGCCAGTATTTTTTCGATCGATGCACGCACAGGGATAGTATGGCCATCCATGACGACCTCTTTCAAACCATCGATGAGCTGTCGGCCGACGGTGCCGGCGCTCTGGTATCCCACTTCAATCAAAGTATTCCTCGCATCGGGCAAATAAAACTCTTCATGACGGGTGATGCGGCCGCCCATGGACATACCGGAACCGGCCAGAATAATTTTCGGACCTGGAATTTTTTCTATGTTCTGCGAGACATCAGCTGTCATAACATATTCCAGCCGAGGAAAATCGAATATATCCCCGTTTTTTTGGATATCTGCAAGCGCTTGATCATTAAAAAGATCTTCGTGACGCTTGTAAATGTCCGTCACTTTTATGGCAAGCGGCGAATCGACGAAAACAGGTATCGACGGTATTGTCTTCTCTTCGACCAAATGATTCAAGTCATACAATATCACTTGGGTCCGTTCTATGGAAAAAGATGGTATGACGACTGTGCCTCCCCTATTCACCGTCTCGTTGACTATTTCAGCCAGCTTTGTGCGACATTCCGAACGCGGCTGATGGTTACGGTCGCCATAAACGCTTTCCATGACAAGATAATCCGCGCCAACGATCGATTCAGTGTCGCGCAGGAGCGGCGCCGGCGTATTGCCGAGATCGCCAGTCAAAATGATATTCTTGCCGTTGTCAAAAGAGAACTTGTACATAGTCGAACCCAGAACATGACCGGAATCGAGCAAATTCAAGGAAAAACCGGGGAATTTCGTCTCTGTATGATATTGGAGCGTTTTCCAATTCATAAAAGAATTATGCACATCGTCCAAGTCATACAATGGCTCTTTACGATGATCGCGCCGCGCTTCGCCGGCAAGAATACCAGCACCATCTTGTAAAATGAGCATCGCTAGCTCGCGAGTCGGCTCTGTAGAATATATCTCCCCTTTAAACCCTTCTTTGATCAATTTTGGAATACGTCCGACATGGTCTAGATGCGCATGAGTGATGAAAAGATACTTGACCTCTTTCGGATCATAGCCGAATGGATCCCAGTTTAATTCCTGTGCTGATTTTTCTCCCTGGATCAAACCGCAATCTACGAGAATTTTACAAGATGGCGCCCCGGAATCGCCAGCAGGAATTTCCAACATAAAATTCGCGCCTGTGACGCTACCGACCCCGCCATAGCATGTTAATGTAGGGTGCTTGTCATCCATGAGTCAAGTATAAAGTAGAAAATGCAAAGTAGAAAGTGGATACGATATGTATTTCCTCTCTACTTTATAATTTTCGCTTTCTGCTTATAACGTCAATCGCCGCACCAGATGATCGATGCGGCGATGCAGGCTACCGAGGCATTAAACTAAACTTTGTGAGCTTAGGTGGGTTTCCTCAAAGTGAACGCCAAGGCGCCGCTTAATTTGAATTTTATAAAATAGAATTCATTGGAATCCCTGAAATATTGGTATAGGTTTTTATGCTTCAGTAACCTGGCATAAGTATGAACCTAAAAAATAAAGTGACAAGGGTGGATAAGTATTCGGAAAGATTATTGACAAAGATGCAAATCAAATAGTTTGAGAAAAACCGAATAGTTTATCCCAGTATCCCATCCAAGTCAACATCATAAAGCATTTTCTCGTTGATTGTTTTATATTTCATCAATTCGTTCGGCTTGAACCAATGGTTTATCTCGTCGTTGGCCTCCTTGACCGAGCCAGAAGCATGGACTACGTTTCGTACGGCGCGCGCATCGGTATCCGACATCTGATATGAATCCAACACATAATCGCCACGGATAGTGCCAACGTCCGATGAGAGAGGTTCCGTCGAACCAACGAGTTTGCGGACAATTTGAACAGCATGCGCGCCCTCCAGAACAAAAGCCACTATAGGACCAGCAGTCATATATGTGACCAGATTTTTAAGGATTTTTGCGGTTATTTCAAGGGGGTCATTTGATGGTGGCGTCAGACCTTTGCTCAAGTAGTTTTTTATGGTTTTTTCACCGGTAACACGGCGCCATGCTGGATCGAGGGTGTAATGTTTTTCGATGAGTTCAGGCGTAGCCATCATCATCTTCATAGCAGCCACCTTTAGTCCGACACGTTCGAACCTCCCGATGACTTCGCCTATCAAGGCGCGTTGGACGCCGTCCGGTTTTATGATGACAAATGTGCGTTCGTGACGCGGATGTGTGCGATCTGATTTCATTTGGACAATAATACAGGAAAATAAACGCGATAGCAAATAATGACGCTACTTTATATATTTTGCATATCTTCCCTCTCTTTTGACGAAAGCATCCTTGGATTGCCATTTATATTCGTAATCATATAGCCGTGCGAGTTTTGAACCGTCGACAGCAATCGGATAAGAGTACGACTTCCATCCTCCTTTTGAAGTCGGCACTTTCCCCAAGCTCAAGTTCCACATACAAAAGAAAACCATCCTTATTAGATATGGATGTATGGATATGGTGCGCTTGCCGACAGCTTCGGCCATATCCTTGCCTCTAACCACTTCACCGGTCGGACAGACATTGAATACATCGAATTGGCTCTTTAATTGATTAAAAGCCAAAAGCCCGACAATATCAGCGATATCATCCTCGTGTATGAATTGTCTGCACCATTTTGGCGTTATCGGGACAAACGAGACCATCGCCGAGACGAGCCGCTGAAAAAACGAATCTGATGCCTTTAGCTGGCCAGAGAGGGTCGCTTGGAGACCGAATCGTATGCGCATGTACCTTCCGCGCGGACCAGTGATGGCGGCAGGACGGATGACAGCGACTTGGACTTTTGATCCGTCTGCTCTGGCTTTTTCGTACTTTTCCTTTAGATGTTCCTCGCTTATCCTCTTTTCTTCTGCATAGAGATAATCCGTCTTGCGGAATGGCTCGTCTTCTTTAAAACGATGTTCGATGGTATTCGACGGATATGCTCCATAGGAAGCGACCGTAGAAAAATGGATGAGTTTTTTTACAGAGGGGCAAGAAAAAGCGAAATCAAAGACTGCGTCAGAACCGATGATGTTCCATTTCCATTGCAACGGCTTCTTGCCATACATCTCCCTTATCTGCCAAGCAGTGTGGATGACAATATCCGGCCTTGCTTCGGAAACCTGCTTTTGCCATGTACCGTCTGAGGTATTAGCGACTATATAGATCAGCTTCGGCGCAAATTTTATAAAATCAGGCAAGGGCTCTTTATCTATGGCGATTATGCAGCCGACGTCTTCTCTGCTTGAAAATAGATCTATGAGCATGGCTCCGACATAGCCAGCGCCGCCTGTGATAAAGATCGTATGTTTGTGGTTCATGGTAGTTGGTAGAAAATAAAATAAAAAATTGGTCCAAGTATATCACACTCACATGCCTTTCCTTGAAAGGAGTATGGTGATGGTGCGAAGCGCTATGACGAGATCGAGCACCAACGAGCGGTTTTTTATATAATATAAATCATAAGACAGACGTAAACGCGTTTCTTCCAATGATTGCGGCGGCAGGTCCTGATTTATTTGTGCCCAACCTGAAAGACCGGGAGCGACTAGATGTCGCGTGCGGTAGAAAGGCAATTGATTTTCCAGTTCACGTCCGAGATCTTCGATATCCGGCCGGGGACCTATGAGAGACAGGTCTCCTTTCAATACAGAAAAAACCTGCGGCAGTTCGTCTATTCTAGTCTTGCGAAGAAAACGGCCGACTTTCGTCACACGATCATCGTTCGCTTTGAGCCATTTCCCTCCATCAGAAGATTTCATGCTTCGAAATTTAGGCAAAAGCACCACCTTGCCCTCTTTGCCTATGCGGCGTTGGGTTATGAACACAGAGCCGCCGTCTTCTATTTTTATAGCCAAAGCCACGAGAGGAGATATGATCGCCGTCAGGATAGAGAGAATGAGAGCAATGACGATTTCGATCATGCGCCGTACAATGCCGTAAATCTGCGAACGTGTGGCAGAAGCGTGCTCTAGGAACCATTCATAACGAACTAACGATAGCGGCACGCGTTCGAATGCTTCTTCATAGAAAGATTGGACATCTATAAAGCGCTTTGAAGAAAAGATGAATTCATATAGGGTCGGAAGTATCTTTGCCGTACATGGATGACCGTTATCGATCACGATGATCGAAGGATTGTCATGAGATATCATCTCCTTGACGCGCGCCTCTAGGGCAGGATCGGCCGGATCGATATGTTCGATGAACTTCACGCCTATGGCATCGCCATGTGCAGATTTTAAAAACAACTCCTCTGCTTCTTTTCCGCTAGCCACGAGGATAGCTGGAATCAGCGCTGGACGCGGGAGCAATTTGGAATAGATAAATCTTATGATAAAAATGACGGCATAAGAAAACACGATATACAGAGTCAGAGTCGTTTTTGGAGTAATAGAAGGATTGTTATACAAATAGAAAAAGACAACTGACCCCAGAACGACCGCAATTTCCGCATTGATGAGGCGAGCGGCGGCTTTCTTTAGATTATAGACGATGCCGCGCTCATATAGACCGGCGATGTAATATGTAAGCACAGAAAATAGCGAGATGACAGTAAAAGGAAATACGTGTAAAATGAAGATATTGGAAGCAAACGAGCCATCGTAACGAATGATCAAGGCAAGGAATAAAGCCAGGTATAGAGCGACAAAATCGACAAAGACCAACATATATCTGTCCTTACGGACGATGAAAGATGAGGATGTCATTGAGGATTCATTATAGCCATTATGGACGAAAAATCAAATATAAAATCGAACAAAAAAACGCTCGTATTCATTATAACAAAGTCAAATTGGGGCGGAGCCCAGCGCTATGTTTTTGATCTCGCGAGCGCTATGCGAGAGAAATTCTCGGTCAAGGTGATCCTGGGAGGCGACGGGCCCTTAGCTGAGAGATTGAAGGAAACTGGCATAGATGTCATCCCCCTCATTGGGTTGAAGAACGATGTCAGTTTTAAAAAAGATTTTGGGAATGGCATCCAGCTTTTCAAGCTCATTCGCAAGATACGGCCAGACATAGTGCATGTTAACAGCACAAAGATTGGCGCGATGGGCTCGCTTGTGGCACGCATAGCGCTTGTGCCTCGTGTTATCTTCACTGCTCACGGCTGGGCATGGAACGAGGACCGTTCTATGCTTCAAAAAAGCTTGATCCGCTCTGTAGCTTGGCTCACCCTCGTATGGTCGCACAAAACCATAGCTGTTTCGGAAGCCATCAAAAAACAAGTCCTGTATTTCCCTTTAATAAAAAACAAAATAGACGTGATCCCGCTCGGTGTGGCTCCAGTCGAATATTTTAGCAAGGAAGAAGCGCAACAGAAACTTTTTGGATCCATTCCAAGCAAAGACATTTGTGTCATCGGTTCGATCGGCGAGCTTCATCCGATAAAAGGCCATATTCATGCCATAGAAGCTATAGCGGATCTGATTTCAAAAGGCAAAAAGATAAAATATATAATCTGCGGCGAAGGCGCCTATCGTCCGGTTTTGGAAAAGAAGATCAAAAACCTACAAGAAGCGAATCCAAGATCGGATCTTGGACAAAACATAATCCTAGCAGGCAACATTCCCGAAGCGGCGCGATATCTGAAGGCATTAGACGTTTTTCTTTTCCCTTCTATCTCTGAAGCTATGGGTTATGCAGCTCTCGAAGCCGGCATGGCTGAGATCCCTGTCATCGCCTCGGCAGTCGGCGGTGTGCCGGAGATAATCGACGATATGATATCGGGCATATTGGTACAACCAAAAAAACCAGGGGAAATATCTTCTGCCATCGAGCTCCTCTTGGATAGGCCGGAATTACGCGCACAATATGCCGCTACCCTGCATGATAAAGTTTTAAAAGATTTTTCTATGAAAGAAATGATCTACGATACTGAAAAAATATATCTAGAAAAATAAAAAGCGGCAGATCCCATGGGAATGGTAATCTGCCGCCGATGGAACCAGCGATACATGTTATCTACCTACCTGAAGATAGCATTTGTTGTCGTAAATGTCAATCACCTTGGCCCCATGATCTCTTTTTCTGTCGCTTCCTTGTGCGCGGCGCGATTGTAGCGACGCATGCCCATTAGAATGCCGAGAGCGACGAATTCAGTGAAGATGTGCGAGCCGCCGTAACTGACAAATGGCAACGGAGTACCGGTTACCGGCAAAAGGCGCATATTCATGGCTATATTGATGGACAAGTGAACGATAAAATATATGGCGACTCCCGCCCCGTAGAGTATCTCAAAATTGGTAGCTCCAGCCATGGCTGACTTTATGATGCGCCAAATGATCACACCAAAGAAGAATAATAGGAATAGAACGCCGACAAAGCCCCATTCTTCGGCAAAAGCGGCAAAAACAAAGTCCGTCTGATACTCCGGCAGAAATTTCAGTCTTGATTGGGTACCATAGCCGACCCCCTTGCCCACAAGTTGACCAGAACCCACAGCGATAGTCGATTCATAAGCGTTATAACCGGCTCCTTGGACATCAGCCAATGGATGTATGAAGTTTTCTATACGCGCCTTTTGATAATCATGGAGGCCAAAATGCCACAATCCAGCGGCGATAGCCAAGCCGGCTAAACCCATTATAAAAAGATGTTTTTTCGACACGCCAGAGACCATTATCATGCCGAGCCATATCAGGAACACGATCAGAGCGGATCCAAGATCCGGCTGGACTAGTATAAGTATAAAAATGACAAAAGCATAAAAACCAGAGACTATTATATGGCGTACATTCCTGATTTCGATGTGACGACGGGAAAAATATTTCGCCAGGAGAATGATAAGGACGAGCTTTGCCGGATCGGCAGGTTCAAGGGAAAAAGCTCCGAAAGAAAACCAACTGCCGGCGCCATGGGATACTTTGCCTATTATGAAAAGCCCCATCAAAGCAAGACAAGAAAAAGAAAACAGGGCCACAGACACCCACGTCGACCGCAAAAATCTGAAGTCTAATTCGGAGAGGACGAAAAATGCCAAGAACGAGACCAGGATCCAGATGACCTGATGGACGAAAAACTGGTTATTGCCAGTGAAGGCATACATAGTGACAAGCCCCGCACCGAGAAGGGGTATGATCGAAACGAACATGATCCAATCGACGCCGCTGGCTCTGTCGTGGCGGATGAAATAGCTATTGAATTTATTGAGAAAAGCAGGCATGGAAATCAATTAAAAATTGAAGATTGTTTGAACATACGATTTTCAATTTCAATCCACAATTTTTAATTTAGTTTATCTTAGTACTTATTATTGGGCTGTCTGTGACTCCAATACTGGAAGAACTTCTATCGACACTACTTGGCCATTATGAGAGACAGGCCAAGTGAACGGTGCAATAACCGTACCGCCGTTTGCCGGCACAGAATTTACAACCGTCTTTGAAAAATCTACAGCGTTGCCGTTTACATCATATAACACGACATATATAGACAAATCATTGTATGGCGTGACGGCAGTATTCTGCAAAGTCACTTGCAGCGATGAGGAGTCCTTGTCCTCTGAGTATTTCTTGTCTACTATGACGAGGTTGCCCAATTCATCGTTCTCCTTTATCCATTGCGGAGGATCGATTGTGATAATGGCCTTTGCTGGGATGCGTTTTTCGGTCGAAACAGATCCTTGAAAAGCCAAGGTATTTCTATGAGGAGGAATCGTCATTGTGGAGTCTTTGTAAGTTATGAGCACGCCTTGATCGTCAAATAGTTGCATATTATAAGCGACATTGTACGCCGCACCGCTGAGATTATTATTGACGACATACGCGGCAACATTGTATAGACCAGGGGCAACCGGCTCGGCTTTCGTCCAAATAACCTCTGGCGGGAAAAAAGCGCTCGGACACAGTTTGACGCACGGTCCGCCGCAGTCGATGCCCTGCTCGCCTTGATTCTGTTTTCCGTCAAAACATGTAGGCGCTTTATATAAAAGCAAGAACGCCGGTAAACCGATGATCAGTATGATAGCAAAAACGACAAGAGATGCGTATGAAAATTTTCTACGTGAAGACCAGGAAGCCATGATGGAGACATTATAGCATATATCACAAACACACTATCTTTTTCGACTTTCTATTTCTTTAGACACTCTGTCCTGGCGGCTAGCTACTTTCGCCTGTAAGACTATCATCGCCGCAACTGCGTTTCACTTCCGTGTTCGGAATGGGAACGGGTGTTGCCACAGCGCCGAACCACCAAGACACAATGTCCGTAAGGAAAAGTCGAAGGTAACCGAGTCCCGAGTCGAAAGCCATCAAAAAAGACAAACTCGTAGAGTTTCTACTTTCCCTTGAAACATCTTGAAAACTGAAATGTGGAGCCGATTTTGAAACAGCTCCCGAGATTGGGATTTAACCAACATTATCCAGGGACACGTCCTGGGACTCTAGCAAACCAAACGCACCAAATTTTCTATCGTCAGAGGTGCGACATTGCTCGTTGAGCTACTCGGGAATACGTTCGCAAGATCGGCTTGTGAAAAAGGAAAGACGCCGTACAGTGATAATCGTGCGCACAGCGTTGTCGCATCCAATCAATCATTGGTTAAGCGGACGACGCCTTTCCAAAATTCCACATTTCAGTTTTCAAGATTCTGTAAAGTATAAAAGATTAAGGTGCGTAAATGTCGCAAACATATATTGTGACGTTTGGGTTTCCGGACGGGATGGACGGATTAGTACTTCATGGCTCAACACATTGCTGTGCGTACACCTAAAGCCTATCAACGTGATCATCTCTCACGGGTCTCATAATGATTATTAATCTTGGGGTTGGCTTCCCGCTTAGATGCTTTCAGCGGTTATCCAGTCCCGACATAGCTGCCCTGCGGTGCCGTTGGCACGACAGCAGGCAGACCAGAGGTCAGTTCAACTCGGTCCTCTCGTACTAGAGTCAAAGCCCCTCAATAATCGACGCCTACAGTAGATAGGAGACCAACCTGTCTCACGCTTGAATTTCCCCGTATCGCTACGGGCAATGGACTATATTATTACCTTTTCTTTTTAAGGATGAAGGTAGCTGACGTGTAGTCTCTACGGGCAGTTATGGGTTTTACAGAGCAGGCAATCAAAAAGATTGCCTGATAAATCTTCCTTGAGATGGGAGGGGACCGCTTTCCGTTCGATCAAAGTCAGAACTGCTTTGGAGGCAGTCATAAACAAAGATCGATCGGCTTAGATTTAAGGTCACGCCTACACCGGACCACATAACCTGCGACTGAATTCCTGGTCGCAAATCCATCTGGCTCTGGACTATCCCATCTCAAGAAATCACAAAGAACTATTTTGCTCTGTAAAACCCATAATTTTCCCTAGGTGTTACCGCTGTTGCGTTCCCGCAATCAGGGCTTCACCGATATAAGTCAACTGTGTACAAAGGGATTTCTCCCAATGACCGCCGTGAACAAGTCACATTCAGTGGTGGTTTGTAATCACTGATCCTCGGGATTCAGACTGTGAAAAAGCCAAATCAAAACTCAAAAGGCAAAACTCAAAATTTTAAAGCCAAAAGCTTACTTATAAATTCAATTCATGAATTCTACTTTTGCACTTTGCATTTTGCCTTTCAACTTTGCTCCTTCACGGTCTGAACCCAGCTCGCGTATCTTTTTAATTGGCGAACAGCCAAACCCTTGGGACCTTCTCCAGCCCCAGGATAAGATGAGCCGACATCGAGGTGCCGAACTCCGCCGTCGATATGAACTCTTAGGCGGAACTAGCCTGTTATCCCTAGAGTAGCTTTTGTCCGATAATCTTCCCCTGCATCTAATGCAAAAGGTCGGTTCACTTGGCTCCGCTTTCGCGTCTGCTCGACAAGTACGTCTCGCAGTCAGGCCAGCTTGTGCCCATACACTATCGCCACGGTTTCCATTCGCGGCTAGCTGACCATTAGGCTCCTCCGTTACTTTTTAGGCATGTTGTTACATGTTCAGGATCTTGTTTTCCTTTAAATGAATGACCCCGCCGCAAACGGTGAGGAATTCTATTGACTAGATTATTGGATTAAAATTTAATCCAATAATTTAATTCATTTTAAAGGAAAACGGGGACGCTTGAACACGATGCGAACATTTCTGTCGCATTCTTGCGGTCGCCCGCAAGTTCGGACTATATCATCATCCTTCGCCACAAAACGGCTCAGGATGGCTAGCGTGTAGTCTCTGGGGAAGCAAACTTATACATTGGATAATGGAAGTGACACGGAACCATTCACATTCATCCCGTGTCACTAATGGTGTTAACTGATAATTTAGAAAACGGAGGTTTCGTTTACTCGATAAAGAGCACGATTAAGTGAAACCATTCTCGGATTTCCCTGAACAGACTCGTCGCCTGACCAGCATGTGACATCTGTGGGAAACAACCCATTTCTACCTAGTCTTCGTAGATCAATTACTTTCCATTATTCAATGTACAAGCAAGCCTTTCCTGCTGATCGTCTGCATGTAAATATTTTCACTCTTGCGAGTAACTTGCATTCTAAGCCATCAAAGGCACAGAGTTTCCAGCATATAGCTAACTTTTCGATGCATATTGCTATGCAAAGTCCTCCTTTTTTATAATTGGCAGCGAGGAGCGAAATGAAAATAAATTTTCTTTTCGTCCGAGCGAACCAATTATATCGATTTTAATCGATATTTTTTTGAGGTGAACACCTCGTGCGGCGCCACGGATCGAGGATTCAAACAAAAGTTTAAATCCTCGAGGATAGCGCCCCACTAAAACTGCCCGCCAGATTCTGTCTCTGGCCGTTTTTGCCGGCCGGGTTAGAATATACATTCTTAAAGATTGGTGTTTCATCGTCGGATCCACCTACCCCGAAAGGTAGACTTCAAATCCTCCCAACTACGCTACGCATCAAGAACGTATAGTCAAAATCAAGTTGCAGTAAAGCTTCTAGGGTCTTTTCGTCTAACTGTAGGTAATCGGCATCTTCACCGATACTGTATTTTCACCGAGCGAGTCTTCGAGACAGTTCTCCAGACGTTACACTTTTCAACGCGTCAGAACTTACCTGACAAGGAATTGCGCTACCTTAGGACGATTATAGTTATCGCCGACATTCACCAGGGCTTATAGCACTCACCATCCTTCGCCTTGCGGCTCAGGACAACGGCGCTATTTGACCTTCTGGCATTGGTCAAGTGTCACCCCCTATACATCCTCTTTCGAGTTCGCAGGGAGCTGTGTTTTTGATAAACAGTCGCCAGAGAAACTTTAGCTGCGGCCCGCACCATAAAACTCTCTTTAACCTGTCCAATTAAGAACAGAAAAAGAGAAAGGGTGGGCTGACTTCAGGAACATGAAGGGAGTGGCTTGTACGGGCATGATTAGCCACCACTCTAGGATATATTTAACCCACGCTCGTCAAAGCGAGGCGCTAGCCACTGGTCAATGATCTTGCGACCAAATCCAGCAACTTGAGATGTGCCAAACATCAATTTAGTCGCGAAATCGCGATCAATTATGTTTCCGCTTGTCCTAATGCACACCTCGAACCGTTTACATCGTTACATCACTCCCTAGGAAGTGACCGATGCCGTCCTTATTTCAGAGG
Organism: uncultured Candidatus Saccharibacteria bacterium; assembly: GCA_964565685.1. Taxonomy (GTDB): domain Bacteria; phylum Patescibacteriota; class Minisyncoccia; order Phycocordibacterales; family PALSA-1337; genus JAGWNR01. Next base: position 80,658 of record CAZMFR010000003.1, read on the forward strand.
ACGTGAATCTCATCATGTGTGGATTTTATCCACTGTTTCCTGTTGTCAGCCCATACACTTTTAGCTCTCAAAAGAGCTTTATGGTGCGGGCAGGCCTTATACCGAAGGTACGGCCGCTTTTTTGCCGAGTTCCTTGAAGACCTCTCACTCGTTCGCCTTGGGCTACTCGCCCTGACCACCTGTGTCGGTTTGCGGTACGATTTGTATGAAAATATACTTAGAAGATTTTCTCGGAAGCATGCTTGGCATGATCAGTCCCGGCGAACCGAAACCTACCCACGAAGCTGTGAAGTGCCATCAAAGGCAGGAAGCGGATTTTCCTACTTCCCTCCATCGCTTTATGAACTCAAATCCAATAACGAGCCATGCGTACTATGCTCCGTCCCTTCATCGTTTAACATACAAGTCACGGAATATTAACCGTGCTTCCATCGGGTGCGACATTTGTCATCCCCTTAGGATCGACTAACCCTTCGCTGATATACATTGCGAAGGAAACCTTGGTCTTTCGGCGTGCGGGATTCCCACCCGCATTGTGGTTACTCGTGCCAACATTCTTACTTCTACACGCTCCAGCATGGCTCACGCCTTTGCCTTCAACGCAGAGTAGAAAACTCTCCTACCGCTTGCGAACTTCATAGAGGAGGCAAGAAATAAATCTTGCCACAGACACTTTTACAAGAAAAATGTCAAGAAAAAGGAACTGGCGTCTGTGCACACAGGAATTGAACCTGCACCTCTCACTCTCAAAACACGGAGTACCTTTGTTGTAGCCAAGCCACCCTGTTCTGACAGAGATCGTTGGCATCGCCGGCCTGTTGATGTTCCAAGAAACGACAGAGTATGCCCAATACACCACTACACAGACGTAAATTTTCCTCTATGAAGCTCGCAAGCCCTCAGTTTCGGTACCATGTTTAAACCCCGATTATCTGCGGCGCGGAATCTCTCGATGAGTGAGCTGTTACGCTATCTTTCAATGATGGCTGCTTCTAAGCCTACATCCTCATTGTCGGAGAAATTCCACCACCTTAAGCGTACTTAACATGGATTTAGGGACCTTAAATGGAGATCAAGGGCTGTTTCCCTTTTGTCCGGTGGAGCTTAGCCCCCACGGACTTACTGCCGCGCTATGATCCAGAGTATTCGGAGTTTGATAGGTCTCGTGACCTTTCGGCCTGTCGAGATCTTCCAGTGCTCTACCCCTCTGGGGAACGCGCGACGCTATGCCTAAACATATTTCGGAGAGAACCAGCTATTACCAGGTTCGATTAGCTTTTCACTCCTTACCACAAGTCATCGCAGAGAATTGCACAACTCTAGCGTTCGGACCTTCCTCCCGGTTTCCCGGAAGTTCATCCTGCTCATGGCAAGCTCACCTGGCTTCGGGTCTTTAGCAACCTACTAACGCGCTATTCACACTCGGTTTCCCTGTGGCTCCGGTCTCTCGACCTTAGCCTGCAGGTTGCTAAAACTCGTTGGCTCATTCTTCAATAGGCACGCCACAACGGACCGCACACTATGTACTAAAATTTTTATACTGGACATTAGGGCCGACTTAAAGGAGTCGGCTGTGGAACAACAGTCATTTGGATAGTTTTCGCTTGCGCGACGATATTTTTGACAAAATTTCTCGTGTCAAAATGAGTCCAAATAACTGTTGCCCACTGCTCAATACAAAAATCACTGTGCACACTGTGCGACCCGCCGTGACTCTTTGTAAGCATATGGTTTCAGGTTTATTTCAACGCCCTTACCGGGCTACTTTTCACCTTTCCCTCACGGTACTAGTTCACTATCGGTCTAGAAGAGTATTTTGCCTTGCCGGTTAGTTCCGGCGGATTCCCCCGAGCCATTCGTGTCTCGAGGTACTCAAGAACAGAAACAAAGAAGATTTTTTATTTTCGAGTACGGGGCTATCACCCTCTGGGGCTGTGCTTTCCAGCACATTCTCCTAACAAAAAATTTTGTAACTCCTCTGCCAATAAATTGGCACGTCTCTGCCTTACTACCCCCAATCTAAATCGAATCGCACGACATGTCGCACGATACGATTTAGATTGAGTTTGGGCTGTTTCGTTTTCGCTCGCCGCTACTTGCGAAATATCTATTGATCTCTTTTCCTCCTGGTACTGAAATGTTTTACTTCCCAGGGTGCGCTCGTATGCTAATAGTGCATACGTCATAGAGGTTCACTCTATGGGGTTTCCCCATTCGGACATCTCCGGATCAAAGGTTGCTCGGCACCTCCCCGAAGCGTATCGCCGCCACGCTGCGTCCTTCATCGCCTCTTCTAGCCAAGGCATCCACCATACGCTCTTGGATTCCCGTCAGGAAATCCAAAAACCACAATATATGCTTGCTTGACTCGGAGGCCGCTTACAACGGACCTCGAGTCATTTTTCTCGAATCACGGACAGTCTTCAACATATCCGTGATTCGTTATTTACAATGCATCCTTATCCTCATGCGAGGACTGCTCCCTGATGTTTACATCAAGGGTTGTCCACAACTTATGAACAGACCTTGCTCACAAGCGGATCTCGGATGCTACCTTAATTTTCTTTTACTTTACCCTCCGACAGACGGCTAGTTCGCTGTCCATCGGAGTATTCTGTTGTCAAAGTTACAGTCTTTCCGCCATTTTTTGAACAAAAAACCGCTTAACGAAGCGGCTACAGCACGCTCAGTGAAGAGTGCACTATGGCCGTGTTAGGTTGAGGTTTTTTAACATATCTTTCTGAATAGGGTAAGTATATACGAAGCCAAAATAAAGTCAAGGAAAATATGGGTTATTTCGCATAAGTTAATACTGCAAGACAAAGCTAGAATTTATTTAGACAATTTTGAGTGTGAAAAAATAGAATCGATAAATGATTTAATCCTTAAGACATAAAGTCCTGCATTCCCCCATACAAAAGGGAGCCATATAGGAATGCCAAATAAAATTTGTTGGTTTTGCTCCCCTCCAATTCGTAAGACCCATGTTCGGTTTCTTGCTGTCGATCCTGCTTGCAACTATCTCTGCGGCAGTCGATCCGGTAATCGCGTAATGAACTTTGTTTTGCACTGTCTTGAAAAAGAGAATACTCTGCTCATCTGTCGGATCATAATCAACACTGGTCGCGTAGATGTCGGTTATTTTTCTGTAAAATCTCTTTTCACTGGCGCGGATGTCAGCGATGCGACGAGATAGTTCTTCAAAATAATCGAATGGCAAGTCTGGGTTTTTCAATCGTTCGTCATCAAGTACAAAGCCCTTGGTGATATATTCACTCAAGCGAGCTGTTGCCCATTGGCGAAAAGCGGTGCCTTGCGGAGATTTCACTCTATATCCAACAGCAATAATAACATCCAGATTGTAATAATTTGTAGGTTTTTCCAGAAAATCGGAATTTCCGATTTTCTTAATAGTTTCAGGTTCTGTGAGCTCTTTTTCCTTGTATATGTTCAAAACATGCTCATTAATAGTCGATTTTGCCTTATCAAAAAGCTTGGACATGTGTTCCAAGGTGAGCCACACAGTATTATTGTCGAACCGAACGTCAATTTTGACCTTTCCATCATGGTTTTTGTATATAACTATTTGCGATTGAGGAATTTTCATTTATTTTTTGATGCTTTTTTTGCTTCACTCAATACTTCAGGTCTTTGTTCATAAGGACGATTCTTGTTAGCTTCCGCAAATGCATCCTTTAGCTCGCCAAACGATAGATCTCGGCTTTTTTCGTCGGCCATTTTCATCGCCCGGCAAATTGCGCAGTCGTCAAAGTAGAAACCATTTTTTGTGGATTTCTTTTTCATGAGTATATTATATCAAATATTTTTTGAACTACTAAGGAATCTTTAGTAGTTGTACTCTTATCATAATTTTGTAAAAGAAAAACCGCAGAACTCGTGCTCTACGGCTTTTCCTTTTTTCATTGAAACGTCCTCTCTTTTGTTCCGTTCATCCATGAGCTTTTCTATAGAGAAAGCCCATGTATGCCAATCATCTTCTCTTGGCTGAGGCTATAGTTTGAGTCCACAGCTGGACATTCGTACTTCGAAGTCAAAGACTTCTCAGCACGATCGACACATTAAGTCATCATTCGATAAATCGAATGAGAACGTTTTTCACCTTGAAAATTTCCACGAGCAGCTTCCGCTACCCGTGCCTTGTTACGACTTACTCCCTGTCATTGAGCTTACCTTAGGCCGCCATGCGGCGGACTTCGGGTATTCCCAACTCCCTTGAGTTGACGGGCGGTGAGTACAAGACTTGAGAACGTATTCACCGCAGCGTGCTGATCTGCGATTACTAGCGATTCCGGCTTCATGAGGTCGAGTTGCAGACCTCAATCCGAACTGGCGCATCCTTTAGAGGGTTGGCTCCGCCTTTTATCGGCTTGGCGTCCTTTTGTAGATGCGATTGTAACACGTGTGTAGCCCAGGGTATCAGAGGGCCATGCTGACTTGGCGTCATCCTCGCCTTCCTCCCACGATTCTACCCGCAAGCCGCTAAAAATTAAAGCGCCTTGTGAACAAAATCGTGGGCAGTCTCGCCTGACATATATAACAGGCAACGAGGGTTGCGTTCGTTACCCCACTTAAGGGAACAATTCAAACCACGAACTGACGAC
>CAZMFR010000004.1:0-72768 GCA_964565685.1 uncultured Candidatus Saccharibacteria bacterium
TTATCCTCAATCTCCATCAACCTATTGTATTTGCAAACGCGCTCGCCGCGGACAAGCGAGCCGGATTTTATGAAAGGACAAGAGAGACCGACAGAGAGGTCAGCGATGAATGTGTCTGCCGTCTCGCCGGAACGATGGGAAATGAAAGGGATCCAACCCTGCTTCTTTGTGAGCTGGATCGCTTCGATCGTCTCGGTCAACGTGCCGATCTGGTTTACTTTTATCAAGACAGAATTGATCGCTTTCTTGTCGATCGCAATCTGTATCCTCTTTACGTTCGTGACTGTCAGATCGTCCCCGACGATGACGGCATTTCCACCGAGCTCTGCTGTCAATTTTGCAAAGCCGTCCCAGTCGTCTTCGGCCAAGCCGTCTTCGATCGATATGATCGGATATCTTTTGACGAGCTCTTCGTACCAACCGATCATCTTGTCGCTCGTCATCTTCTTTTTCTTGCCGGCTATCCTCAAATTGTATTTGCCGTTCTCATAGAAGCTCGAGCCGGCGGCGTCGATGCCGATCTTTACCTCGCCGGTAGAATATCCGGCGGCACGTATCGCTTCTACGATCACATCGAGCGCTTCTTCGTTCGAACCGAGCTGTGGGGCAAAGCCGCCCTCATCACCGACAGAGACGACGTCTCCTTTCCCTTTCAATATCTTTCTCAAGGAATCTATGACTTCAGCTCCGGCTCTGACTTTTTCTTTAAAAGAAGAAAAATCCCTGGGAATGAGCATGAATTCCTGGATATCGAGGCCGCTATCCGCATGTTTGCCGCCGTTTATAATATTGAATGCCGGCTGGGGCAAAGTGAAATTCTTGTTTCCAGCGATATTCCCAAGATATTCGTATAGCTCGATCCCTTGCTCCTTGGCACAAGCTCGCGCGAATGCCAGTGAGACGCCGAGAATCGCATTCGCCCCAAATTTTGACTTGTTCGGCGTGCCATCCTGCCGCATCATCGCCTCGTCCAGAGATTTCTGGTCGAGTTCTCTGCTTTTGACGAGATTAAAGATCTCTTCGTTTACGTTCTTTACGGCATTCAAAACCCCTAAGCCGTTATAGCGTTTTTTGTCGCCGTCACGCAGTTCAAGCGCCTCGTGGATGCCGGTGGACGCACCAGAAGGAACGCCTGCGACATCCTTTGCACCAGACTCAAGCTCACAAAAAACTTCTACCGTCGGATTTCCGCGCGAATCGATTATTTCTCTCGCTTTCAATGATTTGATCTTTGACATGATTTTAAAAATTGATTTTGGATTCAAGATTTAGGATTTTGGATTCAAGAATGAACGCACAATTTTTTGTCTTCCTTGTAAAAAATTGCCTGGTTCCTATTATCTGATCTTGCATCATAAATCCTTGATCTATTTTTATAATGTATTTATCTTTTCCCTACCCTCCATATGCCTCTCTGTCTCGACTATTATCTTCTCCATCATCGCTACCGATTCTATCGGATATCTGCCTTCGGCGGTTTCTTCGGAAAGCATGACTGCATCGGCGCCCTGCCACACCGCATTCTCGACATCAGTCACTTCGGCGCGTTCTGGTGTCGGGTTATTCACCATCGACAGCATCATTTGTGTGGCCACAATTACGGGCTTGTCGGTAGACTTGGCTTTGCCGATGATCTTTTCTTGGATAAAGGGGATCTGTTCAAGGGGAACCTCGTTACCTAGATCGCCTCTGGCCACCATGACCGCATCGGCCGCGGCGATTATCTCGTCGAGAGATCCCAGAGCGACCTTGCGCTCTATCTTTGCGATGATCTTTTGACTGCCATGATTTTCTCCTATCAATCGACGACACATGACGATATCGTTCGCAGTGCCGACAAAAGACACTGCCACATATTCCACGCCCTGTTCTGCTGCGAATCTTATGAATTCCTCGTCATGTTTAGTTATAGAATGCATGGCGTGATGATTATATGTATGACCCTCCTTTTCCTGGACGCGCGGACCAGGCAAGTCGACGATGATCGGGATCCTTCGATTCAATTCCCCTTCGATTTTTCTGACGATCCCTATCTGATCAGTGTGGATCTTCATGTCTGCCCAAGAAAAATTCAACCTGACCACATTGAGACCGCATTCTACCATTCTCTTGATGGTCTTCTCATTTGAAGAGACAGGCCCAATGGTCGCCACGATCTGTGCTTTTGTGTTTTTGTCGGTGTTTTTCATTTATTTTTATATGATTTTCGAATTTTTTCACGCGTTCACCTTTGATTCTACATAGCGGGACTCCTTTTTTAAAACATGTCCGTCGCCATCTAAATCATATATTATGATAGCACCAAAAGGCATTTCTACATCGGCGATACCAGAATCAGAGACACGTTCAATATATTTTATGATAGTGCGCAGAGAATTGCCGCTAGTCACGATCAAGACATCTTTGCCGCTCTTGACCAGCGGAAAAATCTCTTTTAAAAAGTAGGGGACGGTGCGATCATAGACCATTTTTAGAGATTCGCCATGAGGCAATGGGCAATCCCAGCCGCGCCGCACTTCCTTGAATTTTTTCTCGCCCAAGAGCTTTTCCATCTCCCATTTGTTCTTGCCTGTGTAATCGCCGTAATCTCGCTCGTTCAGAGCGGCGCTGCGCGTTATCGGAACATCGATGCCAATGCCTTCTTCCATAGACAAAAGCGTCTGCAATGAGCGCTTCTGAGCCGAGGTGAATGCTTGGTCGATATGAACGTCCTTGATCAATTCTCCCATCTTCTTTGCCATTTCAAAACCATATTGGGTCAAACCGACATCAGTGACGCCTGTCCATTTGCCGAGCTTGTTCCACTCTGATTCATGATGGCGAGCGAGGATCAATTTGCCCATTTCTATGCTTGGAGTTTTAGAATTCATCTTATTACTTATTATAAGCATATAAAGTCCTTAAAGCATGTAAAGCTAGGAGTGTCCGTATTTACTTTACAGATTTTATTGACTTTCAACTTTATTCACTAGTTTATCACACTATTCCTAGGCACTCTCCCTTCAAAAAAATCTATGATATTATTCGCCGCGATTTCCGACATCTCGTCGCGAGTCTGCAAGCTTGCCGAAGCGATATGCGGCGTCAAAATGACATTCGGCAGCTTTGCGAGGCCTGGCGAAAGCTTTGGTTCGAATTCGAACACATCGAGCGCAGCTCCGGCGAGTGTCTTTTCCTTGAGCGCTTTGGTCAAAGCGATCTCGTCGACGACCGGCCCGCGAGAAGTGTTGACCAAAAAAGCCGTCGGCTTCATCATCTTTAGCCGCGCTTCGTTGATGAGGTGATGTGTCGAGTCGAGCAAAGGAACATGGATGCTTATTATGTCAGCTTTTGGCAAAAGTTCATCGATAGAAGCGCAATAAACCGCGCCGCTTTCTTTTTCAATTTGCTCGTTCCTTGTGATATCTGTGTAAATGACCTTTAGACCAAGCCCGCTCGCATAATGAGCGACTTTGCCTCCGATACGGCCGACTCCTACAATGCCGATAGTTTTTCCCAGAATATCCATTCCGATAAAAAGCATCGGGTCCCAGCCCTTGTACTTGCCCTTACGGACAAATTCATCTGCCTCTACGATTCTGGCAGCTAGGGCAAGCGCCAAAGCTAGAGCATGTTCCGCCACAGATTCAGAGGTCTGCAGAGCAGGAGCATTTGAAACGGCGATGCCGCGTTTTTTCGCTTCGATCAGATCGATATTATCAAAGCCGGTGGCATAATTGGCGAATATCTTGACTGTCTTGGCGGCGTCGAACACTCTCGAGTCGACCTTGTCGGTCAACAAACTGATGACGCCGTCATAAGAGCCGTTTTTTAGGGTACGAACGAGCTCTTTTTGGCTCATTATTCTGTCTTTTGGATAGATATCGACCGCGTACCCTTTGTCCACCAACATTTTAATGCCGACATCTGGGATTTTCCTTGTTATAAATATTTTGGTCATGAGCAGATTATATCACAGTGTTGAAGGTCTACCCTTCAACATCGACGCCGATTGCCTGGCTTATGTCCGCAAATCCGTCTCTCTTCAAAAGCTCGGTCAGCCCGCGGTTTATTTCGCTAATGACTTGCGGACCTTCATATATCATGCCCGTTATCATTTGAACTAGCGATGCACCAAAACGGATTTTTTTATATGCATCATACGCTGTAAAAACGCCGCCGGATGCGATGAGGATCAGTTTTTTGCTTTCATTATCGTCTTTTGTTCTCGCCTTTTGCTTCCTGCTTATGTATGCGAGCGTATCATCGGACAGATCACTGACTGCTTTTCCGCTCATGCCGCCGACAGCAGGAACTTTTTCATCGACGACTATTGGGTTATCCCTCTTTCTGGTCAAGTTGGTGCTGATAATGCCGTCAATCCTGTGCTTGTAGACCACATCGAGCATCGAATCGATCTCATCATGCGAAAGGTCCGGAGAAAGCTTTATGAAGACTGGCTTTTTTGTCGGGATTTTATCCAAAACATTGAAAAGCTGATCGAGCTTTTGTGGATCGATGAATGGTTGACCTCCTTTGGCGTTCGGACAACTGATATTGACCGTTATATAGTCGCTGACCGGTTCCATCGTCCTAAAGGCCTTGGCAAAGTCTCCAATGGCATTTTCCAAGACGAGATTCTCTGCGCAATTCGTCATGGCCACGCTCGCACCGATGGGGATATCAAAATGTTTTCCTGAGAGTTTTTTTGAGACAGCGTCACAGCCGTCGTTCTTTAACCCGTACCAAACGACCAAGCTTTTTGATTTTGGCAATCTCCATAGGCGCGGCTTTGGGTTGCCGGCGCATTTCTCCCCGGTCACAGATCCGACTTCTGCAAAGCCAAAGCCAACCGAAGGAAGGATATCCGTCATTTCCGCGTTCTTGTCAAAGCCGGCAGAAAGGCCGATAGGATTCTCGAAATGTATTCCCAGCACATTCTGCGATAATGATTCGTTTTTATAAGCAAATAACCAGCGTGCGCTGGCTCGTCCGAGAGAATATTTGCCGAGAATCGATCCGACGCACGTCATATAATCATGCACCTTCTCTGGATCTTGGAGGAAAAAAAACGGCTTTAGGACGCACAGATATGATCCGTGGATCATTTTATTGCGGCAAGAAATGAGTGCATCTTTCATGACAGACATTCTATCATATCCATAAGTCGAGGCCTGGATTTTCCGGGTTGAAATTCAAAATACAAAAGAGCGGACCGAGATGGTCCGCTGTGAGCTATGTTTGCTTGACTGACGTCAAGCAATGAGCAATCGGGCACCGGGATTTTCACGAAAGAATCGTTCGCGCAAACCTCTGTGACCTCCATGCGCTTCAAAATGAATGAGCTTTTCTTCGAACGCCGGCGTGTGACCGACCGATTCTCCTGTCACCCATTCATTGAACGGACTGTTTATCTCCTCACGGAGCATCGTGTAGAACTTCAACACGATGGATTTTTCGACGGGCATTTCTGGCGCGTTATTTTCCATATTTCAAAGGGTTTAAGGTTGACTCTGCACATAATTATATACCCCACTAAAAAATATAGGACAAGGAGTTATCCCCTTTTGGCCGTTTTTTGAGACTATCCGCGCAAACTGCCTGAAGCGATCCAATGCCCAATGCGACCCTTTGTAGTCGCGGCATGAGTAGGAATCATCTACGAACTTCGCGTCGAAATAGAGGTACAGTTGCCGATACGGGGCATGATGCAAAAGCATGTCCCACACACTAGCTTTGTGAATACTGCGCGGCTTCGGATCATTGACCGAGAAACAACGTCATGAATAACTTGATTTGTCCGTCGTCAGCGAGCATAGACCATAAACTATAATAAATCCTCTGGCGATACAATCTGTGTTTTCGCTTCGGGATACTTCTTCAGAAAAGAATCGAACGAGGTCTGCTTCTCATTATTCCATTTGCATTCGTATACTGAAATTTTCCCTTCAAGTTCTTCAACCACATCTATTTCTTCACCTGTACGCGTCCGCCAAAACATGACCTGTGCGGGAAAAGCTTCCGTAGAATTGATTTTGAATCTTTCCATGATAAAGAAGTTTTCGAAGAGAGCCCCTTTATCCTGCCTATCATTCAACATGGATACGTTATCTATAACGGCATTTCGGACGCCAGTATCAATGAAATATATTTTGAATGCCTTTTTTATCTCGTTTCGAGGATTTCGTGAATATGGTCTTATTATCTTTATGACATATGACTGCTCCAAAAGCTTGATATATTTTTCGACCGTAGCTCTGCTCACGCCCAACGATAGCGCCAACTCGTTTACCGACACGAGTGATCCAATCTGAAGCGCGAGCATTTTGATGAGATTTTTAAATATTCGCGGGTTGCGAATCGACTCAAATGTATAGACGTCCTTGTAAAGATAGTTCGTGGCAAGATTTTTAAGAAGATCTTCCTTGATCTTTAGATCTTTCTCGGCTACGACGGCGGGATATGTCCCGAGACGCATATAATCATGAAGCTCACTCATAGAAATACTACCAACGGTCTGCATAATCTCCGCAATAGAAAGTGGGTAAAGTATGAATTCAAATGCCCGACCAGTAAGCGGCTCATTGATTTTATTTGCAAGATCGAATGAGGATGAACCTGTGGCAATAATTTGGATATCTGGATAGGTATCTATAAAAGATTTTAGGATCGCTCCAATGTCTTCGATTGTTTGTGCCTCGTCAAAGACGACGATCTTTTTGTCGCCAATCATACCCTTCAGGAGTTCGGGTTTTCCAACTTCGAAATTCTTGCGGACAGTAGAAAGCTCACAATTGAAGTACTCACCACCTTTTCCGTATGCCTCAAGAATCTTTTTCGAAAGTGTAGTCTTACCCGCCTGCCTGGGTCCAAAAATTAATATCGCTCTGCCTTTATGGAGCCTCTCCTTAATTTTGTTTTCTATTGTACGCTTGAAAATAAGCATATATTTACTATATTAGCAATTTGCTAATATATTAGCAATTTGTGTTTTTCAATATGTTTACAGTCCACAATGAACTGTAAACATAACAAAGGTTCAATTCCACTTGGCACCCTGCCAAAGTTACAGCCGTGTTGAGCCGTGAAAGAGCGAGGGTGCCGTCGTGGATGATATGAGAACTATTTTTGAGAGGAGAGATTATATTAGTGTGTATGTTCCTATTTGAGTATAAACAAATAAAAAAACCGCCATTTACTTTTGAAGACAGCGGTTATATTCCTGCTCCATCAAATAATTTGACTCGTAGCGTAAGGTGCGTTAGTGTACTTCCTGGAAGGAGAAAAGATTATGGCTAAAAGTGGATTACGGTGTCCTGTATGCGGTATAAGCATGCTCGAAGGCGCGTCCGAATGTTTAAACGGTCATTTACATACCCTGATGTGCCAGAATGCATCGCTAATTGTCGCAACAAGTGAAGTTGCTATGCATGTCCTTGAGTCATCGAAGGCAGAGACTGACAAAATAGAATCGAAATAATCACAAAGACCGAAAACTCACCAGAGTCGTAGGTCTTTTTTATTTGGGAAATCGTGGGTGAGTAATGGGAATCGAACCTACTCGGTCGCTGAACATGGGTAGAGCCGTATTTTATGAGAAGAAGTTAGTTCGATTCTTTGAAGGACCTAGATTGTCAAACCTAACTCCCTCGCAAAGAATGACAACACCAAAGCATGGCTTTCAACAATCTTGATTACAGGTTTACCTGAACCATGACCAGCATCCATCTCAGTAAACACAAGAGCTTTATTATCACTATTCGAACTCTGAATAATAGCAGCCATTTTACGAGCATGAAGTGGATCAACTCGCGTATCCTTATTTGCGGTGGTGAATAAGAAATCAGGATACTTAGTTCCCTCTTTAACATTATGATACGGACTCCATTTAAGTATGTTTTTAAGGTCTTTTTTCACTTCTGGATTTCCATACTCATGAATCCATCTGATAGCAATACCGAACTTTGGAAAACGAACCATGTCAGTCAGCGGTACACGTGAACAAATTGCCTTAAATAAGTCAGGTTTCTGTACACCTACAGCTGACACAAGTAGTCCACCATTACTTCCACCTAATATTCCTATATGTTGCTTGTCAGTATATTTGCGCGAGATAAGATGTTCAGCACCAGCAATAAAGTCATCAAATGAATTTTGTTTCTTCTCCTTGATACCACCCTTGTGCCACGCATCGCCGAACTCGCCACCACCACGAATATTAGCGATAGCAAATATTCCTCCTCTTTCTATCCATGGAACCCAATTCCTCATGAATGAAGGGGGCTCATTATTACCGAATCCTCCGTACCCATAGAGAATAGTTGGATTATTGCCATTCAATTTAATTCCCTTCTTATGGAAGATAAACATTGGTACCTTTGTCTTGTCTTTCGATTCATACCATTCTTGCTTTACCTCATAGTCATCTGGATTGATCGGATTCTCTGTTTTTCTATATTCAACATACTTTTTAGAAGCGGGATCGTATCGATAGACGATTCTTGGAAAAATGAACGAATCAACACCGTAGAAAAATTCTTCTTCTTCTCTTCGTGCAGATAATCCTGCAAGATTTGAATATTTTGGTAAAGGTATACTGCCAACCTCTCTGCCGTCATAATCGAACTCGACAACTTGAGAACAAGCATTTACGAGATACTCAACAAATATCTTACTATTAGTCGCACCAATAGACTCAATCAAAAATTCTCTTTCAGAAATAAATTCCTTCCATTCATCAATGTGTCTGAACATTCCTTCATACGTAGACCAGAGTACTCGATAGTTGTTAGCATTGTAATTGGTATCAATCAATATCTTATCCTTTAAAAATCTGATTGATGACTGAGCTTTAATGCCTACCACTAGAGGATTGATTTCCTTTATCTTATTATCATAAATATAGATATCATTCTCAGTCCATGTCTGGGAAACATTAATGCTTAGATATCTACCGTCAGGAGAAATACCGAGACCTATCATGTCGTCTTTTGGACGACCTTCGCCGAAAATAAGCTTATCTATATCTGAATCATCGCCTAATTTATGAAAAAATACTTTTGTATGGAGATGCTCTTCATTTTTAGGAACTGTTCCTGGGCGTGGATTTCTTGTATAGAAAAATCCTGAATCATCAGGTAACCATCTCACTGCTGAGTGGCGGCAACGCACTATATTTTCAGATAATTCTTTACCAGAATCTATATCTTTTATATATATTGTAGCCATCTCATCACCTCCTTCAGATATACCATAAGCAACATACTTACCTGTTCTAGACGGACTCCAATAATCAATAGTGACAGTATTCCCTTTTCGTTTGCCGTTTGGATCATAAATTTTCATCGGCGTGCCACCTAACCCTTTCTTTACATACAAAACTGTTTGATCTTCATCGGGCTGACGCTCCATATAAAAATATTTTCCATTCACTGGGACAGGATTCAAGAAAGTGACTACTTTAAAATTCTTCGTAAGCTCGCCGGAAAAAGCTTCGAATGTATCGTCTTTGAGAGATTCGTCTACGAGTCGATTCTGGTCTTTAATCCAATCTTTGACTTCTGCACTATTTGAATCCTCCAACCAACGATATGGATCTAGAATTTTTAGACCATGTAATTCATCTACCACACTGTCTCTTTTTATTGATGGCATAGGTATGAATATTATTATTTCTTTGTTTATAAATGACAGAAAGGCACACCAGTCTAGAACCACTCTCGACCTACTAGGTCACATATTTAGACCGCTGTCAATGGGGTGCCTACAGGGATTCGAACCCTGACTGAAAGCTCCACAAGCTCTAGTGCTAACCATTACACCATAGGCACCATATGTTCGATCGCAAAACGCAAAATCGAACGCGACCGGATCATCAATATTTTTCTATTGGTAATTCGGCGGCACTTCCTTTATACCACTTTTATGGTTGGTTAGTCTAGCGAGAGCATACATGAGCGATGACAACCGGTTCAAGAAAGCCAAGGTCGTAGGGTCTAACGATATCTCTTTTTTTTCTCCCGCCGCTACCGCGCGACGCTCGGCCTTGCGGGCGATGGTGCGAGAGATATCGAATAGCGCCGCCAATTCCGTGCCACCAGAGATAAAAAACGTCTTGATAGGCGGCAATTCTTTTTCTATTTCATCGATCATTTCCTCCATCGCATTTACTTTTTCTTGGCCGACCTTTTTATCAGCTCCTGCTGTTTCCGCTTGGACAGAAAAGAGGCAATTTTGAATCCAGTGGATGATTTCCGCTGGCGATTTCCCTTGCACTTTCCAAGTCATGCCAGCCGATTTTACTTTTATCAGACCGAGGAAAGAATTGAGCTCGTCCAATGCGCCCAGTGTCTCTGTCTGACAGGATGACTTTGATTTACGCTTGCCAAGACCGGATTTAAAATCTTTTGTTGTGCCAGCATCGCCTTTGCGTGTGTATAACATGATTTTATTTTGTGCGCGGGAGAAGATTTGAACTTCCATGCCCAAATGGGCGCTACCACCTCAAGGTAGTGCGTCTACCAGTTTCGCCACCCGCGCTCTATTTTGTCGATACTTATGATTTTTACCTTGCAGCGACTCGCCTACTATACCCAATATTTTCATTACTTTCAACTTTCCAGTAGACAAAAGCCCAATGAGCAAACAGGTTTTGTAAGGAGCATACAGACTAGTGTACATAATGTCCGAGCGCAGCCGGAAGAAAATGACCGCTATTTTTGCAACCAAATGGTTATGCGTTTTTTGACAGCATGTTTACAATGTATATACATTGTAAACATGGCATAAAAGCAGACACCTCACTCCTTACCAGATATTTATTTGAAACTTTCTATTTCTTTGCTTCTTTGCTTTCTTCCTTTTTTCCTTCGGACGTAGAATCAACGGAAGCAGCTTCGACATTTTCGACGATAGGGTCAGGCGTGTCCATGATGCGGCGCATCTGGTGACGGATTTCCTTGGCGGCCTTTTCGCGGATGAAATAGAGCTTTGCACGGCGGATCTTCGAGCGCTTGATGAGCTCGACTTTGTCTATCGCTGGAGAATAAAGCGGAAAAATACGCTCGACGCCGACGCCATCGACGACCTTGCGGACAGTAAAAGTGGCGCCTGCCTGACTGCCGTGCTTTCTAGCCAAGACGAGCCCTTCAAAGGCCTGAAGACGGAATTTGTCTTTTTCCTTGATCTTTTGCCAGACACGGACAGTGTCGCCGGCGCGCAAGTCAAGAACCGCGAGCTTTGCGGTGTCAACGGCCGGCGAGATCACTTTGTTTGCCATAATGCAGATACCTTATCATGCGGCGCTTTTTTGTGCAAGAAAAGAGAAAAACAGGTGGTGTTATATACTCTTTTAACTGATGTATGACAATGTAAGTACATTGTAAATTAGGTCAAGAAAAAAGAAGAGCCCGAACGCGTGGTCCGGGCTTGATGAAAAAGCTTTATCGTTCAGAATTGACAACGACATGTATCACTAGTCCATATGGGCATGTGATCACAATACTATCGTTATTCTTGGTTACAACTCCCTTTTGAGTTCGAGTCGGCCAAAGTCTGGCGATAGTTGGCAATGTTATTCCACTGTAGATAGGATGCCGATGTCTTACGGCTCGAAATTCTTTGTCAACAAAAGGCGAAATGCCCTTAAGCAGAGGAAAAGTAAAATGACATTCACCCGCCCAAAGAAGCAATCTCAGCCATGCTACAAGTGATGTATCGTCATCACACATGCCCTCACCCGTAAAAAGAATCGGCAAAATATTTTTGACTTGATTTGCAAAGTCCTTTTCTTTGTTGTATTTCTCTATATCCTCCGCAAGCTTAAGGACTTTTGATTTGTGACCGCCAGTTTGATCAGAAAGACATTTGAAAAGAGTGTAGAGGAAATCATCTTTTCTTTCGACACCTTTCTGTAGATAGAACTTTTTTCGAAACTTTTTTTCTTCTTCAGTCGTTTCTGCCGCCATTGCAAATATGTCGCCCATAAGGGCCTCCTTTCCTTAATTTGATTGTTAATTTTCAAAGTTTAAATCAACCTTACACCCGGAAAATATTTTTGTAAAGCATCCTTGAAATCCTGTGGCAATGGCGCCTCGGCTTTCATTCTCTTGCCATCGATAGAATCCCAAGAGATAGAGCGCGCATGCAGGGCAAGCCGTTCAAAGCTGAGGATGTGCGGCTTGCCAGAGCCATACAGCGGATCACACACAACAGGATGATTCACTGCCTGCATGTGAACGCGGATCTGGTGCGTGCGGCCGGTCTTTGGCTCTGCTTCGATGAATGATACCGGGATAAGATGGTGAGGAGGATCCGGCGATTCTACCCGAGCAGATCCTTTGACCACATACCAAGTCATCGCCGGACGCATTTCGCCTTCCGCGCTCGCATGGGCAGACTTCTTCCTGAAATCCGTCGAGCTCCTGCCGATAGGCCGGTCGATGATGCCGTAATTGTCTTCAAAAATCCCGTGAACAAAAGCCAGATATTTTTTTTGGATAGTACGATCCTGAAATTGTTTTTTTAGATGTGCAAAGCCCTTTGCGGTCTTTGCGACGAGCATGATGCCTGACGTGTCTCGATCGAGACGATGGACTATGCCTGGGCGAAGAAGCGGTTCTCCGTCAGCTTGGTGCATCGGTTCGCCAGCGTCTTTTGACGACGGAAAAGTCTTTAACACCCAATCTGCCAATGTCGGCTCTTTCGTCTCGCCTTCTTTAATTTTTCGGCCATCGGAGTGCACGATCAAACCCGCCGGCTTGTTCACGGCGGCGATATCGGCGTCTTCATAGATGATCTGAATAGGTTCAAGATTCATGATTCATAATCCAAGAATAAAAAACCTTCTTGAAAGTAAGGCCATTATAAGCTATTCTAGGATTATTGGATAATCAAGTCGCGTTTTCTTAGATCTTGCATCTTGAATCTTCATACGCGCCCTTAGCTCAGTTGGTAGAGCAGTCCCTTTACACGGGAAAGGTCAGGGGTTCAAGTCCCTTAGGGCGCACAGAAATCTAAAATAGAAAAAGCGACCGAAGCATGAAAAGCAGAGCAAGCTGAGTGAGTGCGTGAAGTCGCTAAATACCAAAAGCCCTTTTATATTCCTCCGTGTCGTTAAAATGATGCTTGATGCCTTTGATCTCCTGATAATCCTCGTGCCCCTTGCCAGCGCATAGGATGATGTCCCCTTTTTTGGCAAGCCGTACGCTTTCCAAGATCGCCTCATGCCTGTTCGGAATGGTTTTTATTTTTCTTGCCTCATCCGCAGATAATCCTGTCTTCATTTGATCGATTATTTTTTCAGGATCCTCGCTCCGCGGATTGTCTGAAGTAAAAATGGCTATGTCAGAAAGCTCCGAGCCGATCCTGCCCATTATATCCCGCTTTATCGGATCGCGATCGCCGCCGCAGCCAAAGACCGAGATGATCTTTGCTCCGACAAAAGATTTTTTGATCGTCTGGAGGACATTTTCCAGGGCGTCCGGCGTGTGTGCATAATCCACTATGGTCAAAACGCCGCTGGGAGAAATAAAATGTTGGAATCTTCCAGTGGGCGGGTCTATGTCTTTCAAAATCGCATCCACTTTCCCCATATCAAAGCCGAGGAGCTTGCAAGCGCTCCAAATGCCGAGCAGATTGTAGGCATTGAACTTGCCCAACAGCTTTGATCTGATATTCTCTCCATTGAAAGAAAGCTCCAATCCGTCAAAGGATATCTTTCTTATCTCTCCATGAAAATCTTCGTCTCGATTGAAACCATAAGAAAACTTTCTGGCTTTTATCCCTTCTAGCATCCTTTCCCCATATTCATTGTCGGTGTTAGAGATAGCAAAGCTCTCCGCGGGAAGCGACTGAAAGAGCTTTTTCTTGGCCTGAAAATAGTTCTCGAAGCTCTTGTGATAATCCAAATGGTCTTGGGTCAGATTGGTGAAAATCCCGCCGGTAAAATCGATCCCCGCCGCCCTGCCCTGATCCAGAGCGTGCGATGATACTTCCATAAATACATATTCACAGCCATTGTCTGCCATGTCTTTGAACAATTTATGCAAGGAGAACGAATCCGGGGTGGTATGAGTGGCTGGTCTGACCTCTTTTACGACAATGTTTTCGACGGTACTGACAAGCCCAGATTTGTATCCCAATCTAGTGGCAATGCGATATAGGAGCGTAGCTGTCGTGGTCTTGCCGTTCGTACCGGTGACGCCGACGATCTTCATTTTTTTAGCTGGATTGCCGTAATAACATATCGCCGCAACGACTTTTGCTTTCCAAAACACCTTCTTGAGCTTTTTGTATAAATTTTTCATTTTATTTTTCTATATATGATGCCCCTAATTGTATCACCGCCACAGATAATTTCGCCAGTCTGCACATCATAAACACACCAAACATATCGGATTAAGATACATATCGTATTTAAAATAAAAGCCAGCGAACATTTTCCCCTTTCGGATGCTGCTGGCTTTGTGAACGATGGCTCTTTGGCTACGTCAAGTTAAAATATCTCCGCCGTGCCGCCGCATAAACGTTTGCCGCTGTGGATTTTATTGGAAAGCATGTCGAGCTCATCCTCTGTCAGTCCCAGGAACCACTTGAGATGTTTTGGCTTTATCTTTCCTTGTTTCATTTTTACCAAAAGCGGCTCGATGTCTTTCCTTTCGAGCGCCCCGCCGACAGAACATCCGTATTCGCTTTCATTGCACATAATCTTCCTTTCAAAAAAGAGCATAGCGATTTTCGCCGATATGACAAAAACCCTGTGTCTGGCTTAAAGAATATTTTCTTACAAAATAAAAGTCAAACTTTTTAACATTTACATTGGTATTTGAACTTTTTGTTAAACTTGTTAGAATATCTTACATGATAAAGATACAGCCGATCGTACGAGACATAATGCTCGGGGATATAGAAGCTTATTATTCCCTGACGAACGGATACATGAACATGAGCGGCTATGCATACCAGATACGGCCAAAAGTAGAGCTTCTCGCAAAGAAAAAGACCACGATCGCCAGCTTGGTAGTCTCCCTATCCCGGCTGAGAAAAGAATTCAAGAAAGAAAAACCGCTCATACATAGCGTAGCAATAAAAAACATCACCACAAAATTGCCTCTATCCGAGATCGCTTATGAAAAAAGCAATGATTTTATGATCAAACTAGAATCATTCCATGAGAATATCTCTGTTTCCGAGGAAGATTTTTTCACCATAACAATGGGTGCCACAGAAGTAGACGTCATCTGCTCTTCCAATATAGAAAGCAAAGTATTGAAGCATTTCAAGATAAAGCCAAAGATCACCAATCGCAATCTAGCGGCGATCGGGATATCCTTTGATCCTGAGGTCTTTAGCATACCCAATACTTTTTTCTCGCTCCTATCAGTGACTGCCCGCGCCAGAGTGAATATAGAAGAATTAGTGTCGACTCCCACAGAATTGATCTTCATCGTCGATGAAAAAGATTTCGGCAGGACGGTTGCGCTGTTTTCGGAGATGCATAGAGAAGCAAATGCGAAATAAACATAAAACCCGCAAAGCGTTTCGCCCTGCGGATTTTACGTTCATAAGTTCCATTCATCACAATGTGAACAGAGACGATTTTGGCTTTCAATTACATCGCTGGAGCGGCTGGAGCGACACCTTTTTCACAGTTCTTGCATGTCTTCTTGTGAGTGAAGATGAGGACAAGAGCAGCGACGCCTACGAGGACATAAACGAGATTCTCGAGCCATGACCATGAGCCAAGGAGCAAGTTAACGATATTCCAGTTTCCACCAAACCAACCGCCAAGACCCACAAGACCCCAGTTCAAGCCACCGATGGCTAAAAGGATGAAGGAAACAATGTGTGTTGCTTTCATTTTTTTATTAAAAAATTATGCTGATAAATAAATCATTGACCCGCATCAATTATACCACCATCAATCATACTGATAGTGCATAACTTGTGGAAATGCTTCAGTGAAATATGGCTAGTTTTGTGCCCAGAGCGAGACATGCCCCGAATTTGGGATCGAATTATTGATACACTGGCAACATTGAATACGCGAGGCGAGTTGCCCGATTTGTCGGCGCTCTCTGGTTTTCAGCATCGCTCGGATGCAACCGATCCATTGGTGGATGGTCAGGATGATGGTATCGCAGTGGTGGAGTGAGTGAAGGGATGTCGACTTGCCAGAGACGACAAAATCACCAGTCAAGTTTTCAATAATTGGAGGCGTTGGATTGGCATTGCAAAAGACTGCCGGTTAGGTAAAATACTTATCAGTTTAGAAAGGAGCGCGTTATGCCAAAACAAATAGTGACCGGAAGAACCAGTCTTATCACGGTAATATTCAGGCTTGGCGTATTTTCCGAGTCGCAATTACTTGAAGAATATGCGCAAGTTGAAGGTTCATCAGCGGATTTGGAGATGGCGAAAGGTTATCTGTCCCAACTGCTTCAGGTTGGTATTTTGCGCCGGAAGGCCAATGGCGCCTTGTATGTACGAAAACCTGTTTCACTCACGCCCGATTAACAATCGGGCTTTTTTGTGGCGAATCACATTGACATTGCAACCCCATTTCTTTCAGACTGTCTCACAAATCCATGACATCGTTTACAATCGCTCATATTTCAGATTTGCATTTTTCTAACGGAACGGCAAAGGATCCACCAGAAGGTCTTTCCCACTCCATTAGCCACTTGCAACAGATTCAGAGTCGGTTTCAAGGTCGCGACTTCGACAGAGTGATCGTCTCGGGAGACCTGACCGACCACGGCGATATTGAAAGTTTTATTCGAGTCAAGGAATGGCTTCACAACGACGAAGTTGTATCTTAAACGCATTGTAAAAGGTTTGTATAGCAGACCCTTTGTCCAAAGCATGGTAGGTTCGTCAGCGAAATCTTGTGACCGAAAGGATAAAACGCGCAGCTTCAACATCTACACTATCGAGATGACAGATGGAAATTACAGGTTGCATGTAAAGCGCTACACAATGATAGGCGAGGATGGACAGGTATTCCCTCATTGCAGAACAACAAAAAGGCCATGTGTATTACCGATGCCATACCAAGAATTGTCCCCAGTCCTGTGTGCGGGAGGAAACGATCAGCACGGAAGTCTCGCGATTCTTCCAAAAAGTCCGGTATGACGACCGGGAACGGGAATATTACAAGTCCCGCATCTCGACGCTCAAGGCGACCTGGGCGGGCCGGCGGGAGGAGGAAACCAAAAGCCTCGATTTGAAGCAGAGCCAGATCAAAGACCGGCTCAACCGTTTGACCGATGCCTATCTCGACCAATCCTTGGACAAATCCATGTTCGAGGAACGGAAGAAAAGCCTGCTGCTTGAACAGAAAGCCGTGGAGGAGAATCTGGCCAATGTGGCACGCAGCAACGGCTCATCGCCGGACAAGATTGAAATTTTCCTCGAATTGGCCGGTAATGCGTGGTTGAGCCATAAATTGGCAACTCCTGAAGATGCCCGTGAAATGCTCAACATTTTCACCTCGAACCGGCAGGCGGAGGGGAAAAAGATATGTTTGAAGCCGTCAATCGCCTTTCAGGAGATCGTCAACCGGCCCAAAATTGATGGTTGTGCTCCCGGTAGGAATCGAACCTACATCAAGACCTTAGAAGAGTCCTGTTCTATCCATTGAACTACGGGAGCGTATGTGGAGCACTATAGCAGAAGAAAAGAACGCCGCAATGGAGCTATGACTATTGCGATGGATCGGGTGGGCCATCGTACCCCTTTAGAAGGGCAACCGATGACGAAGCTTTTGCAGAAAAACTGGCAACCAAATTGTCCATGCCCTTTTGGTCAAAATCATTGCGGCTAGGCGATGAGACGATTTGCTGAGGAGAAACGATTCTCCCAGATTGAACGAGAAAAAATAGCCGCCCAGCAAAAACGATGAGAACTATGGCTATCGTGATGCTGATCGATGTGATCACAACCCAACCTACATAGGCGTCTTCGCCTAGACTCTCAAAGAAGGAGACGTGTTCAGACGAATAGACCGGCTTGCTGGATTTCTTCCAATGTAGATATTTTTTTATATTCATGTTGATGATAGTACGGATATATCGATGACGGCTGTCCATCTCGAAGCGGATTTTGCCGATGAGTTTCCACCGGACAGAACGTCTAGATTGATGCTCCCTACAGAAATGGCATATGGCATATTTTCGACCATCTGGATGGCACGCATGACATTGCCCCAGGAGCCGACTACTGATATATCCGCAGTGACGACTGGAACAGACGAATTGCCGCCAGTTCCTGAGGAAAGCGATGAAATCGAGATCTTTGCATCAGTGGCAGGACCGATAGCTTCGACCGCGTCAATAAACGGCACCGCATCATTAGCAGAGATCAGAAACGACGGCAGCAGCTCCCTATCAGCTACAGTATTATCGTATGTAGTCTCCATATTTTTTGCTTGGAGGGATTGTTCGGCAGCAGCGGCAGCTTCCGCTTTCACAATAGATTCGTCCTGTGCTTCTTTGACAGTATCGATATACATAAAAGCATAGGCCGAGCTGGCGGCAAAAATGGCCAAAACAGACAGAGTGAGAAGCAGATAATGTTGTGAACGGAGTTTTCTCATGGTATTTATGGTGCCGCCGGCAAAGAATACGACATCTGCATGGAAAACTGGATATCGATAGCTGATGCAAGATCGGAAATCGGCACATCCACGCCGGAAAAATCCTTATCCCCTTGGATGATATTCCTAAATGTCACTAGGTCGTCTCGAGTGAGAGCCGTGCCTTGGATAGTAATAGTCAAATGACCAGAACCGTCGTTGGAAACATCTAATGAATCGATCGAAATGCCTTTTGGCCGGAGGTCAGCTATATGCATAATGACCGGAGAAATTGCAGGAGAAACAAAAGACGAGATAGACGAGACGAGAGACCCAGCGGATGACAAGCCGGCCTTTATGACAGCTGTGCCGGTGGCAATGCTATTTTCGGCAGATTGTGCATTGACCGCGGCAGAGTTTTCCGCCAAACTGGATATGAGGTATGAAGGGAAAAGAAAAACCGCAGATATGATAATGGCTAACGAGACAAAGAAAAGAAACACGACAAAAAATCTGGCGCGATACTCGGCTTTTAACGCTTTGACGGTTTTTGGAGGAAGAAGAGCGTGGTACATGGTTTTGATTTAACGGCGTTTCGGCAAGGCGAGACCGGCCGCCACAGCATATTGAAGAGACTCGTCTTGTGAAATCGGGGGAATATAGGCATCATAAGAAAAGGCGTTAACCCATACATCTGCTACGCGTATATTTAGCAGAGGATCCTTGGATCCAGCTAGCGCCGCGGATATTCTGCTAGCATGGTGGCCGCAGAGTATGATCTCGCTCACCCCGTCACCCTGACCATGCTCTCCCCAATATCCGTAAACTTTGCTCATCTCTGAATGAATGGGCTCGATATCTGATTCGTGTATGGTGTCTTGAGAATTCCATGGTACGGTCGAAGTGAATAGCACGACGCCTTCGTCCACTATATAAAAGCCGGCTTTCCCATCCATGAGGTGAATGATCAATTTTGTGTCTGTGTCAGTCGACGGCACGATGGCACGCGCTAAAGATTTCGGCAACACTTCGAACGATATCGGCAAAAGCCCGGCTGATTCGAGTATGAACAGATATTCTTCGACAAATTTCCTCGGAGCGACCGAGACAGAGGCCGTGTGTTCGCCTTTTGGCAAGAGATCTCTGATTAGATCGAAATAAAATACCGCATCATCTGGCGGCAACGGCACATTTTCATCCAAGCGCAAGGATATGTTCTCGTGTATCTCGGCGGCTGTGCCATCCGGCACTTCTGTCTTGAAAAGATACACTCTCTCCTCTGGCAGAGACGCTTTTACATAGGTTACCTTTAATTCATCGGCTAGGGATTTTACGACATCGATCAGAGCTTTTTGGTCACGGATAATACCGTTCTCTACCACGCCTTTTGCCAGCGGTCTCGAACCAAAACGATCTATTTTCAACCCGCGATGCGCGTGACGATACATCAATACATGCACAGACGAGTCGGAAATATCGATGCCGGCACAAGGCATTTCCAAGAATTTCGGCGGAGGAAAAAGCTTAAAGAAGGTAGACGTCTTCATTGGCTATATTGTAGCAAGTAAAGGTAAAATCCAAAAGGCCGTGCCTGACCGTGTCTGTCTATGGGTAAGCGGCAGATATGTAAAAACAAAAGCGCGAGAACTCCTAATTGGAAGCATTATTCTACTTTGATTTTAATGCTTCTTTCTTGATCTAATATATTCATTTGTTGGCGGAACAAGCGAGACGATTATGATTAGAACAACGATCGGCGTGATATACGAGTCTGCATTCGGCATGATCGCACCGAGCATGAAACCCAGAGCGGAAACGCCTACAGACCATACAAAACCGCCGACGATGTTGTATGAGATAAAATCCTTGTAGCTCATATTCCCTACTCCAGCCAAAATCGGCGCAAAAGTGCGGATGATCGGAATGAAACGAGCGAGGATTATGGCTTTCTTGCCATATTTTTCATAAAAATGCTCGGATCGAACGATGTGTTTCTTGTTGAAGAAGAACGAGTCATCTTTTGTAAAGATCCTAGGACCGATCTTCTTGCCAAAAGCATAGCCGATGCTGTCACCCAAGACCGCTGCGACAAACGCGCCAATAAAAAGCCATGTCGGAGACAGAAATCCTTGCGAAGCCAGAAACCCGGCAGTGAATAGGAGCGAATCTCCCGGAAAAAAGAAGCCGAAGAAGAGCCCAGACTCGGCAAATACGATGAATATAACGCCGATAAGTCCAAGGGCTTTTATTATGACGATGGGATCAAAGAGAACATGGATGGTTTGGATCATAAAAAATTATGCCGCTTGCGTCCCTGGTACGATCGATTGATTCGGCTCGAGCAAAGAAAAGTTTCCCGCTCCATCTGAAACTGCAAACAGCATTCCGTTAGATTGGAATCCCTTGATCGTTCGCGGCTCGAGATTGGTCACGAACATGCATGTTTTGCCGACGAGGACTGCAGGATCCGGGAAATAAGCAAAAATACCGGAGACGATCTGACGTGGCGCAGGCACAAATGTCTTTTCGATCGGTTTTACAGACGCATCCTGGCTGACGACAGATGCAGTGGTTACTGTGGTTTGTGCAGAAGAAGACAGACCGATTTCTGAGGATACTTCCTTCTTCTCGCCAAAATCTACCAGAAGCTTCAGAAGCTTGTCTGTATTCGGAATTTTTTCTGCCGAAAGTATCTTCCCGGCTTTTATCTCTACTTTTTTGAAGTCTTCATAAGTGATCATTAAATACATAATACAAGAAAAATTTCATAATAACCAGTTGCTCATGCGAGCGGTCGGTGACCATGGCATTCCTTTACACAGTATATTTACAATGTATGTACGTTGTAGATATCGGCTAAAAACAAGCGCACCGCCAGTGAAGGCACACCGGTTCTGTGTGTGGTTCTTTCTGGTCATTGCTCATTTCGACAAAATCGTTTATTCCGACAAACGAGAGTCGGCGTGGCCGTTTTTTTGTTCTTCCCTATCCAAAAAGCTTTGCAGTATGAGCGCCGCTGCAGAGGCATCGTGGAGCGCATTCTTGCCCTGGAATCTCTGCGCCGCAAAACTGGTCATGAATTCCGGTTCCATGATCACCTCAACCCCAATGGCTTCAAGCTCTTTTTTGAACGGCGCTATCTTTTCCATGATCAGATTATCGTTGCCTTTGTAATCTTTTGAGTCGCCGACGACGATCGTCGTCACATCGTTTTCTTTTACTAGAATGGAAATCTTTTCAACAAGCTTGCCATCATTAGCCAGCACTTCTCTTGGCAGAGCAAAACGGCCATTCTCGTCCGAAACGGCTATGCCTACGCGTTTCTTGCCATAATCGATGCCGATGTATTTCATTGGCGGATGGGGTGAGATTCGAACTCACGGTCCCCTTACGGGGACGACAGTTTTCAAGACTGTTCCATTAGACCACTCTGGCACCCATCCGTGCGCTTGATAATGGCATTTTTTTTACGGATTTTCAATGCCATCGAAAAATTAAAAAGAAGAAAGCCCTCGTGAAATTTTTTGTGCTCACGAGGGCTTGGATGGCGCGATGCTAGACCGTTGATTGTCTCTGAACCATCTGGCGAGCTTGTAAACCGTCGGATGAGATGGTAGCGGCGAGCGTTCTCTCTCATCTTTCAACTCGACTCGCGCAGAGATGATTTTTACCTCTCTCAAGACATCTTCATGATCAATCGGAGCATCCTGATTGATCGAGAATAAGTTTAGGTCGCTACCGATCTGCATCTTGAAATAGCCCTCTGTTTTTGATTCGACGAGCCCAGACTCGCCGCCGCCACTCAATAGGATATCCATAACTTTCCTTTCTCTTTATCAAAGAATCGTGCATTATCGGCCAACGATAGGCAATGTGCACAACTTTTACTGCAAAGCTAGCACAAAAGTAGTATAATTTCAAGCATGGAACCTATCATCTCTTGGGATGCACCAGAACGGTATAATACGGAAAAAAACTCCGATTGGTATTGGGCTGTCGGCATCATTTCGTTCACCGCGGCAGCCCTGGCTTTTATGTTCGGTCAAGTGATATTCGGCATATTGATCGTCGTATCGGCTGTAGCTCTGACCCTCCACGCATCTGTTGCACCGCGCACGATTCATGTGGAGATAAACGACCGCGGTTTGATTCTCGACAAGACTCTGTATCCGTTTCTTCACCTCGAATCTTTTTGGATAGATCCTCATGGTTATCCGTCAAAGATCATCCTGAAGTCACAAAAAAATTTCATGCCGTTCATAAACATACACATCGCCGAAGACCTCGATCCGGAAATCGTCAGACAAGTCCTGTTAAAGTACATCGCTGAAACCGAGCACGAGGAACCATTGACGGTGAAGATCATGGAACGATTGGGGTTCTGATCGCACTATCGGTCACACAATGTCCTTTGTCGGATGGGTCTATGCAGGCATTCGGGCAGCGTTTCCTGACGACGAATTAATTCTTATTCCGAAATAATAATGAGTAAAACATATCTTTTCTATGCCACAAGAGATGATCTTCTCGTAGTCACTGGGAAAATTGAATCTATTGTAGCGATCAAATATGTGCGTTTTGGCAATATTGCAAGATCGCCAGAGTGTTTTAGTATGGCGACGGAAATTCCAAACTTAGGGATAGCGTCTCATCCATCGGCAGTCGCCTGCGACAAATATCTAATAATAGTCAAACCTAGAGGACTTAAGGCAGTAGTTAATCTTGAAAGCATTAGTAAGAATTCAATTGTAAGTCATGAGATTGCGGCAGGTAAAGCCACTTTGAAAAAGCCCGCTGGGACGGATCGCTTCATTATAGACCAGCTACTCAATCCCGATACAATTACATTTACCGTTGGTGGGTTATGGAACAATGAAATTCTTTTACACGGAAGTGTCGGCACAGCCTCACAATCCAAATCTTCACAAATGCTAATGAGAGTGTTCCACGATGCTTTGAATAAACAGTTCGTTAAGGTAAGGGCTTTTTATGTCGGCCCACAAGCGCTTGAACTTCTGAAAAATGGAAAGCGATTGACAATTTCTGCACAATCACCACAACAATTTGATCTTAAACCTTTATGAAGGCGTTTTCCAAACTGCTATTGCTGACTCTGGCTTGCTATTCGATTTCACTTCATTCCGCCACGTTCACTTATTCCTAGTCACACAATGTCCTTTGTCGGGTGGGTCTATGCAGGTGTGTAGCAATCTTACATATCGCGCAACCATTACCGAGGGAACGACTCCAGTTTAGTTTCTAATAACGAAGAGCCCGGATGCGTTTGCCGCACCCGGGCTGTTTTTTCTTCCACAGAATGCCCACATTTCGTAGGGTGGCCTAGAGCGAACAGGTCGTTTCAAGCCGTCGCTTTGGGAAAAGTCACGCCGGACAAGGAGCCGGTCATTTTGTGGAAAATCTTTTTTGCGTAGAGCACGATTTTTAGATCGTTCGTATTGAACCTAATATACAACACAATTTACATTTGTCCAACGTCATCCGCACCTAATGGTAGCATTTCCTATGTCGTCACACAATGTCCTGATCTCCTCCTGTATCGGCATCCCTGCAATGCCTTCAGTAAAGCATGATCTGCACATAGTGACATACGGAAGGTAGTTCATACTATCGACAGATTGAAGACGGTTCGATTGGCAAGACGGTGGTCGCATCGAACGCCTTGTACTTCGACTCCTTGCCCCATGAAGTTACTGGTCAAGCTGTGGATCTGATTCTCGATGATCTTTTTCATATCGTATTCCTTGATGATCTTTTTCATATCGTATTCCTTGCCGTTCCAATTTGCCTTGCGATAGAGGTGATACATGACTGTCTTGACGACGAGTGCCTTGCTTTCGGCGGAAAGCTGATATCGTCCCTTCCCCACTCTCTCTCAAAATACTTTTGCTTGTTGATTTCCTTGCTGATGAATAGAGGAAACGCCACGTATCGATAAGTGGGTCGGTGGTCATGGTATGTATAAATTATCCATTGCTAAACAGACGTCATATCAATGTAACGTTATGTCTAATATGTCAAATGTGCCCCCGAGAGGAATCGAACCTCTATTGCAAGATCCGCAATCTTGCGTCCTATCCGTTGAACGACGAGGGCGTAAAAATGTAAAATGCAAAACTAAGAATAGGTGCAGAAACAATTAATTTCACGTTTCAAAACTTTTGGTTCGCTATTTAACGCTTTCTATTTTCCGTAGCGCTTTCATTATGCGAGATTTTCTACGGGAGGCCGTGTTGGCCTTTATGGCGCCGGTCTTGGCGGCTTTGTCGAGAGCTTTGTAGAGAGTTGGCATAAGGGCCTTCGCTTCGTTGGTCTTTTTTGCGACAATCAGCTTCTTGAATTGACGCACAGATGTCTCGATAGCAGTCTGTCGGCGCAAGTTAAAAACATGCTTCCTCTTTCCAGCACGCAATGCTTTTTTTGCTGATGAAGTTATGGCCATATATTTGTAAGAAAGAGAATAGCATAAGGGAAAATAAAAGTAAAGAAAATGAATAACCCCACCCATCTTTTCACTTTTCTGGTGATCGATTCAATTAATGCTCGAAAGCAATCAGTGCTTCAAGCGGTGCCAGTTTGTTCTCGAAAGCACAGTATGCTCTTTTGGTGTTGTAGAAGGTCAAATATTCCTTCAGCTTTCATTGAACTTGGTCGTCTATTGGATCAATCCGGTTAACTATAAATTAGGTCAATTTTAATGTTATAATCGCTACTATGATCGCCAAAATAACAGGAGTCGTCTATGAAATAGCAGGTCGATACGTCATAATCGATGTCAACGGCGTCGGCTACAAGATATTCGCTACTGACGACACTCTGCGCCGTCTGAAAAAAGGAGGCACAACTTCTCTCTTGACATATCTCGTCGTGCGCGAAGACGCTCTGGATCTATACGGCTTTCTTGAAAAAAAAGACAAAGAATTTTTTGAGCTGTTGATCGGTGTGTCCGGCATCGGCCCAAAAAGCGCCATCAATATCCTGACTTTGGTTTCGGCAGACACGCTTGTCTCTTCGATAAGGACCGGCTCGGTTGCGCATCTGGTCAAAATTTCCGGTATAGGCAAGAAAACCGCCGAAAAAATAGTCCTGGAACTAAAAGACAAGCTCGGTGGAATGGAAAACAACAAAGATTTTGCCGCCGGCGTATCTAACGATGTCGACGCTATCATGGCCCTGCAAGTCCTCGGCTATGACGCTGACGAAGCGCGTGAAGCGCTGAAAAAGGTGAGCAAAGATGTTCTAGACATCGGTGATAAAGTAAAAGCGGCCTTGAAGGAGCTTGGCAAATAAAATGCCCGAACTTCCAGAAGTACAAACAACAGTGAACGGCTTGAACGAGCACATACTCGGCCTGAAGATCACAGATGTCTGGACGGATTACAACAGCAAATTCCAGAAAGGAAAAGATTCAGTGAAAGATCCGGTCTACTTTAAAATTTTTAAGAAGAAGATCGTCGGCAAGAAGATCATATCGGCTGGTCGACTTGCAAAAAATATTCTCATGAACTTGGATAGCGGAGACGTCATTCTGATCCATATGAAGATGACCGGTCATCTTATGTATGGCGATTACGACCGTGCCGATCCCTTTAACCGCTTCATCCACCTTGTTTTCACTTTCAACAACGGCAAGACCCTAGAGCTGTCCGATATGCGCAAATTCGCAAAGATCACGCTCATTCCAAGACTAGATCTTGAAAAAAGCATCGGGGAGTCCTTGCATCTGGCTAATATAGGCCCAGACCCACTGGCCAAAAGTTTTACTTTTGCCCTGTTCAAAGAAATGCTCGGTCACAAACCGAATGGACGGGTCAAAAATACTTTGATGGATCAAAGCGTCATCGCCGGCGTTGGAAATATATATAGCGACGAGGCATTGTGGCTAGCTGGGTTGAATCCGGAAGAAAGAATAAAAGATATCCCTGATTCCTGCTTGAAAAGATTATATGTTGATTTGAAAAGCGTCCTTGAAAAAGGAATAGATTTCGGCGGCGATTCGATGTCTGATTACAGGAATATAGATGGCAAAAGAGGAAAATTCCAAGGCGAACATCGCGCGTATCGAAAAACCGGCGAGCATTGCTCGAAGCGCGGTTGCAAGGGGATCATTTTGAGAAAAGTGGTCGGCGGCAGGAGCGCGCATTTTTGCAGTGTGCACCAGAAAATCCTTAAAAAACAGTAGCTTGGGTTTCGTAATGGAGTCGACTGCCACCGAGACCGAGCGAGAGGGTTGGATGTCTGTTTTTGGCTATGCTGACAGCATGCATAAATTTCAATCGAACAATCTAAAGAGAAATACCCCAGCCGCCACCCCGACATTCAGCGATTCTTTCTTGCCCCTCATTGGAATTTCCGCAACGACATCTGCCAGATCGAGCAAGTCTTTTGAAACGCCATTGACTTCATTACCGAGAATGACGAGGGTTTCCCCTTTGACTTTGATTTTTTTATAATCGACGGAATTCTTTGCCTGCTCGAGAGCGATAATTTTGGATCGTTCGCCTGTCGGCTGATTTTTTAATTTTTTTACCAGCTCCACAGCTCTCTCATCTCCTATATATTCCCAGACAACCAAATCTTCTGCACCGAGAGAGACTTTTGCGAAATCCCGGCGCTTGCGACCGAAACGATCTATCGGCACAGGCGTCGTTCCTGCGCAATATATCTTTGAAATGCCAAGCGTTTCGGCTGTACGAAAAATAGAGCCGACATTATGGACGCTTCGGATATTGTCGAGGAGTAAAGAGATATTGCTGTTGCTCATAGATGTTTGATTGATTTACAAGATTTGTAGTCAAAAGCCGAGAACAGCGCGACTCGTCATTAGGGGCTCAGTGCTTTCGACTAATATTCTTTTAACGTTCAATCTTTCAATTTGTCATTGAGTACTATATAATGACTTTGTACTAATAACCACACATTTCCATGCATACCCTTTCGCTTTTTCCATATCTTCTGTCGTATCAACAGCTGTCGCCGTTCATAATACGCATCGTTCTCGGCGTGACTCTGGCCTATTTCGGCTATGACAAGATCCGCGATGGCGCCAAGAGTTCCGGCTCGAACAGCAAAATCTACGGTTGGGTCGAGATCATAGTCGCTATTTTTCTCATTATCGGTCTCTGGACACAGTTAGCCGCCATTCTAAACGCTGTCATACTTGTCATCAAAATCGGTTGGAAGATAAAAGAAAAGAAGTTCCTGACTGACGGGGTCAATTACTATATCCTGCTTTTGGCCATGGCTATTTCGCTCGTTTTCACCGGTGCAGGATTCCTCGCAATTGACTATCCGCTATAAAATGTTATGTTTAAAACGCAGCCGGCTATAAAATGACCCCTGGTTTGCTTGAAGTATTTTTGCATTTTGATTTTTAAATTTTTTACTTATATCGCGCCCATAGCTCAGCTGGTAGAGCAACTCCCTTTTAAGGAGTGGGTCGTTGGTTCGACTCCAACTGGGCGCACATGGAAAACAAAAGACTTGAATTGGTCATATTTTCAACGCTCTTCATCGTTCTGTCGATTTTGGTCTTTTTTGTGTTTCGACCGTTCCTCAGCATCATAGTTCTAGCTGCGGTTTTGTCTATCCTATTGCATCCGTTGAATGAAAAGCTTGTAGGGTTTTTCCATGGAGAAAAAAGCGTTGTTGCTTGCCTTTTGGTCATAGTCGCGTTTTTCTTCTTGATAGTGCCGGTGATGTTCTTTGGATTTCAGCTGTTCGCCCAAGCGCAGAGCTTTTTCTCCTTGACCCAAGCAGACCAAGGTCAATATATGCAAGGTATACAACAGGGTGTGAACACATTGGTCCAGCATTTCATCCCCAGCTTCTCTTTCAATATCTCTGATTCTATAAATAGCGCCGTGGACTTTGTCTCCGGCAATTTGGGCAGTCTTCTTTCCCAGACAGCATACATATTTTTTCAGGTATTTTTTCTGTTGATGGCTTTGTTCTTCTTCTTGCGAGACGGAAAGAAGATGCTGGACTCGATCTCCTCCCTGAGTCCATTCGAAAAAGAGCAAAATAGAGAAGTCATCGACTCGACTTCTCGAATGATCACCTCTGTCATACGAGGAACGCTGTTTGTCGGATTGATACGTTTGGTTTTGATAACGATAGCGTTCTATCTATTCGGCGTTCCGAACTCTCTATTGTGGGGCAGTATCGGTGGAGTGATCGCCATGGTTCCCGGCCTAGGCACGTTTTTTGTCATTGTCCCTGCCTGCTTATATCTATTGTTCTATGGCAATATACTTTCGGTCATCGGCATGGTTTTGTTCGGCATTCTGCTCTTCTTTTTCATCGACAACCTGCTCTCCACGCATTTCTTCGGCAAGGGATTGCATGTTCAATCGCCGTTCATTCTCTTCTCTATCATCGGCGGCGTTATATTTTTCGGCCCTCTGGGGTTCATATTTGGGCCGATCATACTGTCGCTTTTTATATCGATGGTGAATATGTACAAGATCCTCGTGCTCAACAAGAAATAGCGCAACATTTATGGCTTTCCTCTCCATGTGCTAGACAAAATACTGACTACTAAGGAGATGCTCGTACAAAGAATGTGTGGCAATGTATATACATTTTAGACGTAGCTGTCTAATTTCTTGTGATTTCAAACGGTCAGAGTCAATTCTTCAAGGGAAAGAGAGATGTCAGACAACCCGCGCCGAGAATCGTGCGAAATATGTATGAGCTTGTTTAAAAGATCGTTCGATTCTTTCTCGGAAAAGTTATTCGCATAAGATCTTGCTTTATTAAAGCTAAAGTCCTTCATACCGGCTTCCTTTGCTGATTTTGTCGCACGAGCCAAAGCGATCGATTTTGCTTGCCAAAAAAGCGTTCCTTGAATCTCTTCTGGCGATATCCCTTCGAGCAGGGCGCGACGATAGAGAACCCACAGGTTCTTGCGATCGCGCTTGCCCATTGCTTCAGCCAAAGAAAACACATTGAAACGCTCTTTTGATTTTGCGGCTGTCGTTTTTTGTGCGGCCGTTTCCACGAATTCCTGCACTTTTTCCGCATGCTTTTCAAGCTTTTCCAAAGAATCCTTGTCCAGCTTGCCTTCTAGAATTATAAATATGTTCGGTGATGCCGCTATTACTTCTATTTGTTCAAGTAGAACTGGGACAATCTCTTCGTCATCCAGCAGATGATCTAGTACTATGATGAATTTATTCTCAAAGAGCCCTTGACCGCCACAGTATTCTTGCAATTCTGCCTGGTTCCAATGCTCCGCATCCATTTTGAAATACGCCGCATCCGGCTTTTTTTTCTTCAGCGAATCCGCCAGCTCATGCATTTTAATCCTCGACTTGTCCGTGTCAGCGCCGTGGAGAAGGTAGATCATATATGTTAAATGCTCAATAAAACAACTGAAACAAAACCAAAAGCAAGACCGATACACTGAACCAATGTTAGCTTTTCGCTAAAAGCCAGCACGCCAATGAGCACTGTCGCAGCCACGGAAACAATAGACCAAATAACACCCGTTGTTGAAAGTTGACTTCTCTCAAAAATCGCCGGTAACCATGCAGTGGCACTTATCAAGTCGACAATTATAAACAAAACGAACAGAGTCCATCCTGGATTTAAAGCAAACTTTTTAGAAAGAAATTCGCCAAGTGCAAAAAAAATGGCCGATAAAGCTATCCATATCCAGAAAGTTATTGCTGTGAATATCTGCATGAATGAATTATATCAACATATTACCATTAAATTCGAGATCAATTTTCACCTTCGAATATAAAAACGTTCATAAAATGTTGATAAATCGCTTTTTACGGCTCGTATAAAGTATTTTGTAAAGTTACGCGGCTCACATTGAATTGATAAAATTATATGATTATATGAATACATTACCTGTAACGATTCCACAAGAAACCCTCATTAATCGGATATTTCTTATCCGTGGCAAGAAAGTCATGTTCGATCGGGATCTTGCTGAATTATATGGCGTTGAAACAAAAGTTCTCAATCAGGCGGTCAAGCGCAACATCGAGCGCTTCCCTGCAGACTTTATGTTTCAACTGAATTACCAAGAAACCAAAGTGTGGCAAGGATATCTTTCAAGGTCACAGTTTGTGACCTTGAAGAAAGGCAAAAATATCAAGTATTCTCCAACAGTTTTCACCGAACAAGGCGTTGCTATGCTTTCAAGCGTTCTAAAGAGCGAGCGCGCTGTCCAAGTAAACATCCAGATCATTCGCACATTCACCAAATTGCGCGAGATATTATCCGACAATAAAAAGCTTGCTGAGAAGCTAGAAGGACTCGAACAAAAATATGACAAGAAAATTGCCGATATTTTTACGGTCATAAAACATCTTGTCGTGGAAGAGATGAAGCCGAAAGAAAAGATGGGGTTTAATGTAAAGTAAAAAAGAAAACCCCCACAAGAAAGCTCGTGATGAGTTCTCTTGTGGGTGGTCGATTAAGACCACTTAACTTGTGGCCGGAGCCTCAGTTGTGTCTGTCGCCTTATTTCCGTAATAGATCCCTTTATCTTTCGGCAAAGGAAGCAGCTTTGTTAGAAGACCGAAACTAGACTCAAAAGCATGCCGATGAGGCCAAGAGGTTTTTTGGGGGTCAACGTTTGCCCACGGCTTACGCTCTGCCTCTGCTCTTTCGATTTCTTCTGCGGTCTTTACAGCCGCTGCCTTTTTCTTGAGACAAGCAGAAGCTTTTTCTTCGATATTATCTGCATCTGTCCACTGTTCGATTGGTTTGCCGAGCACCTCTTCAAGCGCTGAAATAGCCGTAATAAAATGTTCTGCGTCTCCGAACATTGCGTTCCAGCTGGTGCCATCTTCGCTATCCCAGCAGGATATGACGTGAATAAACCATACGCCCACGAGAACGATCCAAATCCGCAGCCAAACACTGGGGTTGTCGCTGACGGTAAACATGTGTGGTCTCCATATGGCCGTCATCGCGGCATAGAGCAGTATCGCAGCCATGTTTACTATTTTGAACCGACGATGGGACAGAAGATGTATCGCGCTTTCTACAGGATTGCCTTTGTTGTTTTGCTTTGCCCAGTAAATGGACAGTTTTGCAAGAAAATGGTTCGGATCCTTATCGTGAGCCATCTGTACTAACTTTTTAATGTTCATTTTTCTACCTTATCTTTCTTTCCCCATTCATAACCAACGGCGTCTGTGCATTCGCAGAGGTTTCAGCCCCTTTGAACTTTCGTCAATTCAGATAGGTTAAGGGGAATCTCACTATCTGCCGAGAATTATATACCACAAGATTGCATATTGTCAAACAAAACTCAAAAACTTTATTTTAAGCCATTTTTACTCCTTCCCCCAATTCTTGCCGATATGAACGCCGACTGCGAGCGGCACGCCTTTTGTTTCATCGAGAGAGACGACTGTTTCCATTATTTTCTGGATTTCTGGCACTACTTTATCCAAAACCTTATCGGCGATTTCAAGCACAAGCTCATCATGCACCTGCAGGAGCAGATAGACCGATGTTTCCAACTTTTCCTTTTTTATATATTCAAAAATTTTTACCATAGCCAGTTTTACTATATCGGCCTCTGTGCCTTGGATCGGCGCATTGATGGCCATGCGCTCGGCCGAGGCGCGGATGAATGGCACAGGCGAAGCGATGTCGCCGAAATATCGGCGGCGGCCAAAGAGGGTCTCCGTGTAACCCTTCCTTTTGGCCTCTGCTTTGACTGAATCGAGATAGCGCGCCAGACCGCTGAATGCTTGGAAATAGTGATTATAGAACTCCTGCGCTTCTGGTCGAGTGCCGCCTAGATTCGCGCGCAGAGCATTGACGCCCATGCCATACATGACACCAAAATTGATCACTTTGGCCTTGCGGCGCATGTCGGGCGTGACTTCATCGGCCGATACGCCAAAGACTTTCGCGGCAACTTCTCTGTGCACGTCTCGTCCCCCTTTAAATATTTTCATGAATTCCTCGTCGCCAGCCAAGAAGGCGGCGATGCGCAATTCAATCTGCGAATAGTCGAGAGAAACCAGCGAAAATCCTTTTTCTGCTATGAAAGCATCGCGGATGCGGCGGCCTTCTTCTGTTTGAATCGGGATATTTTGCAGATTTGGATTGTTCGAAGACATGCGGCCAGTGGTAGTGCCTGTTTGATCGAATGTGGCATGCAAACGATCGTTCTTATCGAGTAAAGGAGGAATGGCATCGATATAAGTGCCGACGAGCTTTGCTAATTGACGATAATCCATAATTTTTTTGACAATGGCATGCTCGGAAAGCTTTAAAAGCTCGCTTTCTTTTGTCGAACGCGCGCCGCCTGCGGTTTTCTTCATCCTCGGTGCAGTCAATTGCAGCTTGTCAAAGAGGATTTCGCCGAGCTGTTTCGGAGAATTGATGTTGAATTCCTGACCAGCAAGCTTGTAAATAGATTTCTCGAGATCTTTTATCTTGCCATTATATTCGCTCGACAATTTTTCGAGATAAGCGCGATCTACTTTTATGCCGCGTTCCTTCATGGCGTCAAGGACTGGAATAAGGGGAAGCTCGATCTCGTCGTAGACGCGAGAGAGCCCGCGGCTCTTTATTTCTTCGAGAACGGCCTTTTTAGCGTCATCCCAATCTTTTGCGTTCGTTATCGAAAGAACGTCTGCATAGGTCGGACCTGTGTAATTCGAATCAAGGAGCCACGCACCGACGGCGATAGGGCGAAGTTCGGAAGGAGGAATACTTGAGGAAAGGGTAGGAGAAACATCCTGCTTGGAGTCGGACTCTTGTGTCCTCTGGTCGCGTCGTCGCTTGCCAATTACGCGCTCCCCCTCGACCTCTTCTTGGTCCAAGGCATGATTCTGCTGAATCGCCTCCGAGAGGCCATCGGACGCCAAGAGCCCTTCCCCTTTACCTTCCACCACTGCTTTCACCCTCGCACCGAGATTTCTGAACTCGAGCTCTTTGAACAGAGCATCGATCTTTGAAAAGTCAAAATCTTCGCGCCATTTTTTGGCTGGCAAATTAAAGTCGATCGGTGCATCGCGACGAATCGTTGCCAACATTTTTGAGAATATGGCTTCCTCCTTGCCGTTTTTTAAAAGCTCGATGATGCGCGGCTTAATTCCTGCTTCTAACAACTTTTCCTCTCCAATTTTTCCTTTTCCTTTTTCCAAAACCTTGTAGATATCTTCGATCGACCCGAAATTCGTCATGAGGTCGGTCGCTGTTTTCTCGCCAATACCTTCAATGCCTATGATGTTGTCGGATGGATCGCCGCGGAGACCTTTATAATCTGGAATGAGCTTTGGTCCAAAGCCAAATCGCTCCATCACCGCTTTTTCGTTGTAAATGATCGTATCCTTGATTCCTTTTTTTAAAGTATAGACGCGCACATGATCGCCATCGATGAGCTGCATGGTGTCCATGTCGCCAGATGCGATGATGACGTCTGTCTGTATCTTTTTCTTTTCGACTTGCTCGACGATCGTGCCAAGGATGTCGTCCGCCTCGAAGCTTGGCACGCTGTATTCTGGTATATTGAAAGCGGCGATGAGCTCATGCGAGCGTTTGATCTGCGCAACTAGCTCCGGCGCAGTCTTTGGTCGACCAGCTTTGTATGCCTTGTACGCCTCGTGGCGATATGTCGGCTGGGGCAAGTCATACGCCGCAACGATATAATCTGGCTTTAATTCCTTGACAATTCCAAGTAACATAAGACAAAGCCCATACAGCCCGCCCGTCGGCTCCCCCTTTGACGAGGCAAAATCAGGTATAGCATGATAAGCACGATGCAAAATGGCGTGGGTATCGAGGAGGACGAGGGTGGGGTTTTTGCTTGCTTGCTTTCCTTTCATATATTCATTGTATCAAGAAAGATAAAGTAAGCATCCTTTTAAAAAGTTTGCACAATATCGTCATTTGTATTCATGAGTTTGTCTGGTCCGGCACTTCTCAATTCAAAACCTCCGTTGCTATTTGGTGCATAGGACAGATTTGTCCCCCAAGGATCAGTCGTATAAAACATGTTTGCTTGAGATGGGGTGCCTAAATCAGCAAAGCTTGTCGGTAATTTTCCATGCTCATTTCTATACAAAGAAATTTGTCCGGCATCAGTAGTGATAATTTGTGAAGCAAGTTTCACTCTTAAATCTGAAAATACTCCTGTATTCGCCACAAACCCAAAATAATACAATCCGCCATACAGAACGAAAGTGACAAGGATACCCAAGATTCCAAGAATTATTTGACCTTTAGTATTTTTGACTATACCAATAATGACTGCAATTATCCCAAACAGAACACCAATCAAAGGTATAAAAGACAAGCCACCAAAAATCCATCCAGCGACGGAAGATTTTCTTGGTACAGAGTTACTATTTTCCATGAGTTATTTTTAATAAGTAATAAAATGACGAAATCACTATAACACAGAAAATATTGTTTATTCAAACTCATATTCTCTCTCCGTCTCGCTCACGAATTCGCATTTAACGGTAAGCGCGCCTTCCGGCAGGATTTCTTTCACATTTTCCGGCCATTCGATCAATATCAGATTATTGGGATCCATGACAAGCTCTTCAAAATTCAAAACTTCGAGCTCGCGCGCTGATTCGAGACGATATGCGTCGATATGGATGAGTCGATCCCACCCAGACCCAGAGGTCGGACCTCTGGAATAAATCTTCTCTATGACAAACGTCGGACTCGTCACCGACTCTGTTATGCCAAGTGCCGCCGCAACTGCTTTCACAAAAGCCGTCTTGCCGGATCCGAGATCGCCAGAAAGTCCGACAACTAGAGCTTCGCTATCTTTTTTTTCTATCGAGCCAAGCCACTCGCGCGCGATTCGTGACGTATCGTCAAGAGATTTTGATAAGATTTTCTCCATGGAAAGACTATAGTACAAGGGTAGCCCTTGGACAAGTCATACAAGGGTAGCCCTTGGACTAAAAAGTACGCTATAATTATGGCAATGATCCAATTCGACGAGGACAAGCAGAAACAAAAGATCGAGCACCTTTTGCGCAAAGAGGAGGAGGAACTCGTGCAAGCCTTGTCCGATAAAAACAACCTGCCTTATGTCGATTTGTCTTCTGTCGCCATTAACACAGACGCCCTGCGATATATCGACGAAAAAGATGCTCGTGAAGCAAAGACAGCCGCGTTCGCAATAGTGAATAAAAAGCTGAGCATCGCCGTACGCGATCCTTCCCTGCCGAAACTTGTCGAGGTTCTCGAGAATCTGAAAAGCAAAGGCCTAGAACCAGATCTTTTTATGTCTTCAACCGCTAGCTTGGAAAAAGCGTGGGCGTTGTACAAAGAGCTCTCTTTCGCGTCAGAAACAAAGTCTGGCTCTCTCGAAATATCCAGCAATGAGATCGAGGAGATCGTCAAAGAAGCAAAAGACTTGGCAACAGTAGTATCCATATTAGCCAACACAGTCTCTTTGAAGAAGAGCTATCGCGTGTCCAGAATATTGGAAACGTCCATCGCTGGCGCTCTGGCCGTTGGAGCTTCAGACATACACATCGAGCCAGAGGAAACCTATGTCCGCTTGCGATATCGTCTAGACGGCGTCCTATCTGAAATAATAAGATTCGACGCCGATACGTACAATCTTCTCTTGTCCCGCATCAAATTGCTGTCCGGGATGAAATTGAATTTAAAAAAGCAGGGTCAAGACGGTCGATTCAGCATTCATGTAAATAATTCTGATATCGAGATGCGTGTATCCGTTCTGCCTGGCGCGTATAACGAATCGATCGTCATGCGTATCCTTGACCCAAAAAGCATTTCGGTGCCATTGGAAAGCTTGGGCATCCCGCCAAAGCTGTTGGCTCTATTGCTAAAAGAGATCGACAAACCGAACGGTATGATTCTAACTACAGGTCCGACTGGCTCTGGCAAGACTACTACCCTATATGCTTTTTTAAAGAAATCATATAATCCGGGAGTCAAGATAATCACCATCGAAGATCCTGTAGAATATCATTTGCCAGGCATCACTCAAACCCAGGTAAACGACAAGGGCTATACTTTCCTCGAGGGATTGCGTGCGGCTGTCCGTCAGGATCCGGATATAATCATGGTCGGTGAGATTCGCGACGATGAAACAGCCGATATTGCCATCAATTCAGCATTGACCGGCCACCTGGTCTTCTCGACTTTGCACACAAATTCTGCGGCCGGGGCATTCCCTCGCCTCATCGATCTCCATGTAAATCCAAAAGTCATCACTTCTGCCCTGACTATCAGCATGGCCCAGCGCCTTCTGCGTCGTTTGTGCCCTTTTTGCAAGAAAGAGACCATTATCGAAGGCGAAACAAAAAAAGAGATCGATCAGGTCATCGCCGCCATAGAAGATACTAGCCAAATACCAGAAAATAGGACAAAGATGTGGGTCGCCGGCGGTTGCGCAAAATGCAACAATACCGGTTACAAAGGTCGCATCGGCATTTATGAAGCAATAAAGATAGACGAAAAGATAGAAAATGCTGTCGAGGCAAATCCTAGCGAGCGAGAGATCATCGCCGCGGCAAAGGGTCAAGGCATTATGAATATGGAACAGGACGGCGTTGTTAAAATCTTGCAAGGGGTCACAGATTTGGATGAATTAAAGAGGGTGGTCGAAGTGGAAGAATGACTATTTATAGAATTAATTATCACTTATGAACCAGTATTCATATCGTGTCAATTGCAATTTAAAATCGGAGTAGTAGTATTGGCGCAGACAGATCTAGGATCAAGTGCGTACATCTCTAAGCAATACTTTCAATGCGATAATCAAAAGGTCAACGTACCTTCCAGGATGGCTCCAGTACGCATTCACAAAGGAGTGCAACCAGAGCGTCCTCAAAAAAACGTCGGATAATCCGAACAAGCGGACTATATTGCTTAGAGATGCATGAACTCGATCCAAACTTTCACTGTGGAGAGTATAGCATACATCATTATTTATGTCAAGTGACTCACCAAAAATAAACAAAAACATTAATACTGCCGACGAAAAAGACGTCCGCCATCTAGATCAAACTCTGCGACCTTCCCGATGGGAAGATTACATAGGACAAAAGTCAGTCAAGCAGAATTTGCATATACTACTAAAAGCGGCCGCGGAACGCAAGCACCCGCCAGAACATATCCTATTCTATGGCCCGCCGGGCCTAGGCAAAACAACATTGGCGCATTTAGTCGCTCATGAGAGCGGCGCACAGATGAAAGTCACTTCTGGCCCGGCTATCATGAAAGTCGGTGATTTGGCTTCTATCCTGACCAATCTTTCAAACGGCGACATTCTTTTTATAGATGAGATCCATCGTCTGAACAAAGCAATCGAAGAGATCCTCTACCCCGCCATGGAGAGCGGTAAACTCGATATTATCATCGGCAAGGGACCTTCGGCACGAACGATCCAACTTGACCTTCCTGCTTTCACTTTAATTGCAGCCACAACGCGCTACGCAATGATTTCTTCGCCTCTGCGCTCGCGTTTTTCTGGCGGTGTCTTCAAGCTGGATTTCTATACGAACGAAGAGATATCAGAAATTATCCGCCGATCCGCAAAGATCCTCGGCGTTGATATAGGCGGCGATGCCATAAAAACTATTGCGAGCCGAAGCCGTTTTACGCCTCGCACTGCGAATTATTTTTTAAAGAGGGTGCGAGATTATGCGCAAATCAGCAAGGTAGCTCTAGACACAAACGCCGTGGAAAAAGCGTTGGAAATGCTCGGCATCGACGAGCTCGGTCTTGGTCAAGCAGATAGAGACATATTGCGCATCATGATAGACAAATTCAACGGCGGACCGGTTGGTTTGAACACTCTGGCAGCGGCGTTATCGGAGGAACAAGCGACAATAGAAGAGG
This sequence comes from uncultured Candidatus Saccharibacteria bacterium, assembly GCA_964565685.1. Lineage (GTDB taxonomy): Bacteria > Patescibacteriota > Minisyncoccia > Phycocordibacterales > PALSA-1337 > JAGWNR01. Next base: position 38,396 of record CAZMFR010000004.1, read on the forward strand.
TCTATGAGCCATATCTGCTTCAATTGGGCCTTCTCGACCGCACTTCTCGTGGACGCGTGGCAACAGAAAAAGCATGGAAGCATTTGAATATAAAAAATGAGGGAAAATTGTTGTAACGGATTGCAAATGCAAAACAATTCTGCTAGCTTAAAGACAGAAAGGAGGCCTATATGCCTGTAAACATTGAAGCCACTCTCGTTCGTTTGGAATCAAAGTATGACAAGGAAATAGCAGAGGATTGTCGGAAAAAAATTGGAAAGAGGAAAGTGCTGACAGCTGATGAGCTGGTAAATATTATTGCGAACGTGTTGGATAAGAAACAACAAAAGCCTCGCAGTCCTCTTTCGGAGGAAAATCGGGCCATCGGACGAAATACTTCTCATATCCATGGAAAATTTGATCCGAAGAAGCGCCGAAATTAAGTCAAGGTTTGTCGTTAAGACCTGCATCTATGTGGGTCTTTTTTATTAAACGGGGCTTTTTATTTTTGCAATTAGATCGCGAATATAACTATTCAAGTCGACCTTTTTACCATATTGTTCTGCTATGTAGAAAAGTGATTTGAACGTCTGTGACAATGCGCTGTCGTCGATACGTACGAGGCGTTCTGATTCATAATCGACAAGCAGTACGCGGTCTCTAAAAATAAATATGTCCAAGGGGAACTTGATCAGCTCGTCTGGTAAAACGTAGGCGATTGTCATTCGATCAAGGTGGCTCAAAAGCTGATCTTCGTTCATCTTTGAAAAGAGATTAAATACTGACTCAGCAATGACCCCTTCTATAATAATCTTGCGGCTACGTATCTCATTGTGGATGCGAGACATAAATCTCATGTCCATTTTTTTGAGTATGGTTTTTGAAATGCCGGCACCTTGGATAGAATAGAACCTCTCTGTAGGCGAGAGCTCTAGGATTTTCGTCAGCTCTTTCAAGATATTTATCTTGCCAGAGACAACTAAAAAGAAACTGGCTTGGTTTGGGGTTTTTGCCGGATCGACAAACGCTGGATTATCAATCAGCTCGATATTTCTCCTATAAACCCACTCAAAATGGTTTCCGCTCCTGACACGTCTCACCAATTTTCTTTTTTCTAGCTTCTTCAAGATGAATCCTACCGTGGTGGGCGGTAAATCAGACTCTCTGGAAATCTTGCTTATTTTATGAGCAAGTGGTTGTTGTTGAAGAACCGCCAAAACAGCGTGCTCTTTTGGCGAAAGTCCGAGGGCTTCGAGTATTATGCGTCTCATCTTGCCATCTTAAAAGTCGGCAAGAATCTTGTCAACTTTTTAAGCGTCTTGTGTTGATATACCTGGGGATCCTGGCATTTGGGCAAAATCATTCGCAAGCCATCTTGAAAGGCAATAATGTGTGTACAGACAGCAAAACCAAACAAAAAATATAAAATGAAGAATGAAGGATGAAAATGAACAAAATATTGATAGTTGTGACTTGTAGCGCCAATCTTCCGGACGAAAACACAGCAAGTCGTGCACATGAGAAAGACATTGAGCAACGTCTAGAAAAATACCCGGGGTTTAAGGTGAAAAGTATGTCAACTTCATGTGAAACAGTGCAGCTTTTTGAAAGTTTTTACCACAAAACATTCGTCCCTCGTTATAGATCTGTGTTGGTATTGGAAAAACAACAGGATTCCACGCCAACCTGTGTGTCTGTGAAAAATTAAAAGTCGGCAAGAATCTTGTCAACTTTTTAAGCGTCTTGTGTTGATATACCTGGGGATCCTGGCATTTGGGCAAAATCATTCGCACATCTTATTTTAAAAGGTGAATATGAATAATAAGGATAGTTGTTTAACAAACAAAAGAAAGGTGATGTTATGGGTAGACCATATGTTTGGAGAAAAAATGAGTGGGGAGAGAACGAAAAAAAGTATTTAGATGAGGCCCATCCATCATTAGGAATGCCAGATTGTGATATGGGGGGTATATCAGATGATCCGTGGGGTTCACATGTCGCCTGGCAGCAAAGACATCATATATTTATAAAGGATGTCCAGTATGAGGATGAATCAAATCCTTATAGCCGTCTTTAAAGTATGAGCCCGGCGTTCCCAAAAAGGAGCGCTGTTTTATTTACAAAGACATTTTTCGGAGTATAATACCAACATGTCCGGACATAATAAATTCTCAAAAATAAAGCACTTGAAGGCAAAGACCGACGCGCAAAAGAGCAAGGTTTTTTCAAAGATGGTCAAGCTAGTGACAACAGAGGTGAAAAAGGCCAAGGGCATTTTGACTTCCCCTGGTGTGATCGCAGCCATCGAACGCGCTCGCAAGGAGAACGTGCCAAACGACACGATTGATCGTGCAATTAAAAAAGCCACCACAGACAATGGTGCCGAGATGGAAAATATAGTCTATGAGGCCTATGGTCCTGGTGGCATAGCCATTATGATCAATATACTGACTGACAATCGAAACAAGGCCGCACAGGAGATAAAGCATATCCTGTCGAGCAATGGCACTACCCTGGCCGCTCCAGGGTCCGCTAGCTGGGCTTTTACAAAGACTCACGATGGTTGGCAAGCCAATAGCACCATGCCGCTCGAAGATGCCGATATCGAAAAACTAGAGAAGCTCGTTGAAGATCTCGAGGCAAACGACGATGTGCAGGACGTATTCACGAACGCGGAATAGTTGAACATACCAACGAAAAAGCATATAGTTCATATGTTCCTTGTGTACTGGCCCGGTCTTGGAACGGACAGAAATAGGGCTATATCTGTGCTAGGCGTCCTATGTACAGAAATAAACGTATGGACGCAAATAAACCCGACCCCAGGAACGTAATGTTTCTGGGGTTGTTTCTGTTATAATCACATTATGACAATCCTCGGTATAGACCCCGGCTATGATCGTATCGGCATAGCTATAGTTGAAAAAATCAACGGTCGTAATATCCTGCTTCATTCAGAATGCTTTACTACGAGCTCAAAATTACCTTTTTATGATCGGCTTGTAAAAATCCAAGATCGGATCTCGGCGATAATTGCTAAATTCAAACCTGATGTGCTTTCTATAGAAACCCTGTTTATCACAAAAAATCAAAAAACCGGCATGCGAGTAGCGGAAGCAAGAGGCGCTGTAGCGGTAGCGGCATCAAAAATGGGCATCGAGGTATTTGAGTACTCTCCACCAGAGATAAAAGCGGCGATCACTAGCGACGGCAGGAGCGACAAGACACAAATGGTAAAAATGATCCCCATTCTCATAAAAATGAGTCCTGGAAAGCGCCATGATGATGAATATGATGCCATTGCTGCGGCATTGACCCATTCTGCCAGAAGCCGTTGATGGTTATCCACAACTAGCCCTTGTCCAATTATTTATATTTGTTACAAAGTACGGACAGAGTTTAGAAAACCATTAAAATCACATGGGTTGTAGGATATGTTTATTATATCAATCTTACCTTGTGGGCTTTCTAACTTTATGAGCTTATAACTACCATGCCTAAAAACAAAAAAACCAAGCAACAAAATATTTCAATAAACACAGGAGAACCGATCGAGGAAAAAGATTTGGACATGAATCCTGCGCCAGTATTAGATCCCCTGTCTGGTCTAGAAGACGATGAAAAAAAAGATGACGATGAATTAGACATAGATGATGATGACATAGATCCATTCAAGGACAAGTGGGAGGAGTAAAAGTAAACGCAAAGTGTAAATATCAAAATTTAAAATGACAATGAAAAAAATTCAAATCGCAGATATTTTAATCTTTGATTTTCAATTTTAATTTTTACATTGTTTGTCTTGATCATTGTATTATTGTGTCACTGATTGTTATTGTGATGAACCTCTTTTTTCCAACCCTTACCGTTCCGGTTTCTTCTATTTTGAAGTCATAATCCGAAACAGTTTCGTTCTTGCCAACATATGAAATAGCATTACCATCTACCAGGCGGCGAAAATCTCCTTTTGACGAAACGATCTTTTCGCGCAACAGGACATCGACTAGTTTATCGCCATTTTCTGCCGTGGTCTTGGCGGCATCTTCTGGGATCGCGCCTTCTTTGAATATGGAGAAGAACTGCTCGCGCGCTTGGCTAGATTTTTCCCTGCCATAGACGTTCGCCACAATTTCCTCGGCCAATCTGGCTTTGAAATCGCGCGGATTAGAGCCGTTCTTCATTTTTTCTTTCATCGACTCTATCTCATTCATCGGTACATCGGTTAGAAGCTCAAAACCAGTGGCGATGAGTCCATCCGACCAGCTCATGACCTTGCCGAACATATCAGTGGATGTCTGATCTAAACTAACCATATTGCCTTCTGTTTTCCCCATTTTCTTGCCGCTTTGATCGACCAGAAGCTTTGTGGTCAAGACGAATTTATCCTTGCCAGACAAAGCTTTGACCAGATCTCTCCCCGCGAGCATGTTAAAAGTCTGGTCATTGCCGCCGATCTCGCCGTCGACATCCATCGCCACGCTGTCATAACCTTGCATCAATGGATATAAAAATTCGTGCAAGTAGACCGGCTTGCCTTCGCTCATCCTCTTTTCGAACATGTCTCTCTTTAACATCTGGTCGACGGTCGTATGCGAAGCCAGCTTGACCACATCTTCGAAAGAAAGCTTGCCCAACCACTTCGAGTTAAATCTTATTTCCGCTTTGTTGTAGCCACTGAAATCTATAAAATGCCCGGCCTGCTCTTTGTATTTCTTGCAATTATTCAGGACTTCGGCGCGAGTCAATTGTTTTCTGGCGGCTGTTTTATCCGTAGGGTCGCCTATCATCGCAGTAAAGTCGCCGATCAGAAAAATTATTTTGTGACCGAGCTTTTGCAGCTGGCCAAGCTTGCGGATCGGTATCACATGACCCAGGTGGATATTCGGCCCGGTCGGGTCGACTCCTAGATAGACAGTGAGCCGTTCTCCTTTTTTTAAAGAAGACTTGACGGCTTCTATATTCGGGAAAACATTCTCGACCCCACGAGTTAAAAATTCGTTCAAGGCAGAATCATCGGTAACCGGTTGTTTCCCATTCGACAAAGATTTTCCTTTAAATAAATTCATGCCAATACTTTATCACAGACCGGTTTTTTAGACGAGAACACAATGTGCTATAATTTTAGAATGTCGTTTAAAAAAAGCGTCTCCCGATGGTGGCACCGTGTGACTCGTATGGAAAAAAGACATTGGAAAGGACTGATTTTCAGTGTCTTTTCGCTTGTTCTGATCGTTGGCGGGTTGGTTATAATATGGATTTCTACCTTGCAGATTCCGGATCTATCTTCTTTTGAGACGCGCCAAATATCTCAATCGACAAAGATATACGACAGAACCGGCACGGTGCTTTTATATGACGTGAATGCTGGTTCAAAGAGGACCGTTGTGCCATTATCATCCATTTCTCCATACATTCAGGACGCCACCATAGCCATCGAGGACGAAAATTTCTACAGTCATGGTGGCATTGATGTAAAATCAATTTTCCGTGCCTTGTTGACCGATTTAACCCACGGAGGAGTAAAGCAGGGAGCTTCAACCATCACTCAACAGGTGATAAAAAACGCTATTTTAACTAGTTCACAGACTTTTACAAGAAAGATCGAGGAGGCCATACTCGCCATAAAACTAGAGCATGCGATGACCAAGGATCAGATCCTAGAAACATATCTGAACGAGGCGCCGTATGGTGGAAATATCTATGGAGTTGAAGAGGTAAGCGAAACGTTTTTTGGAGTGTCGGCTTCTAGCACAGATATCGCCGAGGCGGCATATCTGGCGGCAGTGCTACAGGCACCGACTTATTATTCCCCTTATGGATCGAACAAAAGCGCTCTCGATGCTCGCCAACATTTGGTTTTGGAAAAGATGAAAGAAAATAATTTTATAACCGCTGACCAATACAAAGCGGCTATGGCTGAAAACGTCACGTTTTTAGAAAAAAGCTTAAGCGCAATCCGTGCTCCGCACTTTGTGATGTATGTAATCAATGAGCTCATAGATCAATATGGCGAGGATATGGTTGAAAACGGCGGATTAAAGGTGACAACGACTCTCAATTACGATATGCAATCGAAGGCGGAAGATGTGATATCGAAGTTCGCTCCTACATTACAGTCGAATTTTGACGCCAGCAATACTGCTATGGTCGCCATAGACCCAAAAACCGGAGACATCCTGTCGATGGTCGGGTCGAGCAATTATTTCGATAGTTCGATCAATGGAAGCTTCAATGTCGCCACCGCATTGCGCCAGCCGGGCTCGACTTTCAAACCGTTTGTCTACGCGACCGCCTTCGAAGAGGGCTTCACACCCGATACAGAGCTTTGGGATATACCAACCCAATTCTCGCCGCAATGCAATCCTGATGGGACGACAAAAGACCCGAATGCCAGTTCGACACAAATATGTTATTCGCCTGCCGAGTATGACAGTACTTATGATGGACCAGTCACGGCACGCTATGCTCTACCACAGTCGAGAAATATCCCTGCTGTGGAGATGCTCTATCTCGCTGGCATGAAGCAATCAATAGACACGGCTGAGGCGATGGGTATCACTACACTGACCGACACCTCGAACTATGGTTTGTCTCTCGTTCTTGGAGGTGGTGACGTCACCTTGCTCGACCTTACTAGCGCCTACGGAGTCTTTGCAAATGACGGCATCAGAAATCCATATAGGTCCATACTAGAAGTCGATGACAGCCAGGGTAACATACTCGAACAGGCATCATTGAATCCAATACAAGTCATACCAGCCCAGCAAGCACGACAGATAAACCAGATCCTTTCCGATCAAACCAATGGTATGCATAGTATCGACGCCTTGACGGCTCCATTGGATAGACAGATCGCTGTCAAAACAGGCACCACCAACAACTACCGCGACGTTTGGACAATGGGTTATACACCAGACATCTCTGTCGGTTTCTGGGCTGGGAATAATAACAACGCACCTATGAACGACGCAATTTCTACACTTATAATCACACCTGTTTGGGCGGCTTTTATGACAGAGATAAATGATTCTGTGCCAAAGAACGATTTTGTCGCTCCAAACCCAGAGCCAACGAATCTAAAACCAACTCTGCGCGGCATTTGGCAGGGCGGTGCTTCCTATTTCATCGATACTGTCTCTAACAAAGTAGCGACACAGTACACCCCGCAACAAACAACAAAAGAGATAGTCTTCCCGAGCGTACACAATCCTCTACAATGGATAGATAAAAGCAATCCACAAGGACCAATCCCGACCGATCCCCAAAATGACCCTCAGTATGCAAATTGGGAGTACTCGGTCAGACAATGGTTTGCTAACTATCAAAAAACCCACCCAGAATTTGTCGAGACAAATGATTTCACTGCGCCAACAGCCACAGATGACGTCCATGTGCCAGCAAATTTTCCTGTCGTATCGATAGTTTCTCCGTCAAGCGGAACAGACATCGATCCGGATAGCCGCGTGACTGTCTCCATAAGCACAACGGGGCCATATCCCATACAAAAAGCGGATCTGTATATAAACGGGAATTATATTACCTCTAACACCATATCACCATTTAACATGAGCTTTACCCCAAATGATATCTCCGGCATACAGCAAAATAATTCATTAGAAGTCCTAGTGCACGATTCTGTTTTTGACCAAGGATCGGCCACAACGACTTTCGCAATCATACCAATGTCAAACACAAGTCAGAACAGCCAGATTGATCAGAGTTCGACAACAGAAGACCAAGGATCTAGCACAAACAATAATATATAATCACATATAGATATATATGTCGTTGTATTTTTAACTGTTTGTTTTCTATTATCACCTTATATCAAAAACCTTTCTCGTTGTCTTCTCTCTAATTTTTTCTAAAAGCGCTTCTTTTTTAAGGAGAACAGCGCTTTTCACAGCGGGCGATATCCTCAAGAATATCGAGTTGCTCGAGTATGATATTGATAGAGGGTCTAGCTCGAATCTCAAAACCTCTCTGAACGAATCGGCTACAGCGGTACGAAAAACTATCTCTTCCAGCTCCTTGCTTTTCCATCTTGTAAAAAAAGAGCTTATTCCTATCATAGTGTTTGTTTTTTATTATAAATAAATCGCGAGAATAAAAACTATGACTATCCTGATTTAATTTTAATATTAGGTGTCAGAACTCTTGACTCACTGTGTCTATCCATGCCTGTCGGCAGATAGACAGCAAGCATGCGGTAGGCATGGCACTTTCGACTTTTGATTTATTATCACCTATTCATCGGCATGACTAGGTATCTAAATGACTGATCAGAGTTTGGTGTGATCAGAAGCGGCTTGTTCATACCGCCGAAATGCAACGATACACTGTCAGAGTCGATGGACTGCAGACAATCGCTGATGTATTTTTGATTAAAGTTTATCGTCAGCTTCTCTCCTGTTATAGCCGCGTCAATAGCAGTGGTGTTTTCTCCGATATCGCTGTTTTTTGTCGATAATTCGAATTTTTTCTCTGATGGATTGATTGAAAAATTGCTTTGATTGAATTTGTCTGAAAAAACATGAGATATCTTCAAGGCATTCATGATGTCTTGTTTTAAACAGACAATCTCAGTGCTATATGACTTTGGAATAATCTGTTTATAATCTGGAAAAACACCGTCAATGATTCTGGAAACAAGATATGTGTTCTCAAAGGAAAAAGAAATCTGGTTTTTATCTAGATTAACCTCTACTTGACCTGTGTTTTCAAGGATTCTTATTATTTCTGGGACTGATGAAAAAGGTATTAGGATACCGCCGAAATCCTTTGTTTTTTTCATTTGGATCTTTTTTTCTGCCAATCTAAACGAATCAGTAGCGGCAAAAACGACGAATTCTCCGTCACAATTCACATAAACACTCGATAGCTCAGGTTTTACAGATGAAACCGATGAGCTGTACCAAACCGACTTTAATCCTTTAACAAAATCTGATCCTTGGATGGAAAAAGTGTTTTTTGATTGAGAATGAGGAATGATCGGAAAATCGTCTTTTGGTATTGTTTTTATAGATCCTACTGCAGAACCAGCGACTATTTTTACGATACCATCATTAGTTTCGACTTTTACAGCTTTGTTCGAATCTGGAATATTAGAAAGAAATGCTGATATAACTCCAGCTGGGATAGCACATGAACCAGCTTCCTCTATTTTTGCTGGTATGATCATTTCAAAACCGAGATTAAGATCTGTCGATTTTATTATAATAGAGTTTTTGTCTATCGTCTCAAAAAGCAGACAGGATAAAATCGGCATAGTCGATTGGCGTTTTATAATTCTTTCTGCTGTGGATATCGCTAATTTTATTTTATTGTGAACAGTTTCTATTTTCATGTTTATATAATACTTATTATTACTATTATGATTGTGGATATGTTGATAAGTCCATTATATTATTATTTGTAGCCATTGTTTTTGATATGACGGTGTTGATTAATATCTGAATACTTTTTATAAATATATATTTGTTTTTATTTTTTTATAAATAAGCTTTTTTATCTACACTCGAGCACTTTTTAATCACTGGTTTTCAACAACATTTCACCAAACATACGCAATGAGTTATCTACATCATGGCGCGTATTTGTGAAAGCTCTTGGAGAAGGATAGGATTTGTCTTTAACTCGTTTTTTATCTTCTCACAAGAATGAATCACAGTGGTGTGGTCTCGACCGCCGAGCTTTTCCCCTATAGATGGGAAAGAAATATTCAGATCTTCCCGTAAAATATACATTATCACCTGTCTCGGTTTCACAACTTCTTTTTTACGAGTTTTATTATATATGATGTCCTCGCTTATATTGTAAAATTCAGCTATTGTTTTTACAACGTCTTTTACTGAAACGTTCTTCTTTGGTTTTGCGCTGTTTTTTAGAAGGTTTTTTATTTCCATAGCAGAAAGAACGCGCTCTTTTAGCTGGGTTTGGCACACAATGGTGTTTATGGCGCCTTCTAGCTCTCTGATGTTAGGATTTATTGAATCTGTCAGGAATTGAATGATCTCATCATTGAGCGATATGTTGTTTGTCAGACATTTGGCTTTTAGTATAGCCATTCTAGACTCTCTATCCGGTTCAGGTATGTCGACGATCATACCGGAGGTAAATCGATTCCTGAGGCGTTCCTGGATGCCTGGTATGAAATTCACATGCCTATCTGATGAAAAAACCAGTTGTCTGTCGGTGTCCTTGAACGTGTTGAACAGATGGAACATCTCTTCTTGGGATTTTTCTGTGCTGGAGAAAAACTGGATATCATCCATGATGATGACGTCGTATTTTCTGTACTTTTCCTTGAACTGGTTTGCTTTGTTATTTTGGACGGAAGCGATATATTCCATCACAAAACGCTCTGAGGTCAGATAAAAGACTTTTTTACCAGGAAAATCCTTTTTTATATGGTTCCCCACTGCCTGCATGAGGTGTGTTTTTCCGACGCCGGTCGGTCCGTACACAAACAGCGGGTTGTATGATTTGCCAGGAGTCTTGACCACCGATCTTGCGGCAGCATGGGCGAGCTCGTTGAACGGTCCGACCACAAAAGAATCAAAAGTATACCGCGGGTTCAGATTATCGTCCTTGTTTATATAAAAATCATGCAAAGGCATGCTGATCGTTGCCTGTGGGGCCGGTTTTCTCTGATCTGATGATTTTTTGTCCTCAGTTTCCTTTGTGATGATGTACTCTAAAGATCTGATCGAAGAGTTCGCCTGGCGGAAAGAGCGCAAAATGGTGTTGTGGTATTTTTTATACAGCCATTCTTGGACAAAATTGTTCGGTACGGCCAGAAAAACAGTGCCGTCTTCCTGGCGCAACACATTGACTTCCTTGAACCACATAGAATATGTCGATTGCGACACTGAGAGCTCTATATCGAGAAGCGCCCGCTCCCAAATTTGTTGTAATTCGTTCATGAAATAAAATTATTAAACCGATTTAAATTAAAAAATAAATACGCTATCAGTATACGCCTGTTTATAAAATAGCAAACTTGTGGAAAACATACATATATGTTGATAAGTTGTGGATTATTTCTCTACTAGGCATCATTATTGAAAATAATTCAAGTTGAATTTTTGCGACCGCGGTGATCAGGGTAAAAACTTGTGTTTTTGTGCGTCATGCTCTATAGTGTTCATGACTCTATATAAATAAATCGATGTCATTCACCTATAATCCAAAAAAGAGAAAGCGCGCCCGTTCCCATGGTTTTAGAGAAAGGGTAAAAACAACAGCCGGCAAGAACGTCATAAAGCGCCGTCGCGCAAAAGGCCGCCGTAGATTGGTAGTATAATCACGCGCCATGCTCGCAAAGCATAATCGGCTTCTAGTAAAGGATTTCGATCTGGTCATCAAATCTGGACGAGAAACCTACTCGCCATTTTTCTCGATCAAATATGTGCCTGCTGCCACCCTTAAATTTTCTCCTGTGGCACCCAAAAAGATATTTAAAACAGCCGTTTCAAGAAATCGTGCCCGCCGTAGGGTATACGCCGCTGTCAGAGAGATCCTTTTTTCTAAAAAGATTGACCGATTCTCTATTGTGCTTTTTTTGAAAAGAGATATTAGCGATATCGATAACCAGCATCTAATTAGCGCTATCAGAGATCTATTTGTGCAAGCGCGCCTAATAAAGTAAAATACACCCATGTTTTCTTCGATAGCCCATTTATATAATATTGTCATTTATATTCCGTTGTACAACGGCTTAATCTGGCTCATAGATATCTTTCCATGGATGGATGTTGGCGTCGCTATCATTGCTTTTACCATCATCATCCGGCTTGTCCTGTTCCCTCTTTCAAAAAAATCGATAAAAACACAGATCAGAATGCGTGAAATACAGCCGGAAATAGCCGCTGTACAGAAAAAATACACAAACAAGCAGGAGCAGATGCAAAGGACGATGGAACTGTACAAAAAGCACGGTATTCGTCCATTGGCTGGCTCGCTCGTGCTATTTATTCAATTGCCGATCCTCCTCGGTCTGTATTATGTCTTTGCCAGATCTGGTTTGCCGACTATAAATACGAGCATTCTATACTCATTCATCCGTATCCCTACGATAAACATGAATTTTATCGGTCTTCTCGATATGTCAAAGATAAGCATAATCATGGCAGCTATCGCCGCCCTGTCGCAATACCTACAGTTGAGATTTTCTCTTGCCTCTCAGCCGCAGCCGACCGTAGAAGGCGTTAGTAATCCTGCCGCCGCTATGACAAAGCAGATGCGATATCTGATGCCGGTCATGATTTTTATTCTGGCATTTCGTTTCCCCGCAGCCATATCTCTGTATTGGGCGATCGGAAATCTTTTTATGTTGGGGCAAGAACTATTCGTCAGGTTTCATCACGAAAAGGACAAGAGGAGGGCGATAGGGCTTGCTTAGTTTTGGTTTAAGTCTACAGACCACAGAGACAAGTCTTTTTTATTGACGAAGTACAAGAAACGTTCAGACTGGTCTAGAGCCAGCCATTCTGCGTCGATAGGCGTATTTGCGTCCTTCGTCAAATCGGAGACCATATGGACAGAACCGGTGTCGGTGTCTATTTCCAAAATACGGTCTATTGTGGAAGCGGTTCCTTCATACCAGGCATCAGGATAGCCGCCGACTGGCACAGATGTCGGCACAGCACAGAAAAGGTCTAGTGGGTTCTGCTTGCTCCAAACGCATTTATCTGCCAGAGTGACGAATGGCAAGTCTTGGCTAGATGATGTTTTTATATTGTAAAGCGAAGTCACCAAATTTCCAGAAGACGACAAGTCTGAGTACAGGATGATTTGTGCTGATGGGTTTGGTAAGACAGATAAACCCGCTACACCGCCCAAAACCTCGCTCATGTTGCCTGTTTTAACGTTGATTGAATATAGATATCCATTCGAGCCGGCAGATGCCCTCGTAGACATCATAAGGGTGCTCGCCGTAGGCCAGAAGGCATTTACTTGATCCAGCGGAGTGCTGAAGATTTGGTTTGACCCACTGCCATCGAGATTTGAAATGAAGCCGACACCATTTCCATTGACATTTTCGATGGTGAAAAGTTGATTGCCTTTCGGTGAAACCGCAGCAGAGATTATGTTTCCGGGGAAATAAGTGCCGCGCAACTCAAAAGGCGTTTGACCTAGGGTTTGTTGGGTTGTTTGTTGGATCGGCTGGATCGGTATGCTCGTTGTGGCGGTGCTGGTTCCCACCTGTTTGTTGTTTGTTTTTTTGGTGGACGATGAGGTATCTATTGGAGCGGCAGTAGATTTTAATTGAACATAGAAATTCGTTATGTTATCACCCCCCTCTTTTATGTATCTGAAGACTCCCGACATCGCATTTCCATTCCAATAGCTATCATAGACAAGAGGGACTGTTGTATTCGAGATGTTGATCGGCGTTGCTGAAGCGACGTTCATATCATATATATAACCTGTGCCACGGTCGACAAAGCGCACAAAGGTGCTAGATGCTGTCGTCGAAGCTACAAAACCGCCTATTGGTGTCGGCCAAATCTCGCGGACTTTTGGCCACCGGAAAGCTTGTTGCCCGTTAGCTGTGCTACTACCTGTTCCACTTGTCCCATTATTCGAGCCATTGTTATTGGCTGTCCCACTCGAACCAAACGGGCTAAAGGAATTTTGTCCGTTTACAGAGTTCCCCGTTGTTGGTTTGTTTAGATAAAAGAAGAAATAGGCAAATCCACCGAGTATCGCCAGTATCAGGATGATTATTATGCTGTATGAAAGTTTGCGGGACATGGTTTATTTATTACGGAGTGCCTCCAATAGGCAAAGATGATCCCCTTTGTGTTGTGTTGTTTTGCAGAATTTGTTTTGCTGTATTCCCAGAAAGGTTATTTTCATTGCTAGATAGATTAGAAAAAGAACTTAAATTTGAAACTATCAAATTTGGGTCTATTGTGTAAATTATAAGATAAGAACATAATGCCAAAAGAAGACCCAAAACAGCGTTCCATATTTTCTCTTGAGCGCTTTTTTTGTCTGTTACTGAAGAGGATAACATATATTCAAAACCACCTACCGTTATCATAAAGACTGCTAATACGACCGCTAAAGCCAAAGAGAACTTGTAAGCATAGGCAATATATGAATTTACATCAATCTGTGTTACTGCTTTATTGCCATTAGCATCGGTTCCACAAGAAACATTTGTGGCCCCATTTAGACACGGCAATGGCGCGAGTAGGGTGTATTGAGTTTGAGCTTTAATAAGAGAAAAAGGCAAAAACAAGAAACAAAGAGGAAAAAGTAAAGAGAAAAACAATAATTTTTTAAAGTGAGATGGCATTGTTGTTTTTGTTTGCTTCAAACGTAACTGTTATGGCATTTGTCGCCCCCTGGAGGATTTCTCGCATATTCTGCAGTTGTAATTGTACAGGATAGTCGGCGGCGTTTGAAGTGTCTTCTACACGCAGTGTGACGCTCCTGTTTTTTGATAGATTCGATTGACTCGAACCGTTTATCGTCCAACCGTATTGCAGACTATTATTTGTCAAACTCGGCAAGGAAAAAGAATATGGTGTAGCCAAAAGAGTGATCTCCTGATTTGAAAAAGTCGTTTGTGCGCCGAGAGCGAGGTTGTATAAAACGCCATACAGAGGATCATCCTTGTAAAAAACAAGCGAAGGACTTCCCGCCTGTAGGGTAATGACCCCGGATGTTGTCTCAGAGCCATCGCGTGTAGAAACACTGACACGAATCGTTGTTGGACGCGGTATGACACTGCCATTTATGATTATCGATTGCTTGCCATAGCCGCTCTGGTTTTGAAGAGCGGTATAATCTTGTGTCCAACTATATACTAGATTCGACGGGTTTATTTCCTTGCCGGAACTATCGGCCAAGTGCGGCATCGCGATTATTTTAACAGCGTTCTCATATGCGAAATTTTGTTTACCTTGGAATAATGGGGGTACGTATCCTTGGCTTTCCCAAACCATATCGACTGAACCGCTCTTTATGACTACGGATTTTTGTATGGTTTTACCGTCTTGTGTTTGGATCAGGATTGTCACGTTGCTCTCCTTGCCCAATGCTGGTGCAGTCAGATTTATATCGTTCTTGCCGATACCCTCGGTTATTTTTTGTCCGTTAACAACCCAGGTGATATATGCCGAAGAAATATCTGACAAATAGTCTTGGAGGTTTATCTCGACATTCTTGCCCGGGACAGGATTCTGTGGAGTGATCGTCATATCAATTCCATCTACAGAGCTGGGGACCTGAGCATGGGCAATAGAAAATGAAAGAACAAAAGAAGCGAAAAAGAAAGTTAAGGCGAGCTTTTTCATAGCTTTATTCTATCATGTCAAGACGTCACCTTGTACAAGACTTCTCCACAAGTACAAGGTGCTACCTTGTACTAAACCCCACCGTTTGGCAGTCTCACACCGCCTTGGTTCATGGGTTTTTGAATGACTGGTGGTTTACGAGTGCCATTTACGTTTAACGGAGCTTCCCCACCCCCAGTTTCTCCTTCTGCTTTTTCTGCTAGTTTGTTTATCTTTGCTACCGCCAAGACTATTTTTGAGGATAATTTTTCTTGGTTTTGTTCCGCCTTAACTACTTTGTGTGTAAAATCAATCGTGACGAGCGTCCCTGGATAAAATTCGAACGTCATTTCTGATCCAATGAAATTAGATATCAATCTTAATAGTGCCGCTGGGTTATTCATATTCACTCCACGTAACTGGAAGTAAATGTATAACAAAAGAGCCAGTCCCATTTCAATGAGTTCATTTAATGCTTCTCCTACACCAACAAAAAGATCGAGTATTATTTGAGCTATCCAAATGATTACTCCAAAAAAATAAAGCATTCTCCACTCCCATTTTCCGATTTTTGAATTCATTGTTTTGATTTACTACAACAATGTTGAAGTAGTAGTCGCTCTTTTACCAGTAGCACCGGTTCCAATCGCCGCAGTTGTTGCATTTGCCGCCAATGCTTCCTTCTTTGCCTCTTTTATTGCCGCCAATTGCGCTGGATTGCTGGTGATTATTTGGTCTTCGGTGTACGAAGCCACGACCTTTATTGCTACGTGCTTTAATCCGACGAAAAATATCCCTTCTCCTACATCTGACTCGAGCAAGAGATATTTTTCCTCGTCTGTAAGATTGAATACTTTTTGTATGTTATCCATGGAAGTCGGCGATTGCTTCAAAAGTATTTGAATGGACGAGTTCGTTAAAATAGGCATGCCGTAGGGCGATTTTAGGAAATCATCGACGTCTTGGGTGATGGTGGCAAGGCCCAGGAAATATTTGCGACCGCGCTTGGCTATGGACAATAGGAATGATGCGGTGTCTTCGCTTTTCATCATCCACCATGCCTCATCGACGACCATCAGGCGTTTTTTTATGTCTTTCCTGATTGCGTTCCATATGTGGTGAGTGACGATATACATTGCGACGGGCTTTAGCTCGTCTTCCATATCGCGCACGGAAAAGACCACGAATTTATGATTTATATCGACATTCGTAGGGTGATTTAGAAAACCAGACCATGTACCGGTGGTGAATTTTGTCAAACGTTCGACCAGAGATTCTGCGCCCTCCATGCCGCCCAAGACAAGCTCGAAATCGCCTAGAAGCGGCGGCGTGACATTGGCGAAATTTGAATCTGCGGAAATGTCTTTCAGAGCATAAGTTTCGGTGATTGCCCGGTCGATTATAGCGTCTTCTTCTGGCGTCAATCCGCCCAACATGACACGGAACAAACCGACCAGATTGATGATATTTGAACGCAATATGTCTGCCCCGCTTTCATCCTCCCTAGCGATCGGCAGGTCGAATGGATTTATATGGTGCTCTGAATTGAGCGAGATGTTGAAATATTTTCCTCCGGTCAATTCAGCCATATGCTCGTACTCGCGCTCCGGATCGATTATGATGACTTCGGTGTCGAACATCAATGTTCGCAGAATTTCCAGTTTTGTGCAGTATGATTTACCAGAGCCGGACTTGGCAAAAGTGACAGAGTTATAGTTCTCCAGAAGATATCTGTCAAAAATGACCAGAGACGAGTTGTGCCTATTTATGCCGTAGAGGATTCCCTTATCAGAAGTGAGATCGAATGATACGAATGGAAAAATCGAAGAAAGCGGAGCAGAATTCATCTTTGAATTGACGTTCAGCTCGTCATTTCCGATAGGCAGAACGCTCCTGTACCCGCTCTCCTGTTGGAAAAGGGCCGGTTTTATGTAAACCATCTTTGCTTCGAGGATAGATTTGATCTCGCTTTCCAATTTATCTAGCTCTGTCTCGTTGTCGCCAAATATGGTTAGGTAAACGCCGACGTCGAATATTTTTTCTTGTGCCTGCATCAGAGTGTCGCGCAAGCTCTCAAGGTCCTGGTAGGCCGTGTCCAGGGCTGGGTCGCGGACTAGGCCCCGGTCTTCACGGCGCGAGATCTGGCTTTGCACCTCGGCTACTTTTTTCTGGAATTTTCGCAGGATCTTTGAAGTATCGACAGGATGAATGAATATGGAGATATTGAAGACTTTGTCTAGATTTATGATCGGCGCGAACCAGCTGTCAGTCAGAAACCTAGGATAAGAAATGACAAAAAATGTTCTCGCCAATTTTTCTCCAAGGTTCAGCTCTTTTGGCCCGATCTTTAAAGCAGAAGGCGCAATGATGTCTTTTAATTCCAAAACGCCATCCTGATAGATGTCTTGGGGCAAGAGAGAAACGAGCGGTTGCTCATCGTCTTTCTTTTTGAATAGTTTTGAGAATATTGACATGGATTTAAGATTTGGGATCTAAGATTTAAGAGAAGAATTGCTCGCATTATTCTTGATTCTTAAATCATGAATCTTGAATCAAGTGATCTGCATCGGCTTTTCCGTATCTCCCGGATTGAATATCTTGTAGAACAATTCTACCACTTCCTCAGTTCCTAGCTCGACCACGCGAACGCCGCATCGCACCAGGCCCTGCTCGACCACGCCGACTCTCTGCTCCAACTGGCTCCGATATTCTTCGAAATCTTCGGTAGCTGTCGGGGCGGTCTTTTTATTGCCTGGGAGGAAACGCGAAACTGGATTGGTGCTCTTGCCGAGTATTGGTGCGGCGTATGGCACTACGATGAAGAACGTCTTTGTCATTATGTTGGAGCTATCGACGAATGTCTTTATAAAATCTATGTATTCTTGCACCTGGATCTTCATAAGCTCGGTCGTTTGATTCTTGTATTGCTCCTCTAGAAGGGCCATATATGGCCGTATGTCTAGCTTTTTCGATTGGACGAAGATTTGCAGATCGAAATCGAGAGAATTCAAAAAATTTTGGAACTGAAACAAAATAGAGTTTTGCTCATCCGATGATTTGAGGGCGAAATTGACGGACGAAGCCATGACAAGAGCCCGAAATGAACCGTCGTTCAATATAGCCACTCCATCACGGACTTCTTTTATAGGGACGAATGCTTGGGATTCTTTTGGAGTAGGCATGATCGTTATTTATGAGTGACTTCCCCTGAATTGATTCTCTCTTGTATATCCAAATTCCACGCGAGATCTTTTAACTTGCTCTGTGACACTTTTGGTACCATGACGCCGGCGTATTTTCCAGCACCCGCGCCAGCCGTATCGTTCGACTTGTCATTTCCAGCCGCTTTCATTTTTGCCTCGATCAAAGCCGCCTGTTTCTTGTCATCCTTTTTCCATAAATAAAGCTTTGAACCGACGCTGTATCTGAAAGCTGACTCCAGGACGTTGATGAACGGGCGATTATTGACCCGATAGAAGGCCAACGCCGCGGAAAAAGCCAGAACGAGGATTATAGGAACGGCTGAAAATATCAGCGACGGTATAAAGCGATATAGCATATATGCCGAGGCAATGCCGCCGATCATATAGATGAACTGTTTGAATGTGAAAGGACCGAATATCTTGTCCTCGACGTCAATGAATTGAGGAACCTGGTATTGCATGTCTATAGTATAGCATCATTCCAACGCTTCCCTATATGGATCCGTCCCATCGTACGGTCTGACTTTCTTCTCTTGTTTCCCGGCATCTGAATTTTCTCCAGAAGAGCCAGAACCCATCGGCATAGCCACGCCTTTCGATAGCAGAGTGTCTACTATGCTAGATTGATCCGGCTGTTTCTTGGCGCTTTCTTTTGAAGCATTGTCCTCCGCTGTTGTTTCTGGAATGTCGCTGAGCAGATGTTCCGACGATATATCACTGTCCAATTCCAAGACGTTCATTATATCTTCTTTTGATTCCAAACTTTTTGGGTTTGATTCTGGCGCAGGCGTCTCATCATTCTTGTCAACCACGAACCCGCCCGCTTTTTCGACAGCTGAAACGACTGATTCTTTTTTTGCTTTCTCAGCGTCTATCAGCATTGTTTCTTCGCCTGTTTGTTCAGCAGGCGTGCTTTTGCCGAATTGATTATTTTCTTGCTCGGCACCGCCGCTTTCTTTGCTATAGCCCCCCTCCTCTTCCCCTTCAATTTTTTTCAACGACTCCCGTATCTTGTCGAATATCTGTTTATTGATGTCTTGGGCGATGAGCATGGCCTTGCCTGTGTCTACCTGCATTCTCCTGGCGATATTCGTTACGAATCTATCTTCCGGCGTAAGACCAATCATGGTCAGGCCGACCTCGTCGACGAGCTCGCTTATCTGATCGTACAACAGATCGTGTTTTTGGCCGATATCTACGACTGTGTTCGTGGTGCTTATAGAGTCGATGGCTTCACGGATATCAGCAGGCAATTTGTTGTAGCGGCTTTTAATTTGTTCTGGTGTGTATGGCATGGGTTATGGTTTTGGTTCGCTTGACTTTGGTTCTTTTTTGGATTCTGACTTTTCACCGCTGTCTTTTATTTTGGCAACAGCGTCTTCTAATTCCTTTTGTTTTTTTGCATCAGCCGCCGCCTTGCTATACTTCGACTGATCAGCAATCTTTTTCTGGAATGGTGCTTCTCTGGTTTTTGATTCGTTATCCCACTTGGTCTCTATTGATTTTTTGGTATTTTCTACTTCTTTTTCCATTGATTTCCTGATATTTTCTACTTCTTCTTTTGTTTTGTCGCTATATTTACTACCTAATCTTGCGAGATCGCTCTTTAATGCATTGTCTATTTCTTCTATATCAGCTTTGTGTTTAGTATCGACCTCAGCAAATTCTGCCTTACGTTTTTCAGAGATTTCATCTTTAATCTTTTCAATTTCTGCTTTATTTTCATTTATTATTTTTTCAATTTCATCTCCATGTACCTTTCCGTAATTTGCATTATAATCATTCTCTAGAGCATAGCCAGAGCGATCGACTCCTAGAAAATGCGATATCGGGTCTTTTCTCATCTCTTGCAGGTTATCTTTGTATCGACCTTGCAACTCCACAGCTCTTTCTTCTGCTTTATGAAATTCCTCATCGGAAGCATAATCGGCGCGATTTACTGTCCCAATGTTTTTAAATAATTTCTTTCTAGATTTTTCATCAGCTTCTCTCTGTGCATCAAAACCGCCCTTTTTACCGCCCCAAGAGGCAGAACTTATACTACCCAAAGCACCAGAAGCTATGCCCCCAAGTATTGGATTGTTAGCTGCAAATTCCCTAAAACCTGGGGTCTCACGATATTTTGCCGCTGCCGCGCCAGCAGTATTTCTGGCAGCAAACGCCGCAGTTTTCTGTAGGGAATCCGATGTCGTCTTTTTGAGCCATCCATAAAATTTGGAACCTGTTTCTCCGCTCGCACTACCGAATGATTTCGCCGCAATGATTGAAGCATTGATCAAAAATATTCCTATCATAAATTTAAAGAATACTGCGAGTGTACCAGTGTTGAAAAAACCGGTTATGTTCGTGGTTGCGATAGCACTCTGTGCTGCGGAAACCAGAGCGTTTGAAGAAGTACCGCCGGTCAGAGCTGTGCTAGACATAAACATAACGGCAAAGTACAGAAAAACCAGATAGATAGGGGCAACCATACACTCGCCTATCAGAAGTTTTGACCATTTCTTTGAATAATCGCTTATTTGTGGCAGAACTAGTCCTATCCACCATATTGGTGAAAAAGCCATAAGCATTATGAGATAGAACAAGCGCATAAACAATATAATCGCAGCAACCAAGAAACTGAATCCAGCCAAAGTCATCATGACCGTGCTCATGATCATCCCAATAGTCATATTTGCAAGAGCATCTCCGGTGAGTAGCCCCTGCACGGCTGGTACGAGGGTATTCTGTAAATATAATCCTTTCATTAAAGTGTAACTTAGCCCGGTACCGTTAGCTAACATATTCCACCAAGTGCTAAATGTTCCACCAGATGTCAGAGGAGTTACTGCGATCTGATTATATATATAGATCGCTATTATATTCGAGGCATCTATTATTAATTTAGTAAAGAATAGACTAAAATTGATCAACAATCCGGCTAATACAACACGTACCAAAAGAGTTTTAATCTTCTGTTCATTTAATCCAACTATCATCGTTATAGACGCATAAAGAAGAACAAATATGATGATTATGCTCATACTATCTCGTACAATGGACCACATACTGTTTATCGCACCGACCGAATTGACAATATCGGCAATATGTAGATTCATGATTAATGCTCCATCCATGAACATCCCCATGAGCCAAACAAATACTGTAGCTATTGGTATTATTATTGATAATACCAATACTATTATCGGACTTACTGCATATAAAATTGCATTTTCGAGCGACTTTGCTATTCCAGTAAGAGCAGTATTAGCTAAGGTAGAAGCACCAGATTTTACCGCCGATGCACTGGTGAATAATGAACTAACCCATGTTGCTGGGTCAAGAGTGTTAACAGTACCGTTAACGATAGTATCTCCCAAAATACTTCCTGTAGAATAATTTGCTAGAGCGTGTGTATCGCGTGGTGTTATCACAAACCCTACCACCAAGATTATTGTGGCGATGGTTGCGATGATTTGTGTGCGGCGGGTTTTCATGTGGGGTTAAAAGATCGAACTGCCGGCGGGATTGGCGTACAACTGGCATTGTTGTATGTAATTGCTGGCGTCGCTGGTTATGGTGCTGGCGGTGCCTTGGTCGTTGCTGTTATCCGTTTTTGCGCTCTGAATATCGATAAGCGATGGGACAGCTTGATCATAAGCAGGTGTCGCTGAATCATAGGTGCCAACCATGGTCTCATACTGTTGAGTCAAGGAAGCGATGCTAGCTGTTGATGTTGCTGTGTTTACTTGTTCGCCCAAGGAAACTAGATTGTTCAAGTTGCCGGTGATATTGTCGTAATCGCTCTGTAATTGCGTTACCCAAGCCGTTGTAGAAGCTATTTCGATGCTGACCTGCGATACGACGTTAGTATCTCTATCGGATTGACAAGTGGAAGAAGCACTGTTTAGAGATGCTAGCGCATTTTCTCCTATAGCCACAGAGGAGCTGGCGTAAGATTGTATGCTCGTGGCGTTGGTTATGTATTGTGAAAGGTTCGAGGAAAGACTGCCTCCGAGCGTTGCGCTAGCTGCAGAAGAACTGGCCGCTTCCGATTCCAGCTGAGATAGATATGAAGGCTGACCATTTGATGATTGGCTGACACCAGAAAGTCCGCTCGAGCTGAGTACTTGGCTGACTAATTTTGACGCCAAGGCGCCTATTATTTCATCAAGCATGCTGGATTGGACCAGAGAATCCTGACCGCTTCCCAACGCTTTGTTCAAGCTGGAGGAAATGACCGATCCAGGTGTTACGGTTTGGCAATCTTCCCCTGTGTCTGCACCAGCAGGAGCGTCGGGAATGTTTTCATCATCCGATTCATAGCTGGAATCATCAGAATAATCGGTGTTGTCTTGATTCGTACTCGAATCATAGCCACAATTCCCTTCCGAATCGCAATCAGAATTTGAGCTGTCATCCGAAGATGCGTTGTCGTATGAACTACCCTCGTATACATCGTCGCTACTGTTTTGGTCGGTGGAATTGTCGCTGGAAACCGTACTGTCTGTAGTATTGCTATTCGAATCGGTGCAATTCCCTTCCGAATCGCAACTAGTATTGCTCTGGTTGTCGGATGAATTTTGGTCGCTTGAGTTGTCGTCGCTCTCATCGTAGGAACTAGTATCATCTGTACCGTCATCACCTTGATCTATGGAACTTGTATTACCTGTATCGCTCTCTTCATACGAGGAATTATCATCCGTGCTGTAATCTGCGTCAGAATTATCGTAACTAGAATCATCACCCTCGTCATATGAGTCGTCCTCATCCGATCCTTGTGTCGCAGTGCTCGGGGTGCACTGTTGGAACGACAGGAAACCGCTATTTTGGTTTAGCAGGTTCTGATTTGTTTCTTGTTGGTTTCCTGTTTTTGCATCCAAATCAAGACTTGCGTTTATGTATGCTCCGTATAGATTGTTTTGTGGCTCGGTTCCTAATGCTAAAAACGATGCCCATCCTCCTTGGCTGAAATCACCCGCTTCGAATCCATTTATCGTTGCTCCCTTGACATTTTTTATGATCGAAGAAAGCGTGCAACTATAAGGATTGCTACTTCCACTTCCACTACTTCCACTTGAACCAGCTTGATTGAGGGCAAGAGCAAGACGCACATTCAAAGCAATAGGAGAACACAACGCCGCCAGCGGACTTCCTGATCCGGCAATGAAATTACCAGCCACATTATCACCGATTTTTTGGAAGAATTGTTCGGGATTCTGGACGAATGATGGACTGCCTTTGAACCCAGAATTGATCCAGCTGACCGTGCTGTCTGTGATGCTTTGAAGTATCCCCTTGGACATCGCCCAAGCGAGCGGGTCGAGAACATAATCCTTTATCCATATAGAATCGTCGGCATAGCTTGAAATGGCGTTAAATGCGGTGCCCAATGTGTCTTCTATAGAGTTCAATAAGCCGCTGGCTTCACCTGCTATATCTTCGACCACCATAGCGTGTGCTGTTTTTGCTTGTATGATTGAACCGAAAGAGATAAGCACTGTCAAGGCGATGGCTATGATTTTTTGGTTTAATTTAAAATAATGTTTCATTGTAATTTTTTATTGGAGCATCTGTTCGATCGCGGTCGAGCTCGTCGTTCCAGTGTTGAGATCAGCTTTGAGAGTGGCAAAATATTGTTTTATCGCTCCAAATGCATTTGAAAGATCTTGCAGAGCATTCAAGTATTGTCCAGCACCCTCCAAGCTGGCTGCGGGATCGGTATCGGTCATCCTCAGGAGCTCTGCCACCGATAACCGTTCGCTCATGGCATTGATCAGATCCAAATGCATGCTAGCAATGGAAGGCGGAACAGTCATAGCGATGAGACCGTTCAAAATGTTCTTATATGATGCGATGATCGGGTCTATCTTTTTCAGGATCGATGGGTCGTTCTGTTCTGCGCTATCTCTTGCATAAGTGGCCTCGTTCCCCACAGCATCATTATTTTTAAACAAGGCGCCAAGGATTTGGCCGTATATCAAATCTGCATTGATGCTGTCGTCCTTGCCGATTTTAATGTCGGAGAAAGCATATACTTTTGCTTGCGGCACTATGTTCGGGTTGCTCAGGACATTGGACACCATTGAATCTATGGTATCGGTGCTCTCGTCACCCCCGGACTGTTGCAATTGCAGATAATCAGAGACGAGAACCTCGCCCAGTTTTGCCGTCGTCGTCAGCGGCGCAGAATTCATAGATGTCGTTCCTGAACCCAAAGAGCCATTATTCCCAAGATTGCTTATACCGGCTCCGACAAGGACTTTTTGCCAGTCACTGTCTGCTAATATAGGGTTTTGTGTGTTTTCGGACGAGACGGATATTTTATTGGTCGAATAAGCAACACTCGACGGCAACACACTCCAATATTGGTCGACACAGAAAACTCCTCCTATTACGGCGACTGCCGCTATGATCATCCACATTGTTTTTTTGCTAGGGTGGTTCACGAGGGTTTCATATAAATTTCGCTGGGAGTCAGCAGTTCTCTAAAAATAATTCACGAACACCAAGTCAATTGTAGCAAAGATATATGGCTATTTGGCTAGACCCATGTGGAAAAGGTTTCGGGTGCTTTTTACGATCTTGTCTCTTTGACAATATCTATCCACTGTTCCAGAGTAAATGTTTCTGCTCTAGCGTTTATCGGCCAATTTTTACTTGTCCACAGCTTTTCCAGAGTTTGTGCAGGTATGACTTTTGCTAAATTACCCCTTAATACCTTGCGTTTATGGGCAAAACCGGCACGGACTATGTCAAAAAAGCGCTTTTCATCTATTTTGTTGTTTTTACATAGGTTGGAATGTCGCAATTCACCTTGCTCGGCACTGAACTCATTCTTTCTACAAACTACCCCGTGCTTTTCCAAGCCAAGCTCTCGCATCGAATGCTCGCCGCGTAGCTTTCCAAGAGAAGTATCCAATGACTCGCCTTGATTACTTGTAAAAGTTTTCTTGCCCATATTATCTATCAGAATGATAGCCGAATCGACGCTTGGCATCGGTCTAAAGAATCTTTTTGGCACAGTATCGATATATTTTGGCTCGCCATACGCCTTCACTGATATAGAGAGGATGCTTTCTTTGCCGTTGGTCGCAACAATTCTTTTTGCTACCTCTTTTTGGACGAGGAGAACCATTCGTGAAGGGTAGGCCTCCGCAGTAAGAAATTTTCTCAAAATTTCACCGGTTATGTAATAAGGGATATTAGCCACAATTACATATTTCTTTTTTTTAAGGTCCAGGTCTTGAGGTTTTATTTTCAATGTGTCGTCCTGGACAAGTTTCAATTTTCCTGAGTCGATTTCTGCCGCGAAATTTTCTTTCATATAATCGATCGATCTTTCGTCTTTTTCTACCGCAATGACGTTTGCCCCAGCATTCAAAAGTCCCCGAGTCAAAATACCCTTGCCCGGTCCGATTTCGAGCACAGTCATATTCGGTTCGATCCTTGCCGCATGAATCATCGCACCGACCACATTCGGCGCATGTAAAAAATGTTGCCCAAGAGATTTTTTTGCGATAAAAGAGGTCATTGGCTTAAGTATAACAAGTTCTAGACACCGGGTAATTGTATGTTAAAAATCCATGAATATCATCTTTGCGAGATTCGGTCGATCCTGTTCGACCTCGGTCTCTTCTTCGATCAATTCATCGCCGATGTCAGCGATGAACTCAGACGGAGAATTTATTCTCTGAGAGCCATAGACTGTGCGCATCTGCGCCCAGCTCAAAAAGACTTTTTTGCGCGCTCGAGTCAATGCAACATAAAAAAGCCGTCGTTCCTCCTCTTCTTCTCCTTGACTCAGTTCTTCCCTGCCCATTCGTTCGTGCGGAAACAGATCTTGCTCTAACCCAGCGATGAAAACATAATCGAACTCGAGGCCTTTTGACGCATGAACCGTCATCAATCTGACCGCGTCTTTGTCTTCTTTTAGCTCGTCTTGGTCTGTGGCCAGGGCGGCGTTCGAGAGGAGGGATTCTACCGCTTCACCAATTGGTAGATTATCATAGGTTCGCGCCACGCTGGCCAACTCCCTCATGTTTTCGAGCTTTTCCTCTTCATCCGCGTTCTTTCTCGACGCAGACTCTATGCCGGTTCTTCCCAGAACGAATTTGATCAGCTCCGACGGTTTTTTTGATAGAGCGACGTCTCTGATCTCATCCAACATTTTTTGAAAGTCATCTATCTTTGTCTGCATCGCTCTGGTCAAACCGGATTCATCGTGCGCCAAGACCTTCATCATGGTTGCTTTTCCTATCCCGCGCGGTGGAACGTTTATGATGCGCACCAAATCTGCGGCACCGTCACGGTTTAGAGAAGCTCTGATGAATGACAATACGTCTTTGACTTCTTTTCTTTCAAAAAACCGCACGCCGAGCACCTGATACGGCACCTCTTTTCTCAAAAAAGACTCTTCCAAAATACGCGACTGGAAGTTTGCTCGATAAAGCACGGCGATTTCTTTCGGCTGCGCGCCTTTTTTTATCAAATCTCTACAGGTTTCCGCGATATCTCTCGCCTCATCGGTTTCCGTGTAATCAGCCGTCAGTTTTATTTTTTCTCCGGCGGCATTCTGTGTGAAAAGATTTTTTTCGCGGCGCATGGCATTCTTCTTTATGACATTATTGGCCGCCGCCAAGATGTTTTTCGTTGAACGGTAATTTTCCTCTAGGATGACGATCTTTGCATCCGGATAATCCTTTTCAAAATTCAGGATGTTCTCGATGGTCGCTCCCCTCCAGCTGTAGATATTTTGATCTATGTCGCCGACAACACATAGGTTTTTGTCTTGTCCGACCAGAAGCCGGACAATCTCATATTGCACGCCGTTCGTATCCTGATATTCATCGACGTGTATGTGCGTCCAAATTTTTGCATAATGCTCTCGTACAGCCGTGTTGTCTCTCAGGATATTCATTGTTTTAAGTAGAAGATCGTCGAAATCAAGCGCTTTTTCTCTCATCAAGACCGATTCGTATCTTTCCCAAACGCTAAAAACTATTTTGGAACGATAGTCGTTCCCTGCGCTGTTTCTATATTCCTGTGCCGACTTGCCATCGCCTTTTGCTCTGGATATCGCAGACAGGATGTTCGCTGGATCATTTCTTTCTTTGTCTAGTCCTAGTTGTTCCAGAGCATCCTTGATCGCTTTTTTTGAGTCGGCTCTGTCAAAAATAGTGAAATGCCTGTTCAAGCCGATCAACTGCGCATTTTCGCGGATTATGTGCACGCCGAGCGCATGAAACGTGCTGACAAACGGCCGTTCTCGCATTGAAATAGGCAAATTCAGGTCTTTATCTGTTTCGAGCATGCTGTTCACACGGTCTCGCATCTCTTTTGCCGCTTTATTTGTAAAAGTAATTGCTAGGATGCTGTGCGGGTTAGTGCCGCTTTTGATCAGATTGAGGATACGATGAACGATAGTCTTTGTTTTTCCGGCCCCAGCCCCAGCCAAAATAAGAAGCGGGCCATCGAGGTTTTCCGCCGCTTCTTTTTGTTTAGCGTTAAGTTCTATAATTGATCTGTCCATTAAGATGAATTAGGTAATAATAGCAGAAAATAAGCTTTAAAAAGAAAAATATATGGATAAGTATCAGATATGAATGCGTATGCTTCATGCTCATACCATCTAATAATGCTTATTTTGGTCATAAAAACACCGCTATTTTTATCAACAAGTTCTGCACAAAGTCAAATTGACCCAAGGCACGAATTTTGCTAATATTGCCCAAGTGCCTATCTGGGCATAATTCTCTGCAAAGCCGTCAAATCCATACCGCCGACCTGCCTGTCCATCACGATTGAATGCCTGTCCGACCCATCTGTTATGAATCTAACCCCCTTATATAAAAATCCACAGCATTCCGCATTTTTCCTATATACCAAGGAAATGATTATTAGTTTTGTTGTGATCTTCTTGCCTATGATTTTCCCAGAAGTCGTGCACGCCAACTTCTTTTCTTTTATAGATTCTTTTGTCGGTCAAACAGCATCTGCCGACGAAGCATCCTCGACCAGCTCTACATATAATTCGGTAACCAACCCGTTTATTCTAGAGGCGGCCAATAGTTTCAATCCAATTTCCACTTCTAGCGACGAGGTTCTGGCTGTAGCTGATGAGACGTTGATGCCGTCTGTCGGTCCGGCTGGCAGCATTGCCGATATTGACAGCCAGCCGGCAGATATTTCTCCGAGCTTTTATGTAGTACAGCCGAAAGACACGATTTCTCTTGTCGCCGAAATGTTCGGAGTGTCTGTAGATACGATCAAATCGGCTAACAATTTCACATCATCTTCGATTTCTCCGGGACAGGTCCTCGTCATTCCTCCAATTTCCGGATTAACCTATACGATAAAGAAAGGCGACACGATAGGAACTATTGTGGCGAAATACAAAGCTGATCTGGGAGACGTTCTTGAATACAACGATATGCCGTCAGCAGAGACATCGTTGGCTATAGGCGACACTATTTTTGTTCCTAACGTTAATGTTAGCGTCAGCAATATCCCTAGCAATATAATTCCACACCAAAAATTGCCGCACGATGGAGCATCGCCTCTCATTCCTGGCTATGGCGGTCCTGTGGCTCCTGGTCCATATGCTGGCGGGTATTACGCGTGTCCTGTACATGGTTCGTGGCTTTCGCAAGGCCTTCATGGCCACAATGCTGTCGACTTGGCTATAGGCATCGGCAATCCTATTTATGCTGCGGCTGACGGTACTGTCATTATCGCAAGATCTGGCGGTTGGGATGGCGGTTATGGTAATTATATCGTCATCGCCCACTCGAATGGCACGGAAACTCTCTACGCTCACGCCAAAAAGCTATTTGTAAAAGCGGGCGATGTTGTTACTCAGGGTGAAAAAATTGCAGAAGTCGGCGTCACTGGTGAAACTACTGGTCCACATCTACATTTTGAAGTCCGTGGTGCCGCTAACCCGTTTCTGACTGTGAAGTGTTAAGTCAATTTTTGCCTATATTGAAGCGCTTCCAAAATGTGCGATTTATCGACCTCGGCTTTTCTGTCCAAATCTGCGATCGTTCTAGAGATTTTAAGTATGCGATGATAACCGCGGCCAGAAAGACCGAGGCGTTCAGCGGTTGATGAGAGAAACAAGGACAATGTCGGAGAAAGCGAAATGATTTTTCCCATTTCCGTGACGCCGAGCTCGCTGTTGCATTTCGGCTTTATCCCAAATATTTTACATCGTTCGTATTGTATGTTTCTGGCTTCCTCTATGCGCATGCTTATTGTCTCTGACGACTCATTTTTTTCTTCAATCGCGCCGAATTTTTCATATTCGATCTTTGACACTGCAACCCAGACGTCTATGCGATCAATGAGCGGACCTGAGATTTTTCGCAGATATTGCTGTTTGACACCCGGACTGCAAGTACAACGATCGTCGCCGTATCCGCATGGGCAAGGATTCATGGCGGCGATCAGAATACAGCTAGCAGGAAAAGTGACAGATCCGCGCACGCGAGATACAGTGATCTTCTTTTCTTCCAATGGCTCGCGCAATGCATCAATGACACTAGAGTTAAATTCTGGAAACTCATCTAGAAATAGCACCCCGCGATGAGCCAAAGTGATTTCTCCTGGCTGTGGCAAAGCCCCGCCTCCTATGAGTGACGCATATGAAGCAGTATGATGTGGCGCTCGAAACGGTGGCTCGGTTATTATATCTTTACCGAGAGTCCTCGCTATAGAATGGATAGCTGTGACCTCAATGATCTCGTCTTCGGTGAGAGGTGGCAAAATGCCACGAAATGCTTTTGCCAACATGGTTTTGCCTGTGCCTGGAGGACCATATAGGGCGATATTGTGTCCTCCAGCTGCTGCAATCTCCAAACCGCGCTTTGCAGATTCCTGACCGCATATTAGGGACATGTTCATCTCTATTTTTGGTCTGCTTTTGTTGATTTCTGTTTTTGCAATAGGAGTCAAACCACAGCCCCTATGCTCTTCTAAGTGGCCGATGATTTCTTCGAGCCGAGAAACAGGATAGATGCGCGCGTTTCTGACCAATCCTGCCTCGATTGCGTTCTCACTGGGGATAAATATTTCAGAAAAGCCCAAACCAGCAGCTGTCTTGACGATCGGCAAGACGCCGTGGACTCTTCGAACCGACCCATCCAACGCCAGTTCGCCTAGGAATAATTTCTTTTCTGGATCAAAATCAATATCCCCGCAAGCCAATAGATAGGCCAATGCCATTCCGAGATCGAACGCAGGTCCTTCTTTTCTCATATCTGCTGGTGCGAGCGAAATGACCAATTTTTGGTTTTTTTGCTTTGGTGACTGATAGCCGCTGTTTTTTATAGCGGAGGAAACGCGGTCTTTTGATTCATCGACTGCTTTATCCCCCAGACCAACCACGGAAAAAGAGTGCAGACCATTCGATGTGTCTACCTCTATGGTCACTATATGGGTTTCCAATCCCTGTATCTGGGCGCAATAAGTCCTGGCATGTGCCATGCATAAATTATAGAAAAAGGTTATTAAGAAAAGTTAAAATATTTATAAAGAAAAGTTAAAGTCATAGGAGACCTCGCGAGGTGAGGAAGCGAATACTTGGATCTTCCACAAGACTAGAGCGCGACGGCGCGAGGCAGGGTCGCAGGACGAACCAGCAGGCGAGAATTTTTGACGAGATACGACTTTTGGACTCGATTAGAGGACCCCTCAAGCTATTTTGCGAGCAATGCGACACAAAAGGACCAAAAGGTGCATTGAACCTGTAAAGTTTTGTATGACAGAATTACTTCTTTATGTCCTTCGAGGATGTTCTTGTAGCAGGATTCGCTTCCAGTCTCTCGCGCTCTATCGGTTTGCCAGATATCTCGCTTGTTCCATATGTACCGTTGGCTATTTTTTCTAGAGCCGAATTTATATCCTTGAGCTGTTTTTCCAAGGAATCGAGTATGCCCTTATTATCCCCGAGCTCTTCCAATTTGTCTGCCAGCTCATTCTCATCAGCGTTGTCTATATCCATATCGTTCGAAGTGGCAGAAAAATCTGCCGGATTGTCCGAATCGGAAATGCCGACGGTTTTTATTTCTTCTTCTACCAATGCCTTCTCTTTTTCCAGTTTATTTTTGAAATATTCTATGTCTTTTTTATTCATATTGTTGGAGCTATTTTATCTTATAAATGTTTGTTTTTCAAGTCGATTGATTATCTCTGTCAGAGCATTCTCGTCCGTAGTTATGACAATGGTATTGTTGTCTACGAATGAATATAAAATTAGCATCGTTCCATCTGATTTGTAAAATGCCCTCACATCTTTGTTTTCTGCCACGCCGTCCCGGAAACCGCCTTGAATGTTGAAATACGAAGACATAGATGGAGTAGATACAAACACAGCTGGCGTAGTTGTGGTAGAAGTGGATGAAGAAGTGGAAGCGGGAGCAAAAATATGAGCAGATTTGGAGGATGTTGCAGTGGATGTAGCCGGCGATGATGAAGCAAAAATGTTTGTGACCGGTTGTTCTTCCGCCTTGTTGGCATAGCCGAACATATTCGCGAAATCATCAGGCATAGTGCTTTCCCAAGAAATCATTCCAGCATATGCATTCTGGAAAAAATCTTCCGTCAGAATCATAAAAGGAGCCGCTGACCCGTTGTCATCATATGTCCCGAGCATCCACTGGCTATTTAATGATCGAAACAGAACATTTGGTACGGACAATCCGATCAAAGTGAGAAAATCACTAGCGTCTATTATATTTTCTGTACCCGCGCTGTCTTTTTCTGTTGGGATGATTTGTAAAATAGAGCCATTGCCGTTCCCAGTGTTCGATAGGGCATTTTCCATTGCCGATCTTATCGCTCCAGACCCTAATCCGCTGATATCCAGAGTTTTTTGTGCGTCTGGAGATACTATGCTCGGAACAGTTACCGTCTGTGATACAGTTGGAGCTGACGGAGCCAGGGGACTTTTAAGATATAAATAATATATCCCGCCGATACCTACAACAACAAGCAAAATACTAGTAATGACTATCAGGAGTTTTTTGCCCACATTTGATGGCTTGCGACTTTGTGTCTGTGCTGGAGATTCTGCGGCTTTTGCTTGTTCAGCCATGACCATAGAGGCCGTCGAAGCGTTTTTTTCTTGTACTGCTTCTCGGATATCGCCTTCGAACGTACGCAGAGCCTTCTGCGCATAGATTTGTTTTTTTCGCTCTTCTTCGGTTGTTTGTTCCGTCAAAGCATTGAGCGGATGTTCTTTCTCAGGATTCATGGGCTTGATTATAAAGTATAAAGCAGAAAGGATAAAGCGCAGATTGTCCGAACTGATCTAATCTTTGTTCTATTTTCTTCCGCTTCTCATTATATATTTACTGGAATTTTGATCTAGATCGGTGAAATGATCGGTCGCTTCTATCAGTTTTGCAGAAGTAGACTTTCCAAAAGAGACGACCTCCACTTGGCATCCTTCATTTAGCTGGAGATATTCGACGAGAGGCACAAAATCGCCATCACCTGTGACTAATATGACTGCATCTAGTTTTGGTGCGAGTCGCACAGCATCAATAGCCATGCCGACGTCCCAGTCTGCCTTCTTTGCCCCTGATCCAAAGATCTGCAGATCTTTTATCTTTGTCTCTATGCCCATATTGTTCAAGGCGTCGAAGAAGGCGTTTTCCTCGCCTGATTCTGTCGCTATGACATAGGCCATGGCTCGCACCAATCTGCGACCAGCGAGAGCGTCTTTTACTATTTGCCCAAAATTGACTCGCGCATGGTATAGATTCTTTGCGCTGTGATATAGATTCTGTGCGTCTATGAAAATTCCAACACGCTGTTCTTTGTGTTTTATTACTGACATAAAAATTTTTAAGTTTCTAAAAGTTCTAAAAGCCCGCAAGACACAAACTTCAATTATTTTATGAAAATTATCTTGTGGACTTTATAAAACTGCCGGTCTTTGTATTCTCGTTCTCGCCATGGCTACATCCTACCATTAACCTACTGGTAGGTATGGCTAGCAGGTGGAAATGGAATCCTGCGAATCATTCAAAGCAAAAATATTTATTTTATTGCTTTTTCAGCTCTAGCTTCTTTGTAATGGTGGAATATCGTTTTGGGAATTTCTTTTTCAAGTAATTCAAATGCGCCTGGCGATCCGCAACCATGCCCAGCAAACCACGGCGAGAGTGATTGTCTTTCTTGTGTTTCTTCAAGTGACTGGCCAATTCATCTATCCTTTTTGTCAGGATCGCGACCTGAACTTCCGGTGAACCGGTGTCCTTGTCGTGGATGGCTGTCTCCTTTATTATTTTAGCTTTTTGTTTTACTGAAATCATTGTACCGTCTACGATAGCATGAAAGAGATTTTTGTGCAAGAAAAATAAAAAAGCACTAAAAAGCCTCTGAAAACGTCCTAGTCAAACAATGAAGATAGGCCGAACATGTCTTCTAGAAAAAGTTCTATGACTCAAATGATGAAAATGAGCCAAAAAAGCAGGTGCAATGTATTTATGTTCCCATGCTTTTCAAAAAGATGACAAGAAAGTTGTCAACTTTTGGAAGTGTTTAAAATGAAATGCCACCCCAGAAAATTTTCCTAAGGTGGCAATTTTGGCATCGCCTTGATCTTGATAGCTTCACAGATCAAGGCGAAAAGTTCGTGTGCCGGCGGCAGAAACCTAGTTCATCTTGATTGCCGCGCGGCGCGCCGAGGTGGTGCCGGTGTCGTTGGTGCTCTTTTTGTTCAATTTCGTCATGTTAGGGGGTCCGTTCATATGCGACCTTTCGTCAGTTGCCACCTTTTGTGGTGTGGCCGTTGTTTAGTGCCGAATGACCAACTGGTACCAACCAGCGCTCGTGCGCAAGTTACAAAGTTCCTGTAAAGAAACTAGCAACCTTTGAAGTAGGACAGTTAGAATTAATCATTAGCCACAATTAA
>CAZMFR010000005.1:0-17798 GCA_964565685.1 uncultured Candidatus Saccharibacteria bacterium
CTTTACTTCAACGTAAAAGAGTCAAAACAGGCCACCAATTTTGGGTATTATCCCTAAATAGATGAAGATGTGGACCTACCGAGAATCGGACTCGGGTCTCGGCAATGCGAATGCCGCGTCGTACCACTAGACCATAGGCCCATTGTCGCTAATTTTGCACTAACACTATCCTTGTCGGGGTGCCGGGAATCGACCTCGCCTCTCGTCGCGCCGTCGCGCTCCTCGGGCTGGTCACCGGCTCGCTATCTCGCCTGTTGGCTCGATATAGCTCCGCCGTTCGATTCCCTTGCGCCGCGAACTTCGTTCGCTAATTTTGCAATAACACTATCCTTGTCGGGGTGCCGGGAATCGAACCCGGACCTCACACTCCCGAAGCGTGTATACTACCACTATACTACACCCCGAACTATTGATGTAGGTTAACATTTTTTTGCGTTACGTACAATTTTAATGACCTACTATCTGCAGTTTCTGCGGAGTTTTCTTCTGGATTCGCTACGCGCAGAGCTTCCTGTAAAAGAAAATTCCCACCGCCGTCACAGCAGTGGGAATGTGTAAATTTATTTCTGATTCGGCGTCATTTGACCGCCGATTGTGGCATCGTCACAGTTTTCCTTGGTTCGATGGTCAAGTAAAACGGGTTCATGTTCACATGAACGGCATTATTTACGGGAATTATTTCTAATAAGAACATGTCGCCTGGAATCTGGCTAAATTTTGGCACGACCCACACAAAGCTGTTCACATAACCTGACGATCCGGTTATGAGCAGATCTTTGTCATCATACCAAGTAAACCCTGGCGACGAGAACGATTCCAAACCAAGCTTCATGGCGATTTTCTCCGATCCGGATTCTGACCCGGACACAGACCATGTTATGACGTTCGTCTCCCCTTCAACAAGGATTGCATGGTTCGTCGGAGAAGTAATAGTCACCTGTATGTCAGATTGACCATAACACACACGTCCATTCAGAAACAATGCAAGACCTGCGCAAAACAACCAACATTTATGATTCATAATAAAACCCCCTTTGTTACAATGTTCAAGATGTTCCGCAGAATGATATAACATTAGTGATGAAAAGTCAACACACACATCATCTAGAATATAACCCCCCGATCGTCCTTATACTATAAAGTTTTTATTCACTATTCCTGAATTGCTGGACATCTTTTGAGATTCATAGACTCTGGAATAACTGCCATCCTGATTCTTCTTGTCTATGTTCATACAATATTCGCCTTTTGGAACTATGCAATAATATCTACCCTTTGCATCGCACACACCGGAACGGAGAACGACTTGGTGGTCGGGTGTCGTCGCACGGAATATCGCATACGAGAGCGGCTCGCCGGTATTTTTATCTAATATACTGCCCAACTCTTTTTTCTTTATGCCAAATTCCAAAAATACTAGAATTAGCGTATAGGATATGAGCATCGACACGTCAAAAGGAGACGGCTTTGCCATAACGACTATGACAGACACTGCTAGACCGACACCGTACACATATTTACTGATTATTGCCCAGATCCTCTCATTCTTTGAATGGAACAGCATGAGGTTCCGCTCTCTCTTTGCTTGTTCATTCCAGTCGAAATTCTTTTGATCCATTGGAATATTCTTGTCCAAGACCTCTCCTGATCTCACAGTCACAGGATCGCCAAAATACAGATCGTTATAAAGCTCATCTGATGATTTGCCTATCATCTTTTGAGAAGGAAATTCATAGTTCGTCTTTTTAACAGATATATAATATGTGCCATCGGGAAGAAGAAATCCGTACCGTCCGTCCAAATCTGTTATCGATTCGGCGACCACTCTGCCTGTCGTATCCTTTACGCTTATGAAAGCAGGATCTATAGGTTGTTTCGTGACGCTGTCATATACAGTCCCCCATGGCCTACCACGCTTTCTTATACCAAAGCTCACCAATGCAATCCCCCACATCCTTATTGGTAATAGGAATATCTCTTCTGCCGCCAGAGGAGCTGCTGTGCCGGTTTCGGCATATGTGGCAACCGAAGCCATCAACCCGGCGATAAAACCGACTGTTTGCACCGGTTTTGATTCAGGAGAATTAGCTACGGCCACAGCCGTGTCAGAGACTTTTTTAAGCGCGACATTCGCTGCAGAACCGATCGATGAAGCGAACGAGACGAATGATCGACCGTGCGTCTCTGTCGTCTGAACTGCTGTTTGGCTAGTTGACGACGCAACAACCGATGAACCGCTGCCGCTAAACGAACTAGGAGCGACGGAAATATTCGCATTGACCGCTACCGGATTATTTTTGACCGTTACTGGAGAAGTCGCCGGCAATTGTGGCGTCTGTGGAGGATTGTATTGACCTACATTCTGAACAAGCCCGACACTGCCAGAACTGCTGACATTGGAACCGGTTACAGATAATATCGGCGATAATGGTAATGATGACGTCTGATTTTGACAATACCCGCCGTCCGCTATAGTAGTCTCGACATCATCTCCTTTATCCACAGTAGTCGTACCATAAGTAGAATCAGACAATACAATACTGCCTCCGCTACCCCCATAACCGCATAGAGCGATACTTCCACCATTCGCACTGATAATACTACCCGACGGATCGGCAAAAGAATTAGTTACTCTGATGGTACCGCCATTACCAGCATTGCCGCCGAAAGCGATACTGCCTCCGTCAGACAGGATAGCGCCAGTCGTCGAGGTCGCTATAGTTATAGTACCGCCATTGCCTCCGGTACCGGCCGGATTTATATTGCTGTTATAAATGGATCCAATGATCGATAGGAACGAAGCTCTGGATGAAGATGCTATGCTGAAATTCGTCGGAAAACTTCCGCCATTGGCCTCGACCAACGTCGCCGTGGAGCTCGACAAAATTATAGATCCGCCGTTTCCGCCCCCTTCAAGGAGATATTTGAAATCAGAAGTAAATCCCGGACCGACCGTGCCGCCATTGGCCGTAGTCGTAGCTACTGTCGAGCTAGATATAGTTATATTACCGCCGTGATACGTGCCACCATTCCAGGGGAATGAATTGAATGGTCCAATAAATCCGTTTGAACTGGTAGTACCGGTGACAATGACATTCTCAATAGAAAAATCGTATCCGGACGCCCCCGACTTGGCTCCATTTCCGTATATTCCGCCATTCAGCACGTGCCCAGCGCCATTTATAATGATGCCATTCCCGACTATAGTGCAGTCTCCGGTGAGATCAGCGCCGAGAGTATATGTTCCTGCCACACTGAGATTATCGCATTGAGATATTTTTGTTAGAGTGTCGCCAGGAAGAGCGCCCAGTGTGCCTCCAGAAAATGCCCCGAGATCACCCGGAAGATCGTTCGGGCCATTCAAGGTAAGATCGGAAAGACCTCCGACAGTGATGCCGCTATCTTTTAGAGTCGTATAATCTATAGTCAGAGTACCATTCGCGGTACCGCCGGACACGCTTATTGTTGCATTAGACAGGTCGACATCCGTGCCAGAGATGATTATGTCGCCGCCGTTGACAGTACCACCGACGTTTATATTTGCGTCTGACAGCCCGATGGTTGTTCCGGTGATATCCACTGCGCCGCCATGATTATTTCCGGAAAGAAATATCACCCCGCTAGTAGTTGTGGAATCTGTCATGGTCACATGACCGCCGTCTCCGTCAGCGCCGCCATATGAGGATTCAATTCCTATGGAAGTGATGGCACCTGCGACCGTGACATTTTCCAATGTGAAGTCATACCCATTCCCAGTATATCCATCAGCGATGATATTACCAGTCGGGGCCATTCCAAGTATAGAAGGTCCAGCGATTATGCTGTGGCCATTACCATTCAAGACCACGCCATTTGATTTTATATAACAATTCCCGCCAAGATCAGCGGCTAGGGTGTATGTGCCGGATGCCATTATATGACACATCGAAGGATCAGTGATCAAATCTCCAGGATTACTGAATCCACCCCCGGTCATCGGTCCAAGCGCGCCAGGAAGGTTACCGGGGCCATTCATAGTGAGACCAACGACATATGGAGAGGTGTGGTCAGGATAACCGCCCATAACATCAGGAAACGTACCGTTCGTAAGGTCTATAGTATCGTAGTCAAGAATCAATCCGCCGCTTGAGCTCCGTCCATATATACCATCTCCACCATTCAACGACAGATGTTCATCCGCCAATACTATGTGATCTTTGATTATGGTTATGATGCCACCAGCATCGATTGCGCCATTGTAATCGCTTCCATAGTCCGCTCCGTTAGAGCTCGTAGTGCCAGTGACATTCAGATCATCTATAGTGAAATCATGCCCCCAATCTCCCCTGTATATGCCGTCTCCAATGACATTTCCAGTTATGGTATGGCCACCACCATTTATAACGACACTGCTAGTCGCAGTAATGACGCAATTACCTGTGAAGTCATTGTCTATGGTATATGTACCGGAAAAACCGAGTTCGCATTGCGATGCATTAGTTATATGATCTCCTGGAAAAGTACCGAGAGACCCTCCGCCAAAAGCTCCCGAGTTGCCAGGAGAACCTCCTGGACCATTCAAAACGATATCGGACAGAGCGGACAAAGAGAGACCTGAATATTCGATTGTCGAATAGTTCAAGGTGAGCGTCCCATCCATCCCTCTACCGATATACATACCGTTATTACCTGTACCGCCAAGTGCGCTCACTGTCGTGCTAGACCACGATAAATCAGTCCCGCTAATAGTCACAGAACCGCCATTACCCTGAGAACCAAGTGTATTGCCGCCATTAGCGTCGACGATGTTCACAGTCGAAGAGGCAATAGATATAGTACCTCCGCTACCGCCATCGTTGCCATTCGAATCGACTATGTTGACAGTCGAGGTTGCTATCGTTACGGATCCACCGTTGGCGCCATCACCGCCATCAGAGCTCGTCGTGCCAGTAACTGTTATATTTTCAATAGTGAAATTATATCCTGTAGTCCCTGTAGCTATTCCGTCTCCCATAATATTCCCATTTATAGTATGTTCAGCTCCATCTAGGACGACACCATTAGCGCTTATCGTACAATCGCCTGTTAAATCAGCGCCGAGAGTATATGTTCCCGCAAGGATCAGATTGCATTGTGATGCATTCGTTATCGTATCTCCAGAAACAACGCTCAATACCCCTCCTGTAAAAGCTCCCAAATCACCAGGTTGGTTACTTGGACCGTTCAAAGTCAAATCGGAA
Organism: uncultured Candidatus Saccharibacteria bacterium; assembly: GCA_964565685.1. Lineage (GTDB taxonomy): Bacteria > Patescibacteriota > Minisyncoccia > Phycocordibacterales > PALSA-1337 > JAGWNR01. The sequence goes on from CAZMFR010000005.1 coordinate 5,220, forward strand.
AGAGCTGAAAGCACCAGATTCGCATGCTCGAAAGTGCTGTAGTTCATGGTCAACGTGCCATTCGTGCCAGTGCCAAAATTTCCAGCAGACCCATATGCCGAAATGTTCATGTTCGATGCATCTAGATCGGTATTTGTAATGACTATCGTGCCGCCATTTCCGCCGGCGAAATATGTGCTCGGACCGATGCCGCCAGCATTAGATTGTATAGAAGTAGAAGTCGAATCTATCATGGTAACAGCACCGCCGCTGCCGCCAATACCATATGAAGACTCCTGGGAATTTCCACCGTTAGTCAAAACCGCCGAAACTGTAGAAGTAGAAATGACTATCGTACCGCCATCACCGGCTGTGTACGAGGAACCGATGGTACCAGTGTCCGCTCCGTTTGAGCTCGTGGTACCAGTAACGACCAAATTCTCAATAGTGAAATTAAATCCGGGATCTCCCGGGTTTATCCCATTACCAACAATATCCCCGGTCACCTTGTAGCTTCCTGTAGTGGAGCTCGTGAGAACGACATTGTTGGAAGTGATGGTGAAACAAGCTCCAGTGCTCGTGCTGACGCTCGATGTCAAGCTATATGTACCAGGAGCCGCGAGCTCGCCGCAAGCAAGAGGCGTGCTTCCTCTGAGACTGTCCGGCAATTGAACTGCGGCATGCGCTTGTCTGCTTATACCTATGACAAAAATAGCCAATGTCATCATCAAATATCTCCCTAAGATTTTATTTTTATAGATCATTGTCCTGATGTTGAAGCGTCAGAATCTGTATCTACTGATGCTGACGTAGAATCTGTTGGATCTGATGAGTTGTTTATCGAAGAAGTGCCGTCGCTCGTCGTAGAAGCGACTGTGTCCGTTGAGGTAACGATATCACTCGTCGTCGACGCGTCAGGATCAATTGTTGTAGAAGTAGCGTTCGTTGAATCTGTAGAAGAAGATACCGGGTCTGTCGATGATGCGACAGAGTCAGTCGTTGAAGAAAGATCATCAGTGGAAGTTGAGGTGCTTTCAGTAGATGATGCGATGGTATTTGTTAAGCTTGTATCAATAATCGAAACAGTCGTTGTCGCTTCGGTAGATGAATCGACGTCCTCGGTAGAAGTAGAAATTGAAGTTGATGTTGAAGTGGTCGAAGAAGCAATTTCATCTGTTGAAGTAGCCGATGTCGTCGTAGCAACGCTCTCTGTCGTCGTGGTATCGGTCGAAGTCGCGGCTAATATACCGTTCCAAGAAACATCGATGATCCTTTGAATCGTCACTGCACCGCTTTTTTCAATTCCTTGAGCAACGATCTTGTCTCCAATATTGATATCAGAAAAAGAAAGACTGGTATAATCGGCGCTCTCCATATTGTCAACAGCATCTAGATTGAATATGAATGTCGTGTTTATGTTTCCGTCCGAATCAGTCGCATCGGAAATTGACATGGTATTAGATGATGTAGATATGTCGCTTACAGTTCCTATAGCGCTGTAATTCTCTATCCTTGCCGATGCATCAGCGTTCTTGCCATTTCCAGTCGCCAGAACATAAACACATGGCACGCACAAAGCAGTCACAACCGCGAGAGCGATCAACAACGATTGCTTTTTCATCTTCATTGGTTCTTTTGCTATGTTATTCAAATCTGTAGTGGCATTATATCACATCATATACATTCAAATGCGAACCTGTGGAAATACTTGCGAACACATCAGACGTTTCTGAACAATGTTCGAGGCGGGGCTTTTTAGATAAAGTTAGAATTCGTGACTATTGACTTTTACGCGGTTTTGGTGCTATAATATACCCAGATTTCTTCCGGAATTCCCATCGATTTCCCGTTGGCAGTTGGCCGAAACCCAGCACACGACGTGATGGATTTCATTAACTGCCAACCACAGGAGATTATGAAAAATATCGGAAAGTTCGTTGCAAACATTCGCCAGAAGCTTTTCAGCAGGCGCGTAAATCGGGAAATTTTCGACAAGATTTTCCCACATCTCAATGGACATGCCAATCATGGCTATCCGTTTGATTCCGAGGAGGAACATGAAAAGGCGTGTCTCTACGCCGAACTCGACGCGAAATTGCACGTCGAACTCATTGAAAAGCGCGCGGCAAGATTGCCCGAAGCTTACGGCAAAGCGTTCCGTTACATCGCCTACCGCGACCTCAATGAGCGGATGAAAATGTATCTGGAAATCGCCGAGGAGCACATCCAGCCGGAAACGTGCGACCCGCGTCTCGTTGCAAGACACGCATAGTCCCAAACAAAAAGCCCCGTCCACAAGGACGGGGTTATCTTTTACATCAAATCCAAATTGTCTCTGGCCCACTGGTCAACCAGCCGGTTTTGCTGTTCAAGTTTTACCGGATCATTTTTATATTTTTCGGCGTTTTCCTCTTTTTTGCGTCGAACAATTTCCGCAAAGTGAAGAAGATTTTGGAAGCTTTTGCCACAGGCCGGTATTCGCTGACAGCCATTCAGAAACAAATGGCAAAGGCATGACTTCTCTTGCCATTCTGAACACGTCAGACGTTTCTGAACAATGTTCGAGATGGTGGACCCGAGCGGACTCGAACCGCTTACCTCCTCATTGCAAATGAGGCGTTCTACCAGATGAACTACGGGCCCAAATCAATGCAAAATGAAAATCATGATGCAAAAATGAGTATCAGTAAGACTAGCATTACTTTCGGCTAATTTCAATGATGCTAGAGCTTTTTATCGTTCAAAATTTGAGATTGAAAACTATATCCTCGAGTTTGAGTATGACGATATCATCCCCAATGAATCACCCCACCGCAAACGGTGAGGAATTTTATTGATCAATGTCTAAACTCATGCTTGTTCAAAGTCAGTTTAAAACTCATTCGATTTATTTACTTCTTTTTGGCGTCTTGTTTAAAAAAGACTGTTCTCTACCGCACCATGGGCAATACCATTCCGATCGCCGAGGAGCGTCGCCTATTCCCCACCAGCCATTGCAAAAAGCGCACTGGAAATGGTTGAAGCGCTCGATCGAAAGCGTTCCCTTGGCATTTTGCAGTGTTCCTTTCATCTTATTCATTCAAAGCAAGCGCGATCAGATGGTCAGTCAACTCGCGCAAAGACGATCCGACTGCCTTGAGCGCTTTTGGCACGAGAGACTCCTCTGTAAGCCCTGGCAGAGAATTCGTTTCGATGATATAGATGCCGCGATGCGGCGAAACGATAAAATCGGAACGCGAGTAATGCGACAGACCGAGCGCCTCATGCGCGGTTATTGCCAGCTTCTCGAGTTCTTTTTTGATTGAAGGAGAAAAAGTAGCGGGAACGATCTCTTTGCATAGGATTTCGGCTTTCGACTCGGTATTTTCGATTTTATCTCCATATTTCATTTTATAGTCAAAAATACTTCCCTTGCCCTTCCGTATCTCGATCGGCGGCAAAGCATATAATCCTTGTCCTCTGAATCCTTCGATGACGCCGACAGATGCTTCGATGCCAGGAATGAATTCTTCAACGAGCACTGAATTCCCTTTTTTAAAAGAGTTTTCCAAAGCTGTAGTGAACTCTCGGCTATTCTTGACCAAAAAGACGCCGAGTGACGAGCCGCCGGAAACCGGTTTGATCACATATGGCAGAGAAAATTTCGAATGCGCCAGAAGATACGCCTTGGTGGCATCGACTTGTTCTTTTTCTCTGCTTTCAATGAGGACATGCGCTGGCACCTTCAATCCAGCACGGCGGAATGTCTCCTTGGCGATATGCTTGGCCATCGCCATAGCCGAAGACAGAGAATCAGAGCCGGTGAAAGCTTTGCCGTGCGCTTCGAAGATCTGCTGGATCTTGCCGTCCTCGCCATAATTGCCGTGCAAGGCATTGAAAACAACGTCTACTTTTTTCAAGGCCTCATTCGGCTTCACTTCGACACCGAGCACATGCCACTTGCCGCTTTTTGAGATAAGAATATCGACTGGCTCATATTTTTCCTTGTCCAAAGAATCGATCACTGCCGCACCGGTTTTAAGCGACACTTCATATTCATCGCTTGGACCTCCGCGCACCACGCCGATTCGAGTTTTTACCATGCGATAATTGTAGCACATGTCCGTACAAGGATTCTCCTCATACAAATGCATTAGGGCTTCTCTTGTGCTTCATTGTATCACTTCAAAAAATTCCTTTTGCGCAGATTTTTGTGATAGGAAATGGCGAACCGATGCGCTTCGGAATTGGCTAGGATTATGGCGCGCTTGTATTGAGACAGAATGGTCGGATTCTTTGTGGTCAAGGATTCATCGGCTAGAATGCCGCGCGCCTTGTGTTTGTCGTCTTTGACGAGAGCCACAGCCATTATGTCTGATTTTAGTTCTGACAAGATCTTTTGAACGACGTTTAACTGTATCTGTCCTCCATCGACGACGATCAAATCAGGATACGGCCATTCAGTATGGCCGAGACGACGCAGAATGACCTCGCGCAGAGCGGCTACATCGTCGTTCTTTTCATGCGATATCTTGAACTTGCGATACTCGTTCTTGTCCGGTTCGCCGTTTTCAATGACCGTCATGACGCCTACGACGTTTTTACCTGAAAGATGTGCGATATCATATGCTTCGATTCGAAAATGATTTTGACCAGCCATTCCGCTTGCACCATCCATATGATTCGCGCCAGATCCGCGATCTTCTTTTATCAAAGAAACATCTTCTATATGTTCAAGAGCGTAGATCTTTCTCTTTGTTTTTTCCGCTTTTTCAAATTCCTGATCGCTTGCATATGCCATCATTTCTTTTTTCAAGCATCTTATGATCGTTTTTTTCTTGCCTTCTAGGAAAAGCTCGATGTTCTTTATATTTTTCAAGTATTCTCCGCGAGAAGCCCTGTCGCCGAGGATAGGAGACAATCCGATAGAAGCATAGAAATTCCTGTGCTTTGGATCGAGAGATTTTTCATCGAGATAAGGGAATATGCGGCGGATTATCTTGAGCGCGTCTTTCAATAGCCCTCCGGCTGGATATGGACCGAAGATTTTGCTTTTTTTATAAGCTTCGGCACAGAATACATTCTCTCTCCGAGCCATTCCTCGGTTTCGGAAGCCAAGCTCTCGCCCAGAATGCTCGCCCTGTAGCCCTCCAAAAGAAGTGTCCGATGCCTCGCTTTTAGATTTCTTCAGATTCCTTCCCCTTTCAACGATCACTCGCGGCCATCTTTCGCCGGTGATGACGATATGATTCCAGCTCTTGTCGTCTTTTTCGTCGGTATTATATTTCGGTTGGAATCTCTTTATCAAGTTCGCCTCGAGGATGATGGCTTCTAGGACAGAGTCGGTCTTTTCGAACGTCACTGTCCGAGCGCGCGTGACCATGTCGACGATGCGCGAGCCGCGAGTGCTTATCACGTCATCGCCAAAATAGCTGCGCACACGATCGCGCAAAGACGTAGCGCGGCCGATATATAGCGTTTTCCCCTTGCCATCCTTGAAGAAATAGACGCCTGGAACATCAGGCAATTTCAACCTTTTTAAACCTTGACTTTTCATAGATACGAGTGTACTTTAACCGCAGAAAGTGCGCAACAAAAAAAGGATATGTCATGAAAATAACACGAGCATTCGGTCGCGATTTCGGCTGTCCTCTGGGCGGTGCGATGCTTGCGATCATAGGGATAGTTTACGCTGTTTGTGGATTGTTTTTTCTGGTAATACGCCAGATCTGCAAACCGGCATTTTTCTTGTTTGTTTCTGTGATCCTCTTGACCGTCTCTATCAATCTCTTTAGCATTGGAAACGCCGAGCAATCCGGACAAATAGCCGAGATTGCATTGGCGATCATCGGGTGCTATGGGGTTTCTCTGGTCATCGAATCAATGATCGAGCGCAGACGGCGAAAAAGGATGAGCGCTGAAAGAACGAGAGACAATGATACTCAAGAGCTCGATGAATAATCGGGCTCTTTCATTTTCCTAATTTTTATTTTCTCAGCTTTCTCTTTAAATATTTTCCTGTATAGCTCTTTTCATTCATGGCGATGTCTTCAGGAGTCCCCTTTGCCACGATTTTGCCGCCATGTTTGCCGCCTTCCGGACCGATGTCGATGACATAGTCGGCGTTCTTGACCAGATCAAGATTGTGCTCGATGACGACGACGGTGTTCCCTTTTTCTACGAGCCGCTGCAAGATTTCGATCAGTTTTTTAACGTCTTCATAATGCAGACCGACGGTCGGCTCGTCGAGCAGATAGATGGTTTTTTGGATATGCGCGCGGTATAGCTCGGCAGAGATCTTGACGCGTTGCGCTTCGCCTCCTGACAGAGTGGTAGCGCTCTGTCCGAGAGTCAGATAGCCGAGGCCGACTTCATTTAAAGTGACGAGACGATCTGAAATAGCCGGCACATCCTCAAAGAAACCCATGGCTTCCTCGACGGTCATTTGGAGGACTTCGTGGATATTTTTCCCTTTGTATCTTATGTCGAGCGTTTCTTTCATGAAGCGCGTGCCGTTGCAAACATCGCATGATACATAGACTGTCGGCAAAAAATGCATTTCGACGGCGATCTCGCCGTTGCCTTCGCAAGCTTCGCATCGTCCGCCAGGACGGTTAAAGGAGAATCTGCCCGCTCCCCATCCTCTTGCCCTCGCCTCGCTGGATGCGGCGAACATGTCGCGGATGTGAGTCCACGCGCCGGTATATGTGGCCGGATTTGAGCGCGGCGTACGACCTATCGGCGATTGATCGATCAAGATCGATCGGCCTAGATATTCCGAACCAGAAAAAGAAGCGGCGTTATAGGTCAGAGAATTTCTTTTGCTCCTCTCCAATCTCGCTTCGAGATTTTTGTGCAATATCTCATACATAAATGAAGATTTGCCGGAGCCAGAGACGCCGGTTATGACGTTGAAGACGCCTAGCGGAACGTCCACGTTCATGTCCTTTATATTGAAGATGTTTCCGCCGCGGATCATTATCTTTCCCTTCGGCTCTCTGCGCTTTTTCGGCATATCTATTTCCATCTCGCCTCGCAGATACGCGAGGGTGAGAGATTCCTTGCCTTCTCCTTTTTCAAGGGTTTTTTTCGTCAAAAGATCTTCGAGCCAGCCGGAAACGACTACTTTCCCTCCATGAATGCCGGCACCGGGGCCGATGTCGATTATATAATCAGAAGCGAACATCGTATCCTCGTCATGTTCGACGACGATTATGGTGTTGCCGAGGTCGCGCAGGTTCAAAAGCGTATCGATCAGCTTGTCATTATCGCGCTGATGCAAACCGATCGTCGGCTCGTCCAAAACATATAGAGCGCCGACAAGGCCGCTTCCCAACTGTGAGGCGAGCCGGATGCGTTGGGCCTCGCCGCCGGACAGAGTGTTCGCGCGCCGATCTAGGGTCAGATATTCGATGCCGACATTTATCATAAACGAAAGCCGCGAGCCGATCTCTTTCATCACTACCTTTGCGATCTCACGCTCCGTTGGCGTCAGCTTCAAATGGTCGAAAAAATGCGCTGCATCAGAGATAGAGAGCGCCGTCGTCTCCACTATGTTTTTACCGTCCACAAAAACATGCAAGGCCTCCTCGCGCAAACGCTTGCCTCCGCACGCTTCGCACGGGTCATCGCTAAAAAAATCCTTCGTGCCGAGGCCTTTGCACACAGGGCATGCGCCATAAGGCGAGTTAAAGGAGAACAAGCGCGGCTCGATCTCGGGATAGGAAAAGCCGTCATGCGGACACATAAATTTCACAGACATGAGCTTCTCCTCATCCGGAGATTCTATCTTTATCAGACCATTGGCTTCGCTTATCGAGCGTTCCAACGCCTCGGACAATCTCTCGCGAGAATTCTTTGAGTCTTTCTTGTCCTGCAATTCGGTCACAAAGATCTCGTCTATGAGGATATCGATATCGTGTTTTTTGTTCTTTTCGATTATTATCTGATCGCGCAAGCGGTATATCTTCCCGTCTACGCGGACTCGATCGTAACCCTTGCCGAGCAGGTCGTACAGGAGCTGATAGTATTCGCCTCTTCGCCCCACGACGATAGGTGCCCAGATGCGGATCTTGTCGCTTGAAACAGCGACACCCATGACTTTATGCATTCCGGCAGATGCGTTCTTTATGCTTTCTACTTTATCCCCTTTGACTTCACCAAGTATTATTTCTAGTATCTCCTCTTTTGAGATGCGATGTATCTCGCGATCGCAAACGAGGCAATGAGGCGTGCCGACACGGGCAAAAAGAACGCGCATGTAATCATATATCTCGGTGATGGTGGCAACAGTCGAACGCGGGTTGTTGGAACGCGATTTCTGATCTATGGAAATAGCCGGCGACAGACCTATTATCTCGTCGACGTCTGGTTTTTGCATGCGATGCAGAAATTGTCGCGCATAGGCCGAGAGAGATTCGACATAACGGCGCTGTCCTTCGGCAAAAATAGTATCGAAAGCAAGCGAAGATTTTCCGGAACCGGAAAGACCGGTGATGGCTATCATCCTGTTGCGCGGCATTTCGACGGTTATGTTTTTTAGGTTATGCGTGCGGGCGCCTTTGACGATTATTTTGTCCTCGCCGTTCTTTCCATTAGAGTGCATATTATTGCGCATAGTGCGGCGGATTGTAACATAAATTTTCTGAAAAAGAAAGCCGGGCGAATCGCTTTGACGAGGTTACTTCACCAATTTTTCCACCTGTGTCACGATCTCGTCGAGCGAAACAGCGGCCTTGACGATATAGCCGACAGCACCGAGTTTTTTAGATTTGTCGATATCGGATGGCGAAGACAGGTTCGACAGCATGATGACAGGGATGTTCTTGAACTTTTCCTGCATTTTCAATTTCTGCAGGACATCAAAGCCGTTCAAATCGGGCATGACGATATCTAACATGACGATGTCTGGAGTGTCATTCTCGACGAGCCGCAACGCCTCGGCGCCATTGTTGGCTTTTATCAGATTATAGCCGAGAGAAATGAATTTCTTCGAAAGGATATCGGAAAGGAACTTGTCATCCTCGACCCAAAGTATTTTTACCGGCTTTTTGTCTTTGGTCGCAGATGAATCCGGCGGCGTACAACCGAGTATATTGCAAACCTTGCCAACGATTTCTACTGGATCAATGTGGGTTTTTATGTAATATTCACGGATCCCTACAGCCGGAAGGCGTTTCATGTCGACGGGAAGCCCCATATTAGATACAACGATGACTGGGATCTTTGTGATCTCTTTATCAAAAGATTTCGCCGCCAACAAATCATATCCGTCCATGCCCGGCAGAACGATGTCAGAAACGAGCAGATCTGGATGCAACTCTCTCATTTTTTCCAGGGCGGCATTGCCGTCATCGACTACGACAACGCGCATGCCTTTCCCTCTGGCTTCAGTGGCTAACGATTGCGCCAGGAAATTATCTGACACTGCGATGAGGACTAGTTTTGAAGGAGTCATAGAAATTTAGTCGAAAGCCATGAAGTTCCTAGTTAAAAGCCGATATACAAGAGCAAGTACGGATATCCCTGACTTTCGATTCGGCACTTCCGACTTTGTAGCTTCATTATATCAATAATATCTAAAGCAAGTAAGCATGGCTGTTTACTTCTTTGAATCCCCTTTTATCGTGGCTATGGCCTCCTGGACAGTCGTCATGAATTGTGCCGGAAAAATAATGGTCGAGTTCTTCTCAGTGGCGATCTCTGACATGGTTTGAAGGGTGCGCAACTGCAACGCGACCGGATGTTGGGAGATGATATCTGCCGCTTCGCCGAGTTTGACCGCTGCCTGGAATTCGCCTTGTGCTGCGACTATTTTCGCGCGGCGCTCGCGCTCTGCTTCTGCCTCCTTTGCCATGGCGCGCTGCATGTTATCCGGCAAGGTGATGTCCTTGATCTCGACGGCAGTCACCTGCGCGCCCCATGGCTCGGTGTGCGTATCGATGACGTCTTTGATCTGGACGTTGATGTCGCCCGTCTGCGATAGGAGCTGATCGAGCATGAATTTGCCGACGACGTTTCTGACGGTGGTCTGGCTGATCTGGTTGACGGCATCATGGACGTTCTCGATCGCGACGACGGATTTCTTTGGATCTACTATGTGGTAATAGGCGACTGCGGCGATGTCGATCGAAACATTGTCTTTGGTGATTATTTTCTGCGATGGGATGTTCATGGTTATCGTGCGCAGGGTGACCTTTGTCATGCGCTCAAAAATCGGGATAAGGATGATAAGGCCGGGACCTCTGACGCCAGTGACTTTGCCGAGAAAAAAGATGACGCCGCGATCGTACTCTTTTACTACTTTTAATGATAAGGCGAGCAAGATGACGACGATGACGATTATTGTTGTGAGCATGGATGTAGTATATCACTTCTTTGGCTCCATATCTTTTGTGAGTTTGAAGACGAGCTTACCCTTCAATTTGCCTTCGTATTTCGGAGATGCCATGAGAGCCAACGTCTCATTTAAGCCCTCAACCGCTTCAGGTGCTTTTCTAATTTGTATTGATTGAGCGCGTATCCTTGCTTCAGATATTCTCTCAAGACTCCTGTGGCCCAAATGCGGAATTTGGTAGCTTTCTTTGAATTTACACGATAACCAAGCGCGATTATGACATCGAGATTATAGAATTTAGTGAGATATTGCTTGCTGTCTTTGGCAGTTATTCGGAATTTCCGAATAACTGATTTTTCTTTTAACTCATTTGTCTTGAATATGTTCTTTAAGTGCTCATTGACTGTGGGGACACCAATCTCAAACAGTTCAGCGATCTGGGCTTGCGTTGCCCAAATCGTGTCTTTTTCTATATCTGCCCGCAATTCAACATTTCCGTTCTTGTCTTCAAAAATAACTATATTGCTTTTCATAGTATTCAAAAAAATTAATAACGAATAAAATCTTTGAAACGCTTGTCAGATAACGCAATCATTTCCCCGGTTCAAAATCCTGCGTCATCTTGAACGTCACCTTGCCTCGCAATTTTCCGCCGAGGCCTTTTGATTCGATTGATGACATCGTGGCGTACAGATCAAGCAATGCTCCGGGAGATTTCTCAAGCTTGTACTGATTGAGGGTATACCCGCTCTTCAGATGCTCGTGCAGAACACCGGTTGCCCAGATGCGGAATTGAGTGGCTTTCTTTGAACTGATACGGTAACCGACTGCAATGATCGCATCGAGGTTATATAGGTCTGTTTGTCTTTTCGTGGCTCTACCTCCTTCTTTTTGAACTAGTAAGGAATCCTTACTAGTTCGTTTTCTGTCTAACTCACTTTCGTCGAATATATTCTGAAGGTGAAGCGTTATGTTCTGAGGAGTCGTATCGAATAATTCTGCCATTTGGGTCCTTGTCGCCCAAATCGTGTCCTTTTCGATATCCGCGCGAAGTTCGATTACACCCTTCTCATTTTGATAAATGACGATCTTATTGTTGTCTTTCATTATATTTAGATCAAAATTAATTAATAAAAACCACCGGCTGCTTCTGCCATACATAAACGACATCAGTAGAGAAAAAGCGGATGCCGAAATCAAACTACGCCGCAATAATTATGCGAAGAGGAGGATAGCGTGGGTATAGTATAGCAAAAAATTGGGCTTCTTACTCCACCCAGGATTTTGCCAAGCGAGGGTTTTTAATTCTTGTACAAGGTAGCACCTTGTACAATCTATATTTTTTCATTTTCCTTTCGACCATCTTTTTTTCTTCTCCGGCGCCACCAAATTGAATTTCTTCCTCAATACAGCGATCTCATCACGCAATATAGCCGCAGTCTCGAAATCGAGGTCGCGGACAGCGTCGGCCATCTGCTCTTCTTTCTCGCGGACGAGGCCTTTCGGATCTGACTTCATGCGCTCGGAGTCGATGACGACGAGGTCGCCGACAGCTTGGTCGTGGTCGCTACGCAACTGGTCGGTGATGTCGTGGATGGATTTCTTGATCGTGACCGGGGTTATATTGTGTTCTTTGTTATAAGCTATCTGAATCGCGCGGCGACGATTGGTCTCGTCGATGGCGTACTGCATCGAGCCGGTCATGTTGTCGGCGTACAGGATGACGCGGCCAGCGGCGTTACGAGCGGCGCGACCGATCGTTTGGATGAGAGCGGTCTCGGAGCGAAGAAATCCTTCCTTGTCCGCATCGAGGATACCGATGAGAGAGACTTCGGGCAGGTCAAGGCCTTCGCGCAGGAGGTTCACACCGACAAGGATGTCATACTTGCCCTTGCGGAAGTCGGTCAAGATGTTGATGCGCTCGATCGTCTTTATATCGCTATGAAGGTACGCCGCCTTTATCTTCTTCTCCTTTAAAAATTCGCTCAGATCCTCGGCCATTTTTTTGGTCAAAGTAGTGGCAAGGACGCGATCGCCCTTCGCGATCACTTTTTCTGATTCTTCTATAAAGTCGAAAATCTGGCCTTTATATGCGGATTTTTTTGTGGGCACGATCATGGAAGCTTCTTGCGACTTGCGGTCTTCGTCTGTTGCTTTTGATGATCCAGGAAAATTGACAAGATTCTTGTCATTTTTTGTGAGAGCATAAAAAGGCGCATCTCCTGCTTGTTCAGAATGGTTGCCAGATCGAGATGATTCATCCCCTTTTCCTTTTGTTTTTTGGG
>CAZMFR010000005.1:17898-62948 GCA_964565685.1 uncultured Candidatus Saccharibacteria bacterium
TTTTTTGGGTTGGTTGTAAAGACAAATCTCCAGCTTGCAGAGAAAGATCACCAGGATGCAATGATTCATCAACTTTGCCAATTGTTTTTGAGGACTTTGAAAAGTTGGCAAGATTCTTGTCAACTTTTTCGGGTGATTGAGAAGACATGCCCGCCACTTGTATGCTTGTCCCTTGTAAAATCGGCCTCACTTCCACCTCAGGATCGATCAATCCTGTCGGACGGATGACTTGCTCGACGATCTGCTCGCTGACTTCCCTCTCATAGTCGCTCGGCGTGGCAGAGGTGAAGACGACTGGACCGACGCGTTCGTTAAATTCTTCAAATGAAAGAGGACGGTTGTCCCGTGCCGAAGGCAAGCGGAAACCGTAGTCGACCAGAGTTTGCTTGCGTGATGCGTCACCAGCGCGCATGCCGCGAATCTGCGGAACGGTCACGTGCGATTCGTCGATGATAGTCAGAAAATCAGGATTGCCGTCATTGTCGCGCGGAAAATATGAGAGAAGCGAATCCGGCGGCTCGCCGGGCATCTTGCCCGAGAAATGGCGCGAGTAATTCTCGATGCCATTGCAATAGCCGACTTCTTTTATCATGGCCAAATCGTAGCGCACGCGACGTTTCAGACGTTCGGCTTCGAGGACTTTACCTGCTTTTTCTAATTCAACAAGCCGGTCCTTGAGCTCTGCTTGGATCGTGCCAAATGCGCGCTTTGCGTCGGCGTCGCTCGTGACGAAATGTTTTGCAGGAAAGATAAAGACGCTTCGCGGTTCTCCACGCAAAGTGCGATTGACTGGATCAATTTCCATTATGCTAGAAATTACAGAGGTCGGACCTCTGTATTCGATGCGATATAGCGTCTTGTCGCTGACAGGCATGATCTCGACCGTGTTGCCGACAGCACGAAAAAACCCCGACTTGAGGTCAGCGCTAGTGCGCGTGAAATGGATATCTATGAGTTTGCGAATCAGCTCGAGCCTGGATAATTCCATTCCCCGTTCCAACTTTAAATTGACCTTCATATATTCTTCTGGACTACCCAAGCCGTAAATGCATGAGACTGACGCTACGATGATGACGTCGCGACGCGTGAGGAGCGCCTGCGTGCTGGCGTGACGCAAACGATCGATCTCTTCGTTGATCATGGCCTCCTTTTCAATGTAAGTATCCGTCGCAGGCATGTATGCCTCGGGCTGATAGAAATCGTAATACGAGACGAAATAGTGCACAGCATTGTCAGGAAAGAATTCGCGATATTCCTGGGCAAGCTGTGCCGCAAGCGTCTTGTTGTGGGCGATGACGAGGGTCGGCTTGCCATATTGTGCGATAACATTTGCCGCCGTGAACGTCTTGCCGGAACCAGTGACGCCGAGCAAGGTCTCGTGCCGCATGCCCTTTTTGAGGCCTGCAGTGATGGCTTCGATCGCTTTTGGCTGATCGCCGGCAGGTTTCCAGTTGGAACGGAGATTAAATGTGGACATGCGGGTACTATAGCGTATTGAAACCCGCAGGTCTACCCTACGTACGGAAGCCAACACATATAAAAAAGAACCGATTGTGTATACGAAACATAGCTTATCCTTTTGTTCTGTTGTTTGTTGAACTTGTTTAAAGTAAAACCAAGCAGAAGATCAAGAAAAGTCAAGCGGCGCAAAGGCACAAAATTCACAGTTTATACATAGTCATTTTAACTTTTCTTAATAACTATTTTTTATACTTTACTTTATCAGAGGTCGGACCTCTGGGAATAATTATTTCGCCACCTTGACCGCCTCCTCGAATTGGATGGAAAGGAGTTTCGACGCGCCGTCAGAGCCCATAGTGACGCCGTAGATGATTCCGGCGCGAGACATCGTCTCGCGATTATGGGTTATCAAAATTAGCTGAGAGCATTTCGAAAGACTCTCGATCATATCGCCGTATTTGCGGGAATTGGCTTCGTCGAGAGCGGCGTCTGTTTCGTCGAGGATGATAAATGGCGGCGGATTTACTTGGGACACGGCGAAAAGCAAAGCGATAGAAGTGAGAGCGCGCTCGCCGCCGGAGAGCATCATCAATCCTTTGACTTTCTTGCGCGGCAAGTTGACGTTGATATCGATGCCTTCGCGGGCTTCATCGTCTTCTTCACTTTCGCCCTCGCCGTCTTCTGTCCAAGACGACGCTTTGGAATCACCGCTGTCTCCTAGAACATCCGCCAGATCGCCTTTTTTCTTGCGCTTTTTTTCTTTGATCAAAGAAAGCGAGGCGGTGCCGCCGCCGAACATAAGGGCAAAGAACTGTTGGAATTGCGCGTTTATCTTTAGGATGCCTTCCTTGAATTCGATGTCGATCCTAGCATCGAGCTCGGCTATCAATTTTTCAAGAGAGGATTTTGAGGCCTCTAGGTCATTCAGCTCGCGCGCCAGGAATGCGTCGCGCTCCTCCGTTTCCTTGAACTCCTTCATCACGTCGGCGCCAGTGCCGCCGCCAGAGTCCTCGATGCGGATCTTGAATTTTTCTATCGCGTGGCGTCGCGATTCTTGGTTTGCCCTGGATTCTCGATTCGCAACGACAAAATCCTTGTATTCGGAGACGTCTCTGCCTATCAGCATGTATGCTTCCTCGAATTCATGTTTAAATGATATCTCCGTCGCAGTCACAAGATCTTCTTGAGACTTCAAATTAGCCAAAACGGCGCGCAATTCATTCTGTTCGGCGATGATGCGGAACATATTCTTTTCGGCATCGCGATTCTTGTCTTTTTCCTGCTCAATCTTCTGGCGCAAGGCATGATAGTTCTCTTCCAAGACCGTCTCTTTTTCGGCGACTTTTTTAAGGGAAAGCTCGATGGCGATCTTGTTTTCTTTTAAAGAAGAGATCTCGCGCTCGGTCTCTGCGATTAATTCGGAATCTTGCGAATCGCGATGAGAAGAGATAAAAGCCCGGATCACGCTCTTGACCTGATCGAACAGAGCATTGGCGTCATTCATATTTTCGTTCACATCTCCAAGCGCCTCTATCTTTTCGGCCACGCTTTCGACATCCTTCAGAAGAACCGTCTTGAATTCATCCTTGTTTCGCTTCTCCTTTTCCTTTGCGATGACGCGCAAGGCCGCTGATATCTCTCCCTCGATCCCTCCGAGCTTCCTATTGTGCTCGTCCTTTTCTGCACGGCATTTCGCCAATTCATTTTCAAGGGAAATGATCTCTGCGCTGGATGCATCCTTGCCTTTTGATTTCTCGAGAATGCTTTTTGCTTCAGCCAATTCTTTTTCAAGCATAGCGGCATCATGCAACGGCTTCTCTTTTTCATGGGCTATCCGCGCTTTTTCTTCATTTATAAAGACCTCCTCGCGCTTGAAATATTCCTTGTAGATATTTCTTAGCTCGCCGCGCATCTGCTCTGCTTTTTCCAGTTTCTCGACCTGTTTTTTCAAGAATTTCAGATGCGGAGCGATCTCGCGACGGAGCGATTCTACTTGGCTCATGTTCTCTGACGTTTTTTCGAGCTTGCGTTGGCTTTCGACCTTCTTGTACTGATAGACTTTCAAACCAAGAGCGTCTTCTATCATCTCGCGGCGTTCCATGATATTGGCAGACAAAATACGGTCCGCCTCGCCCTGGGAAATTATATGGTGACCGGATGCGCCGATATGAGCCATGGCCAATAGCTCGGTTATGTCTTTTAGCCGAGCCGAACTGCCATTGATGAGATACTCGTTCGTATTGTCTCTGTGGACGATGCGTTCGAGAGTCACTTCGTCGAAGTCGACGTTGAAAAGGCGCTTTGAATTGTCGAATGTCGCTTTGACGCTGGCACGATTCGATTTTCCGCCTCCGTCGGCGCCGTTCCAAATGAGGTCCTCGCCACGTTTGCCTCGCATGCTCTTTATCGATTGTTCGCCGAGCACGAATCGGAACGATTCGGCTACGTTGCTCTTGCCACTGCCGTTCGGTCCCACGATGCCGGTGATCGGCGTATCAAAAGAAAGCGCCGCCTTCTTGGCGAACGACTTGAATCCGGATATTTCGAGCGATTTGAGATACATGCGGATATAATAGCAATTCCACAAAAGTTTTGCATGGCCGTAGTCCACAATCCTTTGCCCTACATATGTCCTTGCTTCGCACGTGTCCTTGTATCGAGTTTAAATTATTGGATTAAATTTTAATCCAATAAAGTTTACTTTCTTCCGTCTTCGCTCGAACGCCATGTACATGATTACATGGCCATGTCGCTTCTCGCTAGCCGGAATAATGCAAGCATGAAAAAAGCACAGGGAGTGTGCTTTTTGTTTATATGCGCAGCATTAATCTGGCTGTTGAAAAAGCTTTGCCGACTTTCGACCGTCTGGGTCATGCTTGCGAAATCCTTTTGCAGCACGACTGCCTAAAGATGTTTGGTCACTAACGTCTCGATGGCTTCCTGGTCGCATGACGCCGAGTTCTCGTTCTCGAAGCATTTGTTCTTCAGCAGCTCTCTTTGAAAAAAGAGCTCCGGGAATCAATCTGTTCATAATTTTCCTTTCGTAATTACAGCGCGGCTTGTGCGCCGATTGTTCTGCATCTTTCGCAATCGTTCAGGTGATGGATCATGAATCCATAGAGCATCCTTTTGCCACAAGGCGACAATTCACAGCAAGGGATTCTGTGGGGAAATTCGCGCCCTACTGGTTTCAAAGAATGACATGGACATGTGCATTCATTTTTGACTCTATCCTCTGATTTTTCGGCATAATACCCAAATATCGTGGCATTTTTCTCTAGTTTTTTAACTTTTATTTCTTGGAAGAAATTTCAATTATGGATGCTCACAGATCCACTTAAAGGAAACTATGGCTCAACAATGAGCCAACGTTCAGTAATCAGTTAAGTGGTGACAAGCAAATAAAATAAATTCAAGAAATTTTTCTTTAAAATTTCTTATTTTTGTAGTCATGGTAGGTATGAAATCACACTTCTACAGCTTAACCAAGCTACAGAACACTGATTTCATGCCACGATATTTGGGTATTATGCCGATTTTTCTGCCGGTACTGGCAAGGATTTCTTGTTGCTCATATAAAGAACCTTTTGTTGATTGTTCAAGGAAAATCTAGCACGATTTGCAACGAGTTATCATCCCCTGAGCTAGTCCACAGGCCTTTGTTCTGTATGGCCGTATATCTTTGCTCTGCGCACGTTGCTCTGCATATGTCTATATTTGAGGATAAATTATTGGATTAAAATTTAATCCGATAATTTAAATACGAAAATACACATTGCCTCGTGTTTCGGTCGACAAAAAACATGTACATCAGCAACCTGAATTACCACCCCTTGACCTCTATCGCCTTCTCCGCGGCCTTCTGTTCTGCTTCGTTCTTTGATGGCCCTGCGCCAAGAGCGACCTGGGTATCTCCGATGAAAACGCCGACAGTGAATTGCTTGTCATGATCCGGACCGGTTTCCTTGACCGTTTTATAGATCGGCGTCTGGCCGACGACTTCCTGAGCACGCTCCTGAAAACGGCTTTTTGAGTCTAGCCATAGCTTTTTGGAGACAATGTCTTCGATATTTATGAATTCCAAAATGCTGCGCGCTATGAACGATTCGACAGTTTCATATCCTTGATCGAGATATATGGCACCGATCAGCGCTTCGACGGCATCGGCGAGAATGATCGATCTAGCGCGACCAGTATCCTTTGCCTCGCCTTTTGAAAGAATGAGATATTCGTTGATGCCGATATGATCGGCTACGCGTGAAAGAGAATTGGTGTTTACGAGAGCTGAACGATACGCCGTCAAGTCGCCCTCATTTTTCCGGGGATATTTTTTGTAAAGAAAATCAGTGACGACTAGCTCGAGCACCGCATCGCCGAGGAATTCTAGGCGCTCGTTGTGCTCGACCTTTGCATTCTTGACTTCGTTCAGATATGAACGATGCGTACAAGCCGTTTGAAGCAAGGAAATGTCCAGGAACTCGACGCCTAGTTTTTTTGCAAATACTTTAAAGTCGTTGGTCATTGAATTGAAATTAAATTTAATCCGAAAAATCGTAAAATAATAAAACCAATAATTTCTAATAAAAGAACTGTAATGTACCAAAGTTCCCATTTTCCTCCCGTACCTTTTCCTCTTTCGAACCAATGTTCTTCAAAAACACTTTTCTCAAGATACTTACGAGGTTTTGAATCTTCCCATGTCATGTTTTTATCTATTTGCAACAAGTGTCACGGCCTTGGTCACGATCGGCAGAATGTCGTCATAAAAATTCAGCTCGAGGATATCGGCCAGCTTGAACCATTTTGCGTCATCGAGACCGGGTTTTTTGGCGAGCACGAGGTCGGTGTATTTTGATTTTGCAAGGAAATAATGGACTTGTTTGCGGATTTTCCCTTTTTCCGGATCGTTAGCTATGTATTCATTGCTGCCAAGGTCGTCGGTTATATCGACATCAAGACCGATCTCTTCCTTGACTTTGTTCACTGTGCCGACACGGACATCGCCTTCGGGGATCTTGCCTTTCGAGAGAGTCCAATGACCAAAGATGTCGTGGACGAACGCCATATAAGTCTCCCTGCCGTCCTGTGCATAAACGACGGCGCCGCCGAGGTTTTGAATGAGCATCTTTTCATAAGGCACTTCTTCCGGTTTTTTCTTGCGCGGCTCGGCTTCTTTGCCCGGCTCGCCTAATTCTTTGTAAACAGCGCCGAGAACGCCGTTGACGAACTTGCCGGAATTCTCGCCGCCGAAATTTTTGGCTAATTCGATTGATTCGTTTATAGCGACCTTGGCTGGCACCTCTCCTCGATCAGAAAAAATTAGCTCATACAAACCGATGCGCAAAACATTCCTGTCCACGATGGAAATCTTGTCGAGCGGCCATTCTGGCGCGGCTTTTTCTATTATGTTGTCTATCTCCTGTTTTTTAGCCATGACGCCTTTGATCAGAGATTCCGCAAAATGAGAATCGCTCATGCCTGGCGCGAATTCTTTCACATCGCGGATTATTATCTCTGATATGTCCTCATTGAATCCTTTCCCTTCACCGGCTTTCTTTTTTCCATCTATTTTTTGTGAGCTAGATCCGACAGCCGGTTTTTTGATCTTCTTTTTTCCGATCTCTGTCTCTTGTCCAGGCAAAGCGGAATAGCTTTCAAGGGTAGAGCGAAAATCCCACTCAAAGAGAGCCTGTAAAGCAATCGATCGAGATAAGTGGCGGTTGGACATGATGATTAGTCAAAAGTCGAGAGTCGCAAAGCCATTAAAGCCGATACGAGCATTTCTGGCTTTCGGCTCGGAACTTTTGACTTTGGAATTTTGTGGACTTTCATTTTATTTGTTTGATTTGTGAAGAACTGTCTAGACGATCGACCTGGAGATTTATTTTTTACTGGCGGCTTTGGCTTTTTTAGCTCTTTTCTCGGCTTTTGCGGTGAGATTTATGACCTGGCGACCGTTATAATATCCGCATTTCATGCAGACCGTGTGGCTCTTGTGCTGTGCGCCGCAATGGCCACACTTGGAAAAACGCGCTTCATCGAGTGCGTGATGCGCGCGGCGGTTGTCGCGGTGCGCGCGAGTTGCTCTCATTCGATTTACCATAGTACGGATATATTAGCGTATTTGTTTAAAATATGCAAATAGCTGGGCAAAATACGCCGCGTGGACCACTGATTTAATAGCTTAAGTTATTGGATTCAATTTGAATCCAATAATCTAGATACAAAAAACAATATAATAACAGGGCGGCTCATCTTTCGAAAGAAGCTCACGCTAGACTTTTCTTAAAAAGTCTGGAGATTTCAACAGCTAAAAACATCACCTGCATTCATAGAAAGACGCAGAAATATTATGATGCGATCCCTTTTAAAAAACTCCGGCGATGCTCTTTTGTCAGACCGTATTTTTTTATCGCCTTGTAATGCGCCTTGGTACCATATCCTTTGTGAACATCAAATCCATGATGTTGATGCTTTCGAGCCAGACTGATCATTTTGCGGTCGCGCAGGACTTTGGCGCAGATCGAGGCGAGCGAAATCACCGGCTCCTTGTCATCGCCGCCGATGATTGTCTTTTGGTTCAAATAGCGAGACGGCGCCTTCAAACTGCCATCGAGGAGAACTTGGCATTTATCCAAGGGTAGCCCTTGGATAAAATTCGTTTCAATCTTCTTTAGCGATCGATTCAAGGCAAACTTTATGGCTGGTACGATCCCCTTTTCATCGATCATTTTGACCGAAGAATACGAAACGGCAAAATAGATATGACCCGCTTTTTGAGCTTTTTTTATTTCAAGAAAAACGCGCTCGCGCGCCGCCGGCGTCATTTTTTTTGAGTCGCGCGCCCCCTTGAACATTTTCAGTAATTTCGCCGCCATTTCCGATCGAGCGGCAAAAGCCCCGACCGCCACAGGACCAGCCAAAGGCCCGCGACCCGCTTCGTCTATGCCGATCAGAAACTTATATTTCATAAGATATCTCATAGAAAAACTATAGCATATTGTCCAAGATCCGATCTTGTCTAAAAATATGCGCATCTGCGCGACCTCTGTGAAATTTGCTATACTTTAACCATGAGCCAATCCGCCTTCACCCACCTCCACGTCCATTCCCACTTTTCCTTGCTCAATGCCTTACCAAAAGTCGATGAACTGGTCAAAGCGGCGAAGAACGATCATATGGCGGCGATCGCGCTGACAGATGCCGGCAACATGTACGGCGCGATCGAATTTTACAAGGAGTGCAAAAAGGCGGAGATAAAGCCGATCCTCGGCGTCGACTTTTATTTTGCGGTGCGCACGCGCAAGGATATGCAGGCAGGCGTGGACAATCGCCGCACACGATTGGTTTTGCTTGCAAAAAACGAGATCGGCTACAAAAACCTGATACAGCTCGTGACAAAATCTTACCTCGAAGGATTTTATTACAAACCGCGCATCGACCGAGAGCTGCTCCAAACATATAACGAGGGGCTCATAGCCATCGCTCCTTCTTTTTCTAGCGACATCGCCCAAGCCGTCAAGAATCGCGATTTGGAAAAAGCGAAACTGCTCATAAACGATTATAAGAAGATCTTTAACGGCAAGGAGGCCGCCGAGGAACCCTTGCAATCTGAAGGTTCCGATTTTCAAAACTTCTATATAGAGATAACCCGCCATCCGGAAATAGGCGGTCATGACGAATTGATGGCCACATTGACCAAATTGGCCGAGGAAACACGGACACCGATCGTCGCATCAGCAGACGTCTACTACATGAAGCCGGAAGACCGCGAAGCGCGCGAAACCCTCATGCGTGTCATGCAAGGCGGCGATGGGAGCGATCGTGCGAGCGACAATGAAGATGAAGATTTTTCATTTATATCTAACGAACGTGCACAGGAATTCTTCAAGGATCTGCCTGAAGCTCTGGAGAACAATCGAAAGATAGCCGATTCCTGCAACATCGAGCTGGATCTCGGCAAATGGGTGTTTCCGAATTATATCGTTGAGAGCGGCAAATCTTATGACGACGAATTGAAAGATTTCACCGAGAAAGGATATGCCTGGCGAAATATAAAAAAGACAAAAGAGGTTGCCGCTCGCGCCGATTATGAGCTCAGCGTCATAAAGAAAAAGGGCTACGCGCCATATTTCCTCGTGGTGTCTGACCTCCTGAGATACGCGCATACGGCCGGCATCTTGACGACCACCAGAGGGTCAGCCGCCGGCTCCCTTGTCTCATACTTGACCGGCATCACGAACGTAGATCCGCTCCGATTCAACTTGCCATTCGAGAGATTTCTGAATCCGGAACGACCATCGGCTCCGGATATCGATATGGATATGGCCGACAACCGTCGCGATGATATGATCAAATATGCAAAGGGAAAATACGGCACTGACCATGTGGCGCAGATAGGAACATTCGGCTCGATGCTCGCACGCGGATCCGTGCGCGACGTAGCCAGAGCCATGGGCTTTCCCTATGAGCTAGGAGACAAGATCTCAAAGATGATCCCGATGGGCTCGCAAGGATTCCCGATGACCATAGAGCGCGCCATGCACGACGTCGCCGAACTGACCGACTTGTACAAAAGGGATCCGGAAGTGCATCGCATAATCGATATGGCGAAAAAAATAGAGGGTTGCGCCCGCCATATCTCTGTGCACGCCGCCGGCGTAGTCATAGCGCCAAAGCCATTGACTGAATATTCCCCTCTCCAGTTTGACACAAAAGGTGGTGAAGGAGACGAGAAAAAGATCATCACACAATATGACATGCACGCCATCGAGGATGCAGGCCTGCTCAAATTCGACTTTCTCGGAATCAGAAACCTCGCAATCCTGGCTGATGCTGTCGATAGAGTGAAAAAAATCGAAGGGGTCGCCGTCGACATAGAAAACGTGCCTCTCGAGGACAAGAGGACTTTTGAGATGCTGGCTCGCGGCGAAACCGTCGGGACTTTCCAGCTCAATGGCTCCGGCATGACAAAATATCTCGTCGATTTGAAGCCGACGAAGATTGAGGACATCAGCTTGATGGTCGCCTTGTACCGCCCCGGTCCTATGGATAACATCAATGAATATATTCTGCGCAAGAACGGCAAGAAGCCGGCGACATATCTCCATCCAGCCATGAAGAAATTCCTCGAACCGACATTCGGCGTGCTCGTATATCAGGACGACCTTCTGATGACTGCGATCGAAGTGGCCGGATATACTTGGGGCGAAGTAGACAAGTTCAGAAAAGCAGTGGGCAAGAAGATCCCAAAAGAGATGGCTAAACAGCACGAATTGTTCGTTGAGGGGTGTCAAAAGCACGGCAAGCTCTCAAAAAAACAAGCCGAAGAGATTTGGAAGCTGTTCGAACCATTCCAGGGTTACGGCTTCAACAAAGCCCATGCCGCAAGCTATGGCAAGGTCGCCTATCAGACGGCATATATGAAAGCAAATTTCCCCGCTATATACATGTCCGCTGTCCTATCCGCAGAATCCGGAGACGTTGAAAAGATCGCCGAGATCGTCACCGAATGCAAGCGCATGAATATCCCGATCCTGCCGCCAGACATAAACGAGAGCTTTAGCCAGTTTACAGTCATCAAAGATGAAAAAGATGGTGTTTCCATTTCCGAGCCAAAATTGCCTTCTGCCTCATATCGCATCCGTTTTGGCCTCGTCACGATAAAAAACTTCGGTCAAGGCATCGCTACGGCGATAATCGAAGAGCGCAAGAGAAGCGGCAAATTCAAATCGCTCTCTGATTTTTTGGAGCGGGTCAAGGACAAGAACCTCAACAAAAAATCTCTCGAAGCCCTCATCAAAGCCGGCGCTCTAGATTGCTTCGGCCAAGATCGCGGCGTCCTCCTCGCGAACGTCGAAAATCTACTCGCATATAACAAAGAGAACGAAAAGCAATCGGGCGACCAGGATTCCCTTTTTGGTCAGATGTCAGACACTTCTTCCCTGCCTACTCTGAAGCTAGCCCCGGCTCCGCCAGCCGCTTCGAACGATATGCTCGCCTGGGAACGAGAGCTTCTGGGTTTGTATATTTCAGGGCATCCTCTCGAACAATTCCGTTCTGTCATCGAGAAGCGCGATATGAATATCGGAAAGGCAAAATCATTGAAGGATGGCGCCGAAGTCATCGTAGCCGGCATCATCGAAGAGCTGCGTCCCGTCAACACAAAGAAAGGCGACCCTATGATGTTCTTGCGTATGGCTGATTTTACCGGCACGATCGAATGTGTAGTCTTTCCGCGCGTCCTGTTTGAATACCGCTCGTCCATAGCTGTCGATAAATGCGTCGCAATAAAAGGAAAAGTAAGCGACAGAAACGGCGAAAAGACCTTGATCATCGATAAAGTAAAGGGATTGTGATGCTTGTTAAGGTCATTTAAGCCAAAATAAATCCCCGCAGTCCATGCGGGGAATTTTTATAAGAAAAACATGATATCGGATATGACACACTTCGCTTCGATAGAGAAGAAATGGGCGCATCATCCGATATCATCTCCGTCTTTCGACAGAAATTGCAGAGAGGAACAAGTCAAACACATGATCGTCATGTAGTCATTTCATCTCCTCTCTATCCGACACTCGCCGGAAATCGTGAAAGAGCTGCTGTGGCACGGGCTCACACTTCTCCGAAGAGAAAGCCTGACGATCGCCACAGAGAGGATACAACTACCCTCTTCAAGAAAAACAATATTTTGCGTTCCTTGAAGAGGGGGTGAATAGAACAAATAACGCTTTGAAAGCATCTGTTTTTTCATTCACCCTTCGCCTTCCGCCGGCTGGCAGAGGCGAAAATTTAGAAGGAGCAGGAAAACGGTCATCTATTATTAGAGATACCACGCCCAGCGCTCCTCCAAGGTCTTTCGACCGAAATTCTGTGAAAGAAGTCATAAGCTCGCAAAATTAATGCAGCGTTCATCTCTCTTTCACATGGTCTTTCGACGACCGAAATTATTCGCGGCACAATTGAGGATCATGTCGACATGCTTCAAATATAAATTTTTAACACGCACACAACATACCTTACCAAACGCGCCGCGAAGCGAGGTATATGAACAATCGCTCGACACAGAGCAATGCCTTATTCACCTCGCAAAATCTTTCCCAATATGAACTTTTCTATTCGCACAATATATATGCGGCATTAAAATAATGCATATCGAGAAGATAAAATGGTGCAGAGAATGCCCTCATACACCTCTCATTAAAAGAGGTACCTGGTCAGTCTCCCTGCGCCAAAATCTCAAAGAACAAAATCGTAGAGGGGAAACCTGTTTGTCTTTCTTGGAAAAGATACTTCTCCAGAAAATCGCTTAACTCCCCCTCTTCCCGACATTGAAATACAATTTCAATTCCGGGAAAAGGGGTCGAGAGAATTTCTTCTCTCGACCGTGTGGCACTCTAATTATCATCCAAACAATTCGGATAGTTACACCCTCGCCACACCTTTGCCGCCTCGCGCTACTCTTTCGAGCCCGCTTGTGCGGCAGATTTTTCCAGCTTCCACCATTCACGGTGGAGGAATTCAGCAAACCGGGTCAGCGTCCGCCAGATAGCCATCTTGTGGATGTGTCCGTCGGTGTAACGCTTCTTGCCGTTATCACCGTTTTCGACGACCGGGTGCCGCTTGCGCAGCTCCGCCTTCATCTTGATGAGGTAGTTTCCCCACCTCGTGTCCCGTTTGGCCTGACGATTGAACTGATCCGCCACCAGATACAGCGCTTGACGCCCGTCGGGGTGCCAATTGGAGATCTGGTCTTTCCGCCGGCGAGCGAACTTGCCGTCTTTGAGGACGTGCACGCCGAGGAACGCGACCAATTGCGAGGATTTCTTGAACCGCCGGATGTCAATGATAGCGTTGACGAGGCGCGCCGCAATGCGAGGGCCGATGCCGGGAATAGGTTCAAAGACCTTGTCCCAGACATCGAGATCATAGACCGATTTCTCGAGCTTCTTCAGAGCCTTGGCTTCTTCGGTCAGGAGGGCTTGGAGGATGGGGTCGCTGGCCTTGAGCTCGGCCGCGGCCTTTTCCAGACTGCCTTCAGGGAACTTCCCCTCCTCGTTACAGAAGGCGATGCCGATGGCGTGCTGGCCGAGGCGCTGCTCGCAGCCCATCCGCGCTTTCATGGTCTCCATCCAGTTCCGATACGCGATCCGGAGCCGGATGATGCCGCGATCGCGGACGTAGGTGTCATAGAACTCAGACGGATGCTCGAGTGCCACCTGGGCGAGGAGCGCCGGATCAGAATCCTTTGATCCTTCGCCACGATGGTCTTTGAGCTTGAACGGCGATATACGGACAACCCTGCCGTGCATATCTTCGAGCTTGCGGCTCAAAGCATAAGCAAAGTAGTCGCCAGAACCGCCGAGGGTCATGGCCACCGTGTCGCCGGTCTCGATGCCGATCCACGCGGACGGCACTTGTTTGGCCACCTTGATGAGCTTCGGTTCGATTTTGCCGTTGACAGGAGTGTGGAAGACACATTGCGAAGCGTGCCTGCCGAAGACCTTTTCACCTTCAACTGGATCCCGGAATACCACTTGATGCTCGGGAATGGCTGAGATGTCTTCGTCCGGCTTGACGTCGCGCCATTTGATCGGACATTGGCCGAGAAGAAAATCGATCTCTTCCTGTTCGGTCTCGAGCTTGAAGCTCTGCACCGATCTCGTGTCACGATCCATGACGGCGACCAAGGTCGGCCGCGGTTCTTGGTCCTTTTTCTGCTTGACGCGATGCGAGATGCCGATGATGCGGCCATTCGGCTTCACGTCGGTTTTCATCTTGCGCGCCGTGGGTTTTTCAACTGATTCCGCTGCTACCGTCGCTGTTTCATTTTCTGTCGTTTTCATCTACTGCCCTTTCTCGTTTTAGGCCCGTCGGCCTTGGTTGTGGTTTGTTTTACTGCATCGCCTTTTCACACCCGCTTGCGCAGATCTGATCAGGCAAAGTTTCTCGGCAGCGAATCTTGCTTCTCAATAAAGAGAAAGGTATTCAGTCGCCGAGCTCCTCCACTCGGAGGAAATTTAAGGAGAGAAATGCTTTCATTCTCGAATCTTATTCGAAAAACTGACTTCTTCTCTCCTCCAGTTCCCAAGGTCGAGCCTACGGTTTAGCTGGAAATTGTAAAAGAGCTGCTGTGGCACGGGCTCACACTTCTCCGAAGAGAAATGCGTGTCAACGCCACCGAGAGGATATTCTTACCCTCTTCAAGAAAAATAATTAGAACATTACATTCCTTGAAGAGGGGGTGAGTATGCGTTCATTCGCCTGAAGGCAAAAGCAAAAAACGCTCACCCTTCGCCTTCCGCCGACTGGCAGAGGCGAAAATTTAGGAGAAGTAGCAAAGCGTTCATCTGTTTATAGATACCAAGGCCAACTCTTCTCCAAGGTCTTTCGACCAAAAATTTGTGATGCAAAGCTATGACCTCTCCGAAGAGAATCTCCTCTGTCGCATCACAGGTCGCCTTTCGACAACCGAGATTTTGTGGCGCACAGCGAGTAGCTCTTTTGAAAAAGAACCCGGCATCTCGCGCCACATGCCAGCTGGAGCTGACAAATCATAAAGAACGGCTCATCTTGCCCGTCAAAATCTTAGGTTAAGCTAGCATACAATTTATATTATGTCAATATATCCGTCTATCCTCGTTTGCGTTACTATAAACATACGGAAATTGTCGCGGCCACCAACCGCGATCGACGATTCGAGTCGTTTGGACCTAATCCGCAGATAAAATAAAAGTGTCCTGCGCATTTTACTTGACCTAGCTCGCCCAAAGCGATCTCTCGTCAGTAGACAAAGCAGGAAAGCTCGGTGGAACCGCGAAGATCATTCGCCCGGGCATGTACAGAGCGTTCGCCGCGTACATGTCTGGGCATTTTACGTCTTACTTTATCAATCAATCACAAAGCGCAAAGTGTAAAGTTAAAGAAAAAATATACAGCTCGTATTCCCTTTCTGCTTTATACTTTCTACTAATCACCATGAAAGAAAAAGAGAATCAGACAGAACATTTGAACCATCTCCGCCACACTCTGGCGCACCTTTTGGCTGCAGCTATCCTCGAGAGCAATCCCGACGCGAAACCGACCATCGGTCCTGCCATCGACAACGGCTTTTACTATGACTTTGAATTCAGAACTCCTGTCTCCGACAAAGATTTGCCGAAAATAGAGAAAGCCATGCGCAAGCTCCTGCCTTCTTGGAAAGAATTCACCCATCGCGAAGCGTCGGAAATGGAGGCGCGCGAATTGTTCAAGGGGAATAAATACAAGCTGGAGCTCATCGACGGCCTAGTCGCCGACAAACAAAAGATAACTTTGTACAAGTGCGGCAAGTTTGAAGACCTCTGCCGCGGCGGCCACGTCGAACATCCGAGCAAAGACATAGCTCCCGACTCGTTCAAGCTCCTCCGCACCGCGGGCGCATATTGGCGCGGCAATGAGAAGAACGCCATGCTTACGCGCGTCTACGGCCTCGCCTTCCCTTCAAAAGAAGAACTCGATCAATATGAGACAATGATCGTCGAAGCGGAAAAACGCGATCACAAGAAGCTCGGCAAGGAGCTAGACCTATTTACCTTTTCCGAGCTCGTTGGCTCAGGCCTTCCGCTGTGGACGCCAAAAGGCACCCTGGTTCGCAATCTCCTCGATGACTACGTTTGGTCCATGCGCAAAGCGCACGGATATGAGAAAGTCGAGATTCCGCACATCACAAAAAAGGAGCTCTATGAAAAGAGCGGCCACTGGGACAAATTCAAGGATCAGCTCTTCCGCATAACGACGCGCGAAGGACATGAATTCGCCATGAAGCCGATGAATTGTCCGCATCACACGCAGATATTCGCTCGAAAGAAGTGGAGCTACCGCGAAATGCCGCAACGCTACGCCAACACGACTACATGTTACCGTGACGAACAGACAGGCGAACTGTCCGGTCTATCCCGCGTGCGCGCCTTCGCCCAGGACGATGCTCATGTCTTCTGCAGAATGATCCAGGTCAAGGAAGAGTTCGTCAAGATTTGGGATATCATACAGACTTTCTATGTCACTTTCGGCTTCAAATTGAAGATCCGCCTTTCTCTGCATGACCCAAAGCACCCTGAGAGATATCTCGGCGGCGCTGATTCGTGGAAGCGCGCCGAATCTGTCTTGCGCGAGATAGCCACCGAAAAGAAAGCGGATTTTTATGAATCTGCGGGCGAGGCGGCTTTCTACGGCCCAAAGATAGACTTCATGGCCAACGATTCGCTCGGTCGCGAATGGCAAGTGGCGACGATCCAGCTCGACATGAACATGCCGGAACGTTTTGATCTGTCTTGCACGAACGAGCAAGGAAAAGAAGAGCGCATCGTTATGATCCACGCAGCCATCATGG
This sequence comes from uncultured Candidatus Saccharibacteria bacterium, assembly GCA_964565685.1. Classification (GTDB taxonomy): domain Bacteria; phylum Patescibacteriota; class Minisyncoccia; order Phycocordibacterales; family PALSA-1337; genus JAGWNR01. Next base: position 34,730 of record CAZMFR010000005.1, read on the forward strand.
GCTCCATCGAACGATTCATGTCCATCCTCATCGAGCATACCGCCGGCAAGTTCCCTCTCTGGCTCGCACCTGTCCAAGTCCGCATAATTCCGATCTCGGAAAATCAGCACAAGGAATCGGTCTTGGTAAAGGAAAAATTGACAGCGGCAGGCATCCGTGTCGAAGACGACCTATCGAATGACAGCTTCGGCAAACGCATCCGTAACGCAAAGACTTCATATGTTCCATACTTCATCATCATAGGTGAAAAGGACCAAGCCGTCGGCAAGGTCACCCTAGAATCGCGCGACGCTGGCCAAATCGGCCAATTGAAAGCAGAAGAAGTCGTCGAAAGGTTGAGCAAAGAAATCAAAGACAAGAAGCAGGATTGAACGAGAGAATCTCAAAATTTATGCAATAGCAAGAAATATGCGTATGAATACAAAAAGCCCCGTTCTGGGGCCTTTTGTATTCATTTTAATTTTGGAGCATTCACCCGTTCATCCTGACGTGGTTCGCGCTTGCCGAACAGCAGGATTCGCTTCATTTAGACCTTGTGTCTATTGAAGAGAAGATAGAAGACCGTGACGCCGAGTATGATGATGATCAGGATCGCTATCCAACCCCATGGGATGTTTCCAAGACCGAGAAATGCGGCGGCGGAAAGAGAATTCGGGTTCGACGTATTCGAAGCATTCTGGGTCGAAGCATTATTCGTAGCCGGGCCTTGATAATTCGTTTGTTCTGGAGAGACATGTGAGACGATCGAAACTGCATCGCCGCAGGCCTGACTGATGGTCTGGCCATTCGAGTTGATGAGGACAGTGGCATCCTTTAGACCTGTGGTCGAATATGACTGAACAGCCGAAGCGCCTGTGCCGGCCAAACCGTCGGATCCAGACCATGAATAGGTATACTGACCCGTGCCGCCGGTTACCTCTACAGACCAAGTGACAGGCGTGCCTATAGCGGCAGTAGTCTTATCAGCAAAGCAAGCCGCTACGAGGTTTCCGCCTATGTTTTGATCGCTTGAAGTGACTGTCGTATAAGTCGTAGGATAATTATATGCGTATGTCGGCGTGTAATCGTAACTATATGAGCCGACGACAGACACATAACCGCAAGACTGCGTTACGCTCTGACCATTTGAATAGACCGTGACCGATGCGGTATAGCTTCCAGGAGAATAATAGGTCGAGTATCCTGTTGATCCTGCGCTATATGAACCGGTCGTGCCAGTCCAGGTATAGCTATATGTTCCCGTGCCTCCAGAAGCATAAGCTTGCCATGATACGCTCTGTCCGGTTGAAACCGAGGTCGGGTTTGCATAACAGCTGACTGTCAATGGAGAATAGCTAGAATAAGTGTAAGTCGGAGTCTCATAATAGACGGGCTGTGTTTGATAGACGATCGGTTGCGACTGTTGATAGATCACCTGTGGTTGCGTAACGACTATAGGAGCAGAATAGCCGTAGTTGTAATTGTAACCGCTGTTTGAGACATAATATGACGGCGTACTGTATACGCGATTATAGTTGCGGTTTGAACTGTAATATTGAGCATGAGCCGAAACCGGAGTGGCAAAAGCGATGGTGAAAACCACCGCGAGAGCGGCGCCGACCGAAGCCATGCGAATGATTTTATTTATGTTGTTCATAATTTTTGTGCCGCTCGCGGATTTTCTGACTGATTGATTGAAAACCGACAATGCGGGCTTTTAATTTGTAACGAAACTATTATATACTAGTTCAAGATAAAAGTCAAGTGCCATTCTTGACATATTCAAAAAAGTCCTATGTTGAGCCATTTATACCTTATTCCCGTCGAAAAAGCAACTAGAAATACATCTTTCCTAATATTTGTTAGCTGACAAAGAGAATCTTGTCCTAGATTTCTTGACTTTGCCCATAGTTAGCGTAGATTACATTTAGAAAGGCAAAAATATGAAAAATGAATTGAATGTCAGCAAATTAAATCCCCCGGCTCAAAAGGCAAAGCGCGAAGAACTCGCAAAGAAACTCGGAGTGAGAATTCTCCCCCTGCTCCTTGTTATATCAAAGAGTGCAAGCGAGGTTGAGAAAGACGACGTCATAGAAGCTTTTACAAATGAAATTGAAAATGTTCCTGACGCAACCCTTGTCTTTTATGCAGTAGATAAAGAGCCTTACTATCATGCGTATTACGGCGGTAGTGATAATCAGATGGAAGCGTTAGCCTTCGTAAAGGCCTGGTATTGTTTCAAGAAACCATAACCTATAAAACTCTACACAATTATGCCCGGCAACAATGTTGCCGGGCATTTTTATGTGATTATTTATATATCCAACCTCGCCAGCTTTGCGTTCGATTGTATGAAAGATTTGCGAGCAGGAACATCCGTACCCATGAGCATGTCAAAGACCTTGTCGGCCTCTTGGGCATTGTCGATAGTGACTTTTTTAAGTATGCGTCTAGCAGGATCCATGGTCGTCTCCCATAGCTCTTCTGCATTCATCTCTCCGAGACCTTTGTAGCGTTGGATGTGGACTTTTTGGTTTTTTATGCCAAATTTTTCCGTTTCAATTTCCTCTTCATCTTGACTTTCAGTCTTCGACTCGCCGTGTCTGTCGGCAGACAGGGAGCTTTCGACTTCTACTCCTGCCGCATTCAACAGAGCCACACGTTGTGCATCATCATTATTATTTTCTATTTCCGCAAGCTCATCGACTTCTTTGCCGAGCGCTTTGACTTTTTCTTCTTCGGAATAAAAATAAAGGATCTCTTTGCCTCTCTTGACCTTGTAGAGCGGCGGCTGGGCGATATATACGAATCCTCCATCGAGGAGCGGCTTGAAATACCTGTAGAGCAAAGTAAGAATAAGGGTGCGGATATGGGCGCCATCGACGTCAGCATCGGTCGCCAAGACGATCTTGTGATAACGAAGCTTGGAAATATCGAATGTGTCGCCGATAGCCGTGCCAAACGCTAGAACAAGGTTTTTTATCTGCTCAGAACCGAGCATACGGTCGAGTCGGGCGCGCTCGATGTTCAAGATCTTGCCTCGGAGCGGAAGGATCGCTTGGATACGTCGGTCGCGACCGGTTTTTGCCGTGCCTCCGGCAGAGTCCCCTTCTACAATGAAGATTTCTGATTCGGATGGATCAGACGATTGACAATCTGCCAGCTTGCCAGGCAGAGTCATGCCTTCGAGAGCGCCTTTGCGCAGGACGGAATCTTTTGCGGCCTTGGCGGCCTTGCGGGCTTTCATGGCTAGAACTATCTTTGAAATTATCGATCGGGCATCATCTGGGTTTTCTTCCAGAAAAGCAGAGAAAGCATCGCCAAAAACCGATACGACGGCGCCTTGGGCTTCGACGCTTCCGAGTTTTGCCTTTGTTTGCCCTTCGAATTGGATCTCGCGCAACTTGACCGAAACGACAGCTGTCAATCCCTCCAGGGCATCGTCGCCGGTGAAATTATCCTCGCCGTCCTTGGCCATGTTGTTCTTCTTTGCATAAGTATTGAGTGTACGAGTGAGCGCAGTCTTGAAACCGGTTATGTGCGTACCGCCTTCGGAATTGTAGACGTTGTTGGCAAAACCGAGAACGCGCGACGATACGTCATCGACATATTGCAGAGCGACTTCTACTGATTCTACGCCTTCGGCTTTTTTTTCCACATAAAATATATTCTTGTGGATCGGTTTTAATAGATGATTGTTGAACTTTATCAAAGAAACCAAGCCGCCTTCAAAATAAAAAGTATCCGACGGCGCATTCAATGCTAGGTCATGCAAGTAAAATATATTTTGATCGATCTCGAGCCGACCGTCCTTGCCGATCCACAAATCGACCTTGTTCTTTTCTCCGACCTTAATAAAATAGTCCGCGTCCAATCCGCGCAGATCAAATACGGAGATCCGCAAACCGCGCACGAGATACGCCTGCTGGCGCATATGACCGACGACTTTTCCGAAATCAAAATTGACGCCCTCTTTGAAGATAGTCGGGTCTGGCTCAAAGGTCACAATGGTTCCGTGCTCTTTTGTTTTGCCGATCTTCTTGACTGCCGCCTTCCTCTTGCCCTCTGAATACTCCTGTATATAGATATCGCCATCTTTGTGGACCAAGACCTGCGTAAAAACGGAAAGAGCGTTGACGACAGATGCGCCTACGCCATGGAGACCGCTGGATACTTTGTAGCCGGAATCGTCGCCGCCGAATTTTCCGCCGGCATGGAGCATAGTCATGACCATTTCGAGAGCAGAGATCTTTGTCTGCTTGTGGACATCTACAGGGATGCCGCGGCCATTATCGACCACGCGCACGCGATTGCCGGGAAGGATCGCGATCTCGATATCATTGGCAAAGCCGCCCATCGCTTCGTCGCGGGAGTTGTCGAAAATCTCGGTTATGAGATGGTGCAAACCGTCGGGACCAGTCGTTCCGATGTACATGCCGGGACGTTTGCGCACTGGCTCGAGGCCTTCGAGGACCTGGATCGCGTTCGCGTCATAGGAGTCTTTTTTGGTTATCTTGGTTTCTTTAGGCATTTTTTGAGATTGATCGTAAGTGCAATAAGGTCCTTATTTCTTCATTATAACGAAAAAAGCACCTCTGCTTCACCCCCATAGTATACCAGAAAAGACAACTAAATGCACGCTTTAAAACAGTGAAAATGTGGCTTGTTTACAGGACGGAATTATCAACAGTTGCGGAGTTTTATACAATGGCTTCCCTTATACTTGTCTTACTTTACCCTCAAGATCGCTTTCAATTCAGTTTCGGTCTTTGCGCGTATCTTTTCTTGAATCTCGTTCACTTCGTCGTTCGTCAAAGTGCGCTCTGGCGAGCAATATACGATACGGAACGTATAGCTCGTCTTGCCCTTGCCGAACTTCTTTTCGTTCTCATATTTATCCAAAAGCTTTACTTCTTCGATCAGATTGCCTGCATACTCGCGCACGATCTCGTAATAGTTGTTCAAGCTGGCATCCTTGTCGACAACGAATGATATGTCGCGGACAGTCGATGGATATTTGCTCACTTCCTTGAACTTGCTATCTATGTCCTTGAACTGGCTCGTTATGCGCGGATCCTCGGACCACAGGATCCTGATATCTGGGATCCCCATCTTTATCATCGCCAACCGATCGCCAAAGCCGAATGCCCAGCCGTTGTACATCTCTGGATCGAGACCGAAATTTTCTAGCACGATAGGATTGACGAGGCCGGCGCCGTTGACTTCGAGCCACTTGCCATTGAACATTATATCCATCTCTAGCGATTCGATCGTATATGGAAAATCATCATCGAGAAATCTGTATTCTATGTCCTTGCCGAAGATGCCTTTTGCCAAGTCGACTTGGACGTCTTTTAAATCCTGTTGATTGATCGTCTTCTTTGTTTTCTTGCAGATGAGCAAACCGTCTATCTGGTGAAAGGCGGGAAAATGATGCCTGTCTATTTCATCCTTGCGATACACCAAGCCCGGCGACAACGCCTTTATCTCGCCTTCTGTTTCGAGCCGTTTCAACACTTCCTTGTCCTTCAAATAAAAAGACCAAAAAGCAGTCATCTGCGTGCGCAAGAGATACTTGTCGGTCAAGTAATATGTGTCGGTTTCGCGTCTGCTTGGATGATCCTTCGGCGTGTTCAAAAGATCGAAATCCTGCTCGACGGTTATGATTTTTGGGAAATCGACTATATCGAAATCCATGAAGCGAGGCAACTGCAATATCTGGTCGACTAAAATCTTCACCGGTGAATTCTTTTTTTTGGTCAAGTCTGGCAGAGCCAAAAGCCGCTTGATGCGCAAGCTCTTGAAGTCGGTCCTTTTTTCAAGCTCTGCCAATAGCTCTTTTTCCTTTGGATCGGTGATTTTTATTATGTTTCTCATAGAGGATAATATAACTCATTTCATCGATTTAAACAAAAAGAAAACGCGCCCGATGCGACGAGCGCGCTTTTTGAAACCGTCTCGGAATTACTTGTCTGGAATGAATCTTGGCACTTTTTTACCTGCCACTTCCACTTCTTCAAACCACATTTTTGCTGGACGAACCCAGACCTTTGAAGTTTCGTTGTCATACAGAGCCTCATAGACGACCATGTCTTCGAGCGTCTCCGAATGTTTGGCGACAAAATGAACCCTGTAAAGGTTGCCGGTCTTTGAATGCTTGTAGATGCCTGGTTGTATGCTCATACCGCGACAAGTATACACTATTTTTTAAAACTCGCCTTGTCGTCTGCATCGAGATAGTCAAAGAGAGTCGAAGCATTTGGAAGACCGAGACGCTTGAATTGTTTTTGGAGCCATTCGATCCCTTCTTGATCTCCTTCGTAAGCAAAAACATCCATAGAGCATGACCATGCCGCGATTTCTGCATCGCTCTTTGCCACGCCGTTTTTCTTTATCCATTCGATAATCTCATTGTCACTGTGCCCTTCTGCAACGAGCTTTTTTAGGTCATCGCCGGTGATTCCTTTCCATTCAAACAACCTTCTGTCTAGCTCGCAATCAAAGTCATATTCGCCGATCTTTCCATCGAGAAGCGCCCGACACTTGTCGACGCTTCTGGCAAGTATCGCAAAACCGCCGAGACGGATTCGAGGGCTGCGCGGCGGCTCTTTGGTCAAATCTTTTGCTGTTTTGGAATTAGTCATAGTATTTTTATTGTAGCATGGAAAATTTCAATTATTTTTTTCGCGCAAGATTCTACGCCTCCATTCTCTGCCGTTACCCTTATTCAAATTCTTGAAATAAGGAGTAAGAGAATGACAATTTGGACACAATAATCTTAGATTTTTTTCTGAATTATTATCAGCATTGCCGTCTATATGGTCAATTTCAAGGGCTATCCTATTTGAAAATTTGTTCTTCTTGCTCCATCCGCATTTTGAACAACTATCATTGTACTTATCAAAAAGATATCTTCTCAAATAACCTGAGAGTATCTTTGTATTTATTCCAACGTCTCCAGAAACTTGACCTTTCTTCCATTGATCTACAAAAGTCCTAAGGCGATAACCAGACTGACATTTATTTGAGCAAAACTTTATCTGATGGCGAGTCGATAAATGTTTTTTACACGAAATACAAATACGCATAAAGATGATAAATTACGCACTAATGAGCCGGGGAGAGGACTTGAACCTCCAATCTTCACTTTACAAAAGTGTTGCTTCACCATTAAGCTACCCCGGCAACTCCTAGAACTTTAAACTACTTGGAAGGAAAAGTAAAATATGCGAGACAACGCGGCTGTTATCTCGTCATGATATCGGAATTATCCGATATTTTTTTTAGAAAGAACGAAGCGCCGCCGTTGCCGTTCGTTTCGCCCTTGCCCTGCACCATATCTATGACTTTCTTTGTATGAGGATATTTGCGCGCGATGCGGAAGAGCTTTATATACAAACTACGCAACCACGAAAGGACGCCGGCCGCGATCCATTGGAAAAATGCTATGAATGTGTGCTTGTTGAAGTAAGAGACGATGGTATGGATGTCATTGTGCAGTTTTTCGAAGATGTGATCGTTCCGGTCTGCCAGATTCGACAGGAAATATTTCTTGCCGGCGACGATCTCCAATCGTTTCATCCAGAGCATGAGGATGATGCAAACGAATGAGAGATAGAAGATTGTTATAAGAGCGATCACGATAGTCTTATTATTTTTCAAGCACGGCGAATCTAGAAAAACGCCCTATGTCTATTTTCTCGCCGAATTTTTGCATGGCTGCGTCGATCATGCTTTGGATCGTCGTCTCCGGATTCTTGACGAACGGCTGATCGAGCAGGACCATCTCGCCAAAATATCCGGCAAGCTTGCCCTCTAGTATCTTTTCCTGCATGGCGGCTGGCTTGCCTTTGACCTCCTCGGCAAAGACTTCTTTGGCGGCTTTCATGTCGCTCTCCTGTATGTCCGTTTTTCTCAAGAATTTAGGGTTTGTGGCCGCCACGTGCATAGCGATATCGCGAGCCAATTGCTTGAATTCATCGCTACCAGAGACAAAATCGCTTTCGGACAATAGTTCGACCATCGCACCGACACGGCCTGTAGCATGCATATATCCGGCAATAGTGCCTGCCTTGAAGACGCGATCGGCCTTTTTGGCGCCCAGCTCGCCTGATTTCTTGCGTAGAATGACCAAGGCCTTTTCCATATCGCCTTTTGCTTCTTCAAGGGCTTTTTTGCATTGCATTATAGAAATTCCAGTTTGATCACGGAGTGCTTTTACTTGTTCTGTAGTTATGACTGTGGTCATTGGTTTGATGTGATTAAAAAATTAAAAGGTAAAGTGAATTATATCATGGACGGAAAAAATAACAAACTTTTAAAGGATTGACCACGGGTGCTTTTGTTAAACATTGACATATTTAATATTTCATGATAAACTTGTTTTCAGTGAAGAGGAGGGGTCCACCTTCTTCGCCTCCGTGAACCTTGGGTTTGTAGAGGTCTGAACTTTAACTCGAAAAATTTATCCTTGTAGACGAAGCTTATGAATAAATCAAATCGTTTCCAAAAACAACCGGTCAAAGATAATCAGGCCAAGGCGATTGAGGAAATAACCAAAAAGCTTAATACATATCCGCATGGCAGTGAAAGATACCGCGTAAACCATGTATCAAGGATGACAAAGACTGGTTCTATTGTGACAATATATTCGCCAATTTGCGGAAGTAATGTTGGCTTAGCAACCTTCGATACTCGTAAGGGCACTGTAATAAGGGTGCCGACCGATGATGAGCTGTCACGGGCCATCAGCGACAGGATTCACCATGATCTCGGCATTAAATGATTTACAAAGACCCTCATTGACTTCCCCGAATTAAATCGGGAGAGTTGATGAGGGTCCTTTTTAGTGTCCCCAAAAGTTGGCAACTTTCTTGCCAATTTTTTAAAGCCCATAAAAATGGCGCCAGCCGCTTCCTTCTTTTTTCTTTTATCAAGTACCAAGATTCCCGCTGGAGCGATTGAACACAATCAGGCCAAGCCATGATTTTGCCAAATCACCTACTGAGCGGGAATGACAAGTCTGTTAGAGCAAAGAGCAAAAATTAAAAAGCAAAGATGCAAATAAAAAATATTAGATTAAGAATAGTCTAATTCTCTTTAATCTTTATACTTGCTTTTTGCTCTCTACTATTTGCTCTTGACTTCTTCTTTCTTCACTTCAACTTTCTTCAACTTGCCCTCTTCGTATGCTTTTACAATCTCATTTACAAAGAAGCGAATGCTCTCTTGTGAGGCGTCGTTGCCGACGATAGGATAAGTAATACCGGAGATGTCGCAATCGGAGCCGGCGAGAGCTATGACAGGAATGCCCATTTGTTGCGCTTCATTGACAGCATTTATCTCTGCGCGAGGATCAACGACAAAGACGGCTTTTGGCATCTCTTTTATTGAGGCGATGCCGCTGAACAGATGGTTGAGCCGATCGATCTCGCGGTCGATCATGAGCCGCTCCTTCTTTGTGTATTTGGCCAGCTCGCCTTTTTCCCGTTCGCCTTCGAGTTTTTCGAGCTTGTCGATGCGTTTTCTGACCTCTTTGAAGTTAGTGAATGTCCCTCCGACCCAACGATCATCGACAAAGGGCATATTTATGGACTGTGCCGCCGCACGGATAGCGGCGCGGGATTCATGTTTGCCGCCTACGAGAACGATCTGCTTGCCTTCTGCGGCCACAGAAGCGACGAATTTCTTTGCGGCTTCGAGAAGAAGCGACGTCTTTTCAAGGTCGAATATCTCGACCTTGTTCTTGATCCCAAAAATATACGGTGTAACGCTCGGATGGCGGCGCGAGCGAGAAAAGCCGAAGTGGGTTCCGGCTTTGAACATGTTGTCTATTGCGGTATTTGGTTTTTCCATATGAAGCTATAGCTTAACAGAACAGGTTTTCGAAGTCAAATTCATGCGGAGGATAGGTCTTCGCGCGTCTACCATTCAACGCAATGAAAAGCCGATCAATAGGAGCAAGGCGGAATACAAAAAATCGAAATAAAAGAATCTCAGCTTGTTGGCTAGCCAGATGAGCCAGAAGAATGGATACAACAGCAGACCTCCTTTTTTTAGGACATTGCGCGCATCTTCATCGCTCGGAAATGCACAGGCACCGGCGGCAAAGCCGATCCAGATGAGAATGATACGACCAATCAAATCGGTCGAAACCCGCAAGGATATATAAGCCATGACGATAGCCACGAGAGAATTCACGATGATAGGTCCGATCGATATGAAAAAAGTCTGATATAGATGCGTCGGTTCGTCATGGATGACATATCCGGCAGGATTGCCCAGCTTCCAATATCTGACTTTTTGCACATGCACGCCGGTTATATTGCAAAATATCTTGTGAGCGAACTCGTGGATGATGACGCCCGGAAAGGTGACGATCGATACGAGCCAGTTTGGGATGAGGAACATGTTGGCTATTATAGCGCAATTATAAGATTGAATCTTGGATGGTGTCTATCATATACGTTTCAGCTTGTCTGTCGGCAGACGGGCGGATTTCGAAACTTACGTAGGATAGACCTTATTTACAAACAGATCATGCTCGCCAACGAGTCTCCGTCGCGCAATTTCATGACGCGGACACCCTGAGTGGCACGAGACAAGGTTGGAATCTCCTTCAATTCGGTGCGGATGACCTGGGAATTCTTGGACATGACGACTATTTCGACATCATCGTCTGTGACGACGCGCGCAGCCATCAGAGAGCCGGTCTTTGGCGTGACATTCATGGTCAGGATGCCGGATCCGCCGCGATTTTGAACCTTGTATTCGGAAAGCTTGGTTTTCTTGCCATAACCGTTCGCGCCGAGCACAAAAAGCGCTGGGTTCTTTGCGTTTTTTGAGACGACATCAGCAGAGATAACATGGTCAGCGGCGATCTTCTTCTTCACATCCTCTTCAGCAATCCGGATAACGCGCACACCGGCCGCACTGCGTCCCATTTCGCGGACATCGCTCTCCTTGAAGTGAATCGATTGGCCCTCCTGTGTAGCAATGACGACATCATCGTTCTTTGAGACAAAGTTCACCGAGATAAGCTCGTCCCCTTCATCCAGAGTGATCGCGATCAAACCGGAACGGCGGACGTCTTTGAAATTGGCGGCAGAAGTCTTCTTGCCTGTGCCGTTCTTGGTCACCATGATTAGCGATAGACCTTCGGCGGTCTTCTTGTCCTTTGGCATAGGCAAAATCGATGTGACTTTCTCGCCGTCAGAGAGCGACAGGAAGTTCATGATCGACTTGCCTTTCGTGGCTCTCTTGCCCTCTGGAATGTCATACATCTTTATCTGATATGCCTTGCCCATGTCGGTAAAGAATAGCAGGTCGTTATGCGTCGTTCCGGTGACGAGATGCGTGATGAAATCTTCTTCCTTTGTATCGAGGTCGACGACGCCGACGCCGCCGCGCTTTTGCTTGCGATATTCGTCCGGATTCGTCCTCTTTATATAGCCGCCTTTTGTCAAAACCAAGACGCTCTCCTCGTCAGGGATCAGATCCTCCGCATTAAAGGCCTTGACGCCATGCTTGATTATTTTTGTTCTGCGCGGATTGTCATATTTCTGCTTTATCTCGGACAGCTCGGTCTTGATCATGGCGCGAACCTTCTTTTCGCTTCCGAGGATCTCTTTGAGGGACTCGATCAGAGCTTGCACCTCCTTTAATTCGTCCAAAATCTTCTGGCGCTCCAAGCCGGCCAGTTTTTGCAAACGCATATCCAAGATCGCCTGTGCCTGTAGGTCGCTGAACTTGAATTTTTTCATCAAACCGGCCTTTGCTTCGACTACGTCTTTTGACGCGCGTATGAGCTTTATTATCTCATCGATATGATCGAGCGCTTTTTTCAAGCCGAGAAGAATGTGCTCTCGCGCCTCTGCGGCATCTAGGTCGAATTTTGTCCTGCGGCGTATCACTTCTATTCGATGGACTATAAATTCCTCGAGAATCGTCTTGAGGGAAAGAGTCTGCGGAATGCCGTGCACGAGAGCGACTGTATTTATATGAAAAGTGTCTTCGAGCTGAGTGTGCTTGTAGAGGAAGTTGAGGACTTTCTCTGGATAGGCGCCCTGCTTTAGATCGATGACGATACGCAAGTCTTTGTCTGATTCATCCCGGAGGCCTCTGATACCATCGATTGATTTGTCTCGGACGAGATCGGCGATCTTCATGATTAAGTCGCTCTTGTTCACACGGAACGGAATCGAAGTGATGATGATCTGGAATTGGCCTTTCTTGTCCTCTATTATCTCGGCTTCGCCGCGCACGACGATGCCGCCACGACCAGTAGAATAGGCATGGAGGATGTCCTTTTCGTTATACATGACAGCACCAGTCGGAAAATCAGGCCCTTTTATGAATTGCATGAGGTCCTCGGTTGTGGCGTCTTTGTTCTCGATCAAATGCGCAGTAGCATCAACGACCTCTCCCAGGTTGTGCGGAGCGATATTCGTAGCCATACCGACAGCGATGCCGAGCGTGCCATTCAATAGGAGGTTCGGTACAGCTGTCGGGAGAACGATCGGCTCTTTGCGCGTGCCGTCATAGTTCGGTCGGAAATCGACCGTGTTCTTTTCAATGTCGCGAAGAAGCTCGGCCGACATGCGCGCCATCCTGGCCTCTGTATAACGCATAGCCGCGGCAGGATCGCCATCTATGTTGCCGAAGTTTCCTTGGCCTTGGACGAGAGGATACCTCATGCGAAAATCCTGAGCCATGCCGACCAAGGTATCGTACACTGCAACATCGCCATGCGGATGATAATTTCCTAGCACATCACCGACGACGACCGCTGATTTGCGGAATTTCGCGCTCGAGGTCAAGCCCTTTTCATGCATGGCGTACAGTATGCGGCGATGCACAGGTTTCAATCCGTCGCGCACATCAGGCAAGGCGCGAGCAGTGATGACGGACATGGCGTAGTCCAAATACGATGTGCGCATCTCTGTCGTGATCGGTGCATCGACGATCCCGAGCGATGGATCGCGCGGAATCTCAGCTGCTTCTTCTATGCTTTTATCGGCCTTTTTTGGCATATTTTATGGTTTAAACGAAAAAGCACACGGCTTTTAGATGGGTTTATTATAACAAAAACGTGCATGAAAAGCGAGTGATTTTACCCAGGCCTACCTTAGGTACCTTGATCTACCCTGTGCAGAGTTTTACTTGACAAATACGATTTAAGTGTGATACTATTCCTCACAGAAAGCTCGCCAAGGCTCTCTATCCTAATCAATTCGGACACGGTACTGCGACTGTGTCTGATGGGCTGAAACCCTTAGGAAAAATTCTTGGTATTGAAAGGTAAATAAGTTATGTCAACATATCACAACGTCGAAAAAGGTTATGTGCCAGATTCACTATTTGATATCTGGAAAGCAAAACATGGCGGCGACCCAATCGTAGATTACAAAAACGAAACAGATAAAGGTGATCATGGCACGGGCATTGGTTCAATCTTATGTCTTTTTTTTGGTGCCATTGCATTCACAGGATACAGATGGCCATCTCACGGAAACAACCCGGTATCCATGCTAATGCTGTCGGTCGGGCTTATATTTCTGGGAGTGGTCTATGGAGGCATAGCTCTCTTTCGAAAAGATCCGGAAGACAACAATGGATACAAATGTTACAGAGAAATAGGCTGGCTATTTGGTGTATTTGATGCTGAGCCGAGCGAAGAAATCGGTAAGTTGAGTCTTGAAGAGTTCCGTGGACTCATTGAAGATGCTCTCACCAAGCAGGCCAAGGCGGTTGATAATGCCACCGGCTTCGACAAGGTCAACCAAAGGAAGAAATTCAATGACATGCACAAGATCGCTCTTGAATGGGGCTTGTGTCATGAGTCTCACGCTCGCTACTATCCGCAGAAAAACAATCTATTTCACGGATCTGCCGCTGTCTCTTGAAGTCACTTTGTACACCCGCCCCGACCAAAATCGGGGTGGTTTTTTATTTGTCTGTTGTCGGTTTTTACAAGATTTTAGGATTTCTTTAGAACTTTTTTAACTTTTCTTAATAACTGGTCCGTATACTTGGTGGCATGATTGATAGAAATTGGAAAGAATTCATAGAAAAAGCCAAAACGGAATATTATAAAGTTAGAAATGTTTCCTGCCCAGCTTTTGGCAATCAGCTTATTCATTTCAATAAGCATGGATTCAATCATCTATTAAGAAAAGGTCGTGTGCCTCGTTCTCGATACGAACAGATACAAAGGATAGATCTTCTACCGTCCGCAGTGCATATTTTGAAAATAACGAAAGAAATCAGAGGTTACAGGAGCAATAGAATCGGTAATGTGACGGCAGACTTTTGGACTATACGTGGAGTTCATAACAAGAAAAATATAAGGGTAATCTTGAGAAAGGTTGGCAAAGGTGTACTACACTTTTTTAGCGTAATGCAAGAATAATAAAAACAAAAATCCCCTTGCGAGGATTCTTGTTTGGACTTGCCATCAGCAATAATGCCGATAGAATCACCTTGAGATTTCTCTCAATGACTCGCAAGTCTTATGGAGTACATGATACTCCTGTAAAATTTCTCTGTCAACTGAAGTCTGTTTACAACTTGAATGTCTACTTCCCCGGCGATACCTCCAGAGGCGGCGCTTGGTAGGTTGCGGTAGATGCGCCGAGAGAGGTGGTGAAAGAAGTCCATGCGTCGCCTACAGAAGCGGTCATGGCATGCCACGGAGATTCTGCGCCGACAGCCACAGTACTGGCCGAAGAGCTTTGGTTCAAGGAAATCGAAGCCATCCAAAAGAGCACTATTACGAGCGTAATGCCTAATGAGGTCCAAAAGGCGATGTGCCTTTTTATGTGATCTGGCTTTTGACGGATGCGATGGAGGTGGTTTGCGAGAGTCGCCATATATTTATGTGAAAATCGTACTACTATTTGTCATTTGGTGCAAGTACGATGATGTCGGCTTCTTTCCCTTCTAAATCCTTCTTTTTCAAGGTCAATTTTTCCTCGGTCTTTGGAGATTCGCCGGCCTCCTTTAAGAAGGTCTTGAGAGCGTCTTTTGTTCCGACGTCTCCATAATGGGTAGGGATGATTATCTTTGGTTCGAGGGAAACCGCTAGCTTGTAAGCTCTCACCGCATCCAGAACGCCCTCTCCGCCGATCGGCACAAACAGCACGTCTATCTCGTCTAATTCCTCTATCGTCTCTGCCGGCAATTTTTCGCTGTCGAGAACTCCCAGAAAACACATATTCATATTTTCCAAGGAAACTGTGTATATGCTGTTGATAAGCTGTGCAGTTCCTTTTGATTGTCCATAAGTCGTAGTTGAAGGCAATCCTTTTATGAAGACCCCTTTTATCTCATATTCGCCAGGACCGCTTATGACAAAAGGATTCTTGTCTCCATGACTGACGAGCTCGATGCCATTCAAATCAGGATGATTGGCAGAGATGAGAGCGATATCAGCGCCAAAACGTGCCTGCTTTAATTTTGATTCCTTTGAAATAGGATCGACGGCGATAGTGATGTCGCCGAATTGCACCTTGAAAAAATCAGCGCCCAAATATGTTATGACCATAGTGCATATATTGTAACAAAAAAAGAAACTCTTGCCAATTTTCGTGGCAAGAGTCGTATCGGATGGATGATTAATTTCGATCGGCTGTCCGTTCCTTTAATGTTCTGATCAAACAAAGGCATTCGTTTGTAAGGAAGGCGCGCTCCAGCTCCTTCATTTTTTCTTGGTCAGGATCCTTGACGATATGCGTGGTCATCTTTACATCCAAACCAAGCAAGTGCAGCCGATTCACCAGTCTTTTGTAAAGCCGATATAATTCGGAGCGGCGCCTCGGCAGATTATTTTCTTCTGGGATGTTTTTTAATAGTTTCTCCGCATCGGTGATCTTTAACATACTTTTGCTATATTTTTGGTTTTTGTTTCGTTTTTATTTAAATCGTAGGTGTTTAAACTCCAAAATAAACGATAACATGCCTTAACGATAAAAACAAGCAAAAATGAGCGTTTTCTTGCCAAAAAATCAATCTTGATATATAGTATTTTATGTAAGACAAGCGACGGCAGGTCGCTTTAACAGTTAGTTTTACAAAAAAAACAACATAGCGCGATAATCCCGCAATCGGAGCTGCAAGGTGCAGCTCAATTAATAGTTTAAAAAGCGGAGCGCGCATCAATCAATGTCAATATTTAAAAGAGCAAAAGACAAGATAACGCAAAAAGAAGAGTCCAAAAAGGAGGAAAAAATCTCGAGCGACGTGTCTCAGGCAACGGTCAAAGAACAAAAGAAGCAAAAGACAGAAGCGCAAGAAAAGCAAGAAGGAAAACCGGTTGAAAAGACTTCAAAACCGGGCAAGAAGCGCGCGCCAAAAGAAAAAAACAAAGCCATAGAAGAAGCGGCAAAGATAAAAGCCGCAACGATGATGGGCAAGCTCTTGGCTGAATCAAAAAATCCGCCGTCAGAGGACGATATCATCGAAGGCACAGTCATAAACATAGACAAATCAGCCGTATATGTCGACCTCGCGCCATTCGGCACTGGTATCATCTATGGCAAGGAATTTCTGACAGCCAGAGACATCATAAAGAACGTAAATGTCGGCGACACTGTGGCTGCAAAAGTCGTCGGCTCTGACAACGAAGACGGCTACATCGAGCTCTCTCTAAAAGAGGCGCGTCAAGCCATCATATGGAGCGAAGCAGAAACAGCCATAAAGAATCGAACTATATTGGACTTGCCTGTAATCGAGGCCAACAAAGGCGGTCTCATAATCCAATGGCAAGGCATCAGCGGTTTTCTGCCAGCTTCTCAATTGAAACCGGATCATTATCCGCGCATAGCTGACGGCGACAAAGAAAAGATATTCGATGAATTGAAAAAATTGGTAGGAAAACGCCTGTCCGTGGCCATAATCACAGCCAGTCCAAAGGAGGGCAAGCTGATTTTCTCTGAAAAAAGCCCGGGCGAGAAAGACAAGGCGAAAATGACCGGCAAATATACCATCGGCGATGAGATAGAGGGAGAAGTGACCGGCGTCGTTGATTTTGGTGCTTTTGTCAAAATCGAAGAAAACCTGGAAGGTTTGATCCACATATCCGAGATAGATTGGTCGCTAGTCGAGGATCCGCACACTTATGTGAAAGTCGGCCAAAAGATAAAAGCAAAGATCATCGATATAAAAGACGGCAAGATATCGCTATCGCTAAAGGCCTTGAAGGAGAATCCATGGGTCGAAGCGGCAAAGAAATACAAAAAAGACATGCTGATAGACGGCGTCATAATCAAATTCAACAAACATGGCGCCCTAGCTTCCATCGAGGAAGGCGTGGCTGGTCTAGTGCACGTCTCCGAATTCGGCTCGGAAGCGAAATTGCGCAAGAATCTCGAGCTCGGCAAAGTCTATCCGTTCAAGATAACCGTCTTCGATGCCAAAGAGCAAAAGATGGCCTTGTCGTTCGCCGGAGAGAAGAAGGTTTAATCTTCAAGATATTGCATCGGAAAAAAGAAAGACCGCTCGAAGAGCGGTCTTTTGATTCTTAGAGATACAACTTTGATCAACCGAAGCCCACATTGGCTCCAAGGCACGTGCTATTCATCGCAATGCATACTTGCATCTTGCGATATTCTTCGATTCCGCCGCATTCTTGAATCGCGCGTTGACGCTTGAGCTCTCTTGAAACATCTTCAAGCTTTTTTTGCAGCGAATTGCTTTCTTGCTGTTTTTTTCGAGATTCAAAACTCATTTCAGGCCTTTCTCTTTATTTGTTCAAGGAACGCTCTACCCCGGACTCATCCAAATCACATAGTGCTCTGCCCAAAATCCTACTCCGATTGGGAAATATTGCAAAGTTTGAACCACCCTCTATCCCGCATTAAACACTGACATCGCCTTTTCCCTGCCCTCTTTGACTATCATTTCGACGGCTTCGGCGGCTTTCTTTGCGGCTTTCTTGATCTCTTTAATTTCGTCGTCTTTGTATTTTCCAAGGATGAATTTCATCACTTTCTCGTCTCCATGCGGCACTCGTGCGTCGCCTTTCGCGTTCTCGGCTGCAGTGCCGACACGGATGCGGATGAATGCTTCGGTCTTCACTGCCTTTATGACGGATCCGAGCCCGTTATGACCGCCCGAGCTACGGTTATAGGATATTTTTATGCGACCGATCGGCAGTTGGAAATCGTCGTAGATGACGACTAGATCGTCTGCCGTCTTTGATTTGAGCTTGGCATTATTCTTGACCTTGACCAGAGAAGCCAGCGCTTTGCCTGAATTATTCATGAATGTCTCCGGCTCGATGAAGGTCACTTTATCCTTGCCGACCTTCCCCTTTGCCACGAGTGCATTCGTTTTTTTGTCAAAAGAAAAATCATCGGCGCCAAGCTCCTTTGCTATAGAATTCAAAACTATGCGACCAGTGTTATGGCGAGTGTTCTCGTATTCCTCACCCGGATTTCCGAGCCCTGCGATTATATATGGCATACAACAAGTATAAAATCACAGACAAAAAAACACAAGGCGTGCATATGCGTCCGAGATCAGACCTTGTACTCAAGCTTCAACCTTGTTTTCTTAACCTCCTGACAATCTCATCCTTGGCTTCTTTTATCGATTGCTCATCAAAGATGCTGACGGTCAAGATGTCCTTGTTCAATTTCGAGAGATCGCTTATGGCAAGGGAAACCGCGGCGGCCGGAACAAGGTCGGTTTTAGTCAAGATTATAGTCTCTGGCTTTTCGTCTAGACCATGGCCATATCGCAGCAATTCCGCACGAATAGTCTTGTAATTTGAGACGAGCGGATCAAGCTCAGGAATAGAAATATCCTCGCCTCTTGAATCTCGGATCTCGGATCTCGAATCTTCTAGCGATATCAGATGAAAGATGATCTTTGTCCTCCTGACATGCCGCAAAAATTTATGACCGAGGCCCTTGCCTTCCGACGCGCCCTCGATGAGACCGGGAATATCGGCAAGAACGAAATTGTATAGAGCGCCCAGATTCGGTTCGAGGGTAGTAAAAGCATAGCTGCCGACTTTTGCATCGGCATTCGTCAATACATTCAAAAGACTGGACTTGCCTGCGTTCGGCAAGCCGATAAAACCGGCATCGGCCACCAGCTCGAGCTCTACGGAAAAATCCGCTTCCTCGCCATCATAGCCGTTCGTCGATTGCATGGGAGTCGTATTTGTTGAAGTCTTGAAATATTCGTTGCCGAGGCCTCCGGAACCGCCTTTCAAAATACGGACCGTTTCGCCCTCTTCTAAAAGCTGAAAAGTATGTCCCGTACGATGATCGGTCACTATCGAGCCGATAGGCAGATCGATGATCAGGGTATCGCCGTTCTTGCCGTGCCTTGAATCCTTCATGCCATCCTCGCCTTTTTCTGCATTGAACTCTTTTGTATTGCGGTATCTCTGCAAGATGCCAAGGTCGCGCACCGCCCTAACGCGCACGTCACCGCCGCGCCCGCCGTTGCCGCCGGACGCTCCAGACCATTCCTTGCTATATTCATGCCGCCAGCGAACCACGCCAACGCCTCCGCGACCGGCATGTGCATGGAATTTCATTTCATCGATGAATGACATATCGAAACATTATCATGTATCTCCCGCCAAAGCCAATAAAAGCCAAGACGGCAAGCTGTCTGTATCACAGCTCCTTTGGCTCCGGTGCGATGATCTTTGCCTTCCAAATCTTGCTGTGTAGAGCACGCCAGACTTCTACGATCTCCGGGTTCTTCATCATAAGAAAGACACCTATAGAGACCGCGATACCGAATAGTCCAGCAAGAAATCCTTGCATAAAGACGTTAAAGGTCGTTGTAAGAGGAAAGAACAGATTGAAAAAGCGCAGGCCTAGATATGCGGCATAGCCGCCGATAACAGCCGACGACAAGCTTTGGAAGAACGCATCTCCTAGACGTTTCGAAAAGCCGGGAAAATCGCGATTGAATATGTGCCAATGAAGAAAAGTGTTGATGGTGGAACCGATCGAAAATGCCAGAGGCAACATGAGCACGCCGACACCTGGCTGGTCAGAGACCTTTAGCAATGCTTGGATAAAATATTGGAACATGGGCCACGCATAATATAATTTATCCAGGAAATATCCCAGACCGGCGATCAAAATGGCCGAAAAGATATTCACTAGGAGCGGCTTGCGAGTCAATCCTTGGGAATAATATGCGCGAACATATAGTAGTATCAGGCCTTGCCCTGTGATCGAAAAGATGAATATAGCCAAGGCGGCGGCAGTCAGGCGCGTGTCATTCCAATTGAAAGCTCCGGAACCGAGCACAACGCGAACAATGTTCGCGCGTAGAACGATAAATAGCGCCGTCACAGGCAACGACCAAAATATTATGTGCCGGGCCGAGACAGCCATCTCTGTCAGGAATTCTTCGCGCTTGCCGCTGGAAAAGAGCTTTGAAAGAGTGGGAAAAACCGCCGAAGAATAGCTGACGCCGATGATAGTGAGCGGCACCGATTGGATCATATTGGCGAAATTAAAGACAGTGATCGAACCGCTGGCCATCAGAGAGGCCAGAGCGATAAGGAAGAATGAAGCCAACTGATTGGTCGCGAGAGTCACGGTGCGCGGCAAGGACAAGAACACTACGCGACGTATGCTGGACCAGTCTATATTCCAAACAAAATGCGGGAAATTGCTTGTCCGTATGATGAACGGTATCTGGATAGCCATGTGCAAGCAAGCGCCGAGAGCCACGCCCCAGATGAGACCTGCCAATCCTAGATAGCGATAGAAAAAAACCGCGCCGATTATTATGCCTAGATTGTAGAAGCTTGGCGACAAGGAATATATCAGGAATCGCCGATTCATCTGAGTGACGCCGGAGAAAAAATTAGACAGACCGAGAAAGAAAGGCGAAAAAAGCATGATGCGCATAGCCGTGACTAGCTGTCCAAAATCAGCATCGTGGGCAAATCCGGGCAAAAACGTCCTTACGAGCCATGGAGCCAAAATATATGCCACAATCGAGACAACGACTATAGCGCCAAAGAAGACGGTAAAGACAGAGTCGACGAATTCTTTCCCTTTTTCGTCGCCTTTGCCGAAATATTCGATCAGAAACGGGATAAGGACAGATGCCGATACGGTCGAAGCAATCGTGACATAAATCAGGTCTGGTATGCGAAAAGCCGCATAGAAAAGGTCTAGGGTATGGCCCGCGCCGAACATAAAAGCCAAAATCCTGTCCCCTATGAGCCCGAGGATCTGCGACAGAAAAGCAAAGAAAGCAAGCAGATACGCGGCCTCGTGTAGATTGCTTATTTCACGGCCAAAGACTGCAAAAAACCTTTTTACCATATTTTTTACTTCTTTGTGTAATCACTGATCGGCAATGACGAGCGTTTTGTCGGCGTCGAGGCAGGAGGCGTTTGGTTCAAAAACGGAGATTTTCCTTGCTCCAAATTTGCTAGGATAGAAGCAACATCCGTGTTATTCGGATTTGTCTTGGCTAAATCTTGGAATTGGGCGATAGCATCGGTATTATCACCGGTCTTTGCGTAAGAAAGACCGAGGAAATATTGGGCATTGGCATAATTTGGGCTGAGAGAGACTGCTTTGGCCAGAGATGTCACGGCATCAGAATATTCCGCGGCATTGTATTCCAATAGACCGAGCTCAAAGAACGCAGTCGGATCATTTGGAGTCAATTGCGTGGCGAATTTCACAGAAGTGATGGCATCGGCTGTCTTGCCTTGGGCCACTTGGATCTGCGACAACAGATAGACTGCGTCCGTATAGTTATTTTTCAATTGAAGGGCGGAACCGATATAGCTGGTGGCATCGTCATATTTGCTTTGATTGGCGGCAAGCTCTGCCATAGATAGATAGATAGACGGATCGTACGGGCTGTATTTGATGGCGTTCGTATAAGCAGTGATAGCAGAATCATAAGCCCCTGCGACTTGGAGACCTGCGGCGGTAGAGGATACCTGGGCCGACAGCATGTAATCGTAATAATTCGACGGATCATGCTTGACTGCGTCATTGGAATAGCCAATGGCCTCTTTTATAAGTGTCCCGACTTGCTGGACCTGATCCTGAGTCGGCTTCGTACTGGAACCTGTAGCAGAAATCTGGCTTATTATGGAATTGACAGACATCAAATCTATCTCAGCCAACGCTTGGTCATAGACATCTATCGGATCGAGGGCAAGCGCCTTTTGAAAATCAGCTTTTGCCTTGCTTATACCTTCCGATGAGACAGAAGACGTGGAAATCCTAGCCGCACCTGCAGTGAAATATCCGAATGCCACAGATTTCATTCCGTACCATACGAATCCGACCAAAACAACCAATAAGACGATCATACAGCAAGATCGCACCAATACGGCGGCCTTCCGTTGTCTGCCTACAGGCGCGGCTTTCGAATCAAAAGAGATATTGACCAGCCGCGTATCTCCAGAATTTATCCTTGAACCTATGAAAACGCCGATAAATATGAAAGCCAGAAAGAAATCGGTATATGAAGGCACATAAGCCAGGTCCATATACAGCAGGAACGCCCCTGCAAAAAACGATGAATAAGAAATGTATTGCGAAACTCTGTCTTTCGTCTGGTTTTCCAAAGCATCGAGCCGACTGGCTTTGCGCAAAGCCCTCACTCCGTCTCGGATAAAATAAATATAGAGGAGACAGAAAAGGATTATGCCAGACAAGCCGAGAGACAAGGCGATAGTCGGGACAAGCCCCGAGCCGTTTGTAAATTGGGTCGACCAGAATTGAGTCTGATTGATAGCCAATGGTTTATAGAGCAAGTATTCTTTTGCAAAAGTATTAGGACCGGAGCCGAGGATCGGCGAAGATTTTATGATACCGGTGCCGATATCCAAGGTCATCTGCCACGGCAAGCTGACCTCGGAATACCCTGCTTTCAAAGAATTTACGAGCGGAGCGGTTATCACATTTCCATTCCACGACATGAATGCCGCGACGACAAAAACTATTATCGCAAAAATAGGCAAACGCTTTACGAAAGAACCGCCTTTTTTCTCGTTGATATAGCGTTGAAAGATCAGGGCAAGAAAAACTATGGCTATGCCGAACCAGATTGAAGGCAAACCGATCAAAACGAGAAAGAAAATAGAAGCAGAAAACAGGATCGCCAATATGAACTTTACAAACCTATTCATCGGAAAATACAGAAAAGCCAATCCGGATATGATGGAGACGACACCGGAAAATATGCCGAGATCATACCAAGAGCCGATCGGGGTGGAAGTCGCTCCAGAGAAAAGACCGAACGAAAGAGCGGATGGGTCTATTAGCTTTATGATCTGGAAGATAGACAATAATACAAAGCCGCCCATGACAGCTGCATAGATAGACAATGCCCGCGAAGAGTTGCGCGAAGAAAGAACGGCTGACAATCTAATCGAAATGATCATGACTATGATAAATCCGGCAGTAAAGTATTCGAATCCTTGACCAAAAAAAGATCCCATGAATCCGCCGCTCCATACGGCTGAAGCTACCAGAACGAGAGCCAGAATGGCGCCGATGTATGACAGAGGGTTAGCGACCCATTCGAAAGATTTCGCATTGATCCGAGAAATCATATATAGGATGGCAGAAACGAGGACACCAAATATGATCAAATAGCCCTTGATAGCGCTTTGTTGGAGATATGGGATCGGTATGAAAATGATTGGCAGGAGAAAAACTATAGCGACCATAATGCCCGACGCCCACGATTCTAGTTTTGACTTTGATGAATTTGACGAATCAGCGATAGGGTTTTGTTCTGGATCCATGATTTTAAATTAAAAAATTAAAACACAAGATTCAAATCATTAAGCGAGAAGTCAACAGTTTTGACTCTGACTTCCTACATTTCGATCCTTGTGTATTCATTTGTTTATAATGTATCGATTATACCATAATCTGAATCATCAAATAGACAAGGTCATACCAATCTGTGGAAACTACATAGAATGTAAAATAGAAAAATCCCCTCTTTCGAAGGGATTCTTCATAGTTCTGTCGATAAGCCGAATTTTGTTCGTCCTGCAAAGGTTTACACCAAACAGGATAGACGATCATTTATCTAGGATGCGCGTCGCCGCGCACCTCGAGCGACTCTCTCGACGATTGCTCGCCGAGTACGGTCTTGCACCGAGATAAGGATTTAGCCGTTGCACTTCCGCGTCGCCGCGGAATTCATCTCCACATATCGATTGCTCGATACGCAGAGATGCTCTCGCCTTTCGGCTCGAGCGTCACTGTTCGCACCTCGCACATTGCTGTGTACAGGCGTTACCTGTTACCCTTCTGCTTCCTTGAACAACATGAATGCCATTCGCCGCTTTCGCGGCCGGAAGCCGGTGTTCGGACTTTCCTCACTCCGTTTCGCACAAAGCTATTCAGAGCGCGATCATCTGGCAGGACGACACCAATATAACATTTCTCGCTATATTTGACAATAGTCAAATATAGAGGCGAAGATATCATGATAGGAAAGTACAAGCATAGAGTATGTGTATGTTACTTCATGCTTATACCTTAATTTATACTTCACTTTTGCTGCATCTGCATCGCCTCTCCGATTTTCAAAGAGAATAGATCGGCAAATCCAGCATTGACTTCGATGACATATTTTGCAGGACTGCCTGGAAGAAAGACTTTTGGATAAGTCAAAGGAGAAAGATCGTGTTCGATATGCACGATCCTGAATCCTTGATCGAGCCAGATGATATCGAGCGGAAAATCCATGTCCTTCATCCAAAACCCATAATCGTCCGGATCATCAAAGACAAATAACATTCCCGTCGTCGATGCCAAATACGGCACATCGCTCAGGCCCTGTTCTTGCTCTGCTGATGTCGAAGAAACGAGGAGAGTCACATCCTGACCCTGTAGCAACCAATCAAGGATGTTGTCAGGAGTGACGTCTATTCCAGCGATTACGAGCCGAGTTGAATCGTCTGATACCGTTTTGGGAATAACAGGAGGAACGACTTTGAAAAAAAAATTATGCATGAAGAAGCATATGCATATGGCACAAGCAGCTATCAACGAGATGCCGGCGACGATTATTTTTTGTTTTTTCTGATTCACAGGATTAGAATCCGGTCGCTTGACCAGAATATGGCAAGATAAAAGAGCACGGGAACAAACGGATCGGCTATGAGAGGTGCTTTGAGACTAGCTTGGTCATTTCGAACATATTGACCACCGCTTTTCCATCAAAGATCTTCTTCAGCGCTTCGTCGGCGTTGATGTTTCTCTTGTTCTTTGGATCTTGGAGATTCTTGCCTTTTATATATTTCCAGAGCTCTTTGACGACTTCCGAGCGCGGCATCGGTCCTTTTCCGACTATTACGGCTAGATCAGCGCTCACAGTCATCGGTTTCATAAATGCTGAATTGGTTTTTGTTGCCATGTGTTTGTTTGATAATAAGCTTATAATTAGTACGGGAACCAGTATAACATAATGTCGCTCTAACGAAAAAGCGGTAAAACATCGACGCATCTCGAGCAGACAAGTTAAGACTAATATACACTATTAAATGCAATACAAAATGATTACTCATGTTCTACAATCAAATATATTGGCACAGGGTGCCGGAGCTGCATTGAATGCTTTATTTAAAGAATACGGTGATAAACCATTTTTATTTCTGTCTTCTGGCGGTTCGTCCCTAGCCATTCTTGATTTTATTGATCCAAGTCTATTCACCAAAAATAGCATGATTGCTGTGCTTGATGAAAGATACTCGACTGATCCGTCGATCAACAACCTTGCTCAAATTGAGAAGACTTCATTTTATGAGAAAGTGAAGAAAAATGGCTGTGCAATTATCGATACAAAACCAAAAGAAAAAGAATCAGCAGACATGTTGGCAAAGAGATTTGAAACGGAGATAATTGATTGGATGCATCAAAATAAAAATGGTTCAATTATAGCCAGTGTCGGTATAGGTCCAGACGCCCATACATCGGGCATCATGCCTTATCCAGAGAATAAAGAATTCTTTGAAAAAACATTCGATGATCAAAATCATCTTGTAGTAGCATATGATGCTGTTGGTAAAAATCCGCACCGAGAACGAGTTACTACCACTCTCACTTTTCTCAGAAAAATCAACTATACGGTTATCTTTGTTAGTGGTGAATCAAAAAAGATTGCATTGCAGAAACTAGTATCTAGAGATGGAAACTTGGCAGAAAGTCCTTGCCGAATTTGGCGAGAATTAAAAAATGTCCAACTATTTACTGATCAGAATATATCAATATAAATAACATTGATGCATATCAAATGCTCGACTGCCCTAGGTACTCGAGCATTGCTCGACTTGGCGGTATGCCACGAGTTCGAACCTTTTAGCTCATTGCACCACAAGGGAGAATGAATAAAAAAAACTGGGAATCGTGTTGACTCCCAGTCGTGCATCATCTTCCAGGGATCCTGATCCGCAAACTACGAACCTTGCCGCAACCGGCATTGCTCCCATAATTCGGATCGTCATATTTGACAAATCCCATTTTAAAGAAGTGCCTTGATATCTGCTCAAACGCCGGACGACCCACCGAAACGCTTTCTGATAGCCAGCGATACCTCGGTGGAGCGACACGGGACACATATTGGAGAAATAGTTTCATCGCTTCTTCTCCGTATCCATTTCCACGCTTGCTCAGGACGATGCCGTAATAGCGAAGGCGTAGGACGTCAGGAATGTCGCCGTATTCGAACCAACCGATGATGCCGATGATCAAATCGCCTTCCCGTATCGAAAAGATCTCTCCCGTGCTTTCTTCTGGGATAAGACCCAATTCCTCGTAGCTCTCACGAGCCTCCTGTTGATGAGCTGGGACTTCCCAAATACTGTTGAGTTCTGGGTTTTTCGTAAACAAAGAATGATTCTCCGGCGGAACGAGCTTGTGTATAGTTATCATAAAGAGCTTTTGTTGAATGTTTTGCTCATAACATACAATAAGTTAACTGATATGTCTATATTAAAATTGAAAAGAGCCGCTCGCTTGCGCAAGTGGCTCTGAAAAATTCGAATTCAAGAGTCAAAATACAACATACTCAAGGATTCGAGGTGCAAGGCCTTCGGCTCTGAGATCCTCATGCTCGATGAGATTACTGCGGAGGGAACCCAGACGCGGTGCCATAGTCGCCGTTGGCAACGTCAACATCGTTCGCGTCGAACCTGACCAGGCCGCCGTTGAAGATGAAGCAGGGCGACCTCGAGAAGGCGCCATCGGCATCTGGAGACCACTCGTCACCGGCGCAATCAATCCAGAGGTCGTCGTAGTGCTTGAGGCGGATCGGGTTCGTGAGAGGCATGATACCGACCACGAATGCGCCAAGACCGACCTCGCCGGGCGTGTCTTCCATGACTACGCGGGCACGGCGGACAGAACGGCCACGATGGCGGATGCCGAACTGTGCGTCGATGATGAGGATGTCCGCATCGCCTTGCGCCTTGGCCAACTCGTCCCAGAACTGAATGGAACGGGCCGACTGGCGCAAATGCTGTTCGTCAACCTGTCCGTTGCGGTAGTTGTAGAACGCGCCGTCGCGAGCCTTCTTGATGGCGTCGAGCACCTTAACCACCGCCTCGCTGTAGGTCGAACCGAAGATCTTCGGGTTCTTCTTCCAGTTGGGGATGGCGAACCATCCTTCGGCGTTCGCCGGCAGTTTGACCTCGCCCTTCTCGATCCGCGCCTGCAGATCTTGATTGGCAAAGCCGATGCCCGGGAACAGGATGCGAAGCTGATTGCACTGGGCGTTCAGATCCGTGGATTTCTTGTAGCCGGAGAGGTAGCCGTATTTGGACTCAACCTCCTCGTTGGCGAATTCGTTCACCACGGCAAACTCGCTGATCTTCTCGACAGCGAACTGCCGGAGAGATTCGACGAATGCAGGATTGCCCTTGAGACGCTCGGCACCCTTCTTGCTCAAAGCGTCGAGTGCTTCTTGCACGAGGTCCGAACCGGCGACGTCGCCAATCATGCGGGTGATGAGTTTCTTCTGACCGTCCGTTATGGGTTCTGTCGTTTGAGTAAGCGTCTTCATGACGTTAGCTCCTTTCATATAATGCCAGATTCGCTCCGGCAGGTTGCGGCCTTTTCTCGGATGACCCAGTAGGTCATTTTGGTAAATGAGATGAGCTTACTAGGCCCCATAGAGGCCCAAAAAGCTCATCTCATTCGCAGTATTCCTTTGTCAAACTAGCAACCTTTGAAGTAGGACAGTTAGAATTAATCATTAGCCACAATTA
>CAZMFR010000006.1:0-60961 GCA_964565685.1 uncultured Candidatus Saccharibacteria bacterium
TTAAATTAATTGTGGCTAATGATTAATTCTAACTGTCCTACTTCAAAGGTTGCTATTTTTTGATGACATTGACCGAAAGGGTTTTACATCCAAGGGCAGCCCTCCTCGCGGAGGGCTGCTTTCTTTATTGTCCTACTTGAGCTGTTGTCGATGCTTCAATTCCCTGCCCCAAATATCTTCAGTAATGTCGAGCACGTCAATATACCCGTCAGTTCCCGTCTTTAGCTCTTGCGAAATGTTGTTTTTTGAAGAAAATACGTAGACTTTCTTGCCACCATTCCGCACATACGAGGTAAGCGCCAAGAAATCATAATCACCAGAAAATAGTACTGCCGTGTCATATCTTTTCATGTGAGTAACCACATCTATGGTTATTTCCACATCCATGTTGCCTTTCTCTTCGATGGTTTCTCCTGTCGGCGACGTGACGGTTATCCGCTTCAGTTCTTTCTTACGAACGGTCATGCCGAGCCCTTTCTTGAGGTACGTAAAGAATTTATGCCTCCCATCAAGGTCATAATCTCTCGTGCCTTCTTTGGGGTAAGCGGTGTAATAGAACATTTCAACAGAAGAAGCATCAAATTTCTTTGTGAGAAAATCCTTGAGCTTTGCATAGTCAAAAAAGCGGCCCTTTGTCTTTTGGGCCTGCCAAACATTCGATGCGTCTATGAATGCAAAAATTCTGTTCTTGCCTGACATTCTGACAATTATAATATTTTTTGCTCAACGATAAAAAAAGAGCTTATTTAATTTTAATTGGAAAAATCGCATCCTCCCCTTTTGTCCATTCATCGTAGAGCGCCTTGTTCGCTGCGATGAAATCCAGGTTTTTGAAATCATATTTCGTGCTGCCGATATTGGCGACCTTGCCGCCGGCTTCGGAAACAAGGAGCGAGCCGGGAGCGTAATCGTCTTTTGTTTTCATGCTTTTATTCTATCACACCCCATGCACCCATCCTGGCAGAGGTTTTTGTCTACTTTTTTACTTTTTTTTCATCCGCCACCCTCCATAAAACTCGCGCAGCATACGTACTATACGGCGACCATTTATTTGCGAGCATATCCATGAACCGGTCGCTCGGCATCTTCTTTAATTTATACAGATACATGATCCCCTTGCGCAGGCCGAGATCGCCTTTTGAAAAAATGTCTTGTCGGCCAAGTGAAAACATAAGGATCATCTCCGCTGTCCATGGGCCGATGCCCTTGATGGAAGTGAGAAGCTCGATGACTTTCGCATCGTCATGTTTGTGGATTCTGGCAAGATCAATCTCTCCTTTCAAGACCGCCCGTGCCAGGCATTTGACTGTGTTTGCCTTTGCTTCAGACAAACCACATGCGCGAAGATCTACCCTTCGCAAAGCTTGAATATTCTTTGGCGTGATTGCGCCTGCTTTACCCCCCTTGCCCCATTCTTTGCTGCTCTTTTCTTTTTCCTTGTCATTTACAAACCGCGTATGCGTATGACCGACGGCGAGAGCTTCGAGCCGATCATATATAGTATCCGCCGCTTTGCCTGAAAGCTGTTGATTCACAATCGCATGAACGATATCGCCAAACATGTCTCTTGAGCGGCGTATATTTGCTATCTCGTGCAGCTTTGCCGCCCGATACAAAATCGGGTCTACCTTTTTAAAATGAATTTTTGCGCGATGATACATATCTACTATTCTATTTACTATTCAGTCAAAGCAAGTTCTAAAGTTTACAACGCTACCATATTTATCATATTAGAATAGCGATTTTGAGTTTTTGATTTTCATAATTTTTTCTAGATCTAATATTTCCTAACTACCCCCCTTACCACTGCGGCGATATTAAAAGACTCTTTTGGATAGATAGGTTTGAAATTCTTGTTGGCCGGCTCTAGATATGACTTGCCGGCTTTGTCATGACGCAGATATTTCATGGTCCATCCATCATCGACGCACGCGATGACGATATCGCCAGGTTTGGCTTCCTTGCCTCGTTCAGCCAAAACATAATCGCCTTCGTGAATGCCGGCGTCTATCATCGAGTCGCCTTTTACCTGTAAAAGATATGTCTTGTCTTTCTTTTCGATCAAGTATTCATCCAAGCTCAAACTGTCTAACGGCATTTCCTCGGCCACGGATGGAAAACCCGCCTCGACGAGACCGAGCAGAGGCACCTCACCGAAAAGTTTGCTGGGCAGAAGACGACCGGTCTTGTCTTTCAATACAATGCCTTCATCGATGAGACGATTGACAAGCTTGTAAACCGCATTTTTTGATTTAAAGCCGACGAGACGCATGATTTCAGCATAGCTAGGCATGCGCTTGTGATCAGAGTAAAAATCGAATATTTTGTCTTTATAATCTGGCATGTTCTTTATTATACAGGATTAGAACATGAAGAGACTGGCGAATCGAAGCGAACCCCGCAACCAAGGACTTTTTCGCAGAGAAAGGTCCCGTAACTGTGCGCGCAGGAATTTATGCCTGCGGGCCTCGTTGTAATACGGGACACCCTGAATGATTTTTAGATCGATGCGATGATTGAGCTTGTTCAGCTCGCTTTTTATGACTTTGAATGCTTTATATTGGCTCATGGTTTTAAAATGACTAAATTTATAACTGCCTTCTAATGAATATAGTATAAGTGAACAATCGTTCACCTGCAATAGGTCACCTGTGGATAACTAGTCCAAGGGTAGCCCTTGGACTAAAGCCACATCTCGATGCCTTGCTTACAAAACAATATCACTCACTACCAAATTTAGGACATAATAATACCCAAAATTTTTCATTTCTCCGCCATCTTCGCTTCCCAACTTTTCCTGCATAAAATTATTGGATTAAAATTTAATCCAATATTACAAATGCGCTAATCTTTGATGCACCCATTCAAGGCGCCGATCTGCTTGTCTATTAAATGACCTCCTCCCCGCAGTTCCTGCGTGGTTTCCTTTTGAGGCCGCTTCGCGAAGCATTGCTCCGCTCGTCGGGCTCGCTCCGGATCCATTCATCCATGCACTTCGGCTTGCTACTTCAAGCTCGAGCGACGCATCCTACGTGCGAGGTTTCCTGGAAAAGAAAAAACGCCTGAATTTGACGTAAATTCCTGAGTTTGTCGCAAGCGGTATCATCCGTCGCAAGCGGGTCTTTTTATTTCTCGATCTATTTCTCGAGAATTTTTCCAAGTTCCCCCTTTACCACCATCTCCACCTTGCCAGATTTACGGTCTTTTACTTCAAACTTGCCTTCTTTCAAATTCTTTTCGCTGACGACAACGCGAGTAGGAATGCCGATGAGGTCGCTGTCGGCGAATTTTTCGCCAGGACGGAGGTCACGGTCGTCGTAGAGGACGCTTGTTCCATTCTTTAAAAGCTCGTCATACAGCGCATCTGCTTCTTTTTTTGCAGTTCCTCCTTTATCAAAAATAACCACGAGATGAACGTCGAATGGTGCAATACCGCGAGGCCAGACGAGGCCGTGATCGTCCGACATGGTTTCCGCTATAACGCCCATGACGCGGCCAGGTCCGATGCCATAACTGCCCATGACGACCGGTTTCTTCTTGCCATCCATATCTAGATAGTTCAAGTCGAATGCATCGGAAAAGCGCGTGCCGAGCGAGAATATATTGCCGACTTCGACGGCTTTCTTTTCGATCAGATTTTTGCGATCAAGACCGAGGTCATTGAGGACTTCGTCATTCAGCACTTCTTTGTTCACGGCGATCTTTTTCTTTTCATCGATGTAGATCATATCCTCGCCGGCGTCGCTGAGCGTTTGGAATTCGTGAGAATACTTCGAGAAAGAGCCGCCGGAAGCGAATGTGATATACGTCTCGTCACCGAGTCCGAGCCGCTCAAAGATTTTGACATATGCCGCTTTTGCTTTTTCATAGAAGTCGACATGCTCCTTTTCGTCGCGGCTAAAAGAATACAGATCCTTCATTAAAAATTCGCGGGCGCGCATTATGCCGCTCTTTGCGCGCGCTTCATTGCGGAATTTCGTCTGAAATTGGTATGCAGAAAAAGGCAGATCGCGAAAAGAGCTGATGTAATCTTTCATCAAGTTCGTCAACTGCTCTTCGTGAGTAAAACCAAGACCAAGCTCAGTGTCGTTCTTTAATTTTGTTTTGAACCAATTGTCCACTGCGACATCATCCCAACGGCCGCTCTTTTTCCAGACATTCGGATCTTGGAGAGCCGTCAAATAGAGCTCCTGTCCGCCGATCGCATTCATCTCCTCACGGATAACCTGAACGATATTATTGAGCACGCGCAAGCCGAGGGGCAAGTAGGAATAGACGCCAGCGAGCTCTTTGTGGATGAATCCTGCACGGATCAAAAGCTCGGCGTTCTTGGCGACTTCGTCCTTTGGCGCCTCACGGCGGGTTTTGGTGAATAATTGGCTCTGACGCATGATATTACTTAGCATTATTATAGCATATAGAAATCTTTTCAGAGAAGCTCACCCCAGTGTAAGTGTATATGACAATCATCTGACACGACTCTCGACATGACCAATGATAAGAGACCTATAGACAGAAAATCATTCGTAATCCACTATGTCATTTGCTATAATATGTCCATATTTATATAATTCATATACTTAATACCGCCGCAAACAGATCTACGGCACAAATACACATGAAAATCTCTCCAAATAAAAGCCGCGGTTTCACTCTCGTAGAGCTCCTGGTGACCATATCGATCATTGCATTGCTGTCGAGCATAATCTTGGTCTCCCTGAACGGCGCCAGACAAAAAGGGACCGTCGGAAGTGCTATAGAGTTTGCCGATAACGTATATCACAAGCTCGGAGTCAATACTATTTTGTCTATGAATTTCAATGAAGGATCAGGCGAACCAAACGATCAAACAGGGAATTTTATCAGACGGTCTGGTTATACACTTAATGATACAACATACAGTAACAGCACTCCATTCAGTGATAACGGCGACTCTCTTAGTATTGGTAGTTCTTTTGATCTTCCTATGATAAATAATTATTCTGTTAGTACTTTCAATCTCACCGATCAGAGTGGATTAACAGTTTCCATATGGGCTAACACTCTTTCAACAGATAACATTACTAATACAGCATATAACCTATATTATATTACATCAAATACTCCTTCTTCAAATTCTATTCTTCAAGGATATTACTCAAATTATTATGTAATATGCAAATTTTTAGGAAATATCTCAGGACAATCGGCAGTTTACATGCCTTCTTTTAATGATGGCAACTGGCACAATGTGACATGTTCATATGATGTAAATAGTGGCAATCTTATGCTTTATGTAGACGGTGTTTTAAAGAGTACAACCAGCGTATCCACTGCGCCAGGAACAGTCATCACGGGGATAAACAATGTCTTGTATGTCGGCAGTGCAGGCAGTGGTGCTGGTCCATTCTTAGGCCTAATAGACAACTTCCAGATCTTTTCCGGTTCCATCGTAGAATAAACCACAGCTCATCTCACAGATCGTTGTTAGGAATTTATTCCTGTGTTTTTCCTCTTATCTTTCAATTCTTTTCTGATAGAAGCGACATATTTGCCGAAAGTCTCGCTCGTCGGATCGCGCGGATAGGCAAGCTTTACCACATGCTCATGGATGATGCGACCTTCGTGCATGACCAAAATACGCTCACCGAGAGCGACGGCCTCTTCGAGCGAATGCGAGATCATTAAAATGGTTATCCCCCGAGATTTCCAAATATTCAAAAGCTCGCCATGCAGGGCTTCCGTCGTCTCGGCATCAAGAGCAGAGAACGGCTCGTCCAAAAGCAAAAGCTCCGGTTCAGCGGCCAGGGCGCGCGCAATGCCGACGCGCTGGCGCTGACCGCCCGAAAGATCGCGCGGATAGACCGAGGCGAGGTCTTTTATATTCATGAGAGCGAGCGCATCCGATGCGAGTTTTTTCTTGTCCAAGGTGCTACCTTGTACTGAACCAAGAGCAAGCATAACGTTATCCAAAGCCGAATACCATGGCAGGAGCGCGCCGTTCTGGAAGACCATCGACATCTTCCTTGGAGCATCCAACGATCCAGATGAAGGTTCCGTCAAGCCAGCGACGAGCTTTATCAGAGTCGATTTGCCGCAGCCGGACGGGCCGACGAGGATTGTGAACGAGCTTTTTTCAAGAGAAAATAAGACATTATGTAGTACATCGGCACTGCCATTGTGATATTTAAAGCTGACGTCTTTGAATGTAAGAATTGGTTGCATGTTAATAAAGCCAAAATGCAAAAGTTAAAATATAAAGCAATTGACTTTAGCATCTTTTAGTTTCACTTTTGCCTTTTGATTTTTGCCTTGTTTTTTCATTATTTTTAATCAAACCTGAATCTGCTAGCATACCGGAGAAGCTTCTGCCAGACAAAGACATTGATCAGGGTTATCGCAGCGACGATCACAACAATCGACCAGAGAAACAATGATTGATTTCCGCTTGACGATGCTTGGACCAGAACACTGCCGATACCGAAGACATCGCCGACATTCTGCCCTGCCGGCACATAGGTGTGCAGAACTTCCGCCACAATCAGAATGTTCCAACCTGCCGCCCAAGCCAAGAGCGAGCCGGTAACGATAGATGGAAACAGCGCTGGTAAAATTACTTTGCGAAATGACCGGAATTTGGTCAGTCCGAAAACTTTTGGCACATATAAAACGTCTTCTGGTATCACATGCAGACCGCCGATAGCGGCAAAGACGATGCTCCAGATCATGGTGAGTATGAGTATGAATATCGCCGCAGTGTTGAGCAGATTGTAATGGATGAAAAAGAGGATGATAACTGGAAAGAATACGAGCACAGGCACTGATTCGAGCACATCATATACAGGAATAAGCACGCGCTCCCACACATGCGAACGCAGGACGAACAGGGCCAAAGCCACGCCTATGACGAGCGAAAATATATAAGAGATAAAAAGTCTGGCAAAAGAGGACAAGAAAGCCAATGAAAGATATCCTATCGGCGCGCTCTTTATGCTCTCGATAAAGAAGCTTGCATTAATATTCATACCGGCCAATCGAAGGCCTCCGACAGTGAGCGCGACAAGAATAATCGGTATAAGAAACCATATGGACAGCTTTTCTAATAGCGATACTTTGTGAACGTGGCGACTGCGATGAGAATAATGGGTGAAATTGGCTTTCATTTGAAATGTATAATTATTCTAACATGAAAAACATGCACCGGAACCAAGCAGAGCACAAGCATCGATAATACAAGTCCAAGGGCTACCCTTGTAATACAAGTCCAAGGGCTAC
Organism: uncultured Candidatus Saccharibacteria bacterium; assembly: GCA_964565685.1. Taxonomy (GTDB): domain Bacteria; phylum Patescibacteriota; class Minisyncoccia; order Phycocordibacterales; family PALSA-1337; genus JAGWNR01. The sequence goes on from CAZMFR010000006.1 coordinate 7,255, forward strand.
CCTTGGACCAATCAACGGAATAACCTCAAAATATCGCGATAAGTCACAAAAACCATGAGCAACATCAAAAGGACGAAACCGACCAGATTTACAGCATTGGCAAAGCCGGCTTTGATCTGGCGGCGAGTGGCGGCTTCGACAGCCACAAAGAGGAGCCGTCCGCCGTCGAGAGCCGGAAACGGGATAAGGTTTACTATGCCGAGGTTCACAGAAATGAAAGCCGTAAACATCAGAAGATACGATAATCCGAGGCGTGCGGCAGTTCCGACCATACCAGCAATACCGACTGGTCCGGTCAGATCTGATACCGAGGCGCTGCCTTGAAAAAGCCCTGCGACAAGCGTGCCGAAACCGACGACGATCTCTTGCATGAGCGACCAGGTGAATCGCGCGCCTTCATACACAGCCAAATATATAGGCAAACGCAGAGTCGCGGTGTCTTCCATGGAAATCCCTATGGCATATTGATTCGGCTCGCCCTGGATGATGTTTTTTTGTGCTACGACGCTAATAGGCATTTGTTTGCCGTCGCGCAGAATAGAAATGGTCATGGACGCGCCTGTCGATGACGCAATTTCGGATTGGATAGCGTCGATAGTTATGGCTTGCTCTGCATTAATTCCTTGCCCAGTTTTAATTGAAGATCGCAAATTAGAATTGCAATTGAAATTGCAAGCTGAAGAAGGCAAAGAAATTCCTGTAATGACATCGCCCTCTTTTATTCCGGATCTATCTGCTGGACTTCCTGGAGAAACAGCGTCGATCATTATGCGTTCGTTCGTCATGCGATTTGCATATTGAGGATAATCGGATGGGCTTGCGGCGGTGCCGATCGACATGGCGATGACGATCAGAAGCCATGCAAATACGAAATTTCCAAGGACGCCGGCGACCAGAATGATTGCCTGCTTCCAACGCTTTGCATTTACAAAGCTCCGTCCGCTATCAGCGCCTTTCACCGATTCTTCGTCCGGATTCTCGCCGAAAATCTTTACAAAACCGCCGAATGGAATCGCATTTATGGCATATGCAGTCTCGCCCCAAAATCCGCCGCCTTTCAGCCTCCAACTAAAAAGACGCGGACCAAAACCAAGGGCGAATTCATCCACTCTGACGCCAAAGCTCCTCGCAGCTATAAAATGCCCGAGCTCGTGGACGAATATGAGCGCAGCCAGGACGATTATGAAGATGATTATGGTTTCAAGCATGGAGAAAGTATAGCATTCTTAAAAAGAAAAAGATCGAGGATTTGTCATGCCATCGACCTTTTATTGTCACGCAATTGTCGTCAATACTGAAAAACTACACGAGGAATTTTATCACGAACACTGTCAAACTCAGGCATATCGTAGTTTTCCTTGTAAAAAAGCAGATCGATGCCGCCAAGAAAGCCCTTGCGCAATTTTTCTACCACTTGAATAGCCGCTTTGCGCTCATATCCTTGTTTTACAAGAATATTGTATTCATCATATTCATCTGTTGAGTGATTCCTCCATGAGACACTAAGCTCCATAACTTTCGAGATTTTATGATGGTCTTCGTTTGGCAGTCGAAGATTCTGGTTTTCCTCGTTCAAAACAAAAAATTTCTTCAAGACAGCCCATATTTCATTTTTCATGACTCTTTCCTTTTGTTAAATTTTTATGTTCTTTTTGTGCTGTTTATACATTAAACGAAATAAAACATCTCGTCAATCATAAAAATCAAGGATCCAACTTCGTAAAAATAAAAGCAAGCAATCACTATTTCCATAGTTAAAGGAGTGGGAACATTACTTTCAACGAGTTTTATGTTTATAACCTATTGGTTATATTTCAAAATGTGATCAACGGCATGATTCACAGACCGATCTTTGTAAACACGAATGCCAGTACGACGCTCAGTAATATAAAAAACGTGAAAGTAAATACGGACATCTTCACGCCTTCCGCCACCGCATTCTTGCCTCTAATATCATGTTTCTTGACCTCATTCCAAGTGACGAGATACGCGACACAAGCGCCGAGGATGCCGAATGCTCCACCTATCAAGATGAGGATTTTATAGATATCCATTTAGCTCAAGATCTCCTTCTCTTTCTTTGAAAAAACAGCTTCGAGGTTTTTATTGGTGTCATCGACGAGCTTTTGGGCGTCTTTTTCTAAACGAAAGATGTCGTCCTTGCCAAAACCGCCGGTCTTTTCCTTGCCTTTTATGTCCTTGATCGTTTCATCGCGGTGAGCGCGGATCTGTTTTTTTCCTTCTTCTAATTTTTCTCTTGCTGTCTTCACGATCTCCGTCCTGCGCTCGGAAGTCAATTCCGGAAAATTGACACGGAGACCTTTGTCATCGACTGCGACTGACAGGCCGAGATTGGCCTGACTGATGGCTTTCTCTACCCCTTTTGCCTGAGACATGTCCCAAGGCGTGATGCGAATGGTACGCGAACCCTCGATGCCTATATTAGCTACCTGGCTGATCGGCACTTGTGCGCCATAGGATTCGACGCGTACAGCGTCTAATATGGCCGGATTGGCTTGGCCTGTGCGGATATTGGCGAACTCTTTTTTTATCCACTCCTCCACGCCGGCGAGATTCTTTTTTAATTTTGAAAAGTCGTATGTCATGCGAGAAGTATAAAGTTAAAAGTAAAAAGTTGCAAGCGGAAAATCGGGATAAAAAAATAACCCTGCACAAAATGTGCAGAGTGTAAGGATGAGAAGTGGAAAAGAAGGATGGGAGATGGAAAATGTATCGGGGCAAAAAATGCGGCTGAGAGGACTTGAAAATTAGAGTCATATAAAGCCGATACAAGATCCGCTCGCCATCCGTCGATTCCACTTGCTCAAAGAACTTACAACAAAAGTATACACGTTCAAATGAAAAAGTCAATAAAAAATAACTTCAGACAAGCAATTATAAGCAAAGTCAAACAGCTAAATCAGCTCTATTTTTTGCTTATTTTCCATTGTTCTTTCGTTCATTTTTTGACATCCTTAGCATCACATATTCAAGAAGCTGTTTGGTCGACGGCGCGCGGTCACGCAGATAGGACTCTGTTTGGGCAATTACGGCAAGAATAGCGGCGTTCTCTTTTATGCCATTATTTAGAAGATATCGAGAAAGATCGGCACAAAAATCTAGAGCGGCAGATTTCGGTTTTTTGCCATCGGAAATGTCAGCGGCGAGCTTGTCGACAAAGGCGATGCGCTCGGCTGGCGATGAAACAATGAGATCGGCTATATTCCAAGGGCTACCCTTGGAATCTTTTTCAAGGGCTACCCTTGGATCGCGTACCATAAACAGCCGCGATCGCAATGTCGGCAAAAGCAATTCTTCGGACGGAATGATCAAGAAAAAATGTGCGTATTCATTCGGTTCTTCAAAAATCTTCAACAAGGCGTTTTGTGCTTCATGAGTGATCGAATCTGTCTCGATGATGAAAAACTTTCGGCCGCCGCCTAATTTTTTGTCGTTTTCATCATTTTTGCCGCCTCTCGAAGAAAAAGGCCTCGTGGCATGGGCTAATTTTAGTCCGCGCGCGTCATCTATCGTCAAAACCTCATATTTTTGCATAAAAACATCAGGATTGCCGCGCATTACAACACCACATTCTTCTTCTAAAAAAGAAGCTACCTCTTGGCACACAGACGCACCGCCGACGACGCAATATGCGTGATGGGAAAGATTGCCCAGAGATTGCGATAAATTCATGTTCATATTGTATCCCTTATATCATTCCTGCGAAAGGACAAGGGTAGCCCTTGTACTTTTTATAATGCTACCCTCGTACAACAAAGCCCCTCTGCGGGGCTTTTTGTGTTTATCCAAGGGCTACCCTTGGATTGGAAATCTAGAATGCTTTTACGATATGATTCCAAACCGATCCCCAGAAATTATTCCATGCCGGAGCAAAACCGCCGACGGCAGCCACGTTGGTAGAAGCGCCTGCGCCATTCTGTCCAATTATAGGCGTCAAAGGCGTAGTGCTAGCGTTCGGAGTAGTCGTGGAATTAGCCGCACCGTTAGAAGGGACAGCTATACCAGTAGCATTATTAGAACCGTTTTGGCCTTGTTGATTTTTGTAAGCATTGATGATAGCCAATTCAGCCGGACTAAAGGTCAATGACGCATTGCAAGCCAATTCATTTATCTTTTTTTCCGTAGTTATATAGACGTATCCGGAAGGATGCGTCGCACCCCAAGGACCCATGATGTCAGACAGATATTTCTGTTGGAAAGCTTTCACGGCGTTGAGCGTCTGTTGATCGAATATACCATTAATGTCCACGTTGAGGCCTTGCGATTCCTGGAGGAAGGCCTGTAGCTTCGATACCTGTGAAGCATCATTGTTTGAGCCAAATTGAAGATAAGAAGTCAATAGCGGGCAAGAATCGATGGTTGTCGTAGCTGTGGTGGTTGCCGAAGAGACGAGAGGATTAATCGATGAACCACTGCTCGAGCTCGATGAACCGCCACCGTAATTTATAGTTTGGATCGCGGGAGTTGAAGTAGGAGTAGTCGTAGATTGAGATGTCGTCTGTGTGACAATAACGTTAAAAGTTGTCGAAGCAGAATTCCCTGCATTATCTGTGGCTGTGCATGTGACCGCTGTTGTCCCGGCACTGAACAATGAACCACTCGCTGGAACACAAACAGGAGTGATCGAACCGTCTACAGCATCGGTAGCTGAAGGAAGCGTGTAATTGACTATGACGCTCGTGCCAGAAGTCGTGGTAGATATATCGGAAACAGAGCTTATAACTGGAGGAGTGGTGTCAGAACCAGAATTATCTTGATTCTGGTTATTTGATGGGTTTGAACCGAATAGCCCATTTCCGTCTTGATTAGGATTTGTAGAAGAACTTGAACTTGCTGATCCAGATCCGTCTTGGTTTCCGTTGTTAGATGGATTGTTTGAAAAATTTCCAGGGTCGGTTGCACCAGTCACTATGAAATTCACACTGCCAGTCAAAGGAGGGTTCGGACTAGAAGTAACAGCGGAATTGGCAGACTCGGTCAAAGTTGTCGTGAAAGTATATGTACCATTGATATCACCATCATAAGTCGGCGAACTAGTCCATGTAGTGACATTCCAATTTTCATACGTTCCATTGCTCAAATAAACAATGAAATAGCTTGGTAAACAGGATACAAAAGGACCAGCAGAACAATTAATGGTGCCGAGATCAGCAACGGGAAGCACATTTTGGACAGTAATAATAGGAGAAGGAGCAATTATAGAGTTATCTTGAGCTAGGTTTGTGGAAGGGCTAACACTGAATGTCCCGGTGGCATCTTCATCGGCTTTGGTCAAAATCGGTTGCAATAGACTCAAACCAAGGATAAAAGCCATAATTAAAGCTGTATTTGTAAATAAATTAATTTTGTTTTTCATTGTAATGATTTTATAATAATTTGATATTTTAGCGTCCCCTATATATAAATTACTAGAGAAGACAACCCTATCATAAAGGCATGTCATTGTCAAATATTTTACCCCCTATTCTAAGTTAGACCCTTTAATTAAAATGATTCTTGTAAATAACAAGTGTATTCTTTTGACTTCGCTCGGATATTGCGCGCACAAACATCCGTACAATCCTTGGCTGGCAAAAGAAAAAATGCAGGTGCTTGAAGCGCCCTGCATTTGTGATGATTCGTCGCAGCAATCAGTTGCTCGGCTTGAAAAAATTTGTTGAGTATGAGCTCAACATACCTTTGGCCAAAGATATTGAATGCGGCTGCAGAACAAGTGTGTCAGATTGGAGAATGACGTTCGTGTTTTGTGACAATTTTACAAACACGACTTCATGCGGAGGAAAGCTCGGGTCTTCATATGAGTAACCCGTGCTCGCCGAAGCATTGTCCAATGTCCAACCAACATCATTGTAACGGCTGGGCAATCCATCATACAACGTAGACAGTGCCACCGACACAGTGTAGGTGTTTGTCGCCGGCGCCATCAGTGAAAACAACCTGGTGTTACCACGCGGCGTGGGCCAATAACTCCACAAGAAGTTTGTAGGAGCTTGACCATCCTGATAAACAGGCACGGTCCATGAATGGTTCTCGCTAAATTGGCCACTTTCGTTTGTCCATGTATAAGTGTAGGTAAACGTAAACATATGACCGGTGCCAATATAAGATTCGACAGCATTGACCGCCGTCTGACCATATTGGCTCACATCGGCTCCGACACGAGCGCCTATGAAAACGATCGCATCAACCGGGATACTGCCTGGACCACTCGTGACAAGTGTCTGATCGTTCCCGAACAGGACGCCGCTTGGTCCTTTTATTATACCCACACGGCTAACGCTATAGCCAAGGCCTGCCAATGTTGAGTTGTTATCGAGGTAACCCACAGGATAATCAATAACACTCGTGCTCAAGCCATCCAGAGTAATCTGCGCGCCGTTTCCGACAAATACACCACCGCAATACAGACGTTGACCTTCCATGCCGACATAATTAGTGTTGGCCGGATTGAGCTGCCCCAACCACAAAGTATTTGTGGTAACCCCTGGTGTGACGACCATTAGGTCGCTTGCCAGGAAGAACGGCTTGATCTCGACGCCAATCGGATTATTGAGTCGATTGGCCGTCTGAATCGGAGCGCCGCCATGAATGGCGAGCCCGTTCATATAAGTGCCGCGTGATAGATAGAACTGTGAGTTCGTATCGTTAATAAGCGACGCGGGAAACGGATACCACAACACATGTGGCGGAGTTGCCAAAACATGTGTTGATTTTAACGGCGCCGCTTGACTGTTGATGACGCTGAATCCGAGACCGGCCATACAAAGTATGACCCCGATAACTGACCAATTTTTAATGTTCTTCATAATGTCCTTTTTTCTTCGTGTGTTCTTTTTTTACCCACAATCCTCAGCCGAAAGCCCATAAAAGAGCCCTCTTTAAGTTTTTAGCTGCAAATTATACGGGTTACTTCTGGATACTTTTTAGCAAACTCTTGACCTTTTGTCAATGAAGTGTAAGAGAACTCCGATTGTGATTATGTGGTCATATTATCATGATGATTTCGCACGCTTCTTATCTTCTTTGATGTTAATAGATAGACAATGTGCACAATGATACTTGTATACACGTTCATCACTTGCCATAATGAAGGCATGAGCGGCACAGCCATCACATATGCATTCCTCGCTGGCATTTTGCCGTCGCTTCTGTGGCTTTTCTTTTGGCTCCGCGAAGACAATCTTCATCCGGAGCCGCGCTTGGTCATAGCGTTGACTTTCCTTCTCGGTATGTTGTCTGTCGCTCTGGCTATATATGGCGAGAGCGTGGTCACTATTTTTGTCAAAAGCCAGACCGAACAATATATCGTCTGGGCTATCATTGAAGAGGTGGTCAAGGGTCTCGCTGTCCTTATCATCTTTCTATTCACCGATCAGATAGACGAGCCGATCGATTTCATGATCTATTTCCTCACCGCCGCCCTGGGCTTTGCCGCCATAGAGAATTCTTTCTTTCTACTCAATCCGTTGTCGAATGGCAATATATCGGCATCGATCGCTGTCGGCGATTTCAGATTCATAGGCGCCACCCTCGTTCACACTGTCTCCTCGACTTTTATCGGCTTTTGCCTTGCTCTGGCTTTTTATCAAAGATTTTGGACAAAGATTTTTATGGGAATCATCGGCCTTATCGGCGCTTCCGCGATACATAGCGCATTCAATCTATCTGTCCTTTCATCTGCGCCGCAGAATACAATTTCCATTTTCGCATGGATCTGGTGCGCCGTTATTGTCTTGATAATCTTGTTTGAAGAGGTCAAAGCAGTTCATCCGCTTCTACCAGCGACCTAGAGCATTAGAACAAGAGAATCGGAAAAACAATCTTTATCCACAGTCAATTCAACATAATTAAAGCCGTGTTATGTGATATAATCCACTCATACAGTTTAAAAAATTAATTTCTATGGCAAAAAACAAACCATCATTTTTTGAACGGCTGACAGGCGCCGTCAAATTGGACGAAACGGAGGAGCGAAACGATCCCATCAGCGTCTCAAAGACGCGGACCATGGAGACTCCGTCCGTCAAGGCCGGTTCATGGATAGAAGAAAGCGCCGAGGAGGGCGAGCTCACTGTCGATGTCTATCAAAACAACGACACTATCTTCATAAAGGCCATGATTGCCGGCGTCCGACCGGAAGATCTAGATATAAATATCAGCCGCGACATGGTGACTATCCGTGGAAAACGTGAAGAAGAGCGCCTCAGCTCTTCCGATGATTATTTTATCCGCGAACTCTATTGGGGCTCTTTCTCGCGCGATATTTCCCTGCCAGAAGAGATCGATGTGGATGAAGCCGAAGCGATAGAAAAACACGGCTTGCTGATGCTCCGTTTACCAAAACTAGACAAAAAACGCCAGTCGAAATTAAAAGTCAAGACAATTTGATATATGCTCTGTGCTCGTTGTGGACCTAGGGGGAATCGGACCCCCGCCTCGTCCATGCCATGGACGCGTCGTACCATTAGACTATAGGCCCGGGATTTCTCAATCTTATCATATCGTTTGAGTAATTTCAAAAAATAACGTAAGCTGGACAATATGAATTAAATAAGAGCACCCTTAGCTCAGTTGGCTAGAGCGCGCCCTTCACACGGGCGAGGTCGCAAGTTCGAGCCTTGCAGGGTGCACAAATATATTATGATCACTCTCGGCATAGAAACATCATGCGACGAAACCGCCTTATGTCTTCTTGAAACAAGAGGAGATTATCCTGCTCTAGAATATCGCGTCTTGGCGCATCTAATCCATTCACAGATTGATGTCCATTCAAAATACGGCGGCGTATATCCGATGATGGCAAAGCGAGAGCACGCAAAACGGATCGTTCCTCTCCTCGAACAGACGATAAGGGAATCCGGCATCGAAACAAAAAAAATCGAAGCAATCCAATCAGACGATCCGGCAGGACCGCAATCTACGCTGGAAAATATTAGGAAGATCTGCGGCGAGCATGATGAAGACCTGTGGCGCTCAATCGTCGCGTCTTCTCTGATCAAAGAAAAACCAGCCATCGACAGGATCGCCGTTACCCATGGTCCAGGTCTCGAACCAGCCCTTTGGGTCGGAATAAACTTCGCCAATGCCCTGTCTGAACTCTGGAGAGTCCCCGTGATCGGCGAGAATCATATGGAAGGGCATATCGCCTCCAGCATTTTGCCGCAAACAGAGATAAGGCATGATTTTGAAAAATTGATCAATTGTCCTTTTCCCGCTATGGCTTTTTTGCTTTCTGGCGGCCATACAGAAATAGTTTTGGTCAAGAAAATCGGCCAATATGAGATTTTGGGACAGACGCGAGACGATGCCGCCGGAGAAGCTTTCGATAAAGTGGCACGCATGCTCGGGCTCCCATATCCAGGCGGTCCGGAGATATCGAGAATGGCGGAAATAGAGAGGACAAAAAGAACGAAGGCAGATATATCAGCTATATCTTTGCCTCGCCCAATGATTGATGCCGACACTCTCGACATGTCATTCGCCGGATTAAAAACAGCCGTGCTATATGAATTGCGCAAACATGAAAAAATAGACGAGCATTTGAAAATGGAGGTTGCCAGAGAATTCGAGGATGCCGTCACCGATGTCGTGATCGCCAAGCTCGAGCGCGCTTTTGGCTCTCATGAGGCGCACGCGCTCATCGTCGGCGGCGGCGTTTTTGCGAACAAGCACATATTGCTGACTTGCAAAGAATTTTCTGCGCGGCGAGGGATCGCATTCCTTCATCCGGCTCGCGGCCTATCCGGAGATAACGCATTGATGATCGCCATGGCTAGCGTCATAAACGGAAAAATCATGCCTTCGGCTACGATCGAAGATGGATTTAAAGTCGAAGGTATACGGGCACAAGGGAATCTGTCGTTATGATCCTAGATGCAAAATAGCGCCTTGTGCCTTGCCTTGTATTTTGAGGGTATTAACCGGACGCTTATTCGTCAATTCAATGACCTCCTCCCCGCAGTTCTTGCAGGGTTTTCTGGAAAAGAAAAAAGCGCATCATGTTTCAAATGGTACGCTTTGATCATAGGAATCGCCCTGAACCTTTCGGCCACGGCGGTTCTGTAGATCTTTGGATTTCAGGCGCCAGCTATCATTACCGCTTCTTCGATCAAATGCTTGAGCGGCATTTTTTTTATGCGATTTTTGCGTTCCTCCTTGGAACGACGTTCAAAAATCCATAAACGAATCGGCCCATAGTCTCCTTCGCGAACATAGATATCATATTTAAATCTGTTCGCGTTCGCTATCCTTTGGAAACTTTGCAGAAATTCGCGGCTCGGGCATCGCCATAGATTGCGCCTCACTCCGTCTTGGCAGAGCTTGTCTCTGCATTCATACCATTCATCCAATTCGGAGGCGATGAGCACGTTCGTTTTCGGATCGCCTTTTGTGTCGATAAACCAAGTGTATCTGGTATTAGCCATGATTTGCTCCTTTCGTGATGTCAATTCTAGTATTTGTTTTTGAAGTTTTCTCTAGTTTTTACGCTGTGCTGTTTTCTGACACCAATTTACCGCTTTTTCATAAAAAATCAAGATGATCTCTCGTTCTCTCTTTTTCTCACTTCCATCTCATTCAAGCCGAAATGATGCGCGACTTCGTGCCAAATGGTCTCTTCGATCATTTTTTTGACAGTAACGCCTTCCTGTTCTGCGGATCGAAGTATTGGCAGACGATATAGAGTTATCGTATCCGGCAATGCTCCGGTATAATTATCCCCTCTTTTTGTCAAAGGAATTCCGTGATACAGACCGAGCAGAGTCTCATTATCAGGCAATCTCATATCGCGACGAAGCTCGAAGGAGACATCATCCTCGATGATTAGCGCCACATTGGATATCAGATTGCGGAATCTTTCCGGCACGGACGAAAATCCGATGCTGGAGACGAGCGATTCAAAGTCTTTTGAATTCATGATCATATTATATGCTATGTTATAGGAAATTTGGGCATTATATCACCCCATAATTTATCCACATAAGCATTTGCATTTTTACTTATACATGCTATTATTTAGTAGTACTAAGTATTTTGAAGAATCCGTTCGTGTCTCGCTTCCTATATTCGCTTGGATACCAGCAATGTCATTCTTTATCAACAACCAGAAATTAGATACGCCGGCGGCGAGGATATTCGCCTTCTTTCGCATGGCTCGAGAGCAGATATTTTGCGCAAAGCCGCATTGCTCTTCTTCTTTCATGGACATCGCGATACTGCATGCCGCCATGGAAAAAGACAACCCTTCGATGAAAGACGTAGCCGATATGCTCCGCATCACCGGACCATCGGCTACGGTCATGATCGATCGCCTCGTCGAAAGCGGCGAGCTGGTGCGCACTGAAGACAAGGAGGACCGCCGTGTCGTGCGCATCGGGATAACAGAGGCGGGCAAGAAGATATTAAAGAACGGAATAAAAGACAGCATCGCTGGAATGGACAGATTCCTCGCCGTCCTAGACGGTAGAGAGCGACACATGCTGGACAAGCTGATTACTAAAATAATTTCACAATAAAAACCAGTTAAAAACTCCGAATTAGAGACATGCCCCCTGAACCACCCCCCGACTATGGGCAGAGAAAAACAAGTATTTCGGCTCGGAGCTTTCGACCCAGGTATCACACCAACATGTTTGCAAAAATCCTAGAACACAAGATAACTTTCATAGCCGGAACGATCCTCCTGATCGGCGTTTTGATAGTCGGCGGATATTTTGTCCTGCGCCCAACAAGACAAAATTTGGCGACATCGCCGGTAACCGTCATGGATATACAGCAATCCGTGACTGCATCCGGCGACATAGATTCCGAACAAAACGTCTCCCTTTCTTTTGAAAACAACGCTATGGTAGGAGAGAGCGGCGGCACAGTCGCGGCAGTCAATGTCGCAGTCGGCGATCATGTCTACAAAGGCGAAGTGTTGGCTAGCATCGATAACAGCGATCTAGAAGCGCAATTGCAAGGAGCGCAAGCCGATGTCTTAGCAGCCCAAGCAAATTTGGCAACCTTGCAAAATGGCGCCACTCCGCAAACGCTGGCGGTTTACAATCAGGGCGTTTCCACCGCTTCCCTTGCCCTCTCCACTTCTATCGAAGACTCATATTTGAAAGCGGGAGACGCCATATTGAACAAGAGCGATACCCTTTTCCAAAGCGGCACCAGCGCCAATCCGACCATCGTGATCCCTACTGATTCATATTCGATCGGTCTCGCCCTGAACAATGATCGCGTCGCGATTTCAACCAGATTAAGCCAATGGAAGGCGGATCTAGCCGCCAGCACGACCGCGAGCGATGCTCTCATATCCGAATCTTCAGACGATCTTTCTTTTATAAAAAACTTCCTCGATACATTGACGACAGAGACCACTCGATTGACTATCGGCAATTCTGGACTCTCGCAGGATCAGATCAGCGCGTATGTCGCGACGATAAACGCCTCGGAGTCCGAGATCAACGGCGCTTTGTCTGAATTCAATTCAGCTGTCCAAGCTTACAAGACTTCAAATGACCAGCTCGCGGTCATAACTGCCTCTAGTACGCCAGAAAATATACAGGCGGCGCAAGCCGAGGTCGCCAAAGCCGAGGCGAGCGTTTCAGCCATCGAAAGCCAGATCGCCGACGGGATAATAACCGCGCCTTTCGACGGGATAGTGGCCAGCGTAAATCTAAAAGTCGGCGAGGCATACTCGGCGGCGGCACCAGCCATAGATCTGGTCAGCTCCGGAGATTACAAGATCGACCTCATGATCCCGGAAAATCAGGTGGCAAACATAAGCGTAGGAGATCCGGTTGATCTCACTTTCACATCCAGCGCAGATTTAACAGCGACAGCCACAGTTTCTACGATCGATTTGGCTCCAACAGTGACGAACGGAGTCAGCGCTTACAAGACGACGCTATATTTGAGCGGATCTAATCCGAATATACGCATAGGAATGACAGCCAACGCAACGATCCTCGGTCAGACAGTCGAGAACGTCCTGGCTGTTCCCTCTTCGGCCATCATATCCGAGAGCGATGGAAGCTTTGTGCTGGTAGATGGCGCAAACGGCTTGTTTGAAAAGCAAAAAATCGAAACAGGCGTATCGGATGGGAATTTTACGGAGATAAAGTCCGGTCTGTCGGCCGGAGAATTAGTAGCTACATTTGGAGAGTAAAACACAAGATTTATGATTCGAGATTCAAGAAAAGCACAAAAAATCCGCGATTACATTCTTAAATCCTGAATACTGAATCTATTCAAAAACCATGACAAAAGAAGAACAAAAAATAGAACAAGAATTAAAGAAAGTGGAAACAGAATTAAAAAAGGACGAGCAAGAGATAAAGGAGACTGCTCGCCGCATATCGATGCGCGGCATCATAGCCCTCGTACTGATTTTGGCCGCGATCGGAGGCGGCATAGGAGCATATCTATTGGTCACTGACAAAAGCGTCTACATAGAAAATTCGACCATCGAAGCCCCTGAAATAGACCTGGCCCCAACAACGCCTGGCATCCTTCAAAACATGTATGTAGAAGCCGGCGACACCGTTACGGCAAACGAAGTCGTTGCCCGCGTCGGAAATGAACTGATACAGACAAAGATAGCCGGATTGGTCACTATGGCAAATGCGAATATAGGTCAGCAATACGCCGCCGGTCAGACGGTTGTGGCAATGATAGATCCAACCGCTCTGCGCGTCGTCGGACAAATCGACGAGAATAAAGGCCTCAACCTCATTTCCGTCGGCCAATATGCCACATTCACAGTCGACGCTTTTGGATCGGAGAAATTTTCCGGTATAGTAGATGAAGTGAGCCCAGAAGCTCAATCTTCCGACGTGGTATTCCAGATTTCAGACAAACGCGAAGAGCAGATCTTTGACGTCAAGGTTCGTTTTGATACGACGCAATACCCTGATCTGAAAAACGGGATGTCAGCGAGATTGTGGGTGTATACGAAATAGTCAGAAACCAAAACTCAAGGAATAAGATCTGTGATTTAAGAATGAATTGGGGAATGAATAGAAACATTTTCGGAAAGGATTCTCGGAGCGCGATGGCACGAGAGCAAGACGCATGACGAGCACGCGATGACGGCGTGCCCTAACAGAGATGTTCCTATTCTTTCACAAAGATTGAATTAAATTTAAATGACTTCAACTCCAACAACCGAAAAAAGCTCCATAAAATGGCTCGTGCTCTTGACCGTCATTATCGGTACCTTCCTGGGCAGACTCGACCAGACTATCGTCAATCTAGCTATTCCAAAGATCATAAACGACTATGGCATCACTATCACGGCCGCCAGTTGGATCGCCACGGCTTATATAATCGCTAACGCGGTATTCGTGCCTATATGGGGCAAGCTAGGCGACACGATCGGACGCAAGAAAGTCTATATCTTAGGATTCACCATATTCATCATTGGATCGGTTTTAGCCAGCATGGCATGGAATCTTAGCTCGATGATCGTTTTTCGCATAATACAGGCGATCGCTGTCTCCGCAGATTATCCGACAGCCATGGCCATATTGACTGTCACCTTCAAGGAAGGCAAGGAACGCGCGCAGGCCCTGGGCATATGGTCGTCCGCCTTCGCCGCGGCGTCAGTCTTTGGACCGCTCATAGGAGGGCCATTGATCGATACTTTCGGCTGGAGATCCGTATTCTTCATCAACTTGCCCATCGGTCTCCTCGGCATATTCATGGCCTTGGCATATATACATGAATCAGTATCAGATCGCGGCACAAAAAGATTCGACTGGTGGGGAGCCGCCTCTCTCGGCACTGCTCTGGCGTTTCTGGTCATGATATTAGACCAAGGCACTGATTGGGGTTGGACATCCGCCACGGCTCTTCTTTCATACGCGATAATAATAGTATCCAGCGCCGCATTCTATTTCATTGAAAAGAATCATCCTGAACCGATCGTTGATTTTTCATTCTTCAAGAATCGTACCTTCAACGCCGCCCTCTTGAACAATTTCATCATATTCCTCGGCATGATGGGCAGCGTCTTTGCCATACCTATATTCGCTCAAACATTTCTCGGCATGGACGCGACGCAATCAGGCATGCTCTTCATCCCTATGGGCTTTTGCATGTTGATCGCCGCCATATTTCTCGGACGGCTTACGGCGAGATTATCGGTGCGATCGGCCATATTCTGGAGCACTGCCGGATGTGCTGGGGCTTTTTATTACCTATCATATATCGATCCTCGTTCGACGGCATTAGATATCATCATACCGCTCGTTATCATGGCCCTTTTCATGGGTTCGGCCATGGCCCAGAGAACCAGCATCATCGCATCATCCGTGCCTCGTTCCGAGATCGGCGTCGCTTCTTCTGTCCTTGCCCTAGTACGAAATATCGGCGGCGCTTTTGGCATAGCTATATTCGGCACGTTGCTCAATAGCTTGACGGAAAGCAACGCCCTCGCCCTTGCAAAAAATAGCATCATCCACGCAGTAACTCCGGCACAGCATGCGACTGTCATAGCGTTGATCGAACTGAAAGCCCAGGTAATGGCTTATTCGCAAATCGACGGCTTTGCCGCTGTCGTCGTATTGATCGGCACTTTTTCTGTCTTTCTCATGAGAACACCAAAAAAAACGGCGGCTCTATCGCAAGAAGAGCAAGAAGAGTTAGCCATGGCAGAGGCGTGATGACTACAAGATTTCAAGCAAACTATTCGAGAAATAGAGCAGGATGCCGGTAATGATGAACGAAATTGTTATGAGAAAAAGGGCGCCTATGCGCCCTTTTTTCATTCCAAGATCGGATCTTGGATTACTGCGTCGTTGTCGAGGCGGTTGTCGATGAAGTCGAATTGTCTGTCGAAAGACTCAGCGAGCCCTTTATTATGTTGACTATCGTAGTGACGTCTTTACGGGCGGCGGTGATATCGGTTGTAGCGGTCTTTATGTCTGCTTGGGCGCTCTTCAGAGCGGCAGTGTTTGCCTTTAATGTGCTCGTGGCGCCTTGGTCTGGTTGCAATCCTGAAACTAGAGAGATAGCGGCATTGGCTTGCGTTCCAGCATCGGCTATCTTTGCTGTTATGTCTGCCATAGCTGAGGATGCGGATGATACATTCGTGCCGTTCGATTGGGCAGTAGCAATGTATCCCTGGAGTTTCGTCGATAAAGCGTTGAAATCATTGATCAGATCGAGGGCTCGGTCCGCTGCGGCTATTATAGAGGATTGTGGCAAAACAAGCGCATATACGCGATATGATTCCGTTATCGATTGAAAATCTGTCTTTATGGTCGAAGTAGACGTATCAGCATCGATCGAGCCCTTTAGCGAGGTCAGGTTGGCGATCTCGGTTTGAATAGATGAGGATAGACTGGCTTCGTCGCTGGACGAGATGTTCTTCATAGATTCTACGCGCGATAACAGCTGATTTAGAGCGTTGACGCGGTTTGATATTTCCGTATCAGAACGGCCTTGGATATTGGCGATCTTTTGTTGAGATGTCATGCGTGTAGTGCTGGCTATGCGCATATGCATTCCAGACGTAGTGCTTGCTAGATGGGTTCCGAGACGCATACGGATTGCCGTTGTGCCCACTTTGGCTGAAGCGGAAAAAGCTAGAGCAAGAGAAACGGCTCCAATAATGCTCGATATGATGATTTTATTTTTAGGCATGGTTTTAATGTATGGATTAGAAGCTTATTGCGTAACGCTCGATGAAGCGACGCTCGAATTTACATCGGTATTATCCTGATTCAACCCGTTAAGCTGGCTGTCGATCGAATTGAGATCAGAACTGATAGACGATGATGCTGTTATATCAGACGTAGAGCTGGCGTTTGTTTCAACTGTAGCTGGCGTACTGGATGCAACAGTCTCGGTTAGAGTGACAGACGATGACGAAGATTTTCCTGCAATCCACCAAATGACCCAAATGATTATTATGACTAGTATCACACTGACTACTGCCTTTCCTGTTTTTGACATTTTAATTTTAAATTATGCTAATAAAAGTTTTGGCAAGCTGCGAGACGTCTGGAGCTTGAACCAAGGTTTGGTAGACATGCATTATAGCATTTTTTGAGAAAAGCGGCCATGTGGATAAAAAATACTTTTTATCATATATTTAATATATAATTGGCATGTTCTAGAAGCCAGTTTTGTGGGACATCGTGCTACAGTGCGATATCTAACGATAATTTGATCATCAAAAATGAAGAAAAACTACAAATCATACCTTTCGAACAGACGATTCGTACTATCGTGCATCGTCAGCATCGCCTTTTTGGCTTTAGCTTTCGTCACAAATTATTATGCCAGCGTCTATGCCACAGATAGCGCTTCAAATCCTGTCAACGATATCATTCTCAGCAATATCCCTGTTTTTGACGTCGACGGGATATTTGTCTTTGGACCTTTCATTTTTTGGGCTTTCATTTTTTTACTTTGCGTCCACCGACCGCAGAGGGTGCCGTTTTTGGCAAAAAGCATAGCCATCTTTGTAATAATCCGCGCTGGTTTCGTCACATTGACTCATATAGGTCCATTTCCATATCAAGTGCCGATCAATTACAACTCTGATTGGATCTGGTGGCTATCCCAAGGCGGCGATCTGTTTTTCTCGGCCCATACAGGATTGCCGTATCTGATGGCTTTGATCTTTGGAGCATTGAACAAATGGTATTTTTACATTTTCACGGCCGTAGCGGTGTTTTTCGGCATCGTGGTCTTGCTCGGGCATCTGCACTATTCTATCGATGTCGCGGCGGCGTTCTTTATAACATACAGCATCTACAGTATAGCAATACGATGGTTCAAGAAAGACAAGGAGATCTTTGAGAAAGGGCTCCCCGCGTTGCCGACAGATTAAAACCGAGGTGACATCTCGGTTTTTTAAATCTCGCTTATATCCCGAGGCGTGAATATGTTTATCGTCCATTCGAAGACGATCGAAAGGCGTTTTCTCCATGAATTGAACTTGAACAAATAGATTGTACGCCAGAGAAACCACATCAGACGACCGGAAGGATGCATGCCGAACATATCTCCTGCGGCTTGCCATGAGCCGAGGGAGATGAGCATGCCTTTTGATTTATAAGTAAAACTCGTCAAGTTTGGGAATGTCGTGCGATCTTGTTCACCTTTGATCAAAACTGAAATGTTTTTCGCTACGATTCTCGCTTCTTGCACAGCAGATTGGGCGAGCTGAGGAATCGGCGGCTCGCCGTCTCTTGTCGGAAGGATGGCCGCATCTCCTAGCGCAAAGCAATCCGCATATCCTTCGACTTGCAAAAAATCGTTGACCATCAAACGGCCGTTTTTATGCAATCGCATCTTCCCTTTCATTTCCGGCAGAGAAGCTTCTACACCCGCTACCCAAACGATCGTTCCCGCAGGCAGAAAACGTGTTTTTGCTGCACCGATCTTTGAATTATCTCTCATATCGACGCCGATGGCGGAGACCCTTATAACAGCAGTATTGAGAAGTATCTCGATGCCTTTTTCTCTTAGAACGGACAGAGCTTTCGCACGGACTTCCGGCGAGAATTGCGGCACCAGATCGTTGCCGGAAGCGATCAGAGTTATAGAGATCTCATGCGCAGAAAGAGCGGAGGCATAATACGACTTTGCAACTTGGAATATGAATTCGGCCAGCTCTATGGTCAACTCCACCCCGGTCGGACCGGCGCCGACGATGATAAAAGAAAGCAAGTTCTTTCGTTCATTTTGATCGTCCGTATGCGAGGCCGTCTTGATAGATTCGATTATCCGTTTGCGCAAAGCTACAGCATCAGGCAAGGTCTTTAATTTTAGAGTGAATTCAGCTACGCCAGGAATATCGTATGTATTCGTCTCTGCGCCAGAGGAGACGACAAGATAATCATAAGAAAAAGCGCGCATATCCGTTTCGACAGTCTTGCCCTCAAAGTCCAAGGAATGCACTTCATTCTGAACAAAACGCACATCCGTGCCGCGGAATATCTCGGCAATCGGTTCGGTCACTGATCTATTAGATAGCCCTCCAGTAGCCACTTCGTGCAAAAGAGGCGTGAATAGGAAATAATTGTCGCGGCTGATGATCGTTATATCCGCCTCGTCATGGAGCTCGTGAACTAAATATCTGGCAGTATAGACACCGCCAAAGCCGGCGCCGATGACCAAGATGTGTGGTTTTTTATGCGTGTATTTGTCCTGTTTCATCTCATTGATATTACTGTATTCATACCAAAGACGGTGCGCTCTACGGATAGGATTTAAAGATTGGCGACGTGAATGGCTATATATAGGATACCTGCGCCGAGCACTGTCATCGCAGTAGTCAAAAATTTTGGGTGACCATGATAGCTTTCAGGAATGAGATCAGAAGCTCCTATATACAGAAAAAAACCTGAAAATACGGCGAGAATGATCGCAAGAGCGCTCTCTGGCAAAGTGAAGAATAGCGTTGAGATGACGCCGACTACTGGCGCCGCCGCGTCTACGATGAGCCAATGAAAAGCGCTCTGACCGGCGCCTTTGTTCTTTAGAATGAGATTGACGGTATTTATGCCGTCTGAAAAATCATGGACCAAGACAGCAACGGCAACGATGGCTCCTATGGCCGCAGAAACTTGGAATGCCAGACCGATCGCTACACCATCTAGAAAGCTATGTATCGAGAGACTGCCAGCTCCTAGAGTGCCGCGGCGATGATGTGCGACCGGATCTCCGGCGGTCGGAAGTAGATGACCATCGTCATGGTCATTGATGTGAGCATGGAGAAAGATCATTCTATCAAGCACGAGATATGTCAAAAAACCGAGCGCCACTATCGATGGTATGGTGGCCACAGCGTAATACTTGCTTCCGATATTTATCGCCTCCGGCATTAGGTCAAAGAAAGCCACAGCGATGACTGCTCCAGCAGAAAAGCCGAGTATGAGATGCAACTTATCCTTTAATTTCAAGGCGATAGAACCGCCGATCAATGTCGAGCAGAATGTAGCGAGAGCGATTAAAATAACGAATGGATGCATGATTTTATTTCAATGATTTCTTTTGGATCAGGATTTTTCAGCTAATATATTCGCCGGCAATTTATCTACGCGAACCAACCATCACTGGAGCTCGGTAGCTACACATCCTGAATACGTAGAGGTGCCATTTTCTATGACAAAGGCAGTGTCGCCTCTCGTCCAAAACACAAAGCTCTCGTCTGCGTTCGCATAGCGCGCTCCGTCAGCAGAAATGACATGGGCAAGGACCATGCCTCGACCATCGCTCAGATGTATATTAATGAAATTATCTTTTGGAAGATGGAATGTCGCCGCTATTTTTTTGCCGCCATCGCATGAATAAGTGTAAGCCGGCGATGATGTGGCAAGATTTTCAGATATCTCTGCGGCTGTTTGCGTGCTCGTCGAAACAATACCTGTCTGGACTTCTGACGGCATCCTCCTACCGCCATGGTCATTCATTCCCCAGATGATGAGCATGACTATTATTATCGTTACGACTATGGAGACCCAAAAGCGCTTGTCATTACGATTTGTAGAATCGCGATTCATCGAACCGTTGTTTGAATTGTGATTTGTCGAATTATTATTGGTATTGTTATGTGGATTATTATTCATTGTAGTTATCGATTAAATGACCATTAGTGCTACGGCAAACAAGGCGACGTTCTATCATTGAGTGATAATTCTAGCGGACAGTATAACACGGGGAAATGACAATCTCCAAGCATTACTATAACTTCGTGACCACACTCATACAAACGATAGATGTGGTACAATACAATTCATGCTAACTTATCTACAAGCCATAGTTTTAGGTGCAGTGCAGGGCGTGAGCGAGCTCTTTCCGGTATCATCGCTCGGTCATAGCGTCATTTTACCGGCTATTTTTGGTTGGAACATAGATCAAGGCGCCGATTTTTTCTTGACCTTTTTGGTAGCGACCCATTTCGCTACAGCGCTCGTCCTATTCGTTTATTTTTGGAAAGATTGGAAGAAGATCATTGTCGGCATTCTTCGCTCGATAAAGCGCATAACCATCGTCAATGATGCCGATGCACGGCTCGGTTGGCTATTGGTATTAGCCACTGTGCCGGCCGGATTGCTCGGGCTCATTTTTCAAAACAAACTACAGCAACTATTCGCATCGCCAAAATATGTTTCGATCTTTCTGATCTGCAATGGGCTCGTCCTTTTTGGTGCAGAATATTTGAGAAGGAAAAGACAAGCGACGATGGACATCCGAGATGCCAACAAGGACACAGAGCTCGCCAAGCTATCATGGATGGACAGTTTCAAGATAGGCATAGCCCAAGTCCTAGCTCTCATACCAGGATTTTCGCGTACCGGTTCGACTCTCGGCGGCGGATTGCTCGTCGGCCTCAATCATGAGGAAGCCGCTAGATTCGCCTTCCTCCTCGCCACACCGATCATCGGCGCCGCGGCCGTCTTGAAGCTTCCCCATTTTCTCTTGCATATGCATTCATATCCGACTGGACCGATTTTTGTTGGCGCTATCTGTGCCGCCATCGGCGCTTGGCTTTCCATTAAATTTCTCTTGAGATATTTCAAGACAAAGACGCTCAATCCGTTCGCCATCTATTGCATCCTTGCCGGAGCCGTTAGCGCCGCACTCTTTTTCTTGAAATAATAACCTCCTACTACCCGCGCATGTTTGCCACGCTTGTGTGCGATGTTTCCTGCACTATCAAAATGACCTCCTCCCCTCAGTTCCTGCGGGGTTTCCTTTTGAGGCCGCTTCGCGAAGCATTGCTCCGCTCGTCGGGCTCGCTCCGGATCCATTCATCCCCGCACTGCGGCTTGCTACTTCAAGCTCGAGCGACGCATCCTACGTGCGGGGTTTCCTGGAAAAGAAAAACACTCCTTAACTTAAGGAGTGTTTTTGTAGAAAAATC
The DNA here is from genome assembly GCA_964565685.1 of uncultured Candidatus Saccharibacteria bacterium. Taxonomy (GTDB): domain Bacteria; phylum Patescibacteriota; class Minisyncoccia; order Phycocordibacterales; family PALSA-1337; genus JAGWNR01. Next base: position 29,147 of record CAZMFR010000006.1, read on the forward strand.
GATTGTTTGATTACTGCTGTACCTGACCTCCGCGCATTGGACCTCCTGGATTCACTCCTCCTGGAACTGGAAAATTGCCGCCGCGGTCCTGCGATTGATCGCCTTGGCCTTGCATAGGATACATCCTGCCTGGTGTGGTTGAACCCATCCTACCATCATATCCTCTCGTACTGGAAGCATTCCATATACGTGTCGTTGTACCCGTCCTGCCAATCCATGAACCAGTCGAAGTAGCAAAACCGGAACCTTTTGGACCACCCCGGCCACCTAGACCGCCCTGAACGCTTGGACCGCCGTTCATGAACATCCCATCAATTATAGTCGTGGCTGTAATAGTATCGTCACTGTTAATAGTTCCCTCTACCACAACATGGTCTCCGACAGAAATATCAGATATAGTTGCGGTCGTCGTAGCAGAACCATTCATTACGGCAGAACCTTTGATGATCTTTGCATTCGAAGCATCGACGCTATAAGTAGTGGTTGCCGTAGAAGTGCCCTCTCGACCATCAATTGTTAAGGTCGTGCCGTTGATCGTTTCAACAAGACCAAAGACACCGTCTTTGAATATAGCCATATCGCCGCGCATAGCAGTCGTCGATGATTCCCAAGCAGAATTCGGCTGTTGGTGCATCATAGGCGGCGTAGTCGAAGCATGGCCGCCTCCAAACATACCAGTAAAAAAAGCTCCAAATCCAGTAAAAATCGAAGCGAATATATTAGACATATTTTTATTTTTTAATATTAAAAGCCAATGCGGCTTTGTGCGATTATACTACGTTTTTAATGGTAAAGCGGGTGCAATGGCGCATAAACGAACCTATTTTCCCCGATATCACTCAACAAAAGTCAATGCTTTGCCTTTTTTGCCTGCACGTCCAGTACGACCGATACGATGAATATAGTCTTCATAGGTCGAAGGTAGATCATAATTGATGACATGGCTTATATCCGAGACGTCTATACCGCGAGCGGCGACATCGGTAGCGACGAGAACCTGCAGATGGTTGCTCTTAAATAGATCGAGAGCCCTTTGACGCTTGCCCTGGTTTTTGTTGCCATGGATAGATTCTGACTTGAAGCCGCGTTTGACGAGATCGTCCTTGAGCCGTTCGACGCCATGCTTTGTCCTGCCAAATATGAGCACGCGAGTGAAATCGCTCTGCTTCAGAAGCTCGTCTAGGACGTCAAGCTTGTTGCGTGCACCGACGCGAATTATATCCTGGTTTATGCTCTTTGCCGTGTCGCCAGTTTTCACCGAGATCGAGACTGGATCTCGTAGAAAGTCCTTTATCAGCACTTCTACGTCACGCGACATCGTGGCCGAGAAAAATAGCGTCTGTCTCACTGATGGCATCTTTGCCATCATAAAACGCATATCATGGATGAATCCCATGTCGAGCATGCGGTCTGCTTCATCCAGCACGACCGTCTTGAATTCAGCCAAATTGAGACATTTTCTCTCGACGAGATCCTTTAGTCTGCCTGGTGTGCCGATGACAAAATTGTTGATCCTGCGCAGATTGCTGATTTGTCTCGAAATCGGCGCACCACCGACGCAACAGACCGAAAATATCGATAGCATTAGGGCGAATTCGCGCAGTTCATCGTCGATTTGGGTAGCGAGCTCGCGCGTAGGCACCATGATCAGGATCTTTTCCTTGTTATTCTTTAAAACTTTGTCGATGAGAGGAATGAGAAAAGCGGCCGTCTTGCCGGTACCGGTATTAGCGACGCCGACGACGTCTTGACCAGCTAGAACATGCGGAATGGCCCGATCCTGAATAGGCGTCGGGTCTGTATAGCCCTTCTTTAGTATGTTTGCCTTTAGTCTTTCTTCGACTTTGAAATCGAGGAAAGAATGCTCTGGTTTGAAATTCGGCACTTGCTCTGTGATAACGGCTTTGTTGACGAACTTGGACAAATCCATGAATTGCTTCACAGCCCTTCCTCTTTGTCCGCCTCTGCCGCCTGATTGACCGCCGCGCCCGCCGCCGCTTCGTCCAGAGTAAGTCGAAGCACGATAGCCGCCGGATGACGGGCGATATTGGTAACCGCCAGTTGTCGAGCGAGATGAATACCCGCCCGTTGTAGGACGAGCATGATAACCGCCTACCGTTGGTCTGGCTTGATATTGGCTTCCACGACGATCTTGATGCAGGGCAGAATGATAAGGTTTTTTGTTTTGAACGTACGGCGGCTTTGCGTCGCTTTTTTGGATAGATTTGACTGCTGGCGCTTTCTTGGTCTCCGTAGATTTTGAAGCAGAAGCGGCAAAGACAGGTCTTGGATTGTTTTGTTGCATATATTGGATAACCTCCAGCATTAAAATAATGTCGCCGGTCAGTCTCGAGAGGTTTATCTTTTTATTACAGCACAAACCAAAGAGAAATCAGTTATACGCTGATAGTATACTTAAATGGATGTTTTGTCAAGAGAATCGTATTTTTCCGCCAAGTTTTGAGAAACGACGCTCGTTCCAGCGACGTACCCTGTCGTCCAACACAATTGCAGGGAATAGCCGCCTGATGGACGGTTGATATGGAGGAGGTCGCCTGTGACATATAGATTATCGATCAATTTTGACTTCATCGACTTCATATCTATCTCCTCCAAGGAAACTCCTCCGTCTGAAACGACAGCTCTATCCTCGCCCATCAGACCAATGATGGTCAACGGCAATGATTTGAGGAGGCGCACGAGCGTTTTTCGTTCGATGACCGTGACGCTATGCACTTTCTTTTCCAGTATGACTTTTTCTTTCGTTTCGATGTTTATTTGACCGCCAAAGACAAGCTCGATGCCCTTGCCCATACCGGCTGGGACTATATCGCCGAGGACATTCTTTAGCATCTTATTTTTATTCTGATCGAAGACGCCTATGACCCTTCTTTCAAGGGCGCCTTGATCCTCGCCCGGAAACAGATCGATCGTCGCGGTGACTATCCCGGAACGCAACAAGTCCGATACTTTCTGAGCGCTGTTTAGGATAAGAGGACCGGACAGGCCGAAATGAGTGAAAAGCAACCTTCCTTTTTTTGAAAAGGCCTTTACGCCGTCGGTGAAAAACGTGATCTTCATTTCTTCTACGGCAATGCCCGCGAGCTTCTTGACCCATTGATCCCTTACCGAAAGCGGGACAATCGAAGGAGTCGGATCGATGACGCTGTGACCGGCTTTTTTGAGCCAACCGAATCCGTCGCCGGTAGAACCGGTTTCCCGATGCGATGCGCCGCCTGTCGCTAATATGAAGCTCTTTGCGAAATAATCCTTGCCGCCGCATTTGACCGAGACGATGCGGCCATTGTCGAAATAGACATTCGTCACAGGCGAGCCGGCTTTGACCGCGACATTCCCCGTTTTTATATATTTTTCAAGGACAGCATATACGTCGGGTGCTTTCTGTGTCTTTGGAAAAGCGCGCTTGCGTTCTTCCACGACTAACGGCAAACCTCTGGATTCAAAGAATAAAAAAGTGTCTTTGACGCCGAATTGAGCAAATGTCGAAAAGAGGAATTTTCCCGAATCGCCATAATGTTTGAACAGCTCGTGTATATCATATTCGGCATTGGTGATGTTGCAACGCCCGCCGCCTGTTATCTTTAGCTTCTCGCCCATCTTCTTGTTCTTTTCGATGATTAAAATGCGCGCCGCGCGTCCGGCCTCTTGCGCCGCTTCAGCCGCGCGACCTGCAGCCATAAGACCGGATGCCCCGCCGCCTATCACGATGACGTCATATTGTTCGTTCATGCGGATTACTTTAGCACTTTTTCAAGTTCTCGGAAGGATAGTATTTTCTACCAGTCTTGTAGGAATCAAATGCCAGCTTGCAGAATTCAAAAGTCGGTCCTTTCGGCAGATCGTCGATCCCATACCATTTCCATTCTTCTGCCTTATTTGGCTCTAAAGTCTGAGGTTCACCGTCTGACCAATCCGCCACCAGTCCTATGTGGACATAATGCTTTGGAGCGTACTTTGTGACATTCGTAAGATACAAAAATCTGATATTTTTTATTTCTATTCCGCACTCTTCCCTCGTTTCCCTTGTCGCGCAATCTTCAAAAGATTCCATGAGCTCCAAATGTCCTCCAGGAAACCCGTACTCGCCCGCTCCATGAGAGCCCTTGCGCTTCGCCATCAATACTTTCCCGTCTTTAAATATCATCACCCCCACACCGACTTTTGGCCTGTTTTCTGAATTATTCATGGTCGTATTATATCAAACTTATATGCTGGCCGTGTGGGACAGTATTCGAACAGAGTTAAGCCGTTAAAGGCCGATTATGGAACTATTCTCTGCTCTCAACAATGAAGCTTGCTCTTTTATAGAGCTCGTCAAATGTAATGATGTCTATACCATGAATTGACTTACGAAAACGTTGGAAGGTCTCACGTTTACTTCTTTCAGTAGAAATTTCACTCAATAAGCCAATAACGATAATCCCCTTGGGTTGGACAGTGTAAATATCGTTATTTTCTAATCTATCTCGATTATCGGGTTGTTCAGAACCCTGTTTTTCCCATGTCTGAATATTTGCTCCAATTTGTGATAATGCATCTGTTAGCTCCTTAGACAAACTCCATGCACCGTTCCTGATTTCACTATTACCTTGAAGTAAATGTGTTGACGGTCTTTTGATCTCGACAAGTACAGTAAAGTTTATATCTCCAACAGTAGAGGTTAAAAAATCTCCTCTTTGTCCACCCTGTCCATCAACATGCTGACCGCCGTAGTTTGGCTGAGATTGTTCTTGCTTCAAGATTTGATAATTTAAACCATATCCAAATATCCACTTATTTTTCTCAAAAAAGTCTTGCCACCAACCTTCATCATTCGATTGACTAGAAATTGCAGTATTGAATTCAGAAAGTTTCTCACGTCGTTTAAGAACCATATTCAGGTCTTCCTTAGAAAATTGTAGGTCTGGTATTGATGTTGAAAGACTTTTTATAATATTCACTACACTTCCTGCATATCGTCCACGCAGTTCAGAAATAATATCTGCTTCATTTTTCGGCACTAGAGCGACAGGTTCTTGTAAAGGAAGTTCTCTTAAAAGTTCAGTAATAACATTCTGTTTCCTCGCATCAGGCCATTTTCTAATTGCATCTAGAACGTTTTTCTCATTACTATGTATTTTCACAAGATTATCTTTTTGATCATCAGTAAGTGTAATATTTTCTAATGATATATTTTGTCCGAGAAATGCTTTTAACCTCCCTCCGGTTTTACGTCCTATAGTTATACAGAACTTTTGATAATCGTCCATATTAATCAGAAAGCCACCATCCACTTTTAAGAAAGGTCTAATGTTCGAGTTGAGTGTAAAATATAGTTTAACTTCTGGGTTTTCCTGTAGAAAAGGAACTATATTTTGACGATAAAATGGGAAGTCTCTTCGTTTTGTTTTATGATTGAAATAAGTCTGAAAATTGTCTCGTTTATCAAGATATAGACTTAATGCTCCGTATGATTCTGAACTGAAATTGTCGGAATTAAATTCCATAGTAGATAGAAAATAATCTACCATATTTTTGAATATTTTTCAACCTGATCCTTGACTAGAATGAATTTAATGAATTTTCTTATTTTTTATAAGAATCTACCCGTTTATTTGCTAAATCAACATATTTCTTTTCCTTTTCAATTCCAATCCAATTACGGCCTAGAGCTTTTGCAACAACTGCAGTCGTTCCGCTACCTAAAAATGGATCGAGGATTAAATTGCCCTTTTTGCTAGATGCTAATACAACTTGCTGTATAAGTTTAAGAGGTTTTTGGGTGGGGTGTAATTTTATTCCATCCGCACCTCTTAATCGCTCATTTCCTCGACAAATAGAAAAATTCCAATCGGTATCTTTCATTTGTTTTCCACCATTCATCTTTTTTAAAAGTTTGTAATTAAATGTATATCCTTTCGCGGTTTTATTTTTTACAGCCCATATTAAAGTCTCGTGATTATTAGTCAGTCTCCTGCAGTTTAAATTCGGTAGTGCGCCAATCTTTACCCAGATGACATCATTCAAAAACCATAAACCTAAATCTTGCATTATTTTTCCAACACGAAAAATATTATGATACATTCCAATAACCCAAATTGTTCCTGTTGATTTCAAAACTCTTTGACATTCTCTTAACCAATTCTCGGTGAATTTATCGCATTCTTCATAACTTTCAAATTTATCCCAATCGTTATCAACCGGTATTACTTCTGAACCATCTGCTCGTTTCAATCTTTTCCCTTTTGGTAATTGTAAATAATACGGCGGATCTGCAAAAATCAAGTCAAAAGTATTGTCGGGAAATGTCTTTAATATTTCCAAACAGTCGCCATGAAAAATTTTATTAACGTCTTTAAGCATCAGTAATTCTTTACAATTAAATGTTCGACATCTCGATCATTCCTACCCTTTACGTTGTATAAATAAGTCTTATCAAAGCTAGAAATTGATATTTTTGGCTTATTCTTGTACAAATTCAAAATAAAAGGTGTGTTTTTAATAATTAAAATAAACTTTGCTTTTGTGTGATATAGATTCTGAGCTAACCTTTCTTGATCTTGTTTATCAAAAGACGCTTTTTCGTAATCACTAAAATCAGTATCGTATGGAGGATCAAGAAACATAAAGTCCTTGTCCGTAAAACCATTTTTTCTGAATATTTCTCCAAAATCTTTATCCTCAATTTTTGCGCCATTAAATAATCGCTCAACTTCATCACTAAAAATATAATCAACTTTACCCCTAAAGTCCTTTGCGTTATAAGCTATACCGCCATATGGGATGTTAAAGTGTCCGTCTGCGTTAAAACGAAACATTGAAGCATAACAAAACTCTCGAATAAAATAATAATTCGCTATTTTTTTGGCTAACGATGTCTTATATTTATTTCCATTGAAATTCATCACATCCCTAAAGTGCATATAGAAGCCGCTTCGAAATGCTGTTTCGATATTTTTTATCAGATCGCCATCGCCAATTTTTCCTCGTTCTTTTTCAATCTTTTTTACTCTGCCAAGTTTTGAAGTAAGATTTGATATGATTTGTCTCAATAAATTTTTATCATCTAGACAAAAATCATTATTAAATAGGCCATTAAATCTCTTTTCCTCTGACTCTAAATATTTATTTACTGATTTTTCAAGATCTTCTATAGATATTTTATCATCCTTAAAATCAACATATAATTTTATTATCTTGTTTTCAAAAATATCAATATATTTTGGTATTTTTTCCCAATTATCGACATAGTCATATAAAGCTTTTTTAAATTCTTTTTTATCTTCTTGGCCTTTTACAAATTTATAAAAATACGTCAGTTCTTCACACACGTCATTTATGATGGCTTTGCGTGGTTTTAGTTGGAAAAAGACAGCTCCACCGCCAAAGAACGGTTCGATATAGCGATCATATTGGGGGATAATATCTTTAATGTATTCAAACTCTCTTGATTTACCCCCCGGCCATTTGATAAGTGGTTGCATAATAATTATCCTAAATAAGTTTTCCTTATTGAATCTAACGAAGCTTTAATAAGGCCGGCTTTTTCTTTATACGCTTCAAGCACAATGTTATATCCATCTTTCGATTTACAGACAAAATCCCAGAAATCTTTTCCGATCAAAAGTTCATCATCAGCAAAAAACTGACGTACTCTTTCTTGTCGCCACGGCTTACCCTCACCAAAACGATTATAAGCAGTCGCAAAAAATATTTTAATACCAGCGTCCTTTGCCTGTGTATTTGATAAAATAGCGAATTGTTCCAATAAAGCTTCTTTTTCTGATCGCGCTTTTTTGTTATCAAGATCACCGCCTATTTTTAACTCAATCAAAGATTCTTCGCTTGTTTCTTTGTCGATTAAATAATAATCGCTATCATGCCTTTTTGTAACGAGTGATTTTTCTGCTGGTTTGATTCTCAAAAATTGATAGTCTTTTATCGTAGGTGGAGTAATTTCTCTGCGCTTGTATTTTTCTAATAATTCCGCAATATCTTGAGTTTGTTTTAAGCTAAGAGGCCCTTCAACATTTTGTTTAACTTCATACGATAATTTGGCAATATTTATTGCCATTTTTTCTAGCATATTACCCAAAGAACTATCAAGTGAACGGACAAGAGCTGTGTAGTATTGTATTTCCGGTCCAAGAACAGCAATAAAGACATTGTGTATCTTCATATTCAAAGTGCCTTCAGGATCATCCAATTCACCTTCGTGCCTGCCCTGAAAACCGACTGCAAAAGATTCAACGGAGGCATGGACGATTGATCTTATTGCTTCTTTCTTTTCTAAAGTATTTTGAGACATGATAAGTAGTTACCTTGTGTTAAATAATAATTTTCTAAATTATACCACCCTTACAATAAAATAGGTATTTTTAGGTGGGTCATTCGCGCCAAGAGGTGCGCGGTCGCGGGGGTTGTTTTACGTCCGCTTCATACCACCATACTCTTTGCGCCTGCGTTATCGGCATGGCGGACGCGCCTCGGTATTGCGAAGCAATTACGAGATAGCGCGGTAGCCATGCGGATATAAGCAAAGGCGCACTACAAGCTGTTATTGAAGCGGACATACGCTCTGGAGTATGTTCCGCGACCGCGTACTGCTTGGCGCGGTGTTGACTCGTTATACATTTTAAAAGTGTAATGATAAAATTGTCCTATGAGCCTAAGAGAAGACACAATCAAGTTTTTGGAGATGATCTGCGCCGAGCTAATACCTCGAGAAATTTGTGACGAAGAATTTCAAGAAGTCACTCTTACTGAAGATGATTTCAAAAAAGAGGGATTCTCCTTGAACTCGGCTATCTCACTGATAAAGGATATCTTTGTTGCGGGTTATATTAAAAATTTTAATTCTACTTCTAAAGATAACGTCAATACTGTACTATTATCCGTCTCATCTGATATTGAATTCTACACAAAACGGCTGAAATACCCGGAGTTGAAATACCCAGATATTGAATATGATGAATTCTTAGATCCTATTCTAACCACACCAACAAAAACGAGCATAAAGATCAATTCTAGCAGGGGTATATTTAGAGAAGATAATCCAGAATTATGCTATCCACTTAAAATGTCTGCAAGCAGAATGAAAATAGTTCTTTGTCTTCTTAACAAAGACAGAGTTTCACTTTCAGAATTGGGAAAAAAGACCAAGCAGGCACATGGACTTATCTCAAAAGAAATTCGAGAAATCAATTCTAATTTTAGAAAAAAAGTTATTGATGATGACCTCATTACTCGATTGCCTACCAATGTATATTCTATCAATAGAGACAAGTTTGACGTAAAAACCTGAAGAAAACTTTAAGTAGTTGTTATAAACCTCACTTAAAAGGCCTCTGATATGGCCTTTTTTATGTTGGGGTCAACTAGAGGTTACTTGCCGATGATGCCAAGATATTTGTATGCAATCGTTCGATAAATTATTGATCATGCGCATACAAGCATATTTCAAAAAGAAATACAGGTTGAGTATTTCTGATGAAACTGCAAACGAGTACCTAGATTCTCTGGGTGGCGTCTTTGCTGTGTTTGCCGAGAGCGGGGTCGTCGAGGCGGTGCCGCGGGCTTAAGACCGCGGCGGCGCCGACGGCTTTCCGACTTGATAATTACCTAACATAGGATAAATCAAATAAGACAATGGGCTACAACAAAATTATTAGATCTAATAACACCTTGGAAGTGTACACATATGAAAAACCTCTCCCAATTCGCCCTCGACAACGCCGAGTCCGTAAGGATAGAGATGATGTGTCGGGTATGGATGCATGTGCAAGCGATTCACTACGACAAGAGCAATTCGAGGGAAAGCGCAAAGATAACGCTGCCCGCGCTTCAATGGCTTTTAAGCGGCTTATACTATCTAACCTTGGAGGAGCTGACCTTCCTCTACTTGTTTCTTTCACCTACAACACGCACCAGGGAGATATCAAACAAGGATACAAGGACTTCAGCTCTTTTATCCAAGCTATGCGCTATAAATTCGGAAAAGTTTTCCGGTACATCGCGGTTCCAGAATTTCAAAAGCGTGGAGCTGTTCATTTCCACGCTCTGTTCTGGGGGCTACCCGCGGATATCGCCCAAACCGAGAGATCTACCAGACTGGTTGCGGGGATTTGGGGGCACGGATTCGTCGATGTCGTCCTAACCGATGGCCATGAAAAGATCTCGACATATCTTTCAAAGTATATGGCTAAGTCATTCATAGACTATCGATTGAAAAATCAGAAAGCTTATGTCTGCTCTCGCAATCTGAAAAGGCCTGAAGTCTCAGCTGGTATGAACAGGGCCACCCTTGAACTCATTATGGAAGAGCTTGGCGTCGCCGGTCCTCCAAAAGTGGACAAGAAATACATAACTGCATGGCTTGGCGAGGCACATTATAAAGTTTATACCCTTGCTTGAAATTTTTTCTCGTATACAATTCCCTTTATCATCTTCTAATTTATTAATTAATTTTTTTACTCAAATGAAATACATCATCTACTGCCGAAAATCCACTGACACCGAGGACAAACAAGTCATGTCTTTGGAGTCTCAAGAAAGTGAGCTTAAAAGGATAGCCGAGCAGAACAAGCTCGATGTCTTGGAGATTCTCTTTGAAAGCAAATCTGCAAAGTCTGAGGGTCGTCCTGTCTTTAACAAGATGATGGAGACGATAAAGAAAGGCAAGGCTCACGGGATCATCTGTTGGAAGCTTGACCGCCTTGCGCGAAATTTCATCGATGGCGGTAAGATCATTGATTCCTTGCAAAAAGGCATCATCAAAGAGATCAGGACGTATGAAGGCCTTCACCTCCCTTCTGATAACGTGCTCATGCTTTCTATGCAGTTCGGTATGGCCAATCAATATATCCGTGATCTCTCAACTAACGTGAAGCGCGGAAACCGTGCAAAACTTGAGCGTGGCGAATGGCCTAATCATGCACCGCTTGGTTACACAAACGACAAAGCAACGAAGACGGTGAAGATTGATAAGAATTTTGCTCCGTATATTGTAAGAGCTTATGAGCTGTACCTTACCGGCGGATATACACTTAAACAAATAACAAAAGTCTTGTATGACGAGGGTCTGCGCACAAGAACGGGCGGTATGTGCAGGTCTAACCAGATACATCGGTTCTTCCTTACCCGCTTCTATTGCGGCCTCATGGAGAGGGACGGGAAAATATATCAAGGAAAACACCAGGCCATCATTTCGGTCAATCAATTCAACAAGGCTCAAGAAATTCTGCATGGTCGCGCTCATCCTCATCCAAAGAAATATTTTTACTCTGCTCAAGGGTTTTTGAAGTGCGATAACTGCGGTTGTGCCCTGACAGTCGATACTCGCAAAGGATTCAAGTATTACTACTGCACGAACGGCAAAGGCATCTGTGATCAGCATAAAGGATACATGCGCTCGGAGTATGTCGACAAAGCTCTGTCTGATGTCTTTAAAGTGCTTCAATATGATGCTGAACTAATCGAAATTTCCTATGAGGCGTACAAAGCTAGAAATCAGAACAAGTTTACTTATGTCGAGGCCGCCAAGGAGAACCTCTTAAACGAACTTAACGCCCTTACAGAGAAAGAATCCCTGTTAGTCGATAGTTATACTTCCCAAGTCCTCCGGAAAGACTTATACGAGCAAAAAATGCTTGAGATAGAGAACAGACGGGTTGAGTTTAAAAAGCAATTGTCTGAAGTGGAGATAAAAGGCGGGGTATCAGTCCATACTCTCGAACAGATCAAAAATATATTTTTGGACGGCAACAGAGCCTCGGAAAAATATTTGACGCTCAATGAATATGAAAAGAGAAAAATGCTAGAAAAGTTACTCTCGAACGCAACTTTCAAAAACAAATCCGTGGCTCAATACATATTCAAAAACCCATTTGCCATACTTGCAAATAGCCCTAAAAATACTGATTTACCGAGTCTGCTGCGAGACTTGGGATCGAACCAAGATTAGAAGCTTCAAAGGCTCCTGTCCTACCATTAGACGATCTCGCAATAGACTTCATATTAACTTGAAAAACGCAGAACGGCAAGGTTTAATAACGATCTCAATAGATCAAACTATATAAAGCTACTTTACATTTCTTTTTCTCAGGATATATCTATATTCCATCCAAATGAGCCAAATGACGACAAGGTCGAATATGGTGAAAGCGACGAGCAACGGCGCATAGGTAGAATAGGACTGCCAAGCTTCATAGATAACAAATAGTCCAAAGATAGCGAGCGAGAGCGGATATGCCCACATTTTTTTGCGCAACAGAGCTATGACCAGAAACAGATTGATGATGCCATGACCTGCGAGATATGAAAAAAGAAACCAGTTAGTTTGACCAGGCGTATATTTTGCAGCGAGGTCGAGGATATAATTCGCTAGAAAATTATCCGGGTCAGCGGCTAGCTTGCCTTGGACCAAGAGCTGAGTCACACCTAGAACTTCGTTGGTCGTGAGAAAAAGGGTGCCGATCCCCGTGCCGATCTCGAACAGAGCGGCGCCTGCCTTTATGAACATGCCGACTCCAAAGAGCCAGTCGACAGTCTTTTTTTCAGAAATCGCGGTTGTGGGATTCATAGTAGTAAATGGGAAATTAAAATTCTTTTTCGAGACCAATATCGACTTCTTTGCATCCGTGCTTTTTATAAAATTTTATCGCTTCAATATTGTCAGCAGAAGCTATGGTGTTAATCTCTTTCATTATTTTTAGTTAATCTTACACACATCTATCACTGCAAGCTCTAACGGCAATGACTCGATCGAAGTGCGGCCGATCATATTCGCCGCACGGATAAAGGCAAGCAAGGTCTCTGAATTAATGGCGTCTGGATTGCTTGAAAGCTCTTTGACTAATTTCCAATCGTCTTCTGACGATGAGGATTCAATCTCTTTTGCCAAAGCGGGCGCAGATCGGACGAGCAGGATGGCACGCAGACGTTCTAATAACAGCTCGGAAAAAAGATTCATGGATATTCCCTCTTCGGCGGCTTTTGAAACAGCAGTCAGAGCGAGCTCGGTATCCCTAACGGCGATTCCCTTGACACAATCATTGACCAATTTTCCCTTTGGAGCTCCTGTCAATTTTTCTACTTCTTCAATCGAGACTTCGCTGTTTTTCTTGCCCTCACCATTTTTATCCATATCGCAAGCTCCGATTATCTTTTGAAGTATGCCGAGCGCGTCACGGAACGATCCATCGCCGAGGAGCGCGATCAATTCAGAGGTTCCTTGGCCTAGCTTTACTTTTTCTTCTTTTGCGACCCTGTCGATCATGCCCTTTAGGATCGCCTTTGACGGCTTTTTAAATGAAAAAACCTGACAGCGCGAGATGACTGTTTCCGGCACTTTGTCGAGCTCGGTTGTGGCAAGTATGAAGATGACGTGGGCTGGCGGTTCCTCTAATGTTTTCAAGAGAGCGTTCCACGCGTCCTTTGACAGCATATGGACCTCGTCGAGAATGTACACCTTGTATGGCGATTCAAAAGGCAAGACGGCGACGCCGTCGCGCAATTCCCTGATATCGTCGATACCGCGATTCGACGCGGCATCGATCTCGTACAGATCATTCGCGCTGACTTTTATTGCTCTGGCAAAAATGCGCGCAATGGAAGTCTTGCCGGTGCCGCGCGATCCGGCAAAAAGATATGCATGCGAGATGCGGCCGTTTTTTATCGATCCTTCTAGGGCGGCAACCACGGATTCTTGACCGAGGATCTCGCCGAAGGTCTGCGGGCGATATGCGCGATATAACACTGATTCTTTTTTGTTCTCCATGTTGGTTTGATTGAAAGTATAAGACAAAAATCAGAAAGCATAAAGCGGAGCATTCGCGCTTTGAACTTTTACGATATCATGATACAATACTTTTTAGATTCTTTCAACAACAAAAAGCAAAAAGGAACGAGCAATGAATATATTCATACGATTCATCGTCCGGCTTCTTTTCATGGCCGGAACGATAAAGACAAGCGTCGCAAGGCGTTTTGTCACGACCAAGGCGAGGAGCTCGAAAGATACACCTCCAAAAGCCAAAAATGATCCGACTACAGTCATTCTAGAGATCGAACCGAAAACGATCCATAGCGAACAGATCGAGATGCCGATCGTCAGCCCAAAGCAGAAAATAAAGCGCGAGCGTCCTCCAGGCGCCACATGCGCAGCCGCCCTGCATGCGTTGCAAGACGCTACGGTCCAAACCGAGATGTTCAAATGGGTATATGATCCGATGTATCCAAGATATAGTGAATGGACATTGATGGGCTTTCTCATCAAAAATGCGGAGCTGGAAGAACGGCGACACGACAAGCGGTCAGGCGAATCAAACTTCCGTTCTTTTGACCAAGAAAAGCTCAAACCAGATATCTATTCGCAAAAATTGATAAGGGAAGATGCTGCGAGACGCAAGAGGCGCCAACCGTCCTTGCAAGCAGCCGACGGCATGCTTTGGCGAGGGACATATCCTGTCAGTCTTTTGCAGAAAAATTCTGGAATAATCGTCGTGAACGGCGTATGGCCGGACGAAACGACATGAAAGCCGCAGAGAGATTTGCGGCTTTTTTATCGCAAAAAAGACCCTCGCGCAACAATATATCTGTCCACGATATCTTTGGCTTCCGAAACACTATCCGCCTCCATCAGCATTGCCCGCAATTCTTTGGCGCCATTCCATCCGTTCACGTATGCCTTGTAGTGTTTTTTCATGACGGCGAAGCTTTTTATATCGCCGAAGAGATTTTCAAAAAGTTCCGTATGCTCGAGCATGACATGCAGCTTCTCTTCGATTTTTTCTTTTTCTTCTTTTTTGTTTTTCTTATTTCCTTCGCCTCTTGAATCTTGAATCATGAGTTTTGGATCTTTTTCTCTATCGAACAGCCACGGATTCCCAAAGATAGCCCGACCGAACATGACGCCGTCGCAACCTGATTTTTCATATTTTTTATATGCGTCTTCCAATGACTCGGCATCGCCGTTGCCGATGATCAAGGTCTCCGGACTTATCTCATCGCGGAGCTTTACGATCTCCGGCATTAGCTCCCAATGCGCCGGCACGTCAGACATCTCTTTTCTAGTCCGCAAATGAACAGTCAAAACAGGCAGTCTCTGTTCAAGGAGAGCGCGGATCCAGGTGTCTATCTCGATTTTGTTATATCCGATGCGTGTTTTGATGGAAATGGGAATCAAAGACAAACTTTTGGATGCATTTTTCGAGGGGGCTCCGCAGGCGACGGCCGAGGATTTGAGCGAATTTCTACCAAGAAATTCGAGTGCCCCGAGAGATATAGTATCCGAAAGTTTGGCGCCATCGATATCACGTACCCCTTCCCTAGCCGCCTTGATGACTTTGATCGCATTATCTGCGTCTTTCATCATCGCCGCGCCGGCTTTTTGCTTTTCGATGGAACGATCTGGACAGCCCATATTTATGTCTAGACCGTCGAAACCTAGGCGTGCGACGAGCAGTGCGGCATCTCGCATCTTTTCAGGATTCGAAGTAAAGAGCTGTGCTACGATCGGTCTTTCCTTTTTTGAGAAAGCGAGGTCGCGCAGGAGAATCTTCCTGCCGGGCGAACATAATCCGTCAGCCGAGACGAATTCAGTCCACATGACATCAGGTCCGCCGCCTTCCTCGCCCATACGGCTATACTTAGCGATGATGCGCCGAAAAGCCGCGTCAGTCACGTCCGCCATCGGCGCCAAGGTCAAAATCGGCCGCTTTTCCCTGTCCGCGTTCTCCTTGACTTTTTTCCAAAAGCCGAGATCTATTGATTCCTTGTCCTTTCTTTTCATCACGAGTATGGTACATGAAATGCCGCTCTTTACAAAATATCTTTTGATCGCTTTGTGTATCGGCGATCATTCGGAATTTTCAAAACAGCCGGATCTTCAGGTCAAATCCTTGACCATTCCTCTACCTTCCCTCGACTTTTTTAAGCAAAGACAAAACGTCATTGTCGCGGTTCTGGCTTCCGAGGACGACGACCAGATAGCGCGCAGGAGAAGACGAAGCGGCAGTATTGGCATCGGCGGAAAAGAGCGAGGCGGCCGTTTCGCCAGCTTCTGAGATATAGCCGTCCTTGCCGCCCTCATAATTCGAGAGATTCATAAAATGAGTGGAATTCGTCCAAGTATGCAATCGCACTGTCGCCGAACGCTCGTCGGTGACGGCGATCAGAGCCGGGTCGTTCTTGTAGATCCATCCCAAAATGGTCGCTTGGTCGCGAGCGGTCGAGACAGTATATGAAGACAAACCGGACGGGTCATAAAAATCAGTGTGATATGCGCCGATCAAATGGACCCAATCGTTCATGGCGCGAATAAAATCTTTACGGCTCTTGGCCGGATCAGATTCGTATCCTTGGGCCAGCGCTTCGGCGGAATCGTTTGAAGAGACGAATAGGAGAGGATACAGAAGCTCGCCAGCCGAGATGACCTCGCCGAGACGCAAATGACCGTTCGATCCATATGCTGCCAGCATAGCGGCAGTGATAGTGATTTCTCTGTCCGGCGGCATGAGTTGGCGCGAAACTTCGGCAGTGACGAGTTTCGTCAAGGATGCGATCGGAACCACCTTGTCGATATCTTTATTTTCGAGGATAGCGCCAGAATGCAGATCGAGGACCATATATTCCTGCGCGGTCAACGGACCAGTGATCGCTGGAACGATCCAAGCATTGTCTTCCGATTCTATGTCGACGGCGCCTGGGACAAATGTGTAGACGCGCGAAAGCCCTGAGACATGCGTCGGATCCTCATCATTTATCTCCCTATTGTCGATCGAAGCCGAACCGGCGTCTTGGTTTTTGTGGCTGAAGGCATTGCTGATGATTTTTTCCGTCCACGGCTTTGCCTCCGCCGCAACAAAAGAGGCAAGGAGGGCAAGAAAGACGATGCCTCCTATTTGGAAAAATATTTTAAATTTTAGGCCGTTCATCTGGTTTTATATATTATATTGTCGCCATAGCGCATATCGACAGATGATAGAACCGCAGCGGATTTGCTCGATGATCTCGTGGATGAAGCCATATATTCCTGCCAAAATGCCGAGAAATCTTCTAGAGTCTCTGCAAAAGGCCGGTTCTCGTCTATGAATAAATGTAAAATGGGAGCGGAAGTCGATGACATGACAATCCTCTGACCGTTAGCGCCAAGAACCGAGCCGTTGTTTTCTTGACTGGCGACTAGATACTTTTGACCTTCGGATTCTTCTAGCGTCAGGTCATAATTTCCGCTTGACGGGATAGCGATATCATCATCGACAAAGCCGAGCTGAGCCAAAGAACCGACAAACGAGGCCAGCTCCTGCAGTCGTCCGCTGTCCAAGAAATCTATGCCGATAGGATCGATATTTTCCGGCAACGAAATATCATAGACCAAAAAACCTCCATCGGTGCTCGAAGCCGCCTCAAAAATAAAACCATCCTCGTCCGCATGATAACATGTTCCTGACGATTGATCGTCTCCTCGATTTTGATTGTCTTGGTCGGTGCAAACCATTGTATAAGCCGTGCGTTCCTTTACGACAGCTTTTATAGCCGTTAACCCTTGGCGATAAAAATAGATGTTGGAAACAGTCGGAAATTCGGATGGAATGCTGTCAGACAGTCTTCTTGAAGGGAAAAAGAAGAACGAATCCTTTGGTATGAGCCAAAGATAATCTCCGATGATGCTTTTTTCCGCGATCGATTGGATCTGCCCGTCCAAAACAGCATCGCCCCCTTGGACTGATATCGATGAGATCCTTATAAAGGAAGACCTCAAAAAAAGCAGACCTGTCAGAGAGATCAGAAAAAGCGCGAGGATCGACAAGAGCCATGCCCGCAAAATCTTTTTTTTGCGCAGAACTCGGCGTTTTGACGAGCGCAATGAGCTCTTCATTCTATCTTGTCTTTTCCAAAGTAAGGGACAAGGACTTTCGGGATACGGATCGACCCGTCCGCTTGTTGGAAATTTTCGATCAGAGAGACGAGGATGCGCGGCGTCGGTATGGCTGTGGCATTGAGAGAATGCGCATAGCGGAGCTTGCCGTCGCTATCCTTGTAGCGGATGTTCAAACGGCGGGTTTGAAAATCATGAAAATATGATGCCGAGCCGATCTCGCGATATTTGTTCTCTTTTGGAACCCAGAGCTCGACATCGTATTTCTTGACCTGACCGAGTCCTAGGTCGCCGCCGCAATTGATGACAGTATGGTACGGTATGCCCAGGGTCTCTATGAACTCTTCTGTATTGCGATTTAATTCTTCGTGGAAAGAGACCGAGACTTCATGATCGGCAGAACAGAGTATGAGCTGTTCGAATTTAAAGAATTCATGGACACGTATGAGGCCTTTTATGTCTTTTGAATGGGCGCCTGCTTCGCGGCGATAGCATGGAGAAAAGCCGAGATATCTCTTTGGCAAGTCTTTCATCTCGAGCACTTCATCGGCATGCATGCCCATGAGCGGCACTTCGGCGGTTCCAACCAGATAATCGCTATCCTGCGTCTTGTAGAGGTCATCTTCGCCTGCCGGCAGATAGCCGGTCCCATACATCGTCAATTTTCTGACTATCACAGGAGGAATTATAGGCATAAAATTCTTTTCGGAGAAGAATCTCATCGCATATTGCCAAATGGCAAAAGACAACCTTGCTCCATCACCGGTTAAAAAATATCCTCGAAAGCCGTGCACCTTTGCGCCGCGCTCAAAGTCGACCATATTGTGTTTCGTCATCAATTCGACATGATCTTTCGGCTCGAAATCGAATTTTGTCTTTTCGCCCCAGCATTTGTATTCTCTGTTATCCGCATCCGTATTCCCTTCTGGCACGCTCATATCCGGGATGTTCGGCACGCGCAACATGAGATTCTGCCAATCCTTCATCGCTTCTTTTAATTCGTTTTCTTCTTTTTCTACGGCCGATTTGACCGTCTTCATCGATCCGATGAGCTTTTGCCTTTCGTCCGGCGATTTTGCGCTGGCGATCGCATCATTGGCGGCGTTTTGCTCGGCGCGCTTGCTCTCTATGGACGACAAAAGCGCCTTCCTCTTTTCATCTATGGCTACCAAAGCATCGAGATCTATATCGACGTGCTTCTTCTTTGCACCGGCAGCCACAAGATCCTTGTTTTCGCGTATGAATTTTATATCTAGCATGATGCGGTAATTATAAGGCAAAAAGCGGAAAGTGGAAAGTGGATTGGCATAGCATTTCATGCCGTCTTGCGGCGTCGCGTTCAGGCCATGCGGAATCTCCAAGCATCTGCTTCCTCACCTCGCGAGGTCTCCTATGACTTTAGCTTTTCTTTATAACTTTTTTAACTTTTCTTAATAGTTTTTTGATATTGTTTTGGGATGTCGTATAAAAAAGATCATGATGAATGGGACAAATTCTCCAGAAAATTTGAGGATATTGTTCAAAGCAAAATCGACCATGCGGCCAACCAAAGACATCTCTCACAAATAAAAACTATGCACAAAATTTTCGAACTAAACAGAGAAGAATGGCCAGAGCTTTTGTTGCAGATAAACGATCCACCGAAACGGCTCTATTGCATAGGAACTCCGCCGCCGCAAAAAGCCGTCTATTTGACGGTAATCGGCTCGCGTACGCCGACTGATTATGGATGCGATTGCGTTCATAATCTCGTGACCGGCCTTGCCGGCTACCCGATCGTGATCGTCTCCGGTTTGGCGACTGGCATTGACGGATTCGCTCACGAAGCGGCGCTCGAGGCCGGTCTAAAGACGATATCTTTCCCTGGCTCAGGATTAGATAGAAATGTCCTATACCCGCCAGAGCATCATGATTTGGCCGATAGGATAGTCAATGCCGGAGGATGTCTTCTATCCGAGTTCGAGCATAACCAGATCGGCTATTATTACATATTTCCCCAGCGCAATCGGCTGATGGCCGGCATTTCAAGAGCGACTCTCATCATCGAAGGAAGGATCAAGAGCGGCAGTTTGATCACGACAAAACAGGCATTTGACTACAATCGTTCTGTATTGGCTGTGCCCGGCTCTATCTATAATCCGCTTTCCGCCGGACCGAATATGCTCCTTCATACTCCTTCTGCCCTGGCAGTAAGCTCTTCAAAAGACATATTGGAGGAGCTAGGATTCGAAGCAATCGAACCAGTGCCAAAAATCTCTCCGGAGCGCTTGGCCGCCCTCGACCCATCATCGCGTCAAATAATCCAAGCCCTTGAAACCGG
Organism: uncultured Candidatus Saccharibacteria bacterium; assembly: GCA_964565685.1. GTDB lineage: Bacteria > Patescibacteriota > Minisyncoccia > Phycocordibacterales > PALSA-1337 > JAGWNR01. The sequence continues at coordinate 49,345 of CAZMFR010000006.1, forward strand.
ATCCATGAACAAAGACAACCTCTGCCGCGAATTGAGCTTGCCCATGGTAGAACTCAATCCGTTAGTTTCTTTTTTGGAGATAGACGGCCTCGTCAAAACGAATGGCAATGTGGTTAGGAGGGCTAGATAAAGATTATCAGAATTTGCCAAACAATCCATCATCGTGCAATACTTACGCACGACACTATATATATGAAGCTCGTCATCGTAGAAAGCCCATCGAAAGCAAAAACGATCTCCAAATACCTTGGAAAAGATTTTCGCGTGCTCGCTTCCGTTGGTCATGTGCGAGATTTGCCGAAATCGAATCGAAAAGCGATAGATATAGATGGCGGCTTTGTCCCGCATTATGAGGTCGTAGCTAAAAAAGAGCCGATCATAGCCGACATAAAAAGGGAGGCGGCCAAAGCAGACGAGATACTCCTCGCGACAGACCCAGACCGCGAAGGCGAAGCGATCGCTTGGCATATTTCTGAATTGCTTATGAAAAATGAGAAAAGCATTTCCTCTTCAAAGATAAAAAGGGTTACCTATCATGAAATCACAAAAGAGGCCGTGCTCGATGCTATCGAACATCCGCGAGACATAGATCAGAACTTGCGAAAAGCCCAAGAAGCGCGGCGCGTGCTCGACCGCCTGGTGGGATATGATCTGTCCGGCTTGATATGGAAGAAGGTACGATATGGTCTTTCCGCCGGTCGCGTTCAATCGCCGGCGCTCCGCATAATAATGGAACGCGAGCGAGAGATACGCGCATTCAAGCCGGAGGATTATTGGACCATCGCCGGAAAGTTCAAAACCATGAACAAGGCGGATCTGACGCTGACATGCACCGAAGAGCCGCGCAACAAGGATGAAGTCGAGCGCATACTAGATGTTGCCAGAAATAATCCTTGGAAAATTTCAGATATAGAAGAGAGCGAGCAAAAACGCCAGCCGCGCGCGCCTTTCATCACTTCTACCCTTCAACAAACCGCTAGCTCGCGCCTAGGATTTTCTCCGTCGAGAACCATGGGCATCGCGCAAAAATTGTATGAATCCGGCTTTATCACCTATATGCGCACCGATTCAACCAATCTCAGCAAACAAGCCCTCGGAGCTATCGCTTCAACCATCGAGAAAAAATATGGCAAGGAATATCTCCAATTCAGGACATATTCAGCAAAGAGCAAGAATGCCCAAGAAGCGCATGAGGCCATACGCCCTTCCCATTTTGAAAAGGAATCGGCGGGGCATAATGACGAGCAAAAGAAGCTCTATCGGCTCATTTGGTCTCGTGCCGTAGCTTCGCAGATGGCAGACGCTAGGGTGGCAAGGACAAAGATAGCGGCGAATGTAAAAGAAGTCGAGAATGGAAAAATCCCCGACTTCGTTGCCTCTGGCTCGCGCATCATCTATGACGGATGGCTAAAAGCCGACCCCGAATCGACGGGCGAAGAGATCGATTTGCCAAAATGCGGCAAGGGAGAAAAGCTCGACCTCGTATCCATAGATTCTCTGGCCAAACAAACCCAGCCGCCGGCGCGATACACCGAAGCAGGTCTGATCAAAGAACTGGAAAAAAGGGGCATCGGCCGACCTTCTACTTATGCCAGCATAACAAAGACGATAGAGGACCGCGGCTATGTGGAAAAAGAGGGCCGTTCGCTCCGGCCGACCGATACCGGCGACGTCGTGTCTTCTTTTCTTGAAGAGAATTTCCCTACTTATATCAGCGACACTTTTACTGCAGAGATGGAAAACGAATTGGATGAGATAGCCGACGGCAAACGCACTTATGAAAAGACCCTGTCTGATTTCTATGATCCTTTTTCAAAAGAAGTGAGATCGAAAGACAAGCTGGCCAAAGCGACCGATCTCGGCGTCGCAGACGCAAAATACAGATGCCCGAAATGCGGCAGCCCTATGCAGATAAAGCTGGGCCGCGGCGGCAAATTCCTGTCTTGTTCGCGCTATCCGGATTGTGATGGCGCGCTTTCCATCGACGGTATGGAATACAAAAAAGACGAGCCGATCGGCACCGATCCGGCCACAGGATTGCCGATCTTTGTGCTCAATGGAAGATTCGGGCCATATGTACAGCTCGGTATAAAATTGCCAAAAGTGAAGAAGGCCAGAAAATCAAAAAAGAAAGACGGAGTTAAAACGGTAAAAAACAAGAAAGCTGTTGATTTTATTGATGAAAAAAAAGGGGGAGAATCGCCGCTCGCCGAACCAGTCGCTCCTGTACCAGTCAAACCAAAAATGGCTTCGATACCAAAAACCATCGACCCATCAAAGATAACAGTCGCGGATGCTTTGAGGTATTTGAGCTTGCCACGCTCGCTCGGCATTGACCCGGCGACCGGCAAGGAAATAAAAGCTTCTATCGGCAGATTCGGGCCATATATCGTCCGTGATGGTGATTTCCGCTCGCTAAAAGGAACCGACAATCCATACGACATCACCCTTTCGCGCGCCATCGAATTGCTTGCGATAGCCAAAAAACCGAGAGGTTTCGTAAAGAAAAATAAGAATATTTAGTCGCTGGATTTCTCATATATATGTGCACATCGCCCATTGAATTCAAGCCCATCTATTGACACATCTACTTTAATCTGATAACATAGAATTCGGTCAAACAGTTCTTCGAACTCTCAAAAGAGAGCCAAAATAAAAAAAGATAAAGGAAAACTATGAAAGAAAAGATACTCTTTGTCGATGACAACGAGTCGTTGCTGGAGCTTGCGAACAATGTTCTGTCAAAAAGCGGATATGAATGCAAGACAGCGGCAAATGGTCTGGAAGCCATAAAAGCAATCGAAAACGGCTTCAAACCTGATCTGGTGATCACTGACGTTGTCATGCCTGTCTTGAATGGTCTCGGACTGGCAAATCAACTTCGATTAATGGGAATGATGGTGCCGATCATATTCATTTCGGGTCATCTAGGGTCTCATAAATCAGAGGATCTCGAGCAATTCAGCAATTATATAATCGGCAAGCCATTCGAGATTCTGGCGTTGACGAACATCGTCGCAGAAGTCCTCGAAAAAGCAAAATCGCAACCATGCGTTGCGAGTTGATTATTTTGCTCTATTCATCAAGCCGCTTCACCTCATGTGTTGCGGCTTTTTTCTTGCATGATCAAAAGACGCGCATTGATTAAACCGCCTACCCAATGAAGCGACAATGCAAAAATTCACGATATCTGAAATATATGGTCTTGGCTAAACCGAGAAATCCTTCAACGAATACAGATCTGAATTATCGTCTTCATTTTTTTCCTTCGGCGAGCGGTCGTCTATCGGTGCAGAATCTGAAACCTTATCTTTGTCGCCGGCAACAATGCCCGTAGCCGCAGAGCTTTCCGATTGCACATTCCCCTCTTTGCCCTTGTTCAAAAGCTCCAAAATCGTGCGTACGTCAGAGTTGGAGAAGAAGTCGATCATTATTTTTCCGCCATTCTGCCTTTTTTCTATGTAGACTTTTGTGCCGAGTGATCCTGCCAGCATATTCTCGAGCTCTTCCAATTCCGGATCGTTCTTGTCTTTCCTCCTTGCGCGGTCTTGTGCGATTCGTCGGGCGAACATCTCGGCTTCTCGGACATTTATTTTGTTCGTTGTAATCTCCTTGAAAAGGACTGCTTGCTCTTCCGGTCGATCTACGAGCATCAAAAGCGGACGAGTATGCCCTTCTGAGATATGTCCGGCGGAAACAGCATCGAGCATGTGCGCAGGCAAAGCCAAGATGCGCAAAGTATTCGAAACATATTCGCGGCTCTTGCCTATTTTTTCGGCGACTTGGGCATGACGCATGCCGAATTCCTTTATCAAGCGATCGAAGGCGCGCGCGCGGTCGACGGCGTTTATGTCCTCGCGTTGCAGGTTTTCTATGATGGCAAGCTCGAGCTTTATCCTATCTGAATCTTCGGAAGTCCTCACCAGAGCAGGAACTCTGGCCAGTCCGGCGATCTTTGAAGCGCGCAACCTCCTCTCGCCAGAGATCAATTCATAATCGACGATCAGTCCGTCCGGATGCGCAGTTTCTCGACGAGTCACTACGAGCGGCTGAAGGATGCCGTACATACGGATCGACTCGGCAAGATCCTTTAGCTTTGCCTCGTCGAAATCGCGTCTTGGTTGAAAAGGATTCGGGCTTATCTTTTCCACTTCTATCCAAAAAATCGAGTCAGCGAAATATTTATTTTTTTGTGGAGGCATACGAATATTATAATTCAGAAAGCTAAAAGTTGAAAGTAAATAAATGGAACAACAAAAATTAGATAAATCATCGAATTATAGTCATCATCCAATTTAGATAGAAAGGACTAAAATATGGCTTACAGAGACACCCTCGTCAATATCGACTTAAAAATCTCAGCTACCGGAAAAATATTCTGGGAATATGAAACGTATCAGCACCGGAATTGCTTTAAAAGAGATGAATGAAATTTCAAGCCGCACCTATTGTGTGGCTTTTCTTTTTTGAGGCATTTTACAATGTATGTACATTGTAAATATCGGTAATCTATCAATGCTCCTTTCTATGCTATGAGACTTTTTTGGTTTTTAGACAAAAAATCCTACGCAAACATCATATATTTTTGTTATGTGATCTGTACTATACTTGAATCATCATGAAGCCGTTTTTGAAGATTTCCATCATCGTCTTGCCTGTCCTTATTTTTCTTGCCCTATGCTTGGCGCTGATAATGCAACGGTCAAATCACTCTTCCTCCGTTGGCACGACGGAGATGAAAATTAAATCAAAGCAAACGATGGCTATTGCTCCCTCCGCTTCAACTATCATAGTAATGATCGGCGGCGATATCATGCTCGATCGAGGGAATCGGGCTTTTGGCGAAACGAATGGATACGATTCTCTGTTCGCCGGCATTGCCCCATTATTTCATAGCGCGGATATCTCTATCGCCAATCTGGAAGGTTCTATCACCGATTATCCTTCGAAGACATTTCTCTCTGATAGCTCATTTGGAAAAGACCTAATTTTTACCTTTGCTACGAGCACGGCGCCGGTTTTAAAGCGAGCTGGATTGACCGCAGTGAGCTTGGCAAATAATCACACGGGTAATTTTGGCATAGACGGCATCGATCAAACGCATCATTGGCTGGAATAAGCCGGCGTCGAATGGTTCGGCGACCCTTCGAATATCGGTCCAGTAAGCGGATCGACGAGCCAAAGCATGTTTACATCGACAAGCGAAACCATAACTGGCGCCAGTTCTACAGCCGACATCATCTGTAAAAAAGGCATTTGCCTTGCTTTTGTCGGTTATCACGAATTCGAGCCGGGATTTGACCGTATCCTTGCGGATGTTCATCGCCTCTCGTCTCTGGGATATCCTGTCATAGTAATGGCTCATTGGGGCGACGAATACGCTTCGACTTCCCCTCTACGAGTCAAGGAAAAAGCCAGAGAGCTCGTTGCGGCTGGCGCTTTTGCGATCATTGGAGCGCATCCGCATGTCATCGAGGATCGCGAGTGGATCGGCGATGTCCCCGTGGTCTACTCGCTCGGAAATCTGGTTTTTGACCAATATTTTTCGCCGCAAGTCATGACAGGAAATATCGTCGAGCTCACTGTCTCTGCTATGCCTCCAGAAAGCGACGGGAATCTGGAGATACTGGCTCCGCCAAAATCTGCTCATATCGACGATGTCCGTCTATATACGATATCAAACGCTTCACACGTAGGTCCGGTCGAAGTGGGCAGTCCAATCGAGTTTCCAAGGATGGATTGAAGAAATCATTATAAATTTGATTTCCTTGAAAAAAATTGCTAGAATTTTTCTGAAAAAGCCGGGATGGCGGAACTGGCAGACGCACACGACTCAAAATCGTGCGGAGCAATCCATGGGAGTTCGATTCTCCCTCCCGGCACAACCAAGGCCGACGCGGATGCCTCATAAATCCGCACCAAGTAGGATATAATTTGATAGCTATGACAATTGAGGAACTCGAGTCAAAACTTGAAGGAGGAGCGGAGACCCAGACATTCGAAGTCAAGGGTCCTTACGACTGGGATGTTAAATCATTGGCAAAAGATATCTTAGCCATGTCGAATGTTCAAGAAGGGGGCGATCTCGTAATCGGAATTGAAGATGGATCTTTCAAACGTCATGGTGTTACTGCAGCCCAAAAAGCAACCTATAATGAAGATATTATGAAGGATCAGATGGCCGCTTACGCAGATCCCCATGTCGACTTTCATGTTTCGTTGGTGATTGATGATGCGAAAAAAGAATATATTGTTATCACGGTATTGCCGTTTGAAGAGATACCAGTGATATGCAGAAAAGATGGTTCAGATACCAAGAGAGGCTGTGTATACTATCGAAATAAGAGCGGTCGTGTCCAAAGTGCACCAGTCTCAAGCTCGTATGACATGCGCGAGATTATTACCAGTGCAACGGCCAAGATGATGAAACGATTGACTCGCATGGGACTTAATACAGGAGAGAATATCAGTATGGAAATGCGCGTGAGAGAAAAATTGGATAAGGAAATTAAAGACCTATGAAAAAGGAACTTCTAGAAAAAATAAAATCTCGCGGATATTGGAGGATAAATTTCCAACCTTTAGTTGATGAGATGAAATTGAAATCACTCGGTGATTGTCGTTCTCTTGTTGAAAAGAATCATGTACAACTTCGAGGATGGAATTATCCTCACTATCCTCGGCGTAAAGGTGATGATACCGATTTGTCGCCTGGCGCTAACTATTACGAGGGTTGGATCGAATGGTACGATCACATAGAATTTTGGCGCATGTACCAAAGCGGTCAGTATTTGCACTATCGTGCGCTCAATGACGATTGGGCTGAGCGCAACGGCTGGGATATTGTAGCAAACCAGACCATTAAACCCGGCGAACAATTGAGTATCGTTGGGGCTACTTACCTGATAACAGAAATATTCCAATTTCTTTCGAGGTTGGCACAAGCAGGTATTTACGATGAAGGTGTGCGAGTAAATATATCCCTACGGAATACGAAAGGTAGAGGTCTATCGCTCAATGATCTATCGCGGGGGCCCCTTTGGGAAGAATACAATACGACCGCGGAAGAAATTCCATTTTCTGAACAGTACTCTAAAGAGGCATTAATCACAAAGCCCCAAGAACTAGCTCTTGACACGATAGTATTTTTCTTCGATAGATTTGGCTGGCATAGACCTAATATAGAGGTAATAAAGAAGGATCAGGATGATCTCTTGAACAGGAGGTGGTTCTAATCGATCAAGAGTTTCTTATCCCTCAGCACTATCCCGCTCTTTATACACGACAACACCTCCCTCTTCTGTAACACCGTCCCGTGTTTCAGCATATGCTTAGCGAAGATCTTGATGCTGACATCTTTGTGCTTTTTCGATTGCTTCAGGTCGAGGCCGAGCACCCCTGTCTGGAAGAGCGCATACCGCGCCACCTCTTCCTGTAGCTTGTGCTTGAGCTCACTTTTGTCTAGACTCATTTTGTCGATGATGGGGAGCATCTCGTCGATGAGAATAGTTTCGCTGACTGACTCATTCGGGCAGTCTCTATCTTTCACCTTTGTGCATCGGTAGTATATGTGGGCGTTGAAGCCGCCGTCTTTCAGCTCTTTGATCTTTTCCTCGGCCGTGATACCCGATCCGCAATAGGCACAGTGAAACATTCTCGTGAAGGCGAACTCCCGGCCGTAAGCTTTCTTTTTCTCCACTTTGATCTTTTCCTGCACGGCGTCAAAAAGTTCTTTTGATATGATCGGCGTATGCTTTCCGGTATACCACTCGCCGCTGTCGACGGGATACTCGAATACGCCGTAGTAGAAGGTCATACGGAGCATGCGGTAGATATTGCCGAGAGTGATGTATTTGCCGTTCTTGTTCTTGAAGTCGATTTCCTTGAGCCATCGATATATCCTTCTGCCTGAGTAATTTTCATACGCTACTTTCTCGAACATCTGCTTTACCACCGGTGCGCGTAAAGGGTCTACGATCACCTGACACTTCTCGTCCTTGTTCTTGCTGTTGAGGTATCCCGTCGGCGCTACCGATGGCCGCAGTCCCATGGCCGCTCTCGCTCGCAATCCTCGTCTCACGTTTATGACTTTGTTATCGTTCTCCAATTTCGCCTGCGACCCTAATATCATCAGCATGAACTTGTCATTCGGCGTGTTCATGAACTTTTGTCCATACGTGCGTATCTCGACAAGCCTTTTCTGATCCATGAGGTCGACGATCCTGCCGAGGTCGCCTGCGTTACGAGCGATACGGTCAGGTGCCCATGTCAAGATTCCGTTGAACTTGCCTTGTTTCAGCTCTTCGACGATCTCATTGAATACCGGCCTCTGCCCAGCCTCTTTGGCCGAATGAGACTCCTTTTTCCTGATCGCTATCTCCAGTCCGTCATTCGCTGCCATCTTCTCCATCTCCGCTATCTGGCTATCGATGGACAGTACCTGCTTGTCCTCTTGCTCCGTCGATTTTCTCGCGTAAAGGCAGTATTTCACCTTTACAGGGCTTGCTGGTTTTGCCGTCAGCCCCACTGGCATTTGTGTTGTTTGTATCATACGACACAATGAATGACGCAGACCCGATGGGGAGTCTACTATGGGCTGTTGGTAAGCTGTTGACAACTTTTTGCCTCAAAACCCTTGATTTTCCTCATCATTCTTTGACCCAATACCAAAAAAGACTCTCCACCTCTTGTGCTAACCCATGTGCATCGGCGTGAGAAAGAACGCCAAGATATGATCGCAACGATCCCTTCAGAGTCGCTTCGCTGATTCGCCCATTCTTGAATCGAGTGACTTGCTCTCTCAGTTTCCTCATCATCCGCTTTTTTGTTTTCGTCCTGACAACAGTATGGTATGGTAGTACGACATAGCCGAGAAAGTCGATGCCACGGGTACACCGCCGAATCTCGACCTTTCGTGGATGGAGTTCGAGAAGCAGTTTTTCTTCGAGAAATGTTCTGATCGGTGGCAGGATTTTTTGCAAGTATTCAACATCATCGGAAATGATGACAAAGTCATCCGTATACCGCGCGTAATTTTTTACCTTAAGCTCATGCTTCACAAATTGATCAAACTCATTCATGTAGACATTAGCGAAAAGCTGGGAAGTAAGATTCCCTATGGGAATGCCTTTTCGGCGCGGAGCGCCGAGTACTCTCTCTCTCTCTCTCTCTCTCTCTCGCAAAATGCCGCTAGAATAGCTTTCTATGATTTCCTTAAGGAGCCACCGTGCCTCTGCATCTTTCAGTCTCTTGGTCATTATTTCAAACAGTATGTCATGGTCGACACTGTCGAAGAATTTCCGTATGTCGCATTTGAGGACAAAACAAGGACGAGTGTAATTGGCACTCACTTTTCTGACCGTGTCTCGCAGATACAGCATTCCTCGATGGGTGCCTTTGCCGATCCTGCAGGAAAACGAGGTGGGGATGAATGTCGGCTCGAATATGGGGTTCAATACCTTGAATACCGCATGGTGGAGAACGCGATCTCTGACGCTCGCTTTGTAAATATGCCTCAGTTTCGGATCGCGTATCCAAAATGGCTGGTACGGCCCGTGTCGGTAGGTATGATGCCTGAGTTCCCGATACAGTCGAAAGATTTCTTGTTCAAGTTGCCGCTCGAACCCTGCCACGTCTGGCTTGTTCCTTTTGTCGCGCTTGAACGCATCCCACGCAGAGAGAATGGTATCCGGCCGAATTATTGAATCATAAATTTTAGTATATATTCTCATAAAAATATGAACCACATGGACAACCTTGATATTCCGATATTCAGAAAAACATACGACCTATACAAGACATTTTACGGTTTCCGGGGAAGCGTTCCCAAGCAAGACAGATATACCATCTGGCAGAGGTGTGAAACGCTCATCCTCGAAATCTTAGAAGGGCTCCTCTATGCCAGCCAGACATCGAAAGCCGAAAAGCTGCCGATGCTCGAAAGAACGAGCGTGAAGCTCAACTTTCTCCGCATATTCGTGCGGCTCATGAAAGACACCAAAGCCGTCGACGAGAAAAAGTATCTCATCCTCGAAAGCTCGATCGACGAGATTGGCCGAATGCTGGGCGGTTGGATCAAGTCGACGAAAGACCGATAGCACAAGCTCCCACGATTTGCGGGAGCTTGCAGGATGGAGACGACTGCCGGGAGGACGAGACGCCGAGATTGTCGTTCACGTTGTCGTCGTTGTAGTTGTTGACATTGAGGCCATCGGCATCGAACTTGCCGACGTTCACGCGGTTGCCGTCCGAGTCGAGAGATTGTCCGCTTCCGTCCGTGTCACCGAAGCTCAAGGGTTACCGCTTCAAAGAAGCCTATATCCTTTCGCTCCTGAATTTTATGCGGGAGCAGTTTTCGTCTGAAAACACCTCCACAAGAAGTGGACAAGAAGTTCAATCCCCATCCTTAATCGCACACTGCCGTGATCCGTGAACCACCGGCACTCCGGCGATATCTCAAAGGTGAGATATCTTGCGAGGATAAACCGTGGCCTGGCCTTCATGAGCAAGATGCATGTATCATATCGGTTTATATGGAAAAAGAAAGAGCCTCCGGAAAAAAATTCGCGGAGGCTCAAGGGAATCAAGAGGAACGAGAATTCAAGCACTCAAGATTCCAACTTCCGGGAGGACGAGACGCCGAGACTGCCGCCCACGCTGTCGTCGTTGTAGTAGTCGACAACGAGGCCATCGGCACCGAACCCGCCGACGCCCACGCGGTTGCCGTCCGAGTCGAGATCGGAACAACGCACGTAGAGCTTCTCGAACAGGCGTTCGCCGGTGGCGAGGAAGTGGCCGATGATGGTGTAAACCATGATCTGAGCCTTCGGCGTCTCCTCGATCTTGCCGTCGAGCAACGCTTGCTGCTGACTCCACGTCTTCGACAGGGAGTCGCTCACGGGAGTCTTTCGAACGAGCTGCCACTCAAGCTTGCCTCTTTCGTTGGCGAAGGCTTGGCTGTCATACCAGTCCTGGCTGTAGAAGAAGCTCTTCTGGCTTTTCGGCAGTCTCATGGCCGTAGCGTATGACCGGATCTGCACGATCGAGAGCGGCATGACTGCCACCAGGATGTGGGTATCCTTGCACGCTTGGAGCGTGGTTTCCGAGAACGGAATCTCGCTCATGTAGGCGATCTGCCGCTTGGAGAAGCTCATGCCGAAGTGCTTCATGGCTTCCTCGAGGCCGAAGAAGTTCGTGCCCATGATTTCCTTGGCGCGAGCTTGGTTGGTCGAGAGTTCGAAGCCGCCGTTTCGGCACAGGGATGCCACGCGAGTGGCAACCGTGTCGTCGGTGTTAATCCGCTCCACGATTCCGTCGGCTTGATCGCCGAATGCGACCATCAGCCGTTGGAACGCGCCGTTTATCTGACCGCTGGGTATTTCTGTCCATTTCATAACTTTGCCTTTCACTGTTAGCCCTTTTTATCGGGCGACTGTTTCGGACATACGATTCCGATGTTGTTAGTACGGCCGTCTATGAGACGAGCTTATTGAGGCCTAATCTAAGCCGCAAAAAGCTCGTCTCATATGTCTTTTGAATCTTGAATGACAATGATCTTTACTGAAAACTAGCAACCTTTGAAGTAGGACAGTTAGAATTAATCATTAGCCACAATTAA
>CAZMFR010000007.1:0-58506 GCA_964565685.1 uncultured Candidatus Saccharibacteria bacterium
AGTCGCACAATGTCCTTTGTTGGATAGGTGTATGCAGAAGCCTGGAAATTAAGGGTTTTTGGACATTTGAATCAATTCGAACTGATTCAAGGTTCTCATCTTTTCCTGCATCGGCATCCCTATCATGCCTTCAGTAAAGCACGACTTGCACATCGTCGCAAAGAAGAACTTCTCTGTCTTATTAGTGAAAATGCTTTCGAATTTCTTGCGCATTTCCGTCCTCTCCTTTGCATATATCTCACCCACGAAGACATGCTTTGTGATAGAAGTGAAGCCGTAGTCTTTGCACCAGATGAGCGCCTTGTCGCGATGCCGCCAGTTGCGCGTCTCCCAGCCGATGAGTGTTACATATGGAAGATAATTCATGCTATTGATCTATAGACAGCGGTTCTATGGGCAATACAGCGGCCGCATCGAACGCCTTATACTTAGATTCTTTGCCCATGAAGTTGCGAGCCAGGCTGCGGATCTGGTTCTCGATGATCTTTTTCATGTCATATTCCTTGCCGTTCCATTTCGCTTCGCGATAGAGGTGACACATGACCGCCTTGACGACAAGAGCCTTGCCTTCGGCGGAGAGTTTATATTGTCCCTTGCCTACCCTCTCAAAATATTTACGCTTGTTGATCTCTTTGTTGATGAAGAGCGGGAACACGGCCATGTCGACGATGGGCACGCGGAATTCCTCGACGAGGTCGAGAACAAGAGCGGGCTTGCCGTAACGTTCGCTATGATAGAGGCCGAGGTACGGGTCGAGACCGACATAGAGGCACATGCGCTCAACTTCGTTGTAAAGGATGCCATAGCCATAGTTGAGCATGCTGTTGTATTTGTCGCGAGCTTCGGGAACACGCTTCTTGAATTTGGAAAGCTTTTTGAGGCAGCTGAAATACCGGTCGGCAATGTAGCCTTCGATGCCGAGGAGCTGCTCTTTGCTTTTCTCGCTCGATGGGAGAAGATCGATGGAATCGAATATGGTCTGAGCTTGCAGAAGCTCTTTGGAAAAATCCTGCTTGTGCTCGTAACTGAGAAGCCGCATATAGCTGATCTGGTTGGCACACTTCCCTTTTACGAATGCTTTGGCTAGATTGAATGACTTCTCTGGACTATTGGAAACTTCGAGCTGTGACTTGCGAAGGATGGCAAGACCTTTCGGCTCACTAGAGAAAATACGACCGATAGGCTTGCCAAAAGCGCCGAGGTAGACGATGTCGACGTCATGTTCGAGAGCCAATTGAACTGCATTAGTAGTGAGAGATGCTGGCCGAAGAACAACAATCTTATCCAAACGGCGGATGGGATATTCCTTCTTTTCCTTGACATTCGGGAATGACAGAACGATACGGTCGCTGGAAGAGCCAATTTTTGTGCCATAAGTATCGATGAGAAGATCAGTGGTCATGATATTGGTTTTATTTAAATGTATCTAAGTTACATCTGTATACTAACATATATAATCAGTAATGTCAAAATGACGAAATGTTAGTAGATTCAGATCACCTCAAAAGGTTAGACCCCTAGGACAGGTTGTAAAATTCTAGACACATGTTGCCATATGTCGTATAGACTACATCGAAAAAACCTAGAAAAATTTAAGCATCCCGGTCTATAAAAACCTGTGCTCAAGTGTGCGCGCACTAGGATTCGGTCACAGGTTTCCTCGCTACGCTCGGAACCCGCGACCCCGCCTCCTTCGTCTCGGTTCGCTTCGCTCACAACGAGACTCAGTCCGGCTTTCTCATCCAACGTGCGCCTCATAGAAATTAAAAATGACTAGCCGAAGCCAGTCATTTTTAATTTTGTGCGCGCACTAGGATTCGAACCTAGGACCCCACCAGTATCAGTGGTGTGCTCTACCAACTGAGCTATGCGCGCAAATGAGAACGATTACAAATAATGCTCGAATTTGCCATTCGTTCGAGCGACACGCGGATATTTACCGATATCCGCGCAAGACGCTCTCTTGAAAAGAAACAAAGCAAACTATACCAAGTCATAGCATCAAAATCAACTGCTTCTGCTTTTCCTGAATCAAAAAGCCCCTTCTTTATAAGGAGCTTCTTGTGCAGAACGATATCTGCCAATAGAACGAGATAATGCCTATTGTTCCCTCTCCGTTATATTATGGATGACTCGCTCGGTGATGCGTCCGGCAACGTCCTTTGAGCCGAGACCGAAAGCCAAGCCGATCGCCAAAGCGGCGGCAAAGACTATGCCCATAACGATAGTCTGGATCAGTTCAGAAGCGATGCCTAGATGGATCAAGGCGGCTACGAGGGCGAAAATCCAAATTGACCATTTGGTGATGACGCCGAGAAAATGAGCAGACTTCACATGAGCGGCTTTGACGCTAGCAACGACGACCTTTTGCATAGCATCGGCCACTATGACAGCTACGATCAGGATGAGGACAGCTACGATGACATTCGGTATGTAGCTGACGACCACATTTCCGAGGAAATAGTTGACATCAGTGAGCCCGAGTATATCTAGAGACGTCAAAAGGAACACTATGATGACGAACCATTTGACCAAAACGCCGAGAAACTTTCCGGAATTCAGATTATAGCCGGAACGCTTGACGACGTCCTCCATACCGGCTGATTTTAGCAAAGAATCGATCTTCAATGCCTTTATGACGCTCTCTATGAGACGTTCGAGAAGAACGGCTAAAACCCAACCGACTGCAAATACAATGATGGCAAAGATGAATCCAGGAATGAAGCTGGCTACGCCATACCAAACCCCCTGGAGAGAATCGGTGAAAACCGATCCCCAATTCTGCACGAACATGCTGTTATACATATATAATATTAATGATTATCTTGATAATGCATGTATTATACCCTTTTGAAAGGCCCTCAGCTGTCGGTTTCTGTGGATATTATTTTCCATCAAATCCTGGATTTTTTAGGGCTTTTTCCGCTTTATTCCGTCTGATAAGGAGCGGCGCGACCACCGATGAGCGGACATGACGTCCGCACGAAGACGGGATAAATTGCTCTCTATTTTCGTGTTTGAAAGCCGATCCTATCCGTCAAAACCACATGCTCAAAATCTATGACATCTCTGATCAAACGGTCGTTCAGCCCCAATCGATAATTGAAATCGGTGGTGGTCAAGTTAGAATAAGCCAGATCATGACCTACATCGGTTTCTATGGATTTGATTATGCGGGCAAGCTTGTCTTCGTTAATATCATCGCCGACAATTAGCAGATCTAGCCGAGCGTCGGTTTGACGGGTAAAAATGCCGGAGCAGATGACCAGCTTGATCTTGCCTGCTGGTTGGAATCTCGCGGCCAGACGGTCATCGGCTTTCATGCTCGCGGCGAACATCAATTCTGAAAGGGTTTCAGAATAAGAGAACTTCTGGTCGAAAGAATACACCGGCTCCTTGATTTTGTTTGGTCTACGATTCTTGCCTTTTATTTTTTTTGTCTCTTTTGCTTCTACTGATACGAGCTTCTTGCGGATCAAGCCGGCTCCTACGAGCGCTTCTAGGATCGCTTTGGCCTGCACGCCTTTGACATCGGTGCGCGAGGAAACATCCCGAACATTGTAAGAAGATTCAGGGTTAAAGAGGAAAAGGCGAATGATTTTCGCCTTGCCCTCGCTTCCAAATAGTTTGCCCAGTATTTCCATAGAATCTGGCTTTGTCGGCTATTTATATTCGACTTTGCCGCCGGCGTCTTCTATCTTTTTCTTTAGAGCGTCAGCTTCTTCTTTCTTCAGCCCTTCCTTTAGAACGATCGGAGCGCCATCGACTAGATCCTTGGCTTCTTTCAAGCCGAGACCGAGGACTTCTTTGACTGCTTTTATGACGGCGATCTTTTGTTCTCCGACTGAAGCAAGGTGGACATTGACTAATCCTCCGGCGTCAGCGGCTGGAGCGGCTGCGCCTCCGG
The DNA here is from genome assembly GCA_964565685.1 of uncultured Candidatus Saccharibacteria bacterium. GTDB lineage: Bacteria > Patescibacteriota > Minisyncoccia > Phycocordibacterales > PALSA-1337 > JAGWNR01. The sequence continues at coordinate 3,908 of CAZMFR010000007.1, forward strand.
CTGGAGCGCTGCTCGCGACTGCGGCGGCCGATACTCCGAATTTCTTTTCCAGCAATTTGACGAGCTCGTTCAGGTCGATGACTGACATCTTTTCGATTGATTCGACGATTGACTTGAATTTTGACGGGATTTCTACTGCAGCTTCTTTTTGTGGTTGTGTCTGAGTTGGTTCCATGGTTTTGGATAGATTTAAGATTCAGGATATAAGATTTAAGAATGAATTCGATGATGCTCGCATCTTTCTTGATCCTTGAATCGTAAATCTTGAATCTTGTGTTAATTTTTAAAGCTTTTAATTGATGGCTCTATGCTTTCTTCTTTGCGATCTCGCTGAGACCTATGACGAGACCCTGGATCGGCGAATTTATGACATTCGTGAACATTGCATATAGCGTTTTCTGCGGAGGGATTGCGGCGATCGACGCCATAAAATCCTTGTCGGCAAAAGCGCCTTCAAAGACGCCGCCGATGATTTTGATCGAGTCTTTGTATTCCTTTTGAAAAGCGTAGATCTCTCGGGCTGGAGCGATCATGTCGGCTCCATATGCCAGAGCTACTTCCCCATCGAGGACCGGCATCGTGCCGATTGCTTTCGATCCTTCGAATGCTTTTCCCATCAAGGATTTCTTTGCCACGAATAGACCGACGTCTTCGCTTTTCAATTTTCTGCGGATCTTTGTGGCATCAGTCACTTTTATCCCATGAAAATTGACGAAGACGATCGTCTTGGCTTCATCTGCGATCTTCTTGACTTTCTCTATGATTTCTTTTTTCTGTGTTTTTGTGCGAGGCATGATAAGTAGATCTTGTGTTCTTCCGACCTTTATAAGGCACGAAATCGACGGTAGTTTTACCTCAGAAGGGCTTAGTTGCCGCTTTATGCGGCTTGCCTTCTTTCTCCGGCCTTGATAACGACATTAGCAAAACATCTTGAATAAGTCAAGGAAAAACAAGCCCGTGGCTATAGCTCCAGCAATGCAATCAATGATATATATTTGAGAAGTGTCCATAGGTTTGATTGTAACTTGGAATTTATTTTCTTTGCAAGAATAAAACTTGTACAGAAAGAGATTCCTGATAATACAGAACCTGCAACGAGAGCAATGGGGATAAAATTTCCGTGGACAATTGGTTCCATGAATGCCGAAGCGAAGAATATCCCTCCGACAAGTTGGAAGGTGCCTGCAATATTTTGCAGTTCATTCGGAGACATCTGCCTTATTCTGTTTTCTGTTTCTATTCTCTTCGTCCCATTTTTTACATCCCCATATCATCCAGCATTCCTTCTATCATTCCGCGCATTTCAGTGCGATTTTGGTCAGTGATTTTGCCTGATCTTATGTGATGGATCCGCTTGTCATCCAGGTCTTTAAATGCCTTTTGGGCTTTGCCGGATTTGTCGTTGACCGCAAATTTCCAGGTCTTGTCCAAACGATTCAACATGCTCTTTTCATCAGAGGATGGAAGATGCAGGGCGCGGATGCAATCGCCGATAGAATTCTCGTACATGATCGGAGTTATATCCGGCATTGAACTTGACGTAGAAGTCGCGTCAAATACGCCATCGCCGTTTTCATCGATCTTTATGACCTTGTACGAATCGGCTTCATCCGTGCTCGTCGATGCAGTCTGCCTACCGTCAGGCACGGCAAATTCCATGTGAGTGAGAGGGGTGACTGGGATATCAGCAAAAGTAGACGAAGCAATGTCCTTGTTGGAATCTAAATCGCTGATATCAGTCGTCACTTCGACATCACCGATACCCGTGCCGTTGATATCTATTGAATAATCTTTGCTATATGGCAAGGTTATGTATACTTGATCGCCCTCTTCCTCGTAAAAACTTCCCGGTATCTTGTTCTCGTAGGCATCAAGATCCGAGCCAGCTATAGGATTAGCTATCGGACCGGTATGATTTCCGGCTTTGTCGTACACGTCAATCGTTGCAGGCGAATGAATTCCTATAGTCAATTCATCCCCAAGAGAGCGACTCGGTATCGTATCGTATATATAGGGAACGCTTGCAATCGACTGATTGTTTTCAATAGTGTTTGTGATCGTTGAAATCACAGGGTCCGCTTCTAGGATATCAGCATGAGAAAGCGCCCTATTGTTTTCCTTGTCATAAGATCCCTCGTCAAAGATCTTTTTAGTTGAAGAGGAATACAAGGCACTCTGAATAAATACTGTGCCATCACCGCTCGAAGTAGCGATGTCAGAAAATTGAAGTTCTGAAGAACAAGTCTGGCTTAAATGAAGGATATCGCTAGCCACACACACGATTTTCTGGAAATAATTGACTCCTACATCCGTCGGCAAACCCCAGCCGGCGATGGCCACGAGTTTCGTAGAGGTGGCTGGTTTCCAAGGATCAATGATCGAATGCGCTGATTCTGCTTGTGGGAAAAGACCAGAGTTTCCTTGGAGCGGTATATCGGTAGAATCTGACAAGGAACCATGTGAACTGTCGGTAATGAACGACTTCATCTTTGAATACGAGGTTATAGCTGGAAAATACTTTGAAAAATCCAAACCGGCCATCGTCGAGCTGGCAAAACTTATCATCGATCTAGGAACGACACTGAAATAATTCAGATCAGGAAGAAGCGAGTAGGCGCTAGGCATATTGACGCCAAGCCCGCGTGCAGTCGATGCAGATAATATAAATCCATTGGCGATCTCTTCTCTGTCGCCATGAAGCAAGCTCGGCACGGCTTGCGGCGTGCCTATCTCTGGGACAGCAACGAATATAATCTTGTCGATCAGACTCGCTTCCCCCCTGTCCCTCAATTGATTATAAATCAGTTTCGCCACCAAACCGCCGTTCGAATGGGCGATCATAGTCACTCGACCGGTTTTTGAACTGGAGGCCATGCTTTCTATCTCTTTGATCAAAGAAGAAGTGCCTATCGTGCCAGCAGCAGACTTCGTCAAAGCCAATCGCCAATCATATGGGTATGCTTGCCATTCTTTCATTGTCCCATTCGTCACGAGACCGTTCATCGTATCGATCAATTTTTTATAGATCGGTTGAAGCCCAAGAGCGTCATCTAGAAGCCCGCTCGGGTGTATATTCGATTGGATAGAATTTCCGGAAGAGTCCAGATACAAGCTCTGTACTTGGATATTAGATATTGGTTCCCATAGTTGACTCGTGCTTGTGCCGAAAACGCGGCGGTTGTCTATGGATAGACGGCTGGCTTCGATGCCGGGCACGAATAAAACACTGGAACAACAGACTGTTGTCGTGCTGGTATCCTCTCCTGTCCATGGAGTATATGAAACTGGCCCATAGATTATGCTGGTCGTCGCTGTGATATCCGTAGACGGACCGGCATTGCTACCCCACCAATTATTTTCGGCATGGATAATATTTTGAGTATTGTTGTAAACGGCATATTTTGTGTTTTCGAACGAGCTATCGTGGACAGTGACATGGCTCTGGCTCTGATCATCGACAGATTGCGCATTGACGCGAGTCAGCGCTAAAAATGTGACAAAGTGCGACAAAAATCGCGACCACGGGCTCTGGCTAGCGTCCATGAGAACTGGCATAGCGTAGTATGAGTATATGCCGTATGTAGAGCTAGAGATAGAAGAGTTCGTAATAGTAACGGCGCTCTTTCTAAATAGAAAAGCGGTATCGGCATCGACAGAAAAAACGTGATCTATCGTCGCTGTGGCGTCCAGCACTTCTAGTTCAGTGGAAAATAAATTCACATATGAAACCGAAGCGATGCCATCCGCAATCATCGTATACGGCAAATCCCTGATGATGATCGGCTGGTCAGCCGTGCCGCTCATGCTAGAGCTAGCTGTCAGAAACAAGCTCCCCTCTCCTGGCACAGCCGCTTCGATGATCGTGCCTGGTTCTATGTCCAAGGAATCAGTCAGAGAGACTGCAACATCACCGCTCACGATATAAGGGCTGCCCGCCGCATTCCAAACACCGGATGGCGAAGGATCGTTAGCGTTTATATAGGTACTAGCCGAAGCAGAAACAGGCACAAGCAGAACAAGCGCGCATAGCCATGCGCAAAAAGTGTATTTTTTCATATAAAAAATTTTTCTTATCTATTAATGCGAAAATCATAGAAAAAAGTTATTAAGAAAAGTTAAAATAGTTATGAACATGCCTTTGTACAAGGGCTACCCTTGTATTGCCCTGTCGTTAAGCCGCATTTTCAGAATCTTTCGCAACAACAAAAATCAGCGGACTATTATTTCTGAGTCGCTGTCAATGATTGAGAATCGATCGAGGTCGTATCCGATGTCTGACTTGCAAAATATAGCACGCAAAAACTCACCAATAGGATGCTAACGAATCCAAAGAAAAATTTGAAGAAGGTTCTGTCAAAAGGATTTACCATTTGCGAATATTATAACACATCGCTCCTTTCGCCACTCCTCTATTTCTTACCCTTCTTCTGCCATTTTTCGAGCGTCACTAGCAACGGCGATCCTAAACAGATCGAGGCATATGTACCGGCGGCGATACCGATTATGAGGGAAAGAGAAAAATGCTGGGTCGAAGCGCCACCAACAAAATAAAGGACGGCTAGGGCAAAGAGCGTGGTCAATGATGTATTGATAGAGCGGACAAATGTCTGGTTTATGCTAGTGCCGACGATCTCGGAAAACGGCTTCGAGCCGGGCATGACGCGCAGATTTTCGCGGATTCGGTCAAAGACGACGATAGTATCGTGCACAGAGAAGCCGAGAATGACCAAAAGCGATGTAACAAAGAGGGTGTCGACTTCATAGCCATAGAAATGTCCGAGGACTGCAAAGACTCCGAGAGGAATGACGATATTGTGCACCAGGTCGATGATAGCCACAATGCCATATTTCCATGAAGAAACCGGCTCGGATACTTTTCGAAACGCCCATGCGATAAAAAGAACGATAGCTAGGATAACCAAAACGACGGCTACTATTGATTTCCACGCCGCTTCTGCGCCGAGAACTGGTCCGATAGTATTGAAACCGTCTACTTGCATCGACGGCGAACTGATCGTAGCCGTAGCTGTGGTCGAACCGATCATTATCGGCATAGTCGAGGTCGAAGCCGGCTCCAATGCTGTCAAAACAGAGATCAAAGAATTTTTTTGGTCATCAGTCAGAGTGATAGTGCGTATATCATATTCGTTCGATGCAGACGGGATAACCGATGCCGATAGGTTCAAGGGAGCGACGGCAGACACGACAACGTCCTGGCTCGGTCGACCATTCGTATAAGAGACTTCTAGCAGAGAACCGCCTTTGAAGTCGATGCTCGAATTCAAACCCCAGACGAGCATGGCAATGATAGAGCCAGCGACAAGAATGCCGGAGAAAATGTAGAATATTGGTCTGTATTTTACGATAAACATGTTGGTTTAATGGGTAAAGCCGTTCTTCATCAGGAATAATGAAAGCCGACCCTGCTTTTTTGGCGACACAGCAAACAGGAAGAAACGCGAGGCGGTGATGGCCGTGAACATCGACACAAGCACGCCGATTATGAAGACTAGAGCAAAGCCCTTTATGACCGAAGTCGAACTGAAATAGTAGAGGATGAGGCCGGTGATTATCGATGAGGTGTTTGAATCGCGGATCGAAGGCCACGCTCGAGAGAATCCTTCGTGCACAGCGTCCATAATGCTTCGGCCCTTGCGCAGTTCTTCTTTCATTCTTTCAAAGATGAGGATGTTCGCATCCACAGCCATGCCTATAGATAGAATGAAACCGGCTATGCCAGCGGCAGTCAAGGTCACCGGGATGATCTTGTAGATGGCAAGGTTGAGGCAAGTATAGGCGGCCAATGCTACGACAGCCAAGAATCCAGGCAAACGATACCAGAGTATGAGAAAGGCGGCGATAACAATGAAAGCGATGATTCCGGACAAAATGCCAGCATTGACCGTAGCGGCGCCGAGAGTTGGACCGATCGTTTGTTCAGACAATACCGTTATAGGCACAGGCAAGGCGCCATAATTTAGATTTCGTACGAGATCTTTTGCTTGATCGAGAGTGAAACTGCCAGTGATCTGGGCTTGGCCGTTTGTGATCGCTTCGCGGATAGTCGGCATTTCTAGAGGCGCTCCATCCAAATAGATCGCCGCGATATCGCCGATATTGTTTTTGGTCAAGTCAGCGAATTTCTGGGCGCCGGTAGAATTGAACTGGAGGGAGACGATCGGCGCACCAGTGGTCGGGTCAAAAGCCAAAGCCGCCTTCGAAAGCATGCTCCCTGTTATGCCAGTCGTTATGCGAGCGGCGTCGATGGCTGTCTGCGTATCTGTAGCATTTAAATTTTTTGCTGTGATGGCGTTATAATCGCTAGTCTTTATCAAATAAAACTCTAGAACGGGCGTGGCTCCTATGGCCGATTTTGCCGCATCGATATCTGTCACCCCAGGCAATTCGACGATGAGACGATTTTGCGTAGATGCAGAGCCAAAGATCCCCGCCGTCTCTGTCTCCACCAGCGGTTCTGAGACTCCGAATATATTGACGCGCCGTTCTATGGTGTCGCGCAGAGCAGACATAGAATCAGAAACCTCATCAGCCGGAATCTTTGATACGTCGGCTGTATAAACAAGCTCGGTGCCTCCTGCCAAATCAAGACCGAGCTTGAAAGGCACCGATTTCTGCGAAGAATAGACAAAATAGCCGACTGCGGCGGCTATGACTATGATAAAAAAGGCGATCATCCGATGTTTAAGCATTTTTGGTCGTTCTGTATGACGTATGGTGGATTATAACTTTTTATAAAGGAAATGCAAGAGATCGCGTCTATGACGTCAAAATCTCTGCGGACCCTTTTGTGATCAGAACTGTATGTTCAAAGTGAGCAGATGGCAGACCGTCAGCGGTGATGATAGTGTAATCGTCATCTGACTGAAAGACTTCTTTACCGCCCAGATCGAACATCGGCTCGATAGCGATGGTCATTCCTGGTTGGAGAACTACCCTCTCGTCACGAATGCCAGATGTATAGTTCGGCACATTCGGCTCCTCATGAACGCCGTACCCTACGCCATGACCGACTAGATCCTCGACGATGCCAACCCCTGCGCCGCGGCCAACTAGTTCGACCGCCGTAGCGATATCCAGGATCTTCTTGCCGCCTTTCGCCGCCTTTATCCCAGCCATCAATGCTTTTTTAGTCGTTTCGATCAAAATAGCGAGCTTCGCTTCTATTTGACCGACCTGCACAGTCACAGCCATATCCGTAAAGAGATTCTTGTGCTTCAATCCGAAATCTATGCTGACTATATCGCCTTCTTGCAAAACACGATTGTTTTCAGTCGGGATCCCATGAACGACTTCTTCGTTGACGGAAACACATATGCTCGCCGGATATGGTCTCCTTGCGCCTTTTGGTTTGAATCCGAGAAGCGACGACTGGTCGCCAGAATTGTCTGTATCGAATTCCTTTATTAGCCGGACCGCGAGCTCGTCGAGCTCGCGCGTTTGGAGCCCTGGCCGCACATGCTCTGCCAGCTTTCTCATTACAGCCGCATGACGCCGTCCGCCTTCGCGCAGGATCCTGATGTCGTCTTTTGTCTTTATTGTAATCATAATCGAAGGTCGAAAGCACCGAGCATAAATCCTTATTTTTGATTTACTTCAACCCCACTTTTTTCACAATATCCAGATGAATCTCCTCGATTGATCGTTCGCCGTCGATGTCCAAGAATCTTATATTAGGGTCTGTGCGATACCATTCGATGACCGGGTCGACGTCCTTTTCAAAGGCGTTCTTTCTCCTCTCTATGGCCTCCTTGTTATCATCGGCGCGACCAGATTGAGAGCCGCGCAAAATGAGGCGCTTCAACGAAGCCACATGATCGACATTCAAAAATACGACCCATGGCTTTTCCATTCCATAAAAAGAAAAGACCTGATCCAAAATCTGCGCTTCTAGCAGTTTTCTCGGTGATCCGTCAAAAACCAGGTGCTCCCTGCTAGTATAGTCATTCACGAGCAGGTTGCTCCACAGATGGATCGGCATGAATTCTGGCAGGAGGCCTCCTCCATCGACGACCTTTTTCGTCATGATGGCCGTATGGTTATCGCTTCTTGCCATGAATTTTCTGAACTCTGCGCCTGTCTCCATATAAAGGACCTTTTTATCAGGATCGGCTTTTTGGAGAGCCCCGATCAGCAATTTTGCCTGTGTTCCCTTGCCTGAACCATACCTGCCTATGAATATGAACATTTGTGGTGACATACGGGGATTATAGCAGAAAAACATCTGTCGGCATACAGACCAAACTGGCTAGACAATTGACGCCCGACGAAACGTTCGTTGCAATCGCGGTTAGATTGTTTTTATTCCATCAATTCTCCGTTGACTGTTGATAACTATTTTAACTTTCCTTAATAATCTTTTTCTATAATTTGTGGGTATGATAAGAAAAGAAAACAATTATGCCTTCATAGACAACCAAAATCTATTCATGGAAGTACACAGATGCGGCTGGGAGCTTGATTACTCCAGATTTATCATTTATCTTCGTGAAAAATATTCGGTCAAGCGTGCCTTTTTATTTTTGGGTTATATGGAAAAACATGTCGTTTTGTATGAAAAGCTTTATAACTTTGGATTCGAGCTTATTTTCAAGAAAATAGTCATGGATGGCGAAATCATCAAAGGAAATGTCGATACGGACATGGCAATTCATGCCGTCATACGTATGAATGATTATGATAAAGCTATCATCGTTTCCGGAGATGGAGATTTCTATGGATTGGTTGAATATCTAATATTCAAAGACAAATTACGATGCATTCTCGCACCGAACTATGACTCTTGTTCTTCGCTTTTGAAAGAATTCACCGAATTTCTTGATCCAATGAATCTCCTGGATAGACAACTCTCTACCCATACAAAAAACATCCCTAGGATTTTGTCCTAAGGATATTTTCTCGGGCGTCCACAATAAGGACGGAACCTTATGTCGACGTTCCCCGTGGAATATTCGCTTACTCTGAGGCGTCCACAATAAGGACGGAACCTTATGTCGACTATCCTCATTAATATATGACAAGTATAACAGCTCCATCACTCCTGTCAACCTCCAAAATCGGGAAAATCGTTCGTCAATAAATCATATCCCTTCATTCAACAGGTTCCTGGTGGCCGGACCGACGACGCCGAGAGCGCTCAGACCGTGATCTGCTTGATATTTCTTCACCGCCGCTTTTGTAGCAGGACCGAAATAGCCGGTGGCTGATCCGGCAGACAAAAGCTTGTCCTTTATCAGTCGCGTTTGTAGGGCAACGACATCAGGATTGCTTTGACCGATCTTGTTCATCCCCATATATAGATAATCGCTGAAAGTATAGCCAGCCGAGGTAGTATTGACCACGCTCTCCGATGGCACTGGCGTAGCTGTCGGCATACAAACCATGCCTGTCGGGCAATCGGCGCTCGATGAAGCGTTTGTGGCTGTCTTTACAGATGCGGCTGTGGCTGAAGCGGAAGAAGCAGTCGAAGAGTTTCCGATCGAGAAATAGGTTTTGCCGGTTATGCCGGAAGGATTTGTGTACAGGAGGACAACTTGCAGCGGCAGCGCCTCATTTCCAGTCATTTTGTAGGAAATCGAATAGGTGCCGTCATTGCCCTGATCAGCAGAGACCTGTTGACCGTCGATCGTCGCCTGCAGATTGCTGACAGTCTGGTTTATGGCAAAGCTCATACTGATCGTGCTATTCGTTCCAAAAAACAAATTGAGCGAATCATTTGAGGAAATAGAGAGCGAGGTGAGCTGTGGCGACTGACTAAAATTCGAGTTCGCCGGAGCAGGAATGCTAACCTGATATGGCACGGCAGTTCCTGGACTTACGATATATATAGGGAGAGAACCGCATAGCCAGCCGTTGGCACAGACGGATACAGTGGTTTGACCCAAAGACAGCCCTTGCAATGACAAGCTCGAGCCATTCAAGCTAGCAGTGAGCATATTCTGATTTTGATTGGACATGCTATAGCCAGAACCAGGACCGTAAATGCTAATCGTCTGGGCAGGATTTCCAAGCGTCAAATAGACTGAAGATTGACTGAAGGTTATAGTCTGAGTCGGAGCGAGGACAGAGACGCTGACCGTACCGCATCCTGATGTTCCGGCGCATATGCTCACCGTAGATGAACCGACTGACAGCGCATTTATGACCACAGTATTATTGCTCGATTGGACAAAAGCGGCGGTCACAGAATTATTTGAATCGCTCTGGACCGTCAGATTATTGCTGGTATTCAAACCAATGATCGTAGCGGTTCCGCCCACAGTCAGGATCTCGCTCTGTTGAGAGAGCTGCAAGTTTCCTGATTGACTGGTAACTGATGATATCGGCCATGAAATATTGGACGAGCTTGCCCCATCGACTGATACGTAAACCTGCATTCCTCCGGAAAGGCCATACGAATTTGGCGCCACCGATACGTTGAATGATCCGCTCGAATTAGTCTGGCCTATATCTATCGAGGTGTACGAGGTGCTTACGGAATTATCACTGCTGGAATTGGGATAGTAAAAATTCACAGTAGCGTATGGATCGGCTCCCGTCACGCTTATGCCGACTGTAGAAACATTATTAATGAGATTCAAAGTCGGTATTGATGAAGCAAAAGAAACATCAGCAAACGCCAACAGAGCAAAGATCGACGATAATGCAATTGTGATTTTATTTTTGATCATATTTTTTATTGAACGTTCAAGACTGTGAAAGGCATGGTCACCGGCGATGAATTGTATCCGCTGCTATTTATATACAATGTATGAGAACCAGCCGACACTATAGTCGGAATAGTGAATACGAGAACGGTTCCATCGGATGATACGTATTGATTGTTCGCTCTTTGATTGGAATAATTGCTGTCAAAATATATAGAAGTAGAATCGGTGAATCCTGTGCCAAACAACACGATAGAGGTGGCGTTATCGGCATAGGATGAAGACGGTACGACTGAACTGATATTGAACTGCTCGCCGACAATCGTAAACCACCCGCTAGTCTGATCATTCGTGGAAGCGCCTGAAACAGAGCTCTGTAAACGGATCCTATAAGTGCCCGGAGAGACTATGTCCGAACTCGATTGAGGCGTAGAAACTTTTCCAACGCTCCAAACATATTGATTCGGATTAGAGATATTCGACGATTGGTTGAGAGCGATAAAACCGGCGCCGGAACCGCCTGGCTGTTCCAAGCTTATGTTGTATGTACCGACAGACGGAGTATTGTTCCATCTGATCACAGTCGAACTCCCTATAGAGAGAACTTGGCCTGTAGCAGGAGAAGTGACGTTGGTATTTACAGTTTCGGTTGCTGTCGTCGAGGATGAGCTCGAAACGGTTTGGGTCGCAGGTGTGACGACATTTGTGACGGAAGAACTGCAGGTCTTTGCGCCAAGCGAAGCACGAGTGACAGAACCGACATAACCGGTGGAGACGATGCCATTGGCAGTTTGGAATCTTTTAACAGCCGCGAGAGTGGCTGAACCAAAGTGCCCATTAGGGGTAGCTGTCAGATACCCGACGCTCTGCAGATATTCCTGCAAGAAATAGATAGAATCCGAGGAAACGCTATCCGACATGCCATAGCTCAAATTGCCGGTTAACTGCAGACAGGCAGAAGCTCGAATGTGCGAAGCATTCGAGAAGAAAGCCATACCGAGGATGGTTACGATCAATAGCGATAAAGAGGTCAAGTATTTATGTTTCATCACTGCTAATTATACCTCGATAACAGCATTCGAACAACACAAAAACCGTCCTTTTGGAACGGTTTTGTTTCAACGATTCCCCACTGGCTGTTGATAACTATTTTAACTTTCCTTAATGATCGGTCTATACAATTTATGTATGGAAAATGAAGAAGCTTATTATTAAGTTCAAAAGAAGCGTACAAGAACACATTATTGCTCTATTGGAAAAGTCTTCTGTCATGCATTGAACAGACATGTCTACTTTGATGACGCAGGATGGAGACATTTCCTCTACCAGAAAAAGGGTCGAAGTACGTCAGGTCAATGATGGTCGTGCCCATTATTTGAGCGTTATGGATAGAGAACACAAACATAAAGCCCTCGATGATTAAAAGAGGGCTCTCATGAATCCTGCCATCAGCGACAATGCCGATAGGACCAGCTTGGGCGAACCCAATGTTCCGCAGGTTTATGACATAAGTATATCAGCCCTATCTATCATGTCAATCCCGCAAAAGTGAAAAAATCTTGCTTCACCTTGGAATTTCCTTACCAAAAATTTCCCCTCCACCCCAACACAAAAACCGCCCGAAGGCGGTTTTTGTTCCAACATTTTAACCCGTTGGGAGGAGTTCAGAGCAAACTAAGCTATTTAGTTCGTTCCGTTCAAGTAAGCACCAGCAACATGGAAGTCGCTGTTGAGTCCCTGAAGAAGAGTGGTGTAAGGAACTGCTGTTCCTGCGCCCAAACCATTGGAAGTGTTCAAGTTAACGGATGTGATACCCGCATTCGCCAATACCTGTGTGGTAGAAGCGGCTGTGAGTGCCAGAGTGCCGTTAAAGTTGAACGTTCTTGAACCACCTGAAGGGATCTGGTAGTAAGTTGTTCCGCTCGTGAGGTTATCATACACCTGAACACCATTTGAAGGTGCGAACGAAGCAAACGAAGCTGCTAGATTTGCTCCTGTTGTAGGAGACGAGGTGGCCAATGTAAGAGCATTAGCACCGATCGAGCTTATGTACAATGCGTTATTTCCAGCAGAGATAGTGACGCTACCGCTGAATATCGTCTGAGCAGGATAACGATTGTAGTTTCCGCCTGCAGAAGTAGGATTAATGGTCCATGATAGGCCAGATACAGTAACACCTGACAAACTGAATGTCATGTTTGCACCCGGAAGAGTTCCATTGCTCGAAAGTGTGAGGTTGTTCGAGCTAGAATCTATACCAGTAATATTTTCTGCAGAAGCTGTAAGACTTACAGATCCAGTGACACCATTTACGTTACCATTGACGGTGGCGTAGACTGAGACTGGAACCTGTATGTTCTGAGGAAGAGGAAGGTTGAAGTTGCTAAATGTGACAGCTGAGGAGCTTCCAGTAGTAGTGACAATGTTTCCTGTGTTCAACAGAGTGCTGCCGGAATTCAATTGAAGATTGGCAAACACGCTTCCAACTGAACCGACACCAGTCATGCTCACATTAACAGTCAATCCTTGGAGTGTGGCATTGATGTTTTGTGACTTCAAGTCAAACACGCCCAAGAGGATGTTCTTTGTCTGAGTATTGCCAGTATTCGTTTGAATCGTCTGGGCAACTGGAGAACTCGGATCAATTGACACTACGAGACTTGAGTTAGATGAACCACCGTAGGACGCATACATCGCTGTGAGGTTAGGATTTGAGGAATCGCCCAATGTGCTCGTTAGAGTCACACCAGTACCATCAACTGAACGAACCTGGGCTTGAGTGACAGCAATATTCTGCTCAGTTCTGTTGCTTGTACCAAATACGCCGTGGAGCACTATGATTGTTCTCGTGGCTTTTGGAAGAACTGTAGAGATCGGGACGTTGATGCGATAATCGCTTCCGATGGTGATCTCGGTAAAGTTGCTGGAGTTGAGATTGTCAACTTCGGCCAAAACTTGACCAGATGTGGTGCGGATCGATATCGAATTCATATACAACCAAGGACGGACGTTGAAGTCCAATGCGACTGAAGAGACTTGCATGTCAGATGCTCCTGTTTGCAAGGCGAGCGATCCTAGGTCAACCTCTTGTCCATCATTGACGGCTGTGCCGTTTCCAACGTATGAACCGTTAGAGACATCCAATGAACCTGCAACACCAGGAGTTGTGATTGTTCCTGCTGTGGCTGTCGTTGCACCTGTCGTTGTTGTCGTTGTCGTGATCGGTGTGCAAATCATACCTGTTGGGCAAGTCATTGAGACTGTGCCTGTTGAAGCTGTGCCAACCGTGCCCTTGTTCAAGGCGGCGACTGTCAAAGGACCAACGAAACCAGTGTTAGGAATACCAACTGAAGTCTGGTAGGCCTTTACAGCTGATTGGGTCTGTGAACCGAAATAGCCAGTCTTTGCTTTGCCATTGGCTATAGATGGGATGCTAAAGTTATTAGCGATGAGGAAATTCTGGAGAGCTGTGACAGCTGCGCCAGTAGATCCAACGCTCAAGTAATTTGAGAACGTGTAGCTAGCAGCTGAAGCGACGAGGGCAATGCCCAAGATGGCAGCAGCCGAGCTAACTACGATTGTCTTTATAGATTTCATTTTTGTAATTTTGAAACAGTATCCGTCCGATTAATTATAATGCTGATAAGGTTCGGACGAACGCTGTCACTTAAACTATTAATACTGACTGAACTGAATTTTCCGCGCGCGGAACTAACATTCGACGCCGCGCACTATTACTATGCCCTCCCCGATATCGACTGCGCCGGAGGGATAGTTGGCAAGAAGGAATGTGTCGTACAGACATTCAGACGTGATAGGAACAAGCGGGATTTTCTTTCATTGAATCGACATTGAATTGTCAACGAACAGACGCAGATACGTACCAATACGATTGCAAACGGGTCTGCGTTGCAAACCATTATACTCTGCTAGGATATGCGCTGTAAAATGGCTCAATGTGGATAACTATTCCAAAGTGGCTACAAAATACCAAAAGTCCCCTTTTGGGGCAGTTTTGCGGCTATTTTGGGTAACAGATATGCACGGAATCCATATTACACTATCACTTTGTTGGAGTCAAGCAATCATTCTCTACGCCAATGATGGCATGCTTGATATTATCTCTACAGGCAAACCGTTTTTCATAGATTCCTTTAGTTTTCTGGCGCTTTGTTGCAGCGAAAAATTCAGTATCTCTATACCTATGATCTTGCCTTTTTTGCCCATATCAACCACGATTCCCTCCTTTATTTCGGTGGTTTTTAGCACCTTTCCGCTATTTACTTTCAAGTAAGCGGCGTCTGATATTGTGTCTGGATGATTTATGGCTTGTTTTATATGGTCTATATTTATGTGACGCTCGGAAATCCTTTCTTGGGCATGTATTGTAATCCTCAGACGCATCCAGCCATTATATCATATTTTCTTTATCTGAATTACTTTAATGAATACCGGCTCCATCGGCGATCCCCCTCTTTTTTGACGATGCCTGAATGGACGAGATCGGACAATTCGCGCTGGATGGTCTTTGTGCTGCAATCCGGTATGTCCTTTACAATGTCCTTTATGGTTTGATTCGGTTGTTTCTTTAGCAGCTCGATTATCGAGCTCTTGCGACTGTCCTTTGGAAAAGCATTGCTTTGAGCTTTATCTTTAAAAGACATTGGTTGCTTTATTTTATCAGAAGAATGATTCTGTGAATTTTCTGCTGTTGATTTTTCTTGTCCTTTATCATCTGTCCTTGATAGAGATTCTGTGGCGAAAAATGACTTTGATAGTATATAGCCGGCGCGAGTAGCTGATTCCATGGCGCGATCTTTTGTGTGGATGACCAGTGCGTCTATCTCATCAATGATCATTTCAGCGTTCATTTTCGATATGATATGGGAACCAAAAGAAATATTGACAAAAGTCCTGGTTTCGAGAAGGGATGAAAGGAAGAATCTCATGTAAGAATTCTTTTCCTGGGAATCGACGCCCGCCAGGGCGATGGTAGAAGAAATCAGGGACATGCAACGTTCGCGGATCTCCCATTTCAATGGATCGTTGTCCTTTATTAAATTGGTGACCAGATATAGGGCGGTGACTATACGTTCTGTCTTTTTGAAGACATAGAAAAGATTCTCATCTCCTGAAATGAGACCTATAGTACGCCAGAAACTCTGGTCTATTGGTATATGGTTTTCTGCTTTATTTTCATTCATGTCCTTTATGTTTTCGTCTGATTTGTCCTTTATAGCAACCAACCTGTCCTTTAGATTTCCTAGCTAAATTTCAAGGACATTATATAAGACATCTGGTGCAAAAAGCAAGTTTTCTATCGTTGTTCCCTATTATGGTCATTCTCTCTGCCGACGAGATACTAGCTTTCTCCGAGTACATGAATTTATTGCTATAAATCCACTCAGGTCCTCGCCCGTCGGTCGCGGAGCCCCTTCGAAAGATGTATCTGTCGGCTCGGTAGGATTCATGTCCTCTTCAAAAATCTTCATGTCCTGAAGTGTACCCTGCACGGTCTTATTATTCTCGTGATATAATCATCTATCATGTCTAAAAAGAAAACTAAAAAGGAGAAAAAGGAGACGGGTTCTTCTTTCGTCAGAGAATTAAAAGCAGAGACATTGCAGGCGGTGCTAGCGATAATATTTTTAGTGGCTGGCATATTGACAGGCCTCGCTTCATTCGACAAGGCCGGCTGGGTCGGCCAATATTTCTATCATTATGCGGATAGATTGTTCGGCATCGGCTATTTCCTCTTGCCCCTCATCTGCATTATCCTGGCAATCGCCTTTTTGCGCGGCATACGCCAGAGATTCACATTTTGGAAATTCTTCGGCGGGCTCCTATTCTTGCTCTCTGGTCTAGGACTGATAGATCTCGTCTTCTCTAATGAGGGCGGCATCATCGGACATTATGTCTCCAGTCCTCTGGTATCATTGGTCGATGTATATGCTTCGGCGGCGATATTGGTGGCATTGATCGCCATTTCGCTCCTCATAACCCTGGAGGTAGGGGTGACATTCGACCAGCTGGCGTTTTGGAGGAAGGAAAAAAACAAAGATGAAAAGAAAGAAAAAGAAGACAATGAGGATGTCGATGATATGGTTGAAAAAGCCGAAAAGAAGCTAGATGACGCGGATGACGAGGAAGAAAAGGAGAAAACGGAAGCCATCGCGCCTCTGGCTAAAAAATCAGGAAAGAAGCCGATCGATGTCCAAGGGCTACCCTTGGACAAAGACGAGGATTTCGCGATGAACGCTGACACGAGGAGCATGAAGCCGTTCACGCCGCCGCCGCTATCTCTCCTCGAAAAGGACAGCGGCAGGCCGGAGACAGGCGATATAAAGGCAAACGCGAATATCATAAAGAGGACTTTGCAGAATTTTGGCATAAGCGTGGAGATGGACGAGATATCAATAGGCCCATCGGTGACAAGATATGCATTAAAGCCGGCCGAAGGGGTCAAATTGTCGCGCATCACCACATTGAATAACGACCTGTCATTGTCTCTGGCAGCTCACCCTATACGCATCGAGGCGCCGATACCAGGCAAATCGCTCGTCGGCATCGAAATACCGAATACATCAAAGACGACTGTCGGTCTAGGCACTCTGCTCGGTTCAGAGGAATTCCAGAGATCGGACAAGCCGCTGTTGGTCTCTCTAGGAAAATCGATCACTGGCATATCGCATTTCGCCAATTTGGGCAAAGCGCCTCACATGCTCATCGCTGGTGCGACCGGTTCCGGCAAATCAGTTACCATACATGCCATCATCACTTCCCTGCTCTATCGCAATTCGCCAGAAGACCTGAAATTCATCATGATAGACCCAAAGCGCGTGGAGCTCACCCTGTACAACAAGATTCCCCATCTCCTGACGCCTGTCATAACTGACGCAAAAAAGGCCATCCTTGCCCTAAAATGGGCCGGCAAGGAGATGAGCCGACGATATGATGTGCTGGAAAAAACAGCGACGCGTGATATCGATTCGTATCACAGAAGCGTGCTCGATCCTGCGATTGAAAAGGCGATCGCAGAGGTAAAGAAGAAGGGCGGCAAGGGGGAAAAGGAGAAAAACAAGGAAGAGACGGACAGCCAATTCCCTGAGACGATGCCGTATATTGTGATCGTCATCGATGAATTGGCAGACATAATGCAAGCATACCCTCGCGAGCTGGAATCAGCCATAGTTCGACTAGCTCAAATGAGCCGAGCTGTGGGCATCCACCTCGTCCTATCGACGCAACGGCCGAGCGTCAATGTCATCACCGGTTTGATCAAAGCCAATATCCCGTCCCGTGTGGCATTGCAAGTGGCTTCACAGATAGACTCGCGCACTATTTTGGACCAACCAGGCGCGGAGAAATTGCTCGGTGCAGGCGACATGCTGTACCTGGGCGCAGAGATGTCAAAACCAGTGCGCTTGCAGTCCGCTTTCATATCAGAAGGAGAAGTCAAGAAAGTATCGAAATATCTAGCCGATGCCTACAAGGACGAGATAATGAGCGAGATAAATCTGTCTGCCCCATCAAAAGAGGCCGGTCAAGATGCGATCTTTTCAGCCAGTCTAGACGATGAATCGCTCGAAGAAGACGATGATATGTACGAAGACGCGCGTTTGGCGGTGATCTCCGCCGGCAAGGCCTCGACGTCATATCTCCAACGCAAGCTAGGCGTCGGCTATTCGCGAGCGGCAAAGCTGATGGACATGCTCGAGGAGCGC
The DNA here is from genome assembly GCA_964565685.1 of uncultured Candidatus Saccharibacteria bacterium. Classification (GTDB taxonomy): domain Bacteria; phylum Patescibacteriota; class Minisyncoccia; order Phycocordibacterales; family PALSA-1337; genus JAGWNR01. The sequence goes on from CAZMFR010000007.1 coordinate 22,296, forward strand.
GGCGTGATAGGAGCGGCAAACGGATCAAAACCGAGAGAGGTGATGGGAGCGGCGGAAACAGGCGAGAACGAAGATGCTTCAGTTGACACGTCAGAGAAAATCGAACAAGCAATATGAAAAGTGAAAAGCATAAATTTTCTTTCTGCTTTATACGTTCTGCTTCCTACTATCTGTCATGAATCGCGGCACTATACAAAAAATATTCGTTACGGCTATTGTGGCCATCATAGCCGCAGGTCTTTTGTATTTTATATATAGGACATACAAGGCGTATGCCTCCGGCCCCAGCATCACGGTCACCGAACCGGCAAATTATGCATCATTTTCCACTTCAACTGTGACAATAGCCGGCAGAGCAGAACGTGTCCAGGACATCACTCTCGATAGTAGATCCATAACCATAGACAACAAAGGAAATTTCTCAGAAACGATCCTGCTAATGCCCGGCTATAATATAGAAACCATCTCTGCCCATGATCCATTCGGTCATATGGCGAAAAAACAGCTAGAGCTCGTTTATCTGGCACCAAAGATCGCAACATCTAGCATAGCTACTTCTACCGTCGCAACCTCCACATAGATTAAACCCCCAAACATTCGCTTCCCCACCTCGCGAGGTCTCCTACGATTTTAACTTTTCTTTATAACTATTTTAACTTTTCTTAATAACTTTTGCATATAATGTGTGTTATTATTGATTAACCAACGTAAAAATATGTCTATAAAAACGCAAGAGTTTAAAATAGAAAATAGCGGGTCACCAGCCACAAAAGGCGACTTGTTGCTGTTCAAAAGCGATATCTTGGCAGCAACCAAAGGTGATCTCGCGGCATTCAAAAGCGATATTTTAACAACAACTAGAGGTGATTTATCGACATTTAAAATCGACATTTTAAATGCCACAAAAAAAGAGCTCGCGGAATTTAAAAAAGGGGTTGCGCTAAAGAGCGATCTTACAGAATTTAAAAAAGATGTTGTTCTGAAAGGCGACCTAGTGGAGTTAAAGAAAGGTGTTGCTATGAAGAGCGACCTTGTGGAGCTAAAGAAAGGCGTTGCAACAAAGAGCGATCTTGTGGATATCAAAAAAGACATCGCTCTAAAAAGCGATGTCCAAGCATTAAGAAACGATGTCAAGGTAATCGTCGATGGTGCCATCGCTGACTTGACTATTATAGTAAGCGGCGCTTTTACTAAACTGGAAAAATCAGTTGATGAAAGATTTGGAAAACTGGAATATTCCATGACCGATAAATTTGAAGGGGTTAACAATCGCATCCAGGGGCTTTGGAATGCTTTTGACAGCCATACTTTGGAGTGCGTCGGTAGAAACGAACATAGTCGACTCGAGAAGAGAGTGAGAGTTTTAGAAACGGCTTGAGTTCGCCTAAAAACTCCAGATCAGGTCGAAGACAATCTTTAATAACTTTAAAAATCAAAAATATCATGTCTAAAAAAATAAAAGAAAAAGCAGTTGAAGAGAAAAACGCAGCCGCGTCTATCGCCATGCTTGCCGGCAAACATGGCGGGCAAGAAAAAACTCCAAAAACAAAGGATCCTACAGACAGCATCAGGGATACCTTGAATGCCATACGAGGAAAATTCGGAGATGACGCGATCATGAAGCTCGGGGAAAAACCGCATGTGAATGTCGATGCCATATCTACTGGCTCCATAGGCCTAGACGCCGCGCTCGGCGTCGGTGGCATGCCTCGCGGACGCATCATAGAGGTCTTTGGACCAGAATCATCTGGCAAGACGACACTGACATTGCATGTCATAGCCGAGGCGCAGAAAAAAGGCGGCGTATGCGCTTTCATCGATGCAGAGCATGCGATGGATCCAGAATATGCGGCTCGACTAGGAGTAAAAACAGATGAATTGCTCATCTCTCAGCCAGACACAGGCGAACAAGCCCTCGAGATAGTCGATTCTCTGGTGCGCTCCGGCAAGCTAGACGTCATCGTCATCGATTCAGTGGCCGCATTGACGCCAAAAGACGAGATAGAGGGCGATATGGGCGCGTATCATGTCGGCAAGCAAGCGCGGCTCATGTCGCAGGCCCTGCGCAAGCTAACCGCTATCGTAGCCAAGTCAAAGACGATAGTTATTTTCATCAATCAAATCCGCATGCAGATCGGCGTGATGTTCGGCAATCCAGAGACGACGCCAGGAGGAAAGGCCTTGAAATTTTACACTTCTGTCCGTCTAGATATACGCCGCATAGCACAGATAAAAAAGGGCGACGAGATCATGGGCGGCAGAGTCCGTGTAAAAGTAGTCAAAAATAAAGTAGCCGCGCCGTTCCGTCAGACAGAATTCGATCTCATGTACAATGAAGGTATTTCAAAGGAAGGTGAAATCATTGCTCTCGGAGAAAAGATGGAGATACTTACCAAATCAGGCAATTCATACAAATATGGCGAGCTCACTCTTGGTCGCGGTTATGACGCCACACGACAATTCTTGAAAGAGAACGAAGAGGTCCGCGAAGAGCTCCTGACCAAGATACGCGCGAGACTTGCCGAAGGTCTGACTGTCGGGAAAAACGACGCGAACAGCAAGACAAGCCCTGAAAACGTCAGCTCGAGCGAGGATTAATTGACTTATAAGTTAGTATAAAGTAGCCTGACTCCAGAGAAAGGAACATCTATGAAAAGGATGAGTAAATCTGGCATGGAACGTGAAGCTCGGTTCAAGGCGGCTTGGGGTGGCTATGCTGCTTTGCTTCGACAAGAAAAGTTTGATGACGGCTTGAGACGACGTGAAGAAGAAATACGGAGGGCTCGCCACACTGACGAAAAGGAGACGCTCAAAGCTGAAAGAGATTCATTCGTCAAAAAAGCCAAGAGTGACAATACTCTCCATATCGGTTTTTGTTGATAAGCTCGTCGTCACACGAATCGCAATGTCAACTCGTCTCGGTGAGTTGGCATTTTTGCTTTTTGGTGCATTTTCAGATAGAATGCGTCTACTTAATCTTAAGAAGAAATAACCATGTCAATGCTCGAATATAACGAAGTCACAGAACACAAATATATAATATTGGACGGTCAGCCATACGAAGTGCAGACATCGCACGTTTTCCGCAAACAACAGAGAAAACCGGTCAATGCGACCAAGCTGAAAAACCTCGTCACCGGCAAGGTCACGGAATATTCTTTCCACCAGAGCGAAAAAGTAGAATCGGCAGAGATCGATTCCCGTCCCTCGAAATTCCTCTATGCCAATCGTGGACAATATTGGTTCGTCGATCCGACTGATCCTAGCAAACGCTGGAGCGTCAGCGAGGAGATCGTCGGCCCGCGCGGCAAATATCTGAAGCCGAATACTATCCTGGACCAGCTCCTCTTCGGCGAGCAAAGCGTCGGATTCAAGTTCCCTATCACCGTCGACCTGCGCGTCACCGAAGCGCCACCGAACGTCAAGGGCGACACGGCTACCGGCGGCAACAAAACCGTCATTCTCGAGACTGGTGCAACCGCAAATGTTCCCCTCTTTGTCGTTGAGGGCGATGTGATACGCGTCAATACTGATACAGGAGAGTATCGAGAAAGAGTGAAATAAAAACGCATAGGAAAAGGAGAAAGAAAAGCGCTCTCGGAAAGGTCTCTCGGAGCACGGTTGGCGCGAGAGCTAGACGCGCCGCCAGCAATAGATGACGACGTGCCTTGACGAGGATACTTTTCTTTCTCCTTTAACTTGTCTTGCTTTTTACTTTATCTGACTACATACGGCAAGAGTCCCATATACCGTGCTCGTTTGACGGCGACAGCGAGCTGACGCTGGCTCTTTGCACAGACGCCGGTGCGTTTCTTTGATATCAGACGACCATAAGGATTGATGAATTTTTTCAAAATCTCAGTATCCTTGTAGTCTATGAAACGTATGTGGTTTTTGGTGAAATAACATTCTTTGGTCATGGCAGTTATGTGTTTTATTCTTTTGATCTATTGATTAATGATTGATTGATTAGAACGGTATGTCATCCGGATTGATTTCCTCTTCTGGATATTCGATCGCTTCGGTCGGAACTGGTGGGTTATCCGAAGAAGCCGGTCCCTCCTCTGCATTGGCGCCTGATTTGGCGGTCGAAGGCATCGCACCTACGCCTCCCGATCGCGGACCGAACTGGATGCGATCGGCCACTATTTCCGTACGATATTTTTTCTGACCGTCAGTTCCGTCCCAGCTCCTGGTTTGCAAGCGACCTTCGATCATAGCGCCAGAGCCCTTTTTCAGATACTGAGATACTGTTTCCGCCTGGCGACCGAAGACGACGACATTGTGATAATCGACTGCTTCCTGACGAGCGCCCGCCTTGTCTTTCCAAATGCGATTCGTAGCTACAGAAAAAGTAGCGACTTTTGAGCCGGAAGGTATCGCCTTCAGCTCTGGATCGCGAGTGAGATTCCCGTAAATGATTGCTTTGTTTAGATACATGATAGTTATTGAGTTAATTTAGTATAGCGTTATTAAGCTCCTTTGACTATCTCATCTAGCTCCTTGTCTACTGCAGCGATTTCGGCATTCGTCAATGACGCGGCTGGTTTGGATTCTGATCCATGTTTTGCCATATTTTCGGCTGGATTGGCTTGTTTTTCTTCAATTTTGTTCTCCGGCTTGCTTTCAAATTTCGCCCGTTTGCCGAGATATGTGCTCTCTTTTATGGTAGATATAGCCAATGTCCTCAAAACATATTGGTTTTGTTCAAAGCTTTTTCTGATCTCCTCTATAGCCGACGGAGAACAAGAAAATTTGATCCAACCAAAATAACCTCTGTCAAAGCGTTGATGCGCTCCTCCTCCAGAGCTCTTTTCCATTTGATATGCGAGCGGAATGAGGGATGGAGATTCCTCGGCTATATTTTCGGCCGAGTTTTTTGCCAATATATCAGAAAGAGCGGCAACTTGTTCGCCGACTTTTTCCTGTGGCAATGTTGGAACGAGGAGATAGCTGATTTCGTATATGGATTCGTTCATGGTGTTTCTCAAGCATGCGGCAATCTGTCTTTTTATCGGCTTTCTGACAGAGCACGGTCGTATCTACAGATACAGTTCCGAGGCCTCATGCGTATTAGCTGGTAAATCCGCTTGCTCGATTCGATTCTTGACCATTTTGGCCGCGAGCAAAAAGCGTATGATGAGATTATCACAGGTGCAGGCCTTGCGCAAGGTTTGCGATATATATTATAAGGAAAAGTTATTAAGAAAAGTTAAAATAGTTATAAAGAAAAGCTAAAGCCATAGGAGGCCTCGCGAGGTTAACTTGGCAAAGAAAACATCCTCCTTGCATTTTCAAGTAAAATAACGCGCACCTTCTCCTCATCCTCGCCACGGATCCGTGCGATGGCTTTGACCGCTTCAATGACATACGCCGGTTCATTGCGTTTGCCGCGATGAGGAACCGGCGAGACATACGGGCAATCTGTTTCGGACATGATGCTTCCGAGCGGCGCCTGTTTGATCAATTCGTCATAATCATGCGTAAAAGTAATAACGCCGGTAAATGAGACAGTGCCTCCTGCTTCTATTATATTTTTCATATTTTCAACTGTCCCGGCAAAAAAATGGAAGTTGAAAGGCACTTTTGAGGATTTTTTCAGAATATCCAAAGCATCCTCGTAGGCATCGCTAGCGACAGACCCTCGATCGCCTTTCTTCTTGCCATTTCTGACATGGAGCATAAGCGGTTTCCTTGCCTCGTTCGCGATAGCGATGTGTCTTTCAAAGGCCTCGATCTGAGCCGGGATATCATGCTCTTTTACCTGGAAATAATCTAGGCCGCATTCCCCTATCGCCACGACTTTTGGATGAATGGATAGACGACGCAGTTGTTGGAACTCATCCTTATCATCCATTCCGGCAGGCGCTATCTTTCTCGGAGTACGTGAATTTTCTGGTGAACATCCGCTTGAATCCTCGTCCGTCGCCTGCGGAGCCCCCTCGAAAGACGTACCTGCCTCCACGCCTTGATCTTTTAGTCCTTTAGTTTCCGGCTTTATAGAATTTCGTCTTTCGATTATCTCCGTCGGATGGATACCTATTGCCGCCCACATGTTTTTGTGCGTTTCGGCAAGATCGATTGCGCATCGCGAGCTCGCGATATCTGTGCCGACAGAAATCATTCCGACGCCCGCCTCCTCCGCGCGCTTTATGACATCTCCCCTGTCGGAATCATATTCGGGAAAATTCACGTGACCGTGGATGTCTATATGTCTGATTGCTTTTTCCATGGATATAGTTTAGCTTATTTATAGAAACCGGACGAATGAATATCCAACAAAAGGAATCTTATGTGGCTATTGGTCATACTTTTGACTCTTGCGCTGGCTACGCAACCTTATTTCAAATCGCGGACTGCTCTCAAAGAGAGCCGGATACAATTGTTCAAAACCAAATGGGAATCAGCGCGACAAAAGAGAAGGATGTGGAAAGAAGAACACCCTTGGTTAAATTTTGAACACCCAGAATATCAAGAGCTGTGGGAAATAGAGATAGGCGCTGAAGATCTATATCTATTGTCTATAAAAGGCGCAAAGCCGAGCACAAGCTGGTCTGAATACAATCTCGAACAGGCAGAAGCCGAGGACGAGGACTGAATCATCACAGCCGCTTTCGCAAGAGAGCGGCTTTTTTGTTGAAGGTCTTTCAATCATTTCCTCATAAACAACGGTTGTACTGGCATCTTGTTCTCTTTTATCAAAGTTTGGATCTTCTGCGAAGTCTCGGGCAAGTATGGTTCGAGGAGAAAAGCGATCTCTCCTAGGCCTTTTACGAGCTTGCCTATCGTCTCTAGACCATCAGATTTTGTCGCAGGATCTTTTAATTTTGTAAACGGCTTTTCTTGCTGGATTATGTTGTCTAGCGCTGAGATCTTTGACCAGATGAAATCTCCGGCTGACTTTAGGTTGAATGAGTCTAGCATGCCCAGATATTCGGCCGGCAATCCATTTGCGACGATCGAGATTGGCTCAACGAGATTATCCTGTGACATCTTCATGATACGCGAAACGAGATTGCCGAGACCATTGGCGAGACCGGCGTTATAGGCATCTTTGAATTTTTCCGGCGTGAACGGGCTGTCCTCGAACGGATGGAGCTCGCGAGCTACGAAATAACGCAGAGCATCGGTGCCATATTCCCGCACGAGCCCGAAAGGATCGACTGTGTTGCCCAGGGATTTCGACATTTTTATCCCGCCGTCGCCGGTGATAAAGCCATCTATGACAATCGTCTTTGAAGGAGGCAAACCAGCAGCCAAGAGCATAGCTTGCCACATAGCCGATTGTTGGCGCAGATTGTCCTTGCCGCAATATTGGACAACGCCGCCGGAATCTATCCAGAATTTCTGAAAGGAATTTTTGCTAATAGCTTGCTCTGGGTCAAGCTCTTGTGTTCTCTGGTACGCCGTCATCGCCTGATGGCGATGCGTCTCGCTCTCACTCGCCTTCGCTCGCTCCGAGAGACCCTCGAACCCCAAGAGTCCTCCCCATCGCTTTTCTGCAATTCCATTCCTGTCTTCCTTTTTTACTTCTTTGCCTATTTGCTTACTCCCATCTGGCCAGCCGATACACGACACATAATTGACCAGCGCGTCGAACCAGACATACATGACTTGATCCGGATCATCCGGAACGGGAATACCCCAGGACATCTTTGATGCCAGACGCGATATGCTGAAATCTTCCAGACCTCGCTCGACAAAAGCCCTTATCTCGTTGAAACGAAAATCCGGCACGACCAGAGCTGGATTAGCATTGTACAGATCCAAAAGCGGCTTTTGAAAAGCGCTGAATTTGAAAAAATAGTTCTCCTCTTTTATTATCTCTATCTCCTGGTGAGGATGAAGGGGGCATCTGCCTAGAACGAGCTCGGATTCTGTCTTTTCCAGCTCGCATCCGACGCAATATTTTATAGAATAGTCCTTTTTATATATCCAGCCATTCTTGTTCACTATCCGCCAGAATTCCTGCGCCGCCATGATATGATGCGCGTCCGTCGTGCGGATAAAATTCGCCTCAGGCAAGATACAGAGAGCAGACATGAGCTCGCGATACTTCTCTGACTTTTCATCGACGTATTTTTGTGGAGCCATATTCTGCGCAGCCGCGGTCTTTTCTATCTTTGCGCCGTGTTCGTCTGTGCCGGTATTGAAAAACACCTCATATCCGGCCAATTTCTTTGTCCGAGCGACGATATCGGCCCGTATTATCTCCAAAGCAAAACCGATATGTGGATCGCCATTGACGTAAGGGAGCGTTGTTGTTATGTAAAATGGTTTTTTCATGATTTTTTTAGCGTTCCCTCTCCAACATGCTTTCTCTTCTCTATGTCGCCGATAAATTCCATCAGAGCGGCAGAGATGGGGACTGCCATGACAGCGCCGAGAGGACCGGCAAGCTCGGCTCCAATGACCAAAGCCAATATGACGATGATAGGCGATATGCCGACGATCTTGCGCACGACCAGAGGGTAGATCAAATTGCTCTCGAATTGATAGATTATGATATAGAGACCGACGACCAAGAGGACCTCGGTTATACCGCTGGTAGCATACGCTGTGATGATAGCAGGGATAGACGACATGATCGGTCCAAAAACGGGAATGAGCTCGAACATGGCGGCCAATGAGGCAAGCAGGAGCGCATGCGGTATTCCTAATATCAACAGACCTAGATATACTAGAACCCCTATCACGAGACATAGCAGAAGCTGGCCTTGGAGCCAAAGGCCTATCTTGCGACGGCTACGGCGCCAGAGACCGACGACATATTCATAGCTCTTGACCGGCGTAACGATGCGCAGAAAATTCACTACGCCGTCTTCCTGCACAGAAAGATAGAAAGAAAGGATGACAGTGAGTAGAAACGACAGGGCGCCGCCGAATATGACGGTAGCAGTATGAAAAGCGTTGCTCGTCGTTCCGGAGATATTGTTCTGTAGAGCGACCACGAGGTCGTGCAACGATATAGATTGGCCTGAAATCGATATGACGCTCTGAATGGATGGCCAGAGATCGCTGACATTTATGGTGTCTGGAATGGTAGAGAGATAGCTGACTGCTTCATTCAAAAGCTGCGGTACAAAAAATATTACTATGCCAGTGAAGAAAAGACCGATGATTATATACATGACGACGACAGCGACGACGCGATGTATCTTGTGACGGATGCACCATTGGGTAGCCGGCTCGAGGGCAGAGGCGATTATGATAGCGGCCAATAGGACGAGGACTATGTCTCGCAGGTACCATAGCACGTAGAATAGGATAAGTATGAGGATCCCCTTGAATATAGTGCTCGCGGATATGGTGATAGTACGGTCGTTCATAGCGCTATGATAGCACAAGGATAAATAAGAGAAAGAGGGACAGAAATATTCTCTCTTTTTTGTTCTTTGCTTTACAAACTCTTGAATGTCAACAATTTTCCGAACCTCTGCTCGTCCTTGTAGTTTCCGACTATCGCAAGATTCAGATTCTTATCCACAAAGATTTTCCTTGCCACTTCCATGACCTGTTCTGCGGTGACAGCGCGGATCTGGGCGACAGATTCTTCTGGTGTCTTTACTTTACCTTCTAGGACTTCCCTGCCGCCGGCATAGTTTGCCAAAGCATCTGATGTTTCAAGAGAAAGATATGTGTTGCCGGCGATGAAATCTTTTATTTTTATAAGTTCAGCATCTGTCACCTTCTCGTGTGTCGTGCGGGCGAGTTCGGCGAGGATGACCCTGATCGCTTCATCCACACGGGAATTGTCGACGCCGGCATCGACTGTAAAGATGCCGTGGTCAGTGAATAGGTCGCTGTCAGCGCTGACATAGTAACAGATACCCATCTCGTTGCGAAGCTTGTCAAAGAGGCGCGAGCTCATGCCACGACCCAGGATAGCGGACAGAACAGACAGAGCCGGTCGATGAGGGCTATTTAAAGGGAAAGAACGCACACCGATGACGAGATGTGACTGGTCGGTTTCCTTCAAACCGATCCGGATGCGAGGGCCGTCCTGCTCTTCTATGACCTTGGCTTTGTCTTTTTTTGCGTCTGTCGAAATACCTGCGAATGATCTCTCGATGTCCGATAATATCTCTTTCTCGTCGAAACAACCAGAGATAACCACGGTAGTCGCCCTTGAAACATAATGAGCATTGCGATAAGCGACCACTGCCTCGCGGGTAAAGCTGCGCACATTGCTTTCGGTGCCGGCGATATCCCAACCGGCAGGTTGATCTCCATACATAAGATCGAAAAAAAGCCGGGCGACTTTCGCTTGCGGCATGTCCTCATACATGCGGATCTCTTCGACTATGACCCCCTTCTCCTTTTCCATCTCGGACGAATCTAGCAATGGATTATTATATAGATCGGCGACGATATCGAGGGCTAGACGAGCATGGCGCGCGTCGACCTTTGCGTAATAGCCGGTGTACTCCTGTGATGTGAAAGCATTATGCTGTGCGCCTATAGAATCGAGCTCGCGCGAGATATCAGCGGCCTTAGGCCTTCGCGGCGTGCCCTTGAAGACCATGTGCTCGAGGAAATGCGATATGCCGTTCTCCTGTTTGGTCTCATATTTCGACCCTGCCGCGACCATGACGAGCACTGTCACCGATGGGTTGTCGACCATCGGTACAGTGATTACGCGCAGACCGTTCTTTAGAATGGTTTTATTGAATTGCATGGGGAGAGTTTATTGGAATTTTTCAGAAAAATACTTTATCAGGTCTTTTTCGCTAACTCTCTCTTGCTTGCCAGAATCCCTGTCTCGAACTGTGACGCCAGCGTTCTTTTCGATGGTGTCAAAGTCGATCGTGACGCAGAACGGCGTGCCGATCTCGTCCTGGCGGCGATAGCGCTTGCCGATGTTGCCGTTGTCGTCGAATTCGACGGCACCGAATTGCTTCTTTAAAATCACATATATCTCTTCTGCTTTTTTGACAAGTTCAGGCTTGTTTTTGAGCAAAGGAAATACCGCGATTTTGATGGGTGCGACAGAAGGAGCGAGCTTGAGATACGTCCTTTTTTCTCCGTTCATCTCGTCTTCGACATACGCAGAGGTTAGAATGGCCAAGACAGCTCTATCCACGCCCACTGACGGTTCGATGACATGCGGAATGAAGCGCTTCTTTGTTTCTTCGTCGAAATAGGACAAGTCGACGCCAGAATTCTTGCTGTGGGCATTCAGGTCAAAGTCAGTGCGATACGCCAATCCGTAAAGCTCTTTCTGACCAAAAGGATAATCGAATTCGATATCAGTGGTGCGTTTTGAATAATGAGAAAGCTCTTCGGCGGCATGCTCGCGTATATGGATCTTTTCTTTCGGTAGACCGATCTCGAGGCACCAATCCATGCGGATCTTTTCCCACATATCGAAATATTTTTCCCAGTTCTTTGGGTCTATAAAATACTCGACCTCCATTTGTTCGAATTCGCGTACGCGAAATAGAAAGTCGCGGGGCGCGATCTCGTTTCTGAACGCTTTGCCTATCTGGGCTATTCCGAACGGCATTTTTGGATGAAAAGAATCCATGATGTTCTTGAAGTTGACGAACATGCCCTGGGCAGTTTCTGGTCGGAGATAAGAAACGGCGTCCTCGCTTTCTACTGCGCCTACGGTAGTCCTGAACATCATATTGAACTGGCGAGGCTCAGACCACTTGTCTTTGACTCCGCATGAAGGACAAGTGACTTTTTGATTCAGATAAAATCTGGCAAATTTTCCTGAATACGACTCTAATTTCTCTATCTGTCCCAAAATGCCTTCGATCGCTGCAATATTCGCTATAGGAATGATTTCGTTGACCTTATTTAAAAAGTCCTTCTTTTTTTGTTCGCTTAAGCTTAGAAATTCACTGATTTTATAATTTTTATCTATGGCTTCATTAGCGGCCTTTTTTGTTTCGCCGCTATCGATATACAAATGAACAAAATTCCTGAATTTTTTAACGTCTTCTTTATAGTCATCTTCGTCAATAATTTGATCGACTCTGAATCTCCTTTTACAATTTGAGCACTCTACGAGAGGATCAGAGAAACCTCCTACGTGACCGGAGGCGACCCACGCTTTTTGATTCATCAATATAGCCGCATCCATGCCATACATGTCTTCGCGGTCAGAGACAAACCGCTTCCACCAGAGATTTTTTACATTATTTTTAAGGGCGATGCCATATGGACCATAATCCCAAGTGCCCGCCAGACCGCCGTAGATCTCTGACCCTTGATATATAAAACCGCGCCGCTTGCAGAGCGAGATGATGGAATCCATTGTATCGGATTTGCTCGTATTTTTTTCCTTTGGTTTGTTTGACATGGTAGTAAAAGCAAAAATCAAAATTTAAAGTCCAAAATAAAAAGCATGGACTCTGAAACTTTTTACTTTCACTTTTATGTTTTGCTTGCATGCCGTCAGGCATGGCCTTTTAACTTTGATTTGTATCATTCTACACCATTTATCGAATTTGCCCAAAACAAAAACCCTGCTCACTGTGTTTCATCACGCGTGGCGAGCAGGGTTGATTTTTCCTCTTTTGAAGGAAAGTGGCCTGCCTATGCTAGGGAGATTTATCCTGAAGGAACCGAGGAGATTTTCTCTCTGCAAAGGCAGGTTTTGGATGGCAGAAGCGGCCTTCCAGCACACGCTGGTCCAAGAGATCATCGCTTTCGGCGAGTCTCCTGGTTACGGTCACAACTGCACGGAAGCTATAGAAAGAACGGGTTCCTGCCCTGCTTAGTAGGTGGCTAAGCTCGGATTCGGTCGAAGTCAAGAAGACGCGCTGGAACAAGAGCAGGAACTGGTGAAATTGGTCCCCCACCTCAAACCGCTTCGCGGGTCGCTAGGCTGGCAAGCACACAACAAGCACGCAAATTGTACGATCCGAGGTGAGAGGTCCTGGTACCTAAAGCATCAAGAAGACATATTCACGTCTTCTACAATGCCGAGGATTTTTTATCAATCTGGCGACCATCATAGCAAATCCTATTCTACTTGTCAAGTAGAATATCGTGTTTTACTGTTTTATAGGCAAAAAACGGCTAAAATGCGATTATTTCTCTGGAATAGAGATGAGCGATTGCCTACGATTTTCTCGTTGAGATCTGAATAGATAAAATATACTCTCTATTTCGTCACAAGATCATCGCCGCTCTGAAAACCAGGATCTGTCGATAGCCGTGTAGTCAAAGCGCCCCAATTCCCGTAGACCGTGACTCCAGTAAAATTATCTTTGGCAGATAACGTGGCAGGATTGACCAATGTCAACGGATTGCCGACATCGGTTATATTCGGCTCTAGCCCTACTTGGAAAGAAACCTGCCTCGGCTGTTGACCGTTTTGACCCAGATATGTGGCGAGAGTCCCGACGTTCCATGTGACGGTACGGCTGCCCGAATCATATTCTATATCTTCAGATTGCGGACTGACCTCGCTCATCCATGTCACATCCTCCGGCAAGGTAGCCGAGACGCTGGCGCCTGAAACCGCGCTCGACGAATTGCCGACGGTCCAGACTATGGTGTAGGTCGTGGTCGCCTGGGCTTTTGGCGGGAATGAACCGGAATTGGTGAAAGGACCCGTGGTATATAGCGCCTGAGCCGACAGAGATACGTTTGAAGCGACTTCGACTGAACGAGAAACGCTTTCGGACAATGATTGCGGCACATCACTCTCTGACGTTCTCTGTCCATCGATGGAAACAGATAGACCGATGTTCGGATTCAATATCGGAACAGAAGGCGTGCCTAGATCTTGAGGAGTGAAAGTAAAGACAGCCGAGCCGGATCCGCCGGCTGGAACCGATTGGAGATCGGGTGTATTAGTCTTGTCCCAGGTTATCTCGTCGTTTGCAGAATTATAAAAGCCGCCATTGGCCGAAACCGAGGCCGGATTAAAAGCATTGCCAGAGAATTGCAATTGTATTTGCGCATCATTGACGGCATCAGGCAAATTGTTGAACCAAGATATAGTGGCGGTGATCGGCTTGCCGAATTGACCGATGTAATTGCCGGTGCCGGATGTGTCATTCTGTCCAAAAGAGAGCGTCGCCGTCATGAATGGCTTCTGTAGGGTGATAGTCTCGGAGGTATCGATATACTCCGTACTAATGACAGAAGGACTGCCAGCGGCGGCCGCGCCTGCGATGAAATGAAAGACCAAACTGTCTTGATTATTGCCTTGCAAGGTGCCGGAGATGGTTATGGTTTTTGATTGACCAGGAGATATATCGCCGACGTTCCATGTCGCATTGTCGGATAATGGAGTTTGGTTTGAAGAAATGAACGAGTAGCCGAATGGATACACCGCATTCAAAAGGACGCCTTTTATAGTCGATTGCGAATTTGAAGTCAAAGTGACATTCATATCGAATTTCTGACCGGCTGTCACTTGGCTAAAAGAAGAGACTGACAGATTCAATGGCGACGAACTGACTAGGACGTCATATGTTTGGTCTTTTTCGAATGTGGCATTAGAGCCGGGAACTTGGTAAAAAACCTTCAGGACGATTTCTTTCGTGGAATTTTCTTGACCATATAGGTCGGCATTGACTGTACGTTGGGTGATTCCATCGGGGCTTATATCATCCATGAGAGTTTGATATGTCTTTTGCTCGTTGGCTGTATTCGTCGGATCGACAGAGCCAGTCGGGAAATCCGCTTCTAGGTCGACGGTAGTCAGCTTTACATTGTTTTTATTTGTCACTGCCACGACGAATGAGAACGGCGTGCCGCCGGCGATTGAGACTGGACCATTTACGGTAATATCTAGGTTGTTGGCTGAAATGAGATTCGATCCATTAAAAAATAGATACGCGCCTATGCCGAGACATACCAAGAAGAATACTGCCGAACCGATGAGCATTTTTGTGAAAAAAGACATCGAATGGTCGCGATACGCGGCATTGAGCTTTGATTCATCTGTTTTTTCCGCTGGTTTCTCCCAATCCTTTGGCAAATCGTTTTCTTCCGGTCTGACGCGAAAACGCCGGCGTGTGCGTATGTCGGGTGTCGAACGCGAGTATAGGGATTTTTTCAAGTCTTCGATTGAATCTGAGTCGTCAGATGGCATGGGACAATTATATCGCCAAGCGAAGGTTTATGGAAGCTTGTATCACAAGTGGCTTTCTGTCAGACCCTTGTTTATTGCGGAAATCAATGACGGAACGAGTGGCCGCGCATTGGCGACTTGGTCTGGACCGATCATATCTGTCCTTATCAACGGTTCGGTCTTTGTTTCCGATTTTACATAGCCCAAATCGTGCAATATACGAAAAACAGCCAGAGTTTCCAATGCAGAGATGTCTAGGATCGCGCTTTTGCCTTCGATCGGTGGGTTTTCCTTGTCATGTGTTGTTCCGACAGGAACGGCGCGCAGAAGGAGATCGTGCAAGCTGAGGAGGGTCAAAAAAACCATTTCGTTTTTTTCTTCCCCTCGAACAAGCCGACGGATCAGAGACAGAACGCGCGAATACACAGCGAGGTTTTCGCCAGACAATTTTTTTTGCGCGATCTCTTGGCCATCATTTGTCTTCGGATTTTTCAAGCATCGGTCGATTGTTTTAGCCGTTTGGTCAAGGATTGCATTATCAGAGATCTCTTCGGCTCCGACCAATCTCCATAAATCACGCCCCCGGACAAGGGAAAAATTTCTGACAGAATAATCCTGAGTGTGATAGCGCAATTTTGAGGCGGAACGTCGCACGCCAGCAGCTACGGCAGAGACCAAGCCGAAATCTTCTGTATAGATAGAGATAATTTTGTCTGCCTCTCTATAAGCCGATGAATAGATGACGATTCCGCGGGTTGTGTATTTCTCGTGCATAGAGAAAAAATTTATAGCACAAGTTCAAACTCAAAGAGTTTTGCCGATGGCTTGCTTTCGATCTTCGAACCACGATCCCCGTCGATGATATGCTTTCTATCCTCGATTTTAATCTCTTTCAACAGAACCGCTTTTACAAGTTGGGGCTTGTTCTTTTCAATTAATGTCTGCTTATTCTTATCTTCCGCAAAAATCCTGAGCGTCGGTCGATCTTGAATGGTCATTTTTTGTTCCTTGCGCCTGTCTTGTATCGCACGGATGAGGTCGCGCAATTCCCCTTCTTCCTTTAATTCTGGGGTTATATCCAGATCGAGTTCGACATCAGAAATTATCTTGTCATCAAAAATCACTTCCTTCACATTGACCTCTTCTTTGATCAAACCATAGAGAGCGACGTCCATGCCTTCCGCCTCTGGAATTTTGATTTTTAGACTTCCGAGCGGCTGTCTGACATTTATCTTTGCTTTTGAGCGGGCTTCGAGGCCAAACGAAGCGATCTGGCGCACGGCTTTCATTTTTGTAAGGAGATCCATGTCTATTTTCCCTTGGTCTGGCCATTTTTCGAGATGGACGCTTTCGATGCTTTGCATCCGTAGATAGACATCCTCTGCGACAAACGGCATGAACGGCGCTAGCAATTTTGAAAGCTCAAGCAAGACGAAACGAGTCGTCCATAGCGCGGCGGCCTTGTCCGCTTCATCGTCAGATTTAAAGCGCTCGCGCGAGCGGCGCAGATACCATGTCGACAGGTCATCGATGAAATCTGCGAACGGACGGATTGCGCGATCGAGCTCGTATTTTTCCATCGCGTCTGTCACTTCTTTGTTGAGTCGATTCAAGCAAGATAGGATCCAGCGATCAAGGATGTCTGTAGAAGCTTCTACACCGGATACGTTCTTTCTCCGAGCCATTTCTCGGTTTCGGAGGCCAAGCTCTCGCCCCGAAGGATCGTCGAGCGGCTCTACGAAAGAAGCATCCGATGGCTCGCTCTCGACTTCCTTCGCATACAGCTCATAAAAGCTCACCACATTCAAAAGGCGCCCGATATGCTTTTTCACCACTTCGTCAACCCCTTTCTCTGAAAAACAAAATTCCTGCGCACGGACCAATGGAGATGACAGGAGATAATAGCGCAGAGCATCAGCGCCGTATTTGTTCACCACAGGCAAGAGATCTGGAAAATTGCTCTTTGATTTTGACATCTTTGAGCCGTCTTCGGCCAGAACTATGCCGTTGACGACAACGTTCTTATAAGGGGAACGGTCAAACAGAGATACGCCCAGAACGAGCATGCTATAGAACCAGCCGCGCGTTTGATCGAGGCCTTCAGCGATGAAATCCGCAGGATATCCCCTGCTTTTCCCCAGCTTTCCCCCAGTTAGCTTTGAGAGGATGCTTTCTTTCGGATTGAAAACTGCTCCGTATTTTCGATCTTCGGCTTTCGATCCTTGCTTTCCAGTTTCGACTTCAAATGGATAATGCGCTTCTCCAAACGGCATAGAACCGGATTCGAACCAACAATCAAAGACTTCTTCGACGCGAGTCAATCTTTCTCCGCTCGGCAAGCACAGTTCTATGTCATCGATATATGGACGATGCAGATCGATCTCATAATCGTCATTATGCGGCAGAGGCGAGAAATCCAGTCTTTCTGGAACAGCATTTTCGAAATAATGAAGCCGATTGTCTCTATGATCCAAGGTTTCTCTGTCATTGAGACCGAGAGCAACCGAAGTAAGCATAAAAGCCGGACCGTCATGGGTGATGATGAGGATATTCTTGCCAGAATATCTATTTTCCATATCATAGATGAATCCTCCAACCCGCTTTCTTATGTCGATATAATTTTCAGCGCCTTCCAAGCGAATAGAAAATCGTTTTTCGTTTGGAAAAGCATCCATGAACTCTTCAAATGGCTTGCCATGATAGATGCCGGCATCCAATTCGTGCAAACGGTCATCGATAATGATGTTTTTCTTTTGAAAGCCCAAAGTATCAGCCAGAATATCGGCTGTCTCTCTTGTTCTTATAAAAGGAGAAGCTATGATAAAGTCGATATCCTTGCCGACAAAAAATCTAGCGGCATTTTTTACTTGCTCTTTGCCTTTTTCCGTCAAATGTTTCGGGTCATCTGCTTTTGAGCTTATGACGTTCAAAGTGTTATTCTCCGCCTCGCCGTGGCGCATTATGTAATAGACATTCTTCGCTTTCGAATATTTTTTCAGCTCGGCGATAGAACCGATGACAGTTATACCTCCGTTTTTGCTTCTTTCATTTTCTTCAACCCTCCACACCGGTATCGGCGCGCCCCAGAAGCGCGACCGCGAGATCGCCCAATCGCGGGCATTCTCCAGCCAATTGCCAAAACGGCCTTGTCCGACTTCGGACGGAGTCCAATTTACTTTTTTGTTCACAGCCGCCAATCTGTCCTTGAAACCGCTGACACGCACGAACCATGACGAAGCGGCATAATTCAGGAGCGGCGTGCCACAGCGCCAGCAATGAGGATATGAATGGGTGAGGTTTTCCTTTGCAAAAAGTAGCCCATTCTCTTGGAGCCATTGGATGACTTTTATGTCGGTGCGGAGATGCGCGTCTTTGTCTTCTGTCGTGTTCTTTGGCTTGACCTGCAGACCGGCGAAATCTTTCACCTCGCTCTTGAACGTGCCATCGACATTCACATGTTGAACGAATGGCAGATTTTCACGTTGACCGAGCGCATAGTCGTCGGCGCCGAACGCTGGAGCGATATGGACTATGCCTGTGCCGTCGGTTGTAGTAACAAAATCGGCGGCATAAACCTTCCAGCCGTTTTTGCGGTTCTTTAGACCTGAATCTTTTGAGTAATAGTCAAAGAGCGGCTTGTATGATCTTCCTACCAGATCGGAACCTTTCATCTCCGCCACGATCTCGTATTCTTCTTTTTTAAAAGTAGAAGCGAGACGTTCTTTTGCGAGGATATAGAAACATCGATTTTTTTCTAAATTTACTTCCTTATTTTTAACTTCCTCATTTTTAATTTCCTCGTTTTTAACTTTCACTTTCACATATTCAATGTCCTTCCCTACTGCAAGCGAAACATTTCCCGGCAATGTCC
The DNA here is from genome assembly GCA_964565685.1 of uncultured Candidatus Saccharibacteria bacterium. GTDB lineage: Bacteria > Patescibacteriota > Minisyncoccia > Phycocordibacterales > PALSA-1337 > JAGWNR01. The sequence continues at coordinate 41,207 of CAZMFR010000007.1, forward strand.
ACGGCGTCGTCGTCCACGCCAAAAAATAAGTGACTCCTTCCTCGTCTGCATCTTTCTTTTTTGCTTCCTGCCTATCGGCAGGCATGGCTTTGCTTCTTTCATTTTCTTCAACTTTGAATTTAACGTAGACCGAAATGTCCTTTATGTCTTTATACCCCTGTGCGACCTCGAAATTCGACAAGGTCGTCTCGCAATGCGGACAGATCTGCATCGGCTTGAAACCTTCGTAGACGAGGCCTTTTTTATGCAATTCTTTGAAAGCCCACCAGACGCTCTCGGTATAGCTAGCGTTCATCGTCTCGTAATCATTTTCCATATCAGCCCAACGGCCGAGACGCGGTATTATCTCCTTCCAATTGTCGACATAGCGATGCACGGCCTTGCGCGCGGCAGAATTGAATCTTTTGATGCCGAAATCTATGATGTCTTTTTTGCTCTTCAGATTTAGCTCTTTTTCGATCAGATTCTCTACCGGCAAGCCATGACAATCCCATCCCCAGCGGCGGCGAACGCGAAAGCCGCGCATCGTTTTATATCGCGGTACAGCGTCTTTGATAGAAGTAGGCAAAACGTGGCCAAAGTGAGGCAATCCGGTGGCAAATGGCGGTCCGTCAAAAAAAACGAAATCGCCGCGCGGCGCATCCCTTTCCACGCTTTTCTTGAAAATCTCGTTCTCCTTCCAATATTTTAAAATGCGCTCTTCGCGCTCTTGGGCGGGAGATTTGTTGTTCTCATTCTGATCTATATCCATAAAAGTAAGCCAATTCTATCACTTTTTAAATTTTTTGAAAGAAAAACCAGCCCAATATCTTCCGCATAAAAAATAGCGGTCATCCCCTTTAAAGGTGGGATGACCGCCGGACATCGTTCAACTGACAACAAATTGCACCTCGGTACCAGTTGAACCGTCAGATTATGTATGTCCGCATGATCTTTCGTTTAAAAAACCATGCTCAAACTCCGTTGTCACTTCATAGGCATTTCCTCCATCGCGGTTAGCGCGTTTCTAATGAGCTTGGTACAAGGAACAAAAGTACCATAAGCGGCGTCCGAGAGCAACTGAACCACTGTCTACATCTTTTCTGGCACTTCGATGCCGAGAAGGGTGAGCGCGCTCTTGATCACGACGGCAAATGAATCGGTCAAGGCGATGCGATAGGACGATTGCGGATCTTCCTTGTTCACAATCTGATTGGATCCATAGAAAGCATTGAAGGCACCGGCGAGGTCGAGGGCGTAGGCCGCGATATAGTGAGGTCGATATTCGGCTGCCGCTCGCACGACTACTTCAGGAAACCGATACAGGATCTTTTCAAGAGGGGTCGCGGCGGATTGGGGAAGCGATTTTGTTGATGGCTTCAACCCCATCCCGTGCGCCTTTGCAAGGATGGATCTGGCGCGGGCATACGAATATTGCAGATACGGGCACGAGTCGCCGCGCAGATTCAACGCCTCGTCCCAATCAAACGCGATGTCCTGCAAGCTCTCGCGCTTGAGGTCATTGAATTTTATCGCCCCAATCCCGACCACTGATGCTGTCTCCGGATTTATCTTTCCGGCGCGTTTTTCCGCCTCGTCGATGATATCTTCGAGCCAAATGACGTTGCCTTTTCTCGTCGACATCTTACCGTCTTTGAAACGATAGTGTCCATGTGCGACGTGCACGCGGGCGCCTTCGTTGAACCAACCCAATAATTTTTCCACTTCAAAAAGCTGTTTAAAATAAAGAGACTGCTCCATACCGACTTCATTCACAATGATGACATCCTTACCGTATTCGTCTCGTCGCCACAAGTCGGCGGCCAGATCGCGCACGGCATACAGAGTCGCGCCATCGCTTTTCTCGATCATGAGTGGCGGGTATTTTTCACCGTCGAAAAAGACAAGCTTGGCGCCTTCGCTCTCTTTGAGAAGGCCGTTCTTCACAATCGCGGCCATCGCTTTCGGCACATACGGCTCATAGAAATGCTCGCCATGCTCCGTGTCGAAAGGAGTCACACCGAGGCGTTCATAGACGCCCACGAAATAATCCATTGAAATCGCGAGGATCTTTTTATAAAGCGCGGTCTGCGCCGGAGATCCTTTTTCGAGTACAGCAAAAGCCGCGCGTCCTTTGTCTTCCAAGCCAGGATCTTTTTCGGCATCGTCATGAAATTTGACGTAAAGATTGACGAGATACCCCATTTTATCCATCGCTCTGTCCAATCCTCCAGGATTTGATTTTTCATCGTCTTCAAGCGCAACAATCATTTTGCCGAACTGCGTGCCCCAGTCTCCGAGATGGTTGTCGCGGACCACTTTGTAGCCGGAAAAAGCGAGGATGTTCGCGATGGCGTCGCCGATGACGGTCGAGCGGAGATGCCCGACGGTAAACGGCTTGGCGATGTTCGGAGAGGAATATTCAACGAGGACCTTTGTGCCTCTGCCGACCTTGTTCGACCCGAATTTTTCCCCTTCTTTCAGGATTTTTTTCACTTGATCAGCAAAAAATTCCCTCTTCAAATGAAAATTGATGAAGCCGGGACCGGCGATCTCTATTTTTTCCACATCAGCGAGCTTCCCTTTGCCGAGTTTTTTTTCGAGCAGAGCCGAGAGCTTTTCCGCCAGGTCGCGCGGCTTCGATTTCAGATCTTTAGCGAAGACGAGGGCGGCGTTGGTCGAATAATCGCCATGTGACAGGTCATCCGGATGTTCAACGGTCTGCCTGTCGGATATGCTGGCAAAATCGCCATTTTCGCCGCCAAGCTCTGACAGCGCCTCGTTGACGGCTTTCTTTATGATATCTGAGATCATGGCTGTATTGTAGCTTGTTTGTTTACAAGATAAAAGCATCTCCGCTTTTTCGTCTCGAAAATATTATTTGCCCCCCAAAACCTCATTGATTTTTTTGGAGATCTTTTTGAAATCTTTTTCTTTTTTGCCGCGAGTAGTCTCAGCGGCTGTGCCTAAACGGATCCCGGATGGATCAGCTGGCGGACGCTTGTCGAAAGGAATGGCGTTCTTGTTTACGATGATGCCGGCCTTTTCGAGTCTATCGCTCGCCTCCTTGCCGCTTATGCCATTTCCATTCATCCATGTATCGATGAGGACTAGATGTGAATCCGTGCCGCCGGAAACTACGCGCCAACCGAGCTGCGAAAGCTCGTCAGCCAAAACTCTTGCATTTGCTTTTACTTGTTTTGCATATTTTTTGAAAGCTGGGCTGGCGGCTTCTTTCAATGCCACCGCCACTGCGGCTATCTGATTCTCATGCGGACCGCCTTGCATTCCTGGAAAAACGGCCTTGTCTATTTTTTTGTCGAGGTCGAGCGGCTTGCCGTCTTTGCTTTTCCTATCCTTCCTTGAAAAGATCAGGGCCGACCGAGGACCGCGCAACGTTTTGTGCGTCGTCGTCGTGACGATGTCGGCACATTCAAAAGGCGAAGGGTAAGCAGAACCAGCTACGAGACCGGCGATGTGCGACATATCTACCATCAAGAGCGCGCTTTCACCGGCTTCATTTTTGGCGGCATCGGCGATTTCTCTGAATTTTTTCCAGTCGATGATACGCGGATATGCCGTAAAGCCAGCAACGACTATCGCCGGCTTTTCGGCGATCGCTTTTGCTTTTATCTCGTCATAATTCAGAACCTCGGTCTTCTCATCCACCCCATACGGGATCTGTTGCCATATTTTGCCGCTGATCGAGACTTTGTGGCCATGAGTCAAGTGACCGCCTTGGTCGAGCGACATGCCCATTATCTTGCCCTTTTCAGCGCCGTTCGTCGGCACTAGGGCAAGATATACAGCGACATTCGCCGGCGAGCCTGAAAGCGGCTGGACGTTCACAGACCATTCGTTCGGATCGAGCTTGAAAAGCTTTAGCGCGCGCTCCCGGCAGAGCGTCTCGATCCTATCGATTATCTCGTTACCGCCATAATAGCGTTTCCCTGGATATCCTTCTGCGTATTTATTCGTAATCTCAGATCCGAGGGCCTCCAAGACGTCTTTCGATACAAAATTTTCCGATGCGATCAGGTTAATGACGCTCTTTTGGCGCTTCTTTTCGGCGCTTATGAGCTTGTTTATTTGTTTGTCTCTCATGATGGCAAGTATAAAACAGAAAAGGAAAAGTAGAAAGCCCGCAACAAAATTAAATGCTCAGTTTTTCTTTTATAAGCTTCAAAAAATCTTTTTTGACCACTTCAAAAGGACGATTGGCGTCTATGATGACATGCGGCATTTTTTCAAGGAATTTTTTATAGCCGGTGCGGACTTTCTCATGGAATTCGATCTCGCGGTCGTCAAAATTATCATAGCCGGCTAGCAAAGCTTGATTGCGTGTTGCCGCACGGCGCAAACCTTCTTTTGGTTCGACATCGATAAAAACATACAAATCAGGCACCACAGCCAAATGCTCGCGCAAATCCCAAAAAAGCTTTTCGAGCGAACTGTTTGATTGACTGTAGACTTGATACGCATACGACGACGCATCAAAGCGATCGGTAATCACAGGCCGATCTTCTGTGAGACTCGGAGAGATGAGATTGTGGATATGGTCAAATCGAGCGGCAAACATGAGGCACAAAGTCGCCTCCGGCGGCGCCCATTTGGACAGAGGATCTTTGATTGCGGCATTTCTGATAGTCTCTGCATAAGGCGAACCACCCGGCTCGCGTGTGATCGTAATTTGTCTGCCGAATTCTTCCCTCAAAGCCGCAACGAGCGAAGACTTGCCCGAACCTTCACCGCCCTCGACGGCTATGAACATCGGGCGCTTTGGTTTTGCGGCGGTTTTCTTTGCCTTCGCTTCAATTTTTTTCGCAATTTTTTTCATCTTTTTATCAAAAGATATTGTAGCACAGAGAAATGTATATCAAAGAGTAAAGATTAATATTAAAAAGGACGTATAAATTTATATTATACTTATTTTTTCTCTGTTATCTTACTTTAATTTGAAAAATTCATTTGAACAATTCATCTGCACCTTCAACTAAATATACATCTTTTATCCCTGCGACAATCATCGAATCCCAGCACGGCTTGCAACACCACCAATGGCCATACAAATACAAATCAGCTCCAACTACAGAACTTTTGTTTTTCAGAGCGTCCTTGACTGCCAAAGTCTCTGCATGTTGATTAGGAGACGCACAACCAGGACAAAGCCAATATTTTTGGCCTGATGGTATCTTTAATAACCTGCGTACACAAAAATAATCCTTGTGCACTTTTTGAAGACAACTGTTCTTTAAAAGAGATTGGTTTGCTCCCTTGCCGACTATGATTCCATCAAGCACCACAACTGCGCCAGTAGAATGGTAACAATCAGTCGAATCATTATCTCTCACGATTTTGGCTTCTGCTATGAATTTATTTTCGACAGGAACATACTTTATAGTCCTCCCTTCTGGGATATATGGATATCGGTTGGTCATTAGAAGTTTATTATATATAATAAACCCACTATGACAAAATTTGACCAAATTTATCAAGACATCGTCCGCAAGATAATGACCGAAGGAGAAGACGAATTGAACAAGAGCAAGCAAGCCGGCAGTGAACGAGCAGAATATTTTACGAGAGCCATTCCCGGAATGCATTTTTCCACCGACATAGAAAAAGACGGTTTTCCTCTTTTAACACTTAGAAAAATCCCTATCAAAGCACCGGTCGCAGAACAAGCTTGGTTCATCATGGGTTCAAGAAAACCTGAAGATTTCCTTAGAAACTACACAAAAATATGGGATGCTTTCACAAATCCAGGAGATGTCGTCACTGTCGCTTATGGATATAGATGGAGAAAACATTTCGGCAGAGATCAACTTCAACTGCTTATTGATCTTTTAAAAAATGAACCTGGATCAAGACATGGAGTCATAGTCACATGGGATCCATCACAAGACGGTTTGTCCTTGCAAAAAAAGAAAAATGTTCCTTGTCCATATACTTTCACAGTAAACATAATCGCTGGGAGATTACATTTACATAACATTGTCAGGTCCAACGATGTCATTCTGGGGGTACCATTTGATGTTTTTGGTTTTGCGCTTCTTCAATGTCTTCTTGCCCAAGAGCTCGGAGTTAGACCAGGAATTTACAGTCATTCTATTTCTAACGCTCATATCTATGACACCCATTACGAAGCCGCAAAGGAGATAATAAAAAGACAAAATGACCATAAAAAAATCATACTGGAACTGCCTGAAAATTCCTTCAGGAGAATAGAACAAAGAGATTACACAGTTGTAGATGCGATAATTGAAAATCTGACAAAACAATATAATCCGTCAGAAGCGATCACTGGAATCAAAATAGTGGCCTATTAAAAATAAAATATTTCATATATAATCCATATAATCATGTCTATCCTCACAAAAACAAAAATTTTAGAAAAGATACAGAAAGGCGACCTCGGCTTTAAACCGATGATCGACGAATTCCAACTGCAAGGCCATTCGATCGACTTGCGCCTGGGCTTTACATTTATGATATTGAAATCATGGCATATGACACCGCGCGGACGAGAATCACTTGAGACTGTCCATGTCGACAAATACACGCCTGAATATTTTGACATCATCGAACTAGAGGCCAGCCAATATTTCGACCTTTTGCCAGACGAGTTTGTCCTAGCATCGACGCTTGAAAAAATAAAGATTCCGACTGACCTAATGGCCGTGCTTTATCCGCGATCTTCAACCAATCGCAAGGGACTATCACTAGATCTCACAGGCATCGTTGATTCTGGCTACGAAGGGCAGCTTGTAATACCAATCAGAAACAATACAAGGTCTAGGACTGTACGATTGTATCCGGGCGAACGTCTTTGTCAGATCGTCTTGGAAGAGCTAACTGAAAATATAGAAAATAACAGAAAAAGCAAATACCATCAACGAGATGTCATAGATGGCGTTCAAAAGGAAAAGCGGGATGAGATAGATTTTTTGATGAAAGGAGACATAAAAGGCCTAAAGGAAAAATTTGGTATAAAATTAACCTAGACGTTGAAGATCCATGTGATGCACAAATCGGCTGATTCGTTTACTAAATCACCTTCGCAAATTGAATGCCAAATACCTGCATTTCCCTTTATTATTTCATGTTATTATTTCAACCATGATCACATCACTAATCGTTGCCACGAGCAAAGACGGATTTATTGCCAGAGACAAGGATAAAGATCCTTCTACGACATGGACGAGTCATGAAGACAAGAAACGTTTTGTCGAGCTTTCAAAGAAAATCGGTACTATTATTCTTGGACTAAATACCTTTAATACATTTCCAAAAGATGAGCAAGGAAATTCTAAACCGCTCAAAGGCCGCCATCATATCATATACGCTGACAGAGACATCACGCAACATCCTGATGTTGAAGCGACAATGGACAAGCCAGACATCCTTCTAAAAAAACTAAACGATCGAGGAATCAAAGAAGTGGCGATCTGCGGTGGCGCAAGTGTTTATAAAATGTTTCTTGACGCTAATCTAATCGATAATATATATATGACCGTCGAACCAATAGAATTCGGTTCTGGAATTCCTTTTTTCAAGGGAAATATAGAAGAAAAATTCAAATTAGTTAAAGAGGAAACAGTCGGCAACGGCACGATTTTCAAGGAATACAAGAGGAATAAAATTTACAAAAGTGCTTTTTATTTAAAGTAAATAAATCACTTGCCCGTACTTCCAAATCCTCCGTCACCGCGTGAAGAATCCGAAAGCTCGTCAACTTCTTTTAAAACTACACTCTCTACTTTCTGTATCAAAAGTTGAGCGATCTTATGGCCTTTTTCGAATTTAATCGGCTCGGTCGAAAGGTTTATGACACCAACCTGAATTTCTCCGCGAAAAATAGAATCAATGACGCCTCCGAGAGTTTTCAAACCGTATTTATGCGATAGACCGCTCTTGTCCCAAATCAAACCGACATAACCGGATGGAATTTCCATGGCAATTCCAAGCTTAATGGATTTTCTTTCCCCCGGCTTCAGTTCAAATGCTTCTACGGTATAAAGATCCATCCCAGCATCTCCTGGATGTGCGTATTTTGGAATAATAGCGTCTGAATGAAGCTTTTTTATCTTTATTTTCATAGACATATTATAACAAAAAAACCGCATCACGCGGCCTTTCTCCAGAGGTCGGACCTCTGTGCTAGCCCTTTATATCGATTCCCAACGATTTCGCCGCGCCGCCCAGGATAGCCATGGCGCCTTCGATGTCATTGGCGTTCAGATCTGGCATCTTTTTTTCTGCGAGCTCCTTCAATTTGGCTTTTGTTATTGAACCGGCCTTTTTTTCGAGGTGTTTGCCGGCGCCCTTTTCGACCCCTGCGGCCTTGAGGAGGAGATTGGTAGAAGATGGCTGGCGAAGGACAAAAGTGTAAGAACGGTCATCGTAGACTGTGATGACGATCGGTACGATCTCGCCCATCATGGTTTTTGTGGCATCATTGAATTTCTTTATGAAATCACCGATATTGATGCCGGCCTGACCGAGAGCCGGACCGATAGGAGGCGCAGGCGTGGCCTTTCCTCCTGGGATCTGTAGCTTTACTTTTTTGACTGCTTTTTTGACCATATTTTTAGTGTGAGTAGGATGCTATCATACTTTGATAAAATTTCAAATCCAGCGCTTGTACCTATATCTTCTTTACCTGCAAGAAATCCAGCTCGACGGGAGTCTCGCGGCCGAACATGGAGACGAGGACTTTTATCTTTCCCCTGCTGTCGTCGACTTCGCCTACCTTGCCCTCGAATTCCTTGAATGGACCATCTACGATCTTTACGATGTCGTCAATGGCAAGGTCGATGGCATGCTTTGTCTCGGTCGTATTCATTCTGGCGAACAGCTGCTCGACCTCTGCCTTTTCTAGAGGAACCGGGACAACTCCTGCGCCGACGAAACCGGTCACGCGCGGAGTGTTGCGGACGATATACCAAGATTCGTCAGTTACGATCATATCCACCAAGACATAGCCGGGATAGATCTTTTCCTCTTCTTCGACACGCTTGCCTGCTTTGATCTTGATCTTTTTCTCGACAGGAACGACTACGGCAAAGATCTGATTCTCCACATTGAGAGATTCTATGCGCTGTTTCAAGTTGCGGGCAACCGCGTTCTCATATCCCGCATAAGTGTGGATAGCATACCAATTTCGTTGTCCGTCTGTTATTTGTTTGGCCATGTGATTAAATGCAAAGTGCAAAATGCAAAATGCAAAGTTTGAATACAGTTGCTTTAATATTTGATTTTGAATTAAATTTTTGCATTTTGCGTTTTGATTTTTGCTTTTATTTTAAAAAAGCAATGTGAGGAGGTGTGAGAAGATATAGTCGAAAGCTCCAAGCAGCGCTGCGACAACGAGCGATATGGCGATGACCAATGAAGAATAAGCGATGGTTTGGCGTCGCGACGGCCATGTGACATGGCTCATTTCATTGCGTGTTTCTTTTAGATATTCTGTGAGTTTCATAAAATTCTCTTAAGATCGGTTACAATGATCATAACTGTGCTCGGACATTGCGTATACAAATATCCGCATGCCCATCGCTTGTTGTAATCAAAAACCCCTCCCGGGGTTGATAGGAACCATATTACTCTTTTATAAAAAGAAGTCAAATTTGCAATTTATCATGAGATGTGTTATTGTACTTTTCAGTTTGAACAAAAATATTTATGCATACCAAGATTGATCGCCATAAAACTGATCTCTCAAAGATGTTCGGTGGGCTAACTCGCAGAATCCGTCCATCGGCTCGTGCAATCATCAATCATGCCGAGAAATTCGATGGGCCTTACGAAACAGAAGTCGTCTTTGTCCTTGGAAATCAAAGAGAGCAAACCCATATGATCAAGCTCATGTCGGCGGACGGACAAGTCATCGCCGCAAGCGATTACAGCGAAAAAAATCTCGAGGATATGGAAAAAATCGTCGAGGAGCTTAATCTATAACGCGACAACCGAGGCAGATCCTCGGTTGTTTTTCTTTCTTTAAAATCTTTTCAAGACGATCATCTGATCTGATAAGTCACCGACACCGTATCTGTGATCTTTTGCTGACCGGCTGGAATTTCCGGAGTCGAAGCAGATGTATCGTTGATTTTTGCAGCCATAGCCATGACCGGATACGCGTAATTGCCGGCATTGTCAGTGAAATTGACTACTCGAACGATATGGACACCGAGCTCCGAAGCGAGCTTGTCCGCTTGGCTTTTTGCGTCCATGATAGCTAGATCGCGGGCTTGCTCTTGGACTGCTTCCTGGTTGTCCACAGAAAAGGCCAGGTCATTTACGTTTTGCACGCCTAGAGAGCCCACATCGGCGAATAGCGTACCCGCTTGGGTTATGTCGCGTACTTTTACATCTATAGTTTCACTGACGTCGTAACCAGTCAGAACGGATTTTCCGGCGGGACAATAGATCGGTGTAGCAGGCAAAGAAGAAGATACTGTCGGGGCAGTAGCTATAGTAGGGATCGCCGCGCCATCCGAACCAGATACAGAGCCGGAGCCATCGGACGAGCCGCTCGAATTGTAAACAGCCGATTGCGGACAAACGGCGTTTTGATATTCATAATGAGGGTTGATGTTATATGAATCCGTTTGAATGTCCTTGTTGGCTACGCCGGCCTTCTCTAACGCCGCTATAGCCGCATTCGTCTTGTCGGTGGCTGATTTTTGGGCGGCGAGAACAGTGGTCGCCGTTTCTGTAACAGAAAAAGAAAAAGTGGCTATATTCGGGATCACTGTGACATCGCCGGTGCCGGTGACGGAAATCGTATCCACTGGCGCAGAATCGCCCTGATGCGAGATCGAGGATAATTCACTGATAGCGGCAACAAATAGAAAGACCATCATCAAAATACCGACGCCGCAACCGATTTTCCAAGCTTTTATCTTTAGTTGTTCTTGATTCATGGTAATTAAGTCGAAGGTTTTAATGTCCCGAGCCGAAAGTCACAAAACCAAGGATCCTTGCACTGACTTTTGACTCGATACTTTCGTTTGCCTGCAGACAGGCAGGACTTTTGGCTGTTAAATATTAATGATCGTAAGCTTTATAAAATACTACTTCCATCTATAAATGTGCGCCGCTATGTACATAGCGAGCATGCCTAGCGCGAAACCCCCGCACACCGAGGAAAATGTTTGGAAACGCGCCATATCACCCAAATGCCATACGATGCCGAGGATAACTGCCCATACAACGGCAACTGCGATCACGTAGACATATAGAGGTCTTTTATGCATGGAATAAGTTTTTAAAGTCCGTAAATTTATAAAGTTCATAAAGTGAATACGAACATTATTGAATTCAATCTATGCGCTTCAAGGACTTTCGACCTTGGATCAAATCGATGGCATGCTTCATTGCTTCATGAGCTATCGCATTTTAGCACAATCGACCAGATTCTCAAAAAGCGCGAGGACCGTCATCGGTCCAACTCCGCCTGGAACCGGCGTAATAGCACCGTCTCGACCAAGCACTTCAGAGACCCCCTCAAAATCGACGTCTCCGACGAGCTTGCGCCTTCTTTTGTCCGACCCGTCATCGATATTTATGCCGACAATCTCATTTATCCCCACGTCGATGACCGCTTGCCCATCACGAACATGGTCGGCTGTTATAAGACCTGCTTTACCCACAGCACATATTATGACGTCTGCAGAGAGAGTCTCTCTCGCTAGGTCAACGGTCTTCGAATGACAAACTGTTACAAGGGCTCCCCTGGCACGGCATAGGCAAGCGATCGGAGTTCCGACAAGGGGAGAACGACCGATGACGCAGACTTTCTTCCCTTTCAAAGAAATATTATAAAAGTCCAGTAGTTCACCTATGCCGCGAGCAGTGGCTGGATACAAGACGTTAGTCCAAGGGTAGCCCTTGGATTTTTGTCCAAGGGTAGCCCTTGGATTTTTGTCCAAGGGTAGCCCTTGGACTGACCATCTATTTATATTTATCGAACAAGTGGCATCGGCATCCTTGGTCGGGTCAATCGCATCGAGAACAGCTCGTTCGTCCAAATTTTTTGGCAGGGGCAGTTGTACGATGACCCCCGTGATTTCTCTGTTTTTATTGAGTTTTTCTATCTCGACGACGATTTCTTCTTGCTCTGCGTCCTCTTGAAAATGAATGATTCTGGCCTGTATTCCGATCTCAGCCGCAAATCTCTTTTTCCCGTTGATATAAGCCGTCGAATCCGCACGATTGCCAATTTGGATTATGGCCAAAGTCAAAGGCGATGGTGAGACGGATAAATCGCACCCTTCTCGAAAGGCCTCTGCCTTTTTTGCGAGGGCTTTCTTCAATTCATCGCGCACGGCGATGCCGGATAGGATAATTGGCATGTGGATACGATATCACGATTTCAAGATCGATTCTAATTTTTGGCTTGTTTTTCAAGATTAAGCCAAGACTATATCCTTGTCGAAAATCTCAGCGATACGACATAAATTTATAGATGAAAGATCTGTAGAAAAACATTTTATGCCGGCGCGCAAAAAATAGACCGTGGAAGGTTTATTGTGTCTTTACTCTGTTATGTAAAAATTATCTGCTCCATCTGGCAAAGATCCCGCACGGCAATGACCGGACATTCCCATCTCTCTCTGTGTTTTGCCTGCCTGCCGCCTGCCTGCCGACAGGCATGGTCAGACATGGCTTCTTGCCTTTTGTCTCTTCGATCGTCAACTCCCCCGCTTCGATCGCGCCGCCGAATCTTTTTTGAAGAGCAAGCAGATTATTATAGTAAGCAATGGGCGAATAACCAGCGGCATAACCGTTTATCAAAAAGAAAATCGGATTGTCAGACAGAATCCTCAGGCAGTCATCGAAAAGAGAAATGAAATCTTCTTCTATCTTCCAAACTTGGCCTTTGTCGCCACGGCCGAATGACGGCGGATCCATGATTATGCCGTCATACCTGTTTCCGCGGCGCAATTCCCTCTTGACGAAATCTCTGACATCGTCGAGCATCCAACGTATCGGCCTATCTTCAAGACCAGATAGCTTCGCGTTTTCTTTCGCGCGAGTGACGGCAACTTTTGATCCATCGACATGGACGACTGAAGCGCCCACCGCCGCGCATGCTAGCGTCGCGCCGCCGGTGTATCCAAAGAGATTCAAGACCTTGATCTCCCCAGCCCCATTTTCTGTTTTTATCTTTGATTTTTTATCTTTGATTTTTTCTTCCATCCATTCCCAGTTGCTTTTTTGCTCAGGAAAAAGCCCCACATGCTTGAATGGCGTCGGCTCTATTAGGAATCTCAATCCTGCGAAATCTACTTGCCATTTTTCCGGCATGCCGGTTTTCATCTTCCATCGGCTTTTTAAATTAGTCACATTTTTTGAACCTGCCTTATTTTTATCGCTGTCATCATCGTCTCTATCGCCGCCAACACGCCTAAAAACGCCATCTGCCTTGTCCCATTCTCCTTGCGACAGATTTTTCTGCCAGAGTGCTTGCGGATCAGGCCGCGACAACACGAATTTTCCGAATCGCTCGAGCTTTTCGCCGCGCCCTGAATCCAGCAATTCGTAATCTTTTTCGGCAGAAGTTGTGAAGTTGGTTTGGGTCATTTTTTTAACCCAGGCCTACCCTAGGTAAAACATGGGGCGATTATAGCAAAAAATGGCGTTGTTGACAAATAAATCGCTCAGTGAGTTTTATGTGTATGACTATTTACTTTCTGAACAAACAGACGGCATTGCCATGCGGGTCATGTATAAATACCGGCATTTTTACGATGTACGCACATTGTAAAAATCGACAAAAATAGATGATTCTCGAGGAGAGTCTTTATATGGAAGAGAGCGATTAATCTTGGATCATTTCAACTGCGCGATTTATTATCCTCTCGCCAATTTTCCCCCAGTCGAAATACTTTTTATATTCTTTCGGATCAATGAGCTTTATTTCTGTCACGCCACCGGCAGGATCAGAGACGAATGGTCCGAACGGCTCCACTATGCAAGCATATCTGAGCTGATAGATAAAGCTGCCGTCGTTTAGATTGATCACTTTTTGATAGCCGATAGGATTGAATGATAGGATCTTCATGTTTGATTCTTCTTGGATCTCTCTCCTCAAGGTTTGCTCAAAGCTCTCGCCTTTTTCTATCGTTCCACCTATAAGGCCCCAATCTTTTTTATGACCGCCGTAACCGATGACGAGCATGCCATCAAAAAAACATGCTCCATAAGTCTGCCTGCACTTTTCGTACTCGAGGTGCTCGAAACTATCAGCATCTTCATATTCGAATATGTAATCAACCGTCTTGTCTCTGCTTTTGTGATGCTCGGTTATTTTCATCTTCTTATGCTTCGAACTTTATCTTTGGACTTCCAAACAGCGACCAATAGGACAAGAAGAAGATCGTCATGGAAATAGCCGCCGACAGAAGACAGTATTGGCACCATGCATGGATGATAAATGCTTGCGCACTGATAAACCAAATGTCAAAGAGCACGCCGAAGACCGAGAAATGAAGCGCCGAGTTGAGGGCACGCACGTCCCGCGCTTCGAAATACAAAAAATACATGACAAGAAGAGCAAAATAGAAAAGGGCGCCGAGAAGCGCGACTGGTATGCCAAATATAGTCGAGTAAGCGCTCGTTAGCACTGTCTCACAGCCATGGATCGTGCATGGCGGTACAGCATTGGCGAAATGTTCTACGGTCAGATATGTCGCATCGACAAAGCCAGCCACAGCCAAAACGACTAGGACTGGCACGAGCCATCTATGGTGCGGTCGAACTGGCGGCTGTTTGAATAGCTGTGATAAATTCATCATAAGATTCTGGATTTTCGATACGATAGCCGTTTATAAAGAATGTCGGCGTCGCATCGATGCCTGCGGCAGTGCCGACAGTGACGCTGTCGGCGATCTTTTGCGCAGTCGTCGTCGAATTCATGTCTGCGTCAAATCTCGTCAAGTTGAGGTCGAGCTGTTTGGCGTAGCCGTCAAAAACGCTCGTCGGATCGGACAGGTTGTCCCAATCATTGCCGTTCTGATAAAGAAGGTCGAACATATTCCAGAACTTGCCTTGGTCACCAGCGGCTTCGGCGGCCTTTGCTGCTGGAAGAGCGTCAGCATGTTGAGGCAAGGGGAATTCGCGGAAGATCATTCGAATTGTGCTCGAGCTTGCATCAAAGACTTGCTCGACAACAGGATAATAAGCCTGGCAAGCTGGACATTGAAAATCCCCATATTCTACTATAGTGACCTTTGCGTTCGGATTGCCACGGATCCAGTCGGTCGAAGTTATCGGCGTAGGCAAAGGAATTGCTGTTTCACTTGTTGAAGGACGCTTTTCAGAAGAGACGACTAGACCAACAACGATGAGGGCGATAATAATGACAAAACCGAGCCAAGTAAGAATTCTTTTTATATTCATATGGTAAGTATAAACAAACGAACAGAGTAAGTCAAAAATTCAATCCAAGGGTAGCCCTTGGATTGAGTCAAGCGTCACTATGCATGATGATATTTCCCGCCCCGCAAAATTTCCGATGCCCTATATATTTGCTCAGTGAGGAGAATCCTGACAATAGCATGGGGCAAGGTCATAGATGAGATAGATATCGATCTATCCGCTCGTTCACGCACATCATCCAGAACTCCGTATGCTCCGCCAATGATGAATGTGATCCTCTTTGCACCGTTCGCTACTGCTTGTTCCAATGTGTGTGAAAACTGCATCGAAGTCTGCGCGCTCCCCTTTTCGTCTAAAAGGATGGCAAAATCGTCCGGACCGATCGATTTCAAGATAGCTGCGCTCTCGTCTTTTATGTCGCTTGCAGGAATAAATCTCCACAACAGATCAAATCGACCGCATAGCCGTTTTTCATATTCGCCGATGATCGCGGCCATTTCCGACGAATGCTTCTTGCCGGGTGATATTATGAGGATATTCATTGACACAAGATGAAGTATAGCAAATTAATCTGCAGCTTTTATCTATTGTTACTTCTCATTTTTTCGATTTTCCATTTTGATTTTTACTTTTACATTTATTACAGCACCCACACGTGGAATCGGTCTCGCCTCTCGTCTCGCCGTCACTCGACTCGGGCTGGCCACTGGCTCGCCATCTCGCCTGTCGGCTCGATATAGCTCCGCCGTTCGATTCCACACGCATTGCTTCGCAATGCTCTCTACAAACAATTTATTCGAGTATGGATACTGGATTCGGTCGCCGGAAGCCGTGACCGCCAGCAGATTCGCCTACTACCGTCAGCCATTCTACCACAATGAAAATGTCCCGCACTTTCGAAAAGTGCGGGACAAGGGCAAAGGTCAAAGTGCAGAAAGTGCAAAGTGACCTAGTATCGAGAACTAACTTGCGGAAACCGCAGCCGGGTCGTCGGAGTCCCAGCCGCCGTCGAGCCAGTAGTAGTCCCAGATCCACTCGACACCGACCCAGCGTAGGTAACGGACGTAGAGGTTGCCGCCAGAGCTGCAGTAGACAGTTCCCCAAAAGAAGATGTAGCGGGTGTTTCCATCCGCATCTTTCTTCCATGAATCCGGGATGATGCTTGGATTCTTCAGGAGGTAGTCCAGAACGTTGGCGTTCAGGACCGGCTGTTTGCCCAATTCCTTGCGGAGGTCGTTGCCCTCGATGCGGCCGCCTTTCTTTTGCGGCTTCGACAAGTAGAAGTCAATCTTCTTGCCGTCGAAGTAGAGGTCGTCGCCACGGCGTTCAAGCTTGGCCACCTTACCCTTCTGGTGCTCCTCCACTTTCCAGCCGTCTGGCAGGAAGGGGTCGGCACCGAGGTTGATGGCGTGCTCGACGGGCTTGATCTCCGCGTAACCGCGGATATACGAGAGGATTCGGCCGAGCTTGTCGGTATCCCCCGCGATCAAGCCGAAGTCGGCTTCACGGAACCCGGCCTTCTTGGCATAATCCTCGATGGCCAACAGGGACATGAGGAATGGACTGCCTTGAAGGACTTCCGCGGTGATGCGTTGATTCCACGATGCGGCTTTCCGGAGCGCCTCAAGATGTTCGGATTCGACTCCGAACGAGGCGAGCAACTCCAAGGTTGCAGTGATTTCAGAATACGGTGTTTTGACAAGATTCCCTTTCATAAAGGTCATCCTTTCTTTGTTTGGCTCCCTCTCGCATGACGAAAGGTCGCGGGTTTTGTTTACTGTTGTCCGTCAAAGGACTGGCTCTGACACATAGCTTTGCCACAGCAGAGAATGGCCTATTACAAACCACTTTCTGCTATGGCAAATGCAAGTTAACATATCAAAAAACTAGCAACCTTTGAAGTAGGACAGTTAGAATTAATCATTAGCCACAATTAA
>CAZMFR010000008.1:0-44420 GCA_964565685.1 uncultured Candidatus Saccharibacteria bacterium
GTCATGGTCAGGCGGTTCTGACCTCCTAAATGTCCGGTTGGAGGCAGGGTTTGTACAAATACTGGGGGCATATGAGGATTGGATTCATTATAGATGATATTCCGTGATCATAATGTTCGATGATGTGGATAAGTGAGAGAAGAGTAGGGAGCATATAAAAAACCGCAATTTCCTAGTTTAGGTTTATAAGCAAAGCCGTGCTATACAATCACAACTGGAGAGCCAGAATCACCAACAAGAGCATATGAATAATCGCAAGCATAAGAATCGGCCATTAGAATAGACTGGAACTCAGATACTCGGCGACATCGTCAGCATTCATTTTGCCGGCTAGAAAATCATCGACCTCAAAGGGCTCTAGAACCCCGACACGAGCAGAGATAACCTCATCGACAAAGAAACGGAAAATTTTGCCATAAGGTTTTATAAGAACTATAGAAGAAGTTAAGGCACGATAATCTAATAAAACACCAGTGCATTCTTCAATTTCAGAACCACAATTATCGTCTTCACGTTCAATAACAACTTTCCAAAGCAAGCGTGTTTTATTGCGAACTATATCTTGATTTTTAAGCATTAATTTTTTTAATTAGCAGGGAAGACTTGATAAACCTAATGCACAGAATGCCGGAGAATTGAATGACGATGGTCAACCCATCCTCCAGCGTTCTATGCACTAGGGCATAGAACTGCGCGACTAATAGCTAGCTTCTTTGTTGTCACTTACAAAGTTTTGAACATACAAATCGACATACTCGACAACTCGATTATCACGAGCAACACGGACAGGCTTGATTAAGAAAGAAGCGGTACCTTTCTCCTCCGCAACCAGAGCAAAACGCTCATAGAAGTCCTTATCGGCCTTTGCCGTAAATACGGAACCTGCATAAAGGATGCGAACCTTATAGGATGTACCTTCGCGGCCGGAGAATTCCCATGGAAGTTGCTCAACTTTCAAGATCATGACGCCAGATAAATCAAATTTCATTGAATTATAATTTTTTTTATATATGAGATATAAATCGACCTTTGTAAGTAGGGAACTAGGTATTTAAAAGAAAACACCCCAGTTTCTCTCTGGGGTGTCTATGTCGCACAATATAGATTGTTGGTATGGTGAATTGTGCGACAACACCATCTTATTTTATAAAAAACAGCGAGATCCGTAGACCACGCTGTGTGTAATTGTTTCTCACGTCATGCCATAATCACTTGATTGTGGACAAGGCGCTGATAGAATTCGTTTGTGTGAAGGAGTTCGTCATGCGAACCCTCGCCGACAACCTTACCTTCATCAAAGACGAAGATCTTGTCAGCATCCCGGACTGTCGCCAAACGATGTGCGATGATGATTGTCGTTTTACCGACGGACGCTTCCCGAATGCTTTCGCGAATCCGTGCTTCATTTTCCGTGTCGAGGCTTGATGTCGCCTCGTCAAAGATAAGAATATGCGGATTCTTTATGAGCGCCCGGGCAATGCCGACCCTTTGCCGCTGACCGCCGGAGAGTTTAATCCCTCGTTCGCCAATCAATGTTTCCCAGCCCTTCTCGAGCTTGTCGGAAAACTCCGATATGCGCGACAACTTGGCGACACTGTCCAGTTCGTCAATGGTGACCTTGTCGGCAGAACCATTCATGCCAAACGTTACGTTGTAGCGCATGGTGCCGTCAAACAACGATACGTCTTGCGGAACGAGGCCGATATTCCGACGCAGTTCACGAAAGTCGAGCATTCTGATGTCGACGCCATCGATGAGCACGTGACCATTTTGAGGATCAAATGCCCGTAACATGAGACCAACAAGCGTTGACTTCCCTGCTCCCGATTTACCGACAAACGCGTGGCGCTTGCCTTCTTCAAGAACAAAAGAAACATCCTTTAGTGCCGGAATCTCCTTTGATTCATCCGGCTTGGTCAAATCAACTTCATCGGTGTCATCGTTCAGATCGTCTTTTTCCGTTCTTGAACGATAAGTGAAGCCGACATGTCGAAACTCGATCTGCCCCTTGAAATGTTCAATGGGAACGGGGTGAGTGGGCATCACAATATCCGGCTGATAGTCGAGGAACCTGAAGTATTTACCGACAGGTGCAATGTTTTTTGCCAGATTACGCTGGACATTGCTGATGTTCGACATGGTGCCCAATGCGGACGCGATCCACATGTAGATGGCGACGAACATTCCCGTGCTAATTTCTCCCTTGTAAGTCAGATAACCTGCCAGAGCGATGCATGCCGCTTGTGAGAGCGATATGAACCACTGACCGCCGTAGAACCAGCCCAGATATGATGTCCAGACTGGTTTACTCTGATTGCTCTGCTTGGCGTTTTCTTCGTCGCATTCGCCTCGTACCCTTTCTTCTTGTGCGTTAACGAACACGACGTCAGCATTTTGGATCATCTCGCCCTGCTTTTTCGACACCAAGTTTGAAGAGGTGTCGAGCTGGCGCAATCTGGGGACAAAACGCGAGTTATATCTGAATGTATAGACCAAGAAGCATGTGATTGCTCCAAGGACGCACAAACCGATGACAGGCGCCTTGACCAAGAGAAACGTAAGCGGCAATAGAATCATGAATGCGGTAGGAATCAAGTCGTAGATACTCATGAAAACCATTCCCGCAATCGCCGCTTCTCCTTTTGATATAACACTCCGTTTGATTACGGAATGCCCGAGATGATGTTGACCCATGGAAATACTAAAGAACTTTTCCATGGACACACGCGACAGATGCCGCGTGATATCAAAATCAACTTTGCGGATTTCGATGTGTTCCCGGACATAGCTGATGCCAGACCGGATACACGCCAATACTGCCCAAAGACTGATAGCCAGAACAAATGTGTGCATGTCGCCCTTCGTCACCGCAGTCACGATGTGACCGAAGATGAGAGGGACAACTGCAACGATTGTCTGCTGGGAAAGCAAAAGCGCAAGAGCGCCAATGATATACCAGCGATACGGAGCGCAAAGGCCCCATATCCTTTTGAGGATTTTTATTGTTTTCACACGTCAAAGATCTTTTTTGTTTTTGTTGTTTCTTTCCGTTCATGCACATGCATGGCGGAAACCTGTAATATCATAGCATATTTATAGCATGCTTGTCAAGCCATAAAACGGCTCTTAAAAGTTATTCACAACACCCCCATTGACGTATAAGAAAAACTGTACGACACTAGAATACATAGGACTTATCTAGTTATTCCGTCGCTGACGCACAGGTATGATTGTTGGGAACATGAATTGTGTGTCACAAGGGGCTTAAATTCAAATATTTTCTAACGGATATATATCAAGCGCAACTTCATCGTACGGATGGACAGTTTTTATTGCTTTTATAACTTCTTGTAGCTTTTCTCTTGGACAAACCATCTCAATCCTTTCTTCAATGACTTCTTCAAATTTACCTATTTTACCGATATGAGGATCAGCACCTTGTTCTGGCTTGAACCTTCCGATGCCTTTTGTCGAGAATGAGCAAAAACTGTAATTTCCAATTTTTCCGGCACCGGCTTTACCCATAGCTTCACGAACAATATCCGTGTGGGTTTCAGGTACGAATACTACAATTTTTACATTTTTTGAATCCATGATCGTATTGAATCGGCTAATTGTTGTCCGTAATCATTATATTGATGATCTGCATCACCAAGGATATTTGTCTCGACATTCGGAGAGGATACCATCGCTTTCTTAATCCTATTCATAGTTTCTTTAATGGGAATTACCAAAGCACCGTCTTTACTCCCCATAATTGTAAGGGCGGGGATTTTTATCTTGCTAAGCACAGGAAGCAAATCTTTAGGATCATAGAAATTGAAGATAGCTACTTTCGAAGTTTCGCTACTAATACTCATGTATGTATCAGCGGAGAGATAATTTTCGTCCCAGACAAGAAACGGCATAAGCTCTTCACCCTTACCATCCGCAATCATTTTCTTTGCGGTATCGATGTCTCTTTGATAGTCTTTGTCTTTTTTGGCTAGACCCACCATATCTGCCGGTGATATAAAGATGAGTGATTTGATGCGGTTATCATTTAGCTCTGCAGAGTAGTAAGCGATTTTAGGGCCACCAAGGCTGTGGCCGGAAAGATGTATTTCCGAGAATCCTTTTGATAAAGCAAAATCAATGGCCGCCTTAATATCAAGTGCAGAATCTTCAAATTTTTCGTATGAGTTCCCAATTCTAACTATGTTACGCTTATTGCCTTCAATCTTGTAAAGATCCTTGGCTAATTCGCATCCTCGATTATTAAAAGTAAAGAGTGCAATTCCATTTGCGGTAAGTTCTTGAGCTATAAAATCTAGAAACTTATTTTCGTAAAAATTACCTCCCATTCCGTGGACATGGACGAGAATCTTGCCATTCGGTTTTTCAGATTCATAGAGAAGTCCGGCGAGCTCTAAACCGTCTTTCGTGCATATGCGATTAAAAGATGTTTCCATAACTTAATTCAAAGTATAGCAAAAATCGTAAAAATTCCAATGTGTTTGACTAATATGACAGCTCGTGCTATAAACGATAAATAATGCTCTTTGATTTTGAAGAGTTCAACACAACCAAATATGGAGGTAAAAATGCCAAATGTCATTATTGTCGGCTTTGAAAAACTCGAAGCCAAGAAACTACGGGATCAGGTCGATGCCGTTATTAAACGGTTGGGTAAGGAGGGTGATTCGGTCACTTCGATCTTGTCTGCTGAAACAAAATGGTGTGGAAGTCGCAATCGTGCGCCGTATCTCATCGTTCGGCACACCAAACCTCGGCAGGCCAAAGTTGTAGCTTCAGCACTCCACTTAGCTTTGAACCTCGACATCGAAATTGAAGTCATCAGCGGATTTCTCGCAAGTGTTACTCAACCACCAGAAGAATAAGGGAGGATGCTTATGAAAGTCGATATTCGAAGAACATGTGGTGCCGACTTCCCTGCTATTCAGAAGATTCTACAATCCGCAGGTTTGGTCGGAGACTGGTTCAATTGTGAATTGTTCATGAGACTTCTTGCGAGAAACGAGGGATTCTATTTCGTAGCGACAAGGAACCGTGTCGTTTTGGGAACAATCTTTTCTTCGCATGACGGCGGATACTTCGGGTATATTTACAAACTCGGAGTTCTTCCTCAATACCAACGTGAAGGTATTGGATCTGCTCTCTTGCAAAGAGTAATAAATGAGTTTAAAAAAATCGGAATTGACTGGTATTTTTGTCACGTTGACAAGGATAATATCGCTTCGATTTCGGTTCTTGACAAGTATGGTATCGCGCCTCAAACACGATTTTTTATGGCTGACAACTGGAGCTATGTGATCAAAAAATGAATCTGCGTAAACGCAAAGCCGCCGGGGAAACTGGTGGCTTTTTTCATTTCATCATCGTTTTTTGTTATCCCCTCCTCCCCCATTGACGTATAGCAAAAACTGTATGACGTCATGCTCTGTTATACTCGATTTTTCACTCCTTTTCCACTATAAAATCACACAAGAGGGTAGCCGCTTCCCTTTCAAAATAGGCCATTATTTTGAGCATCGATTTTACTTGACAAATAACTATCTTATGGTGTATAACACACGTAGAATAGTTGCCGCTCTATTCAGGATTACATGAAGTATTTCTATAGGTCGCAAGCTTATAGAAATGGGCTGAAACCCCATGGTCCTCAACAGGCATTAGAAAATGAACATTGATACTGAAGAAATTGCGCGCTTACTGCGCGTTGCGTCCAGTCCCATTCGGGAAAACTGGGAGAAAATACGAAACGAAGGTAAGAACCTGTTCGAGTTACGCTTACGGCGTGAGCAGTTAGACACTCTCGCAGAAACTTACCAAAAGAAGCTGCGGATCCTTGGGCGCCTATCGTGGGTTGTGATGATTATTACAACCATCGGTATAATCATCTTTTCGATCTGGAGAAACTCAAGCTATGGTGCAGGAGTTTCACTGATTACCGAGATTATTATTTGGGTGGGAATATTCCTGTTACCAGTAATAGCGTTAAATGTCATTGGACAGGTATTAACCAGACGGTTTGAAAACGCATCAACCGATAGGACTCAATGCGACGTGGTGTTCGACAAATTCCAACGGTCAATTGATGCGCTAAATCCAATGGGTATTGGAAATCATTACCATGACGTCATCACCGAGCAGTATGTAACGAACATGGCAAGACATCTTGCTCTCCGAGTGCTCGATGCCGAACAAAGGTTTGAGAAGTCTCGTCTCAATCTGAATGAAGCGCGATATAACGTCATTCATGACGGTAATTGGATTGAAAAATGCCAAAACGACTTCGAGGGAATGTGGCATGTCGTCATCAATGACTTCGGGTTGAAATTGGACAAGTCAAGTATCTTCAAGCAGGCAGCAACCGAGCTTGCACAACGTAACACGAAATAAAATCACTTTCGAGATTATGCAATCTCGGCCGCATAGGAATATGCGGCACTCTACTGGGTCTACGACAATCGTGTCGCGGATCCTGAGAGTTTGAACTTTGAAAAAACAATAAACCCTTAACCAAGGAACATAGTATGAATAGTTTGCAAATCAAAGCTGCTCTGGCCGGAGTTTTTTTCGGACTGTGGCCGCTCTTCATGAATCGGAGCAAGATGACGGGTAATGTTTCGTCAGCATTCTTTTCTCTAATTGTTTTTCTCTGTGTTCTTCCCTTCTCCTTGGGCGGATTGAAGACCATAGATGGGATCAATTGGAAAATGGTCGTGGCCGCCGGAATAGCAGGAGCTGTCGGTGTCCTCTTCTTCAATGGCATGCTCGCAAAGGCTACCAAGGAAAATGTCGGCATGTTGTTCGTCATTATGATCGTCGTTCAGACGACCATACCGGCCATCAACTATGCCTGCATGAATGGAGGCATGAGTCCTTCAAAGATCATCGGATTCGTCATGGCATTTGCCGCGGCGATATTGCTTACACGGTAAACAAACAACAAACGAGAAAGAAACTTGTAATGCAATTAAAAAATAAGCAGATGAAAGTGGTTAGTTATCGTGATGCAGGCGATCCGCCGAACCCACGCAATGTGGTTGCCTATAAGCGGTATAACCGCATGATAGTGTTTACCGGACTTCATGACGGTATGGATGGTGGCCGTGGTTCGACCTGCAACTTCGCGGAAGAAATTGTGATGGCCATTGCGAAAAATGAAAACATTGATCCTGTCTACTATACCTTCTTTGACCTGAAGACGCGCACCGGCTATGGTGACTCATACGAGCTCGGTGATTACAACTACGACGAGCTTCGCCTCCAATGGGAAGAACTTTCCCCACGCCCTGATAGCGTGTATTGGATCGAGCGCCGCTGCACCAGTGAAATTCTCCGCGATTTTGCGGAATTCATCTGGCAAGATGCTCCTGTCGGAAAATATCGCAACAGAGCATCGGAGGTTTACGGTTCCCTCAAATAAAAAATCGACACAACCCCCCGTGAAGCAATTCGCGGGGGTTTTTTGGCGGCTATCTATTGAGGGCTAGGAAGCTGATTGCCGTTCGTATTCGGTATCGGCATCTGTCCGTTTTTTATGTTTATCAGGTTATCGAGAGCCGGAGTCCAAATGTCATCGATAAAGATATTCCAAAGATATCCAGCCGGCGCTTGCAGATAATCGTCCCAGATATTCACCGTGCCATTCCAAACATAGGAAATGTTGTCTTGAGTCGTAGGATTATTCACCGCCGAACGCACGCTGATGCCGTAATACCCTAGAACAATAAGAGCGATGAGCAATAGGATGAGCAATTGGATCAGACCGCGATTGCTTTTCATGATGGGTCCATTATAGCCCCTTTGGCATCCTTTGTGTAGAAAGTTATTCACAGGGCAAGAATAAGTCTAAAGCATATGGTTCCGAGTCGAAAATCCTTTTGAATAACATCAGCCGAGCAAGGCACGTGCCGCTCTGAGGCGCTTGATGGTTTCTTCCTTGCCAAGAATAGAGGCAGACAGGAACGGATCAGGAGATTTTTCTCGGCCGGTCAAGGCGAAGCGCATCGGCCAAAGAACGCTTCCTCGCCCTTTTTCCGAGGCATAAGGCCAAACGGATTTCTTGACCTCATCAGCTGAAAAATCGGCGAGCGGAGCCAAAAGATCGATTATTTTTTCAAGATGAACGGAAGCTGCGGCGGCCGTATCCCCTTTTCCTGGCAGTTTTTTAGGATCATAAGGTTCGAGCGCGCTGACAAATCCGAGCTCCCCTTCTCTATCGAACATTTCAATGATATCGCCGAATGTGTGAGCGCGATCGCGGATAATCGGCAGAGATTTCGATAAAAGCCGAAAGTCAAAAGTCCCGAGTCGAAGACCTTCATCTTTGCTTTTAAATATCTTTTCTAATCGTTCCAAGTATTCTTCATCGCTCAATTTTGCCATGTATTGCTTGTTCATCCAACGGAGCTTTTCCTCATCGAATGATCCGCCGGCTTTTTGGACTTTTGACAGGTCGAAGGCGGCGATTATCTCGGACATGCTCATGATCTCCTTGTCATGACCTGGATTCCAACCGATAAGGACGAGAAAGTTGAAGAAGGCCTGCGGCAGATATCCATCCTTGCGATATTCTAGGACGTCCTTTGCGCCATCGCGTTTGCCGAGCTTTTTGGTATGGTCTTCTCTCATTATCGGAGGCAAAGTAGCGAAGAATGGCGGTTTTATTCCGAGCGCGTCGTACATGCTGAGGAATTTCGGAGTGCTCGAGATGAATTCATCGCCGCGCAAGACGTGCGTTACGCCCATGGCCTGGTCATCGATGATATGTGCGAAATTGTATGTCGGATAGCCATCGCTTTTAATCAAAATGAAATCATCCAGAGCTTCTTCGCCGGCTTCTAGGTCGCCGCGGACAATATCATGCCAATGATATCTCTTTATCTCCGGAACTTTGAAACGCAGGGGTTTTGTCCCGTCCCATCTATCGAAAGATCTTGGACGATGATCCCTGAATAGGAATGGTTTCTTTTCGGATTCTGCCTTTTGGCGAAAAATCGCGACTTCTTCTTCGCTATAAGGATCAGGATATGCCAGCCCTTTGTCTATAAGGATTTGGGCGACCTTCTTATAAGTATCGAGACGTTCGGACTGTATGCACGAACCGAAAGGACCTGGCTTGTTCGGACCATAATCCCAGTCGATACCAATCCATGTGAGCGATTCGAGTATATGTTTGACGGAGCCGGCGACCTCCCTAACCTTGTCTGTGTCTTCGATCCGCAGGATGAAAGTGCCTGCGTTTTTCTTTGCCCAAAGCCATGCAAAAATAGCCGTGCGAACGCCGCCAATGTGCATAAAACCGGTTGGCGACGGAGCAAAGCGAGTGACGATCTTGGTCGGCGTCTTGTCCATTATGGTAGAAGTATAGCAAAAATCGACCCCAAAGTCATTTTGAGATCGATTTTTGAAATGAGTTTACTTCTTCGCCAAACAAATACTCGACCGCCGCTTATGGACTAGACTAGCCCTTTGTTTCTGGAACATTGGCCAGAGCGTGGAAAGTCTCGATGATAGGATTGCCATGAGAATCGTTGATTATGGAGTCCTTTGTGATGTCGAACTTTTGATTTCCGACTACATCAGAATATAGCGACGCATAATACAATCCGCCATCGACCGTAGGCGAGGTCAAGGTGATCTTGCCAGGATTTATTCCTGCGGCAAAATATTGCGTGCCGATGACTGCGCCCGGAGTTCCGCCATTGTCTTTTTGAATGACGACGAAACCCGGATTGGCCAAGCGTACCGATGAGATATAGACAACGTTTCCAGGATATTGATCTGTGACGATGACGCTGTTGGCCTCTGTTGAAGCCGGAACGCTAGAGGTGGTCGCGGTGCTCGTACCAAGCTCGTTCGATGACATCGAAGAGCTGTTTTTGCTGAATAGCCAATAGCCGAGTATGACGATAATGACGATTACGATGATCGTAACGATCCACTGCCAAGGTTTGATGCCTGTCGACGTATTTTCTGGTTGCATTTTGTTTTGATTGAATTAAATTCTGATAATTCGACTTGTTAAGGATAATGCGAGTATTGTACCACTTTAATTTTCATGTTCAAGGGACAAGTCGAGGATAACTTCGGCGATCTTTGCGGCGGCCAATGGCTGTGCAAATCCATCTGCGCCAGCCGACATAAGCTCGCAAATATGGGGATTGCTAACGATTCTATCGATTTCGGCTACGAGTATATGGGAAGTGAGGTTGTTTTCCTCGATTACGGTGGCGGCACCGGTACGCGCATAATCAAAGGCATTTCTAGTTTGATCATGGCTGACTGATTCCGGCAATGGAATGATGATGGACGGCTTCTTCCACAGGGCGATCTCGAAAATGCTCGAACCTGCTCTGGAAATGACCAGATTGGCGGCGCCGGCTGACATGCGCATGGCCAAGTCATTCAAATAGTCGAACGGATGGTAACGATAGCCGTATTGGTTGTTCTTTAAAGAGGTTTTGGCTATGTCCCTAACGTCATCTATATTCTTTCTCCCGGTTTGATGGATGATCTGATATTTTTTTACAAGTTCAGGCAATGCTTCGAGGATGGTGTCGTTGATAGATTGGGCGCCTTGCGAGCCGCCGATAACCATGATGACCGGCGTATCATCCTCGAGATTCAGGAATTCATGCGCGCCATTGGTGAGCGGAACGGATACTTCTTTTCTGACCGGACTTCCGGTAAAAGCGATGACTGCCTTTTCTGATTGTTTTTTGTAATATTCAGCCGCTGAAGGATATGAGACGGCGATCTTCTTTGCGAACTTCCCTGCCCAGGCGTTCACTCGACCCGGGCTAGAATCAGATTCATGTATGACGACCGGAATGCGCAGAATCCTGGCGGCAAAAAGAGCCGGGAAACTGCCGTAGCCACCCTTGCCAAAAACTATATCCGGATAGATGCTATACATCTTCATGATAGCTGTAAAGACGCCGGTCACAGTCTTGAATATATCGGTGAAATTCAATAGAGAAAAATATCGGCGGATCTTGCCGGCCGGGACATAGACGAACTCTATTTCATGATCGAATAGCGCCCTCGGGTTATAGCGGGACGGCGCCATGAAATATAGTTTCGGCTTTAGCAGTTTCTTTTCGGCGACTTTGTCTTCGATGGCTTCTGCCACAGCGATGATCGGATAAAAGTGTCCTCCTGTAGCGCCGCCTGTAAATAATATCTTCATGGAAAAAGTATAACATTGTTGTCATCACAGCGAAAGCATATCTTTAATCTTAGAAAATAATACGGTAATTATGAGCCAATCATACGGTAGTCGCTTTCCTAAAAGGAAGCGCGCTTTATTTTGCGTATCTCGAGACATTCGCCACGATACCAGAAGCGGACAAAGCCAAGACTAGAGCGGTGCCGCCGTGAGAGACAAAAAGCAAAGGAATGCCGGATAGCGGAATGAGGCCGATTTCGGAAGCCATATTCATAAATGATTCAGTCACGACAAGAATGGCGATGCCGGAGACCAAAAGACCGGCAAAAACATCCGGCGAGCGCGCGGCGATGCGCAAACATTTTATTGCGAATAATATAAAGAGGACGACCAAGATCGTGGCACCGAGAAAGCCGAATTCCTCGCCGGCCACTGCATAGATAGAATCGCCGACCGGCTCCGGCAGATAGCCGAATTTTTGTATGCTCTGGCCGTAACCGCGGCCGAATGCGCCGCCAGAGCCGACTGCGATCAGAGATTGTTGGAGCTGATAGCCGGCGCCTTGCGGATCGCTAGACGGATTGAGATAGGTCATGATGCGCTCGCGGGCATATGGCCGAAAATATGCCACCAAGACTACGACTGCGATGATAGCCAAGATGCCAAGTCCGATATGGCGCAGCTTTCCGCCAGCGATGATCAGCTGGCCGAGCCCAGTCGCAAAGATGATGGCGAAAGTATCAGTGTCGCGCTGTGAAAGCAAAAGAGCTCCGGTTATCGCCATAAGGACGAGAAAAGGCAAAAGACCTGATTTAAAATCGCTTATCTTTGCTTTTTTGTGCGCCAGCCAAGCGGCGAAATATATGATAAAAGCGATCTTCAAAAATTCAGACGGTTGAAAGCTGACCGAGCCCAACTCGATCCATCGCGACGCGCCGCCATGAAAAAGCGACAGGTCTGGGATAAAAAGGACAAGGTTTAGCAAGATGGCGCCGATAAAAATAAAAAAAGCGCATCTGCGGAACAATCTATAGTCTATCTTTGAAAATATATAGAAAAAGAGCAAGCCGATGGCCAAGCCGATGGCCTGATTTGTGACGACTGATCTCGTTGTAGGCCCTGTTTGTGCCAATAGTCCAAGTGAAGCAGATGAGAAAATAAAAAAACCGGCAAAGGCGAGCACCAGCACTAGGATTAAATATGATTTTTCGATCGGAGCACGGGTCATGCGTCTATAATAACATAAAATAATCTCTGGATTGCCAGATCGGTCTAATTTCTAGAAGTTATCAAAATAAAAAGAAAAATATTAAAATTAAAGACCGACAGCGTTGGTCGCTTTTGATCTTGCTCCACTCAACGCCGCTAATATAATAGACGCCAAAAGTCCAATGATAGAGATGACGACCAAAAGTTCGATGAGAGTAAAGCCACGATAAAAACACTGATTTGTTCCAATCTTTCTTGGCATCTTTATGAGAAAAATCTGATTATCATATACGTAGCTATGATATTGCCCAAAAAAGCCGAGATGAGGACAATATGTATGGACAAAGGCAATGACTGAGCATTTTTTTTCATAGAAAATATTTTATGACCATGAATGTCGCGATGATATCGATGATAACCACCGCTACGAGGATCATTTGTGCCGATTGTTGCGACTTGGCCCAGCCGTGCCGTATCAACCAACCAGCCATGCCGGAACTTTCAGCAGACACAGGGATCGACTGGCCAAAACTGGCCATAGGAGCTGGCCGACGCATAGCATCATTCTGAATATCAGCATCGAATTGTACGTCATCAGACATGTGGATAAAGTTAAAGTTCAAAAGACAAAAATCAAAAGTTTTAAGGATATCTTTTTTAACTTTAGATTTTCGAACTTTTTACTCATATAAATTATAATCATTTTTTCGACAAAAACAACTACATCATATTAAAAACTCTGAGTTTTTGTATGACGACCGCCCGCATGGCCAATTTGGCTGGTTTCATGTATTTATAAGGGGCTACTTGATCAGGATCTTCTGACAGAGATCTCACAAGACCGGTACGATATGCCACGCGCAATTCTGTATTGACGTGTACGATAGATATGCCTGCTTTTATGGCTTTCTTGACCAGATCATCCCCTTGACCTGAACCGCCGTGGAGCACGAGCGGCAGACTGGTCGCTCCACTGATCTCGCTTATCCTCTCCGCATCTATTTTTTTAGCCGCCAGAGTAGCCGCCATACCTGCTTCTAGCAAGCCGTGGAAATTCCCCACGGCTGGGGCGAGCATGTCTATGCCGGTCTCCGCGGCAAAACGCTTTGCGTCAATAGGAGAAGTCAATTGAACTCCATCCGGTTTTGCCGATAGCACCTGCGATGATTGTCCTATATAGCCCAGCTCGCCTTCGACCAATATGCTCTGCCCCGAAGCGGATCTATGTTTTCTAGCATATTCCACGCATTTTTTTGTGGTAGCGATATTCTCCTCTAACGGCAATTTGGCTCCATCGAATATGACGGCGTCAAATCCGGCGTCTACAACCTCTGTCACCCTCTCCAGAGAATACGTGTGGTCGGCATTTATGAAGATCGGTTGATTTCTGTCTTCGCGTATGCTTTTGATGATAGCCGCCGCTTGGCGCACACCGATATAATCGCGCTCGCCTTCTGATACGCCGATTATGACAGGCACCTTCAATTCTGCCGCCGCGTCAGCCACAGCCCAAATGCCATCAATGGTAGAGACGTTGAAATGACCGATGGCGATGCCGGATTTTATCGCTTCTGAAACATATTCGCGCAATGATCTCATATTGGATCTCATACGGCATGTATTATACAACATAGACCTCATAATAAGTATCCGTCATTTCTTCCTTATCAGGACTTTTTTAACGGCCGCATATATATCATTCTCCCCCATTCTGTACAGCTCGATCAGTTCTTCGGAGGTGCCGCTCTGACCAAAGAGGTCGCGGATGCCGACGAATTCGATCGGTACTGGAAAATTCGCTGACAGACATTCGGCTACTGCACTGCCCATGCCGCCGAATATCTGGTGCTCCTCTACTGTGACTATGGCGCCCGATTCGTGTGCGAGATGGATGACGGCTTCCTCATCGAGCGGCTTGATCGTGGCGAGGTTTATCACTGCGGATGGTAGACCTTCAGCTTCAAGCTTTTTTGCAACGAGTAAGGATTTATACAGCAAGTGACCTGTGGCGATGATGCCGACTGCCGGCCTCTTTCCGCTTGCCCTAAAATATTCTTGGGCCTTGCCTATTTCAAAAGGCGTTTCGGCAGTAGTGATGATTGGCGTTTTTTGGCGAGAGAGACGCATATATGTCGGGTCTTTTGTGCGTGCCATGGCTATTGTGGCCTTTTTTGCCTCGATGGCGTCGCATGGAGAGATGACAGCCATGCGCGGAATGACGCGAGTGATGGCGATATCTTCGATCGCCTGATGCGAGCCGCCGTCTGGACCGACGGAAACGCCGACATGAGAGCCGATGATTTTGACCGGCACGTTGTTATAAGCGATGGTCGTGCGTATCTGTTCCCAATTTCTGCCAGGCGAAAAGACAGCGAACGAGCCGATAAAAGGGATCTTGCCCATGTGCGCCATGCCGCTGGCCACTGTAGCCAGATTTTGTTCTGCTACGCCTACCTCGATGAATCTGTCCGGATATTTTTTCTTGAACAGATCCATTCGCGTCGATTCATCCAGATCGGCGCAAAGAGCTACGACGTTCTCGTCGCTGTCAGCGGCGATGACGAGACCCTCGCCGAAACCTTGACGGATGGGGATTTGCTCGACACCGCGGTCAAAGAGCCGCGGGTTGAGTTTTAGGTTTGGGTTGAGCATAGATAAAGTATAACATGCTCACAAAAAGACTTTTGCACAATTTTGTCCAAGGGTAGCCCTTGGACTGGGACATATACCCCGCGGCTTGCCGCTGGGTATATGATTTCCGTCTTTAAATTATTGGATTAAAATTTAATCCAATAATTTTAGGGCAACAAAGGCATGATTGACCATCTCTATCCCAGATATATTTTTTCCGCTTCGGCTAATACCTGTTTCATATATTAGTGCCTGGTTTTTTATGGCTAGCGAGAAACGGCGTGGCTGCCGAGAGCTCGGCGGGCGGTCTCGATCTCGGTGGGTGTCGTCGGCACTTTGCCGTGCCATTGCCACTGACGTTCGAATTCAGGAATGCCCTTTGAAGGAATGGTATGAGCGATGATGACTGACGGACGGCCGGACATTGATTGCGCATTGTTCCATGCTTCGTCTAGAGCGCGAAAGTCATGGCCGGAGACTTCTTGGACATGCCAATTGAAGTGAAGCCATTTCTCCGGCAACGGCTCGAGCGGCATGACGTCCTCTGTCGGGCCGCTTATTTGGATATCGTTGCGGTCGACGATGACGGTCAGGTTTTGCAGTCTTTCCTTTGCCGCAAGAGCGATCGCTTCCCAGCTGTTGCCTTCGTCCAATTCGCCGTCTGACATAAGACAGACGATTTTTTTAGAAGAAGAGACGCCGTTATCCATCCTGTCGGCGATGGCCATGCCGACTGCTTGGGACAAACCGGAGCCGAGCGGGCCGGACGATGTCTCGAGCATAGGCAAAAAATCGCGGTGAGGATGGCCTTGGAGCCGACTGCCTAGCTTGCGCAGAGTCATCAATTCCGCGACCTTGAAATATCCTGCGTGCGCCATAGTGGCATAAAGCACTGGGCATATATGACCATTCGATAGCACGAGCCGATCGCGATACGGCCAATCTGGATTTTTCGGCTCATGCTTTAAGGCGTGAAAATAAAGGTAAGCAAGAACATCGGCCATATCGAGCGGTCCGGCAGTGTGGCCAGACTTTGCCTCTATCAGCATCTCGATTACAGAACGCCGAATGTCGAGCGCTTTCTTTTCAAGGAAATTTACTTTGTCGTCGGTTAGGGGCATATCAATAAGTGTAAAATGTAAAAATCAAAACGCAAATCTAAATGTCATAGCTTTATAAGCATTATTGTATCACATCTTTTTATAGTTTTTTAAACTCTTCAATCACCTCCACGATATTCCCACTCTCAAAAATAGCCGAGCCGATGATGAGACGATCGGCGCCAACATCGCGCAAAAGAGGCGCTGTTTCAAGAGATACGCCGCCATCGATCTGGATTTCAAGACCCGGATATTTTTTCTTGACCTCTTTTACTTTTTCAATGACTTTATTGTCAAAAGTCTGACCTTGAAAACCAACATTATCAATGCCCATGAGCTGGATATATTGAATCTTGCCTTTGTCGTTTGACAAGATCCCCGTTTTCGCGGGAATGATGAATTGATCGAGTTGATCAAGCGGCGTATCAACATTCAAAGCCAGCCCGACTTCTACTTTTCCTTGAAGCATTTCAATGGCTTCCGCTATATTCCCTTTCGATTCAGCATGAATAATAACGCGCGTCGATCCAGCGGCGACGTAGTGCTCAACGACATCCTCCGGCTTGTTCACCATAAGATCGAATTCATATTCGACCTCTTCCCAGAAAGGCATGCCTCGCTCCTCCCTCGTGATCGCTTCGAAATTCGCATCTCGTTTTTTATACGGCCAACTGGCCGCCGGAGTGAATCGCCCGTCGCAGATGTCGACTTGGACAAGAGGAACAAGACCCTTGACTCGTGCGACATGCGCTTCAAGGTCGGCGAAGTCTTTTGGAAGAATGGCAGGAATGATTTGCATGTTATTTTTTGTCAGGAGTGACTCTTAATACAGCTCATCCGATCGAATCTATCTCCTCGATCCGCCTCTTGTGCCTTTCTTCGCCGGAGAACGGCGTCGAGAGCCATAGTTTGACGGCATCTAGCATTTCTTCTTTTGAGACGAAATGTGCGCCTATGGAGAGGATATTGGCGTCGTTGTGCTCGCGGGAAAGCTTGATTACTTCGAGAGAGCAGGAAACAGAGCCGCCATACCAAACGGTCGCGCGGACGCCAGGAAAACGATTGGCGACGATCGCCTCGCCCTCGCCTGACATGCCGAATATGATTGCCCGTGTATTCTCTGGATCCTCGACGACTCGCATGGCCGCCTTGATCATATATTCAGGATAATCATCGTCATGCTCAAGCGTGCGGGCGCCGACATCTTCCACCTTGAAAGACGAGTCTCTCAAATATTGGAGAAGCTCATTTTTTCGCTCAAAGCCCGCATGATCGGATGCAACGATTATTTTTAGTTGTTTTTTCATCAATATTTTTACTGCTCATTCATTATATCAAGCATATCCTCTAGCACGTCAATGCGTCTGGATACATGGTCGAAATCGCTAGCCGCGGCATGGTCACGGTCGAGCTCGTCAAAACGCTCGTCTATAACCTGTAGTCTATCATAAATGGCGCGGATATCGCGAATAATAAAATCGTTGTTTTGTTCTGTTGACATGGTAATTTAGTCTTAAAGTCAAAAGTTCCGAGTCCCGAGTCATATTTTTAATGACTTTTGACTAGGGACTTTTGACCTTCGACTCGTCGACAATTAATAATAATGCGCAAATTATAGACCCCAGTTATTA
Source organism: uncultured Candidatus Saccharibacteria bacterium (assembly GCA_964565685.1). GTDB lineage: Bacteria > Patescibacteriota > Minisyncoccia > Phycocordibacterales > PALSA-1337 > JAGWNR01. The sequence continues at coordinate 17,751 of CAZMFR010000008.1, forward strand.
AAAAAAGTTAAAAAAGTTCTAAAGAAAGGTTAAAGTTATAAGGGACCTCGTGAGGTCTTATATTAATTCACAAAATATTGTTGACTCAAAAGTATCAGTCGTGATATAATTAGTTCACGCTACAGTCATGTCCATCGAGATTCCCTCCTTAATCGGAGGGAATCGTTTTTATGGAAGTAATCATAGACTCAACTTTTACCTTTATCACAGAGAACCTGTCTTCTCTTATCCTTGAAACAAGTCGCAAGAGACGTTTGCTGCTTATCATCCTTAGTTGAAACAACAATATCATTTGTGGGCGACCACGATATTCCATAAAATGCGAATACTCCAATCCTGGGTGTATTTTGGTTGTAATCGGTAGAACCCATAGCATGCTCTCACTTATCTTTTTCAAGACAAGGACAGGTCTTTCATACATCTCGTTCTTTCCATCTATTTCATGTCCAATATTGACACCAAGAGTTGCCCACCAAATTTCTCCTTCAAGAAAAAAGAAATCTTCCGGCAGATTCCGTCTGTCAATGATCACTTTCTTCTTGCTCCACGCTTTGAAGTCTTTTGTATAACTTTCGCTCATCCCAGCATTATACTCGCCGAATATTAAGGAAAGTAAAAATAGTTATAAAGAAAAGTTAAAGTCATACTAGACCTCGCGAGGTCTAGTATCCGAGATCTGATCTTGGATCAAGATTATCTCTCTCCCTTGAGAATGATCCTCTGCTCGAAACCGCCGCGGGCTTTGTGTTTTTCTCGACGTAATTTTTCGACACCCTCATATTCCGGAAGTTCTTTTAAAGCTCTGATCACTTCTAAAACATCAGCCAATTCTTCTGGATTGCCTGCTTCGTTGAATTCCTTGACCTCTTCGCAAAGCTTTTTTATCAGTTCTATCTTGTATTCTTCGGCGGATGCGATTCTCTTTTCATAGGGAACTTTCTTCTCATCAAGAATCTCAGGAATTCTATCGCGAACGAGTTTGTTGTAGCTTTCCATGTTTTATCTTTAAATTGAACCATTCTTCCATATTCGAGCCAGGCGCTATTTTGCTAAATCGTCGACGTTTTTCATATGCCTATTATACCATTTTTAAGGACGTATTCAAAATTGAAACACTTGAATTTTGTCTCTGACGAATTTGCCTTAAGATTCTATATTTTTATTTCTCAACCGGAATATAATTGTTCAATAGCATCTCTTCGTCTCCAATAATATAACGATCGTTTGTCATATTTCCATCTTGATCTAACTCCGCGACAAACATCGCACTTGGACTACCATCTTGGTATGCGGGTTTTTCTGTAGTTCCCCATGGAGCAGATATCCTCACTCCTTCATCATAAGGGTTTTTTATAGCGATTATTCTTCGTTCTCTCGGAACAAAACCGCCTTGTTCATTTGGCACATAGAGACCATTGAACTTCTTATCAAAAAAAACAAACTCTTCTCCTTTTGAACCAGTGATAATCCAGTCGCCTGGTTTTGCTTCTTGGGTTGATTCAAGAGTTCCGTCAGGAAGCTTCGTCGCAATGGTTTCCGGTTTGGCACATTGTCTGGCACCTTTAATCGGTTCAACCTTGCGTTTATATATTTGTCCTTCAGACTTTATTTTTTTCTCAAAATCAGCATCGAAAAGATTTATAGATTTTGGCTCTTTTTCTTGTCCTTGTTTAAATGCTTCCATAAAAGATTTTATACCTTCCCCGCCTTTATCACATGCTGGACGAGCGAATGGCTGTAGCCGCCTTCGTTGTCGTACCAAGCGAGGACTTTGACCAGATTTCCATCGACGACGCGCGTCATAGAGAGCTCGGCGATGGACGGATTCGGATTGCCGACGATGTCGGACGAGACGAGAGGATCTTCTGTCACGGCGAAAATGCCCTTCCATCGAGGGTCGAGGGCGGCTTTGCGGAGAATGTCGTTTACTTCTGCGGCGGTTGTATCCTTCTTTGAAATAAAAGTGACGTCAGCGATAGAACCAGCCGGAACTGGCACGCGCAGAGATATGCCGTCGAATTTTCCAGCTAGCTGAGGAAGGGCAAGAGTGACGGCGATAGCGGCGCCAGTAGATGAAGGAACGATATTTATCGCGGCGGCGCGGCCTTCGCGGATGTCTTTCTTGCTTGGACCGTCTATCAAGCTCTGGCTCGCGGTATAGGCATGCGTGGTAGACAAGACGGCTTTCTCGATCCCTAGAGCTTCATCTAGGATGGCCATTATTGGGCTTGCGGAATTTGTCGTACAAGAGGCGTTCGAGGTGACGGTCGAAACAGAGAATTTGTCTTCATTTATGCCCATCAATATAGTGGCGCTCTGCATCGCCGCGCCCGGCTCGTCTTTTGAAGGAGCAGATATGACAACGCGCTTTGCGCCAGCTTTCAAATGGGCGGATGCTTTGTCTGCGCTGGTGAAAAGCCCGGTAGATTCGACGACTACATCCACCGACATCTTGCCCCAAGGAAGGTTGGCTGGGTCTTTTTCACTGACATAAGCCACTTCGTTGCCTGCTTGCCGACCGGACATACCACCGATGACAAAAGACCTGTCGGTTTTCTTTGCCACGGACAGATCGCTCTTGCCATAGACCGAGTCATATTTGAGGAGATAGACGGCATTGTCGATAGAGGCGATGTCGTTGACGGCCACGATCTCGAGGTCATCGGGATACTCTTGGGCTATCTTGAAAAAATTTCTGCCGATCCGGCCGAAGCCGTTGATTGCTACGCGAAGTTTTGACATATTTTTAATTTAAGTTAAAGCTGGCAAAAAGCGTCGTGCGCTTCATATATATACTATACCATAAGCAAGCAAAAAAATGGTTCGATTTCGTCTTTAACTTGCCGGGCACATCAAATTATGGTCTCAGGTTTTGACACAATACCTAGGTGACGTCTCGCTTTTTTGTTCTCGTATTATTGGATTAATTTTTAATCCAATAATCTTGGTGATAAAAACGCAGATCGGACGGAGTGCTGGCCAGAAGAGGTTAAAACAAAATTTCGCTTTATGTATAAGGTAGGATTGGGCAAGATGCACAAGGTAGGATTAAGCAACAAAGCACATGCTATAATACCCTTCTGATGAACAAAAAAACCGACGCTGAAATCATACGGGCGACGATTGATGGCGACGCGGACGCTTTTTCGGATTTGGTAAAGCGATACAGCCGTGACGTCTACGGATTCGCTTTTTTTATGGCAAAGAACGAGAGCGACGCAGAGGACATCGCTCAGGAGACTTTCGTCAAAGTATGGAAGAACCTGAAAAAGTTCAAGCCGGAACAAAAGTTCAAGAGCTGGCTCTTGACTATCGCCAGAAACACCACGATCGATTACATACGCAAACGCCGACATGCGGTATTTTCCGATTTTGACGACGAAGAGGGATCGAATGCGATCATCGAAACTCTCGCCGATGAAGAACGCCTGGCGGACGAGATAGCCGAGCTAGCCGAATCAGCGGAGCAGACCGGTCGGTCTGTGAAAGAGCTGTCTGACATATACCGCTCTGTCCTGACTCTGCGCTATGAAGGAGGCCTTTCATTCGAGGAAATCTCAAAGATCCTCAAAAAACCGGTCAACACAGTCAAAAGCCAGCATCGTCGGGCACTCATTGCCCTGCGAAAAGTCATGACAAGGGGCTCTGCACCAAAAAGCCGAGATAAAGCGTATGTAAAACGTCTATAGGTATACATATGCAGAGTTCAAAGTCTAAAGCCCAGCTAAATATAGCTTTCGGCTCTGGACTTTAAGAAATATTTTCGACTAAATAAATCCAATGAATCAGAAGTTACAAGATCTTTTAACCTCATACGTCAGGATTCCTGACGGATTAGATTTGCGCATAATAGCGCGAATCGAAAAGGCCGCTCGCCGCAGGGTTTTTGAAAAGGTAGCATTTGGAAGCATCGCTTCGATCGTTTTTGCCGTTGCTCTTGTTATCATCGGACGAGAAACGATGGCTGAGACAGCCACTTCAGGATTTGGACAATATATGTCGCTCATATGGAGCAATAGCGGAGCCATCGTGGCAGATTGGCGCGATTTTGCATGGACGATCATCGAATCGGCGCCGATCACCGGATTGGCGCTATGTCTCGGGATGACTGGCATGCTCGTCGCGGCGGTGCGATGGACAGGAAAAGCATTCAATGGCCTCGGCAGATCAAATGGAGCGATCGGCAAATTGGCAATGTAATTATCATTAATATGATGGTCAATAAAATCAAATGTCAGAAGTGAAAGTAAAAAATATCCAGGTTTCTCGCTTTTCACTTTATACTTTGACTTTTGCATTTTAATCTTTAACTTTAAAAATTATGAAGAACTTCTTTCAATCAAAAAAATGGATAACCGTGCTGGTTGTCGTATTCATACTGTGCGTAGCTATGATCGTATTCGAGGCCGGCGTAGCTGTCGGCGTGCACAAGGCCAGCTTTGCCGACCGTATGAGCGGAGATTATTATAGGGTATTCGGCCAGGCCAATAAGCCGTTCGGAGACCTGGATCAGGATGACTTCCCTGCTTCGCATGGAGTCGTAGGGACGATCATAAAGATCGCTCCGCCATACGCCTTTATCCAAGGGCCTGATAATGTAGAGCAGACCATTCGTCTCGGCTCATCGACGACTATATTGAAATATAGGGAGTCGATCGGACCAAATGACCTGTCAGAGGGAGATTCGATCGTGGTCATCGGCTCTCCATCAGCCAGTTCGTCTGATATAGACGCAGAATTCGTCAGAGTGGTACCTAACCATCAACAAAATCCTCCTGCAGGGTCGAACATGTCGAATAATTAATAATAAAAAAATCAAAATATAAAAGTGAAAGTAAAAAATATCCAGGTTTCTCGCTTTTCACTTTATACTTTAACTTTTGCATTTTAACTTTACTACTATGAACCCTTCCTTCTTTCAAAAAATAAAAATCTTTGCAGCCAAACATAAAGCATGGACAGCAGTGATCGTCGTCATAGTCGTCATCGGCGGATATTATCTGATACAAAAGGAAAAGGCCAGCCAAACGACTACGACATATACGCTCTCCACGGTAGCAAGCGGCACTGTCATGACGACAGTCACAGGCACTGGGCAGGTTTCGGCCAATAATCAAGTCTCGGTTCCCGCCCAAGTTGCCGGCACCATAGACACTATAGACGTTTCCGTCGGACAAAGAGTGGTGGCTGGACAGACCCTAGTCCACATAGATTCGACAAGCGCGCAGCAAAGCTTGGAAAGCGCTCAGATCGCATACGATCAGTTGGTTCAACCGCCGACGACAGGAGACATAACCGATGCGCAAAATTCTTTGACGCAGTCTTATACAAACGCCTTCAATTCTGTAGCCAGTGCGATCACTGATCTACAAACCATCATGCCAGGCATAAATACCACTCTGTATGGACAGGACGGCTTCCTGAGCGATCAGCATTCTTCATATCTGACATCGACAGGACAAGGATATCGCAACACCGCCGGTCAGGAATTTGATAAGGCCAATATAGAATATCAGAACGTCTTGAGCGAATATAAGGGGGTTTCCCTGGAAAGCGCTACTTCTACCATCACGAAGCTTTTGGCTGACACTCATTCGATGGATTCTGATGTCGTGAAGACATTGACCGACACCCAAAACACCGTTACTTTCATAGTCACTAGCCAACCAGATTATGATACAAAGGACGTGGCTACGGCTGAATCCGATATCACTACATGGTTGAACCAGACGACTTCTGACAACACATCGCTATTGTCGGCTCAAAATAGCATAGATACAAATGAAAATAGTTATAACACCCTAGTAACAGGAGCGACTTCCCTTCAAATCCAAGCGCAGCAGCTCTCTCTATCTGAAGCGCAACAAAATTATGATTATCAGGACGTCGCCTCTCCGATCGACGGCACGGTAGCCCTTATAGACGTCACGCCAGCGGAACAAGTATCCAACGGAACAGCAATCGCGACGGTCGTCACTTCTAACGAATATGCCACTATCTCTCTGAACGAAGTCGATGCGGCAAAAATCGTAGTCGGTCAAAAAGCCACTCTGACTTTTGATGCCGTCAACAACCTTTCGATCGCTGGAACGGTGAGCGAAGTCGACGGCGTCGGCACCGTCAGCCAGGGCGTCGTCACATATAACGTCAAGATCTCTTTTGACAGCGAAGACAGTCGGGTCAAGCCGGGAATGAGCGTAAATGCGACGATCATCACGGCGGCGGATCAAAACGTTTTGATCGTCCCATCGGCGGCGGTCAAGACGCAAGGCAACATATCATATGTGCAAGAGCTCGACCAAAAATATTCGACAGCCCAGGAAGCCGCAGGTGTGACCTCCGTCAATGCTCCAAAGAGCTTCCCTGTTGTTGTCGGCTTATCCGATGACACGAACACCGAAATCGTCTCAGGATTATCTTTGGGCGATCAGGTCATAACAAAAACGACCGTCACCACAGGCGCCTCCGCGACCACAAAATCGACTGCTACTGCCGCGACGACCCGCACCAGCGGCGGCGGAGGTTTTGGCGGCGGAGGAGGAGCGAGCGTGCTTCGGGCGTTTTAATCTATGATCGACATAAGAAACATAACAAAAACATATGTAGACGACAGCGGGGGCTATCAAGCTCTCAAAGGGGTCAGCTTTTCTATTAACGAGGGCGAGTTCGTAGCAATAATGGGGCCTTCTGGGTCTGGCAAGTCCACTCTCATGCACATATTGGGATGTCTGGATACGCCGACCTCTGGTCAGTATTTCCTTGACGAAAAAGACGTCTCGAAAATGACCGACGAGGAATTGGCGGATATACGCCGCGAGAAGATCGGCTTCGTATTCCAATCCTTCAATCTATTGCCGCGCGCAACCGTCCTGCGAAACGTCACTCTTCCTCTCATATATGCCGGCGTCGAAGAAAAAGAACGCGAGGAACGGGCAACCGAATCATTGATGGCGGCTGGTTTGGATGAAAGCCATTTTATGCACAAGTCTAACCAGTTGTCCGGCGGCCAGATACAGCGCGTAGCCATCGCCAGAGCTCTGGTCAATAATCCTACGCTCATCCTGGCCGATGAGCCGACAGGCAACCTAGACACAAAGACGAGCGAGGTCGTCCTCGGCACCTTTCAACGGCTGAACGAGGATCAAGGTCGTACAATCGTGCTCATCACTCATGAGCCGGATATCGCCCTTCATGCAGAACGCATAATCACCATACGCGACGGGCTCATAACAGAGGACACGAGGTCGCACGTGCGCAAAATCATTAAAAATGAAAAAATAAAATGATAAAATTCAAAATAGAAAATGACAGATCGAAATATCAATTGTGATTTTACATTTTGATTTTTAATTTTTACATTAACTACCATGACCACCAAAGACATATTCCACGAAACATATTCTGCCCTGTCCGCAAACAAAGTGCGGTCTGGTTTGACCATACTCGGCATCGTCATCGGCATCGGCTCGGTCATCGCTATGATCTCGATAGGTCAAGGGGCACAGGGATCGATCCAATCGAGCATCCAATCGATAGGATCCAATCTGATCATGGTCATGCCGGGAGCGCAAAAAACTGCCGGATATCAAGTTTCGGCAGGCCGCGGTTCGGCTCGCACCCTTACAAATGAAGATGCCACCGCCATTGCCGCGGATGTTAGCGACGTGACAGCCGTCGCTCCACAGCTATCCAGCCGATATCAGGTGACTGCCAAAGGCACGAATACGAACACTTCGGTTGATGGAGTGACATCGGCATATCCGCAAGTGCGCGATGTGCAGATAGAAGAAGGTTCTTTTATAACCGATCAACAGAATGCCAGCTTGGCCAAGGTGGCCGTTCTAGGTCCTACAGCCGTCAGCGATCTGTTTGCTACAGGCACCGATCCTGTCGGACAGACCGTCACTATCAAAAATCTAGAATTCAAAGTCATCGGCGTGACCGTTGCCAAGGGCGGATCCGGTTTTAACAACCAAGACGACATGATTTACGTGCCGGTGATGTCCGCACAGAGATATTTTGCCGGTGCCGATTATCTGTCCGAAGTAGATATAGAAGCTGGAAGCCAAGCGGCGATGACCCAAGTGCAAAACGACGTTACCACTCTTCTGCTACAGCGTCACAATATCTCTGATCCGACATTGGCCGACTTTAGCACTCTAAACCAAGCGGACATCGTGGCCGCAGCATCGTCGGTCACCGGAACATTTACTATCCTGCTCGCCGCTGTAGCCGGCATTTCGCTCGTCGTCGGCGGCATCGGCATCATGAATATGATGTTGACGACAGTCACCGAGCGCACCCGCGAGATCGGCTTGCGCAAGGCCATAGGCGCCAAAAAGAAAGATATCTCGACGCAATTTTTGGCAGAAGCAGTCATGTTGACATTCGTCGGCGGCATTGTCGGCATCGTTCTAGGCGTCGCTGTCGCCTATGGCATATCATATTTCGGCGCTATCCAGACACAGATCACCTGGGAACCGATTGTCCTCGGTTTCGGCGTCTCGGCTGTAATCGGCATCGTCTTTGGCTACTATCCAGCCAAACGCGCTTCGAATCTGAATCCGATAGAAGCTCTACGATATGAGTAAAAGAAAGCCAGAAGCACCGAGTATCGTAGCGCAATAACGTCGCATCCTTTATCCTTAAGCGTCGTCTACATACCTAGCCCCTCTTTCAATTCGATCTTCTTCTTCTCATCGCCGAGCTTTTTCTCTGCTTTTTCTATGTCCGCAAAAGCGGCGAGCGCCTCTCTTTGGATAGCGGCGCGTTTTTCTATCTCGCCTGATTCTTTTGCCAAAGCATCAAAGAAAAAAGCCGATATTATCTTTGTTTGCACCTCGTCCGGAAATTCCTTTAGATGATCGATGATAAAGTCCTTTGCCGCCCGTTCATTGCCGGTGCCGACTACCTTCATAAATTCATCGCGGATAGATTTTGTGGCGTCTGTTGTGTTCATGATGATATAAATTTATGATTGTTAATTTAGCGACTTTTTATCGAAACCAGCGAACATGCCGTCGAACAAAGCGCCGAATATAGCCGACCAGAAACCGCCCTGCTTTGCAAATTTTTTGTCTGTGTAATTCTTGTATTGATCGGCAAAATGATCGCGAAAAACATCCTTGTCAGCTTCTGACATGGAGCCCCACTTCGGGCACTCTTTCTTCTTTGCCGCTTCCCATGCTTCTTTGATCTTTTTGTCGTCAGGCATCTCTTTCTTTGCATCATTCATGCCGACCGCCTCTTTTTTCTTTGGCTCGCCGATGATCTCGCGCGATACAGCATCGAGCAGGTCTTTGTTGCCTTCGACGCTGACGGCCAATACGGAACCGAGATTCTTCTTGTGTTCGGACAATTCGACAAGCGCCGCCTCTATATCGGATTTCTTGCTCAACAACTGTTTGAATTTTCCTGTGTGAAATATGCTAAAAATGCCCTTGGATTTGATCATCAGCTTGCTCAAGGCATCGCCTCGTTCTTTGTCATCTTTTATCGCGAGAGCTTTTAACGCCTCGCCAGTATTGATTCCCAGCTTTTTACAGCGTTCCTCGACATCTTCGTCGAGCTTCTTCAATTCGCCATTTTTAAAGCTCTGCACATTCTTCACTTGCCCTAAAATATTCTTGAAGGTATCCGGATCATTGACGGCCATTTTTTTGATCGTCTCATGAACCGCCTTTGTGACACCGTCCGCACCGAACGTTTCGACGATCTTTCTGATCTCCGGGCTGTTTTTTGCCATCTCTTTTGCCAATTCCGGAGTAAGCTCCGATTTTATATTTTCTGCATCGCGCATTCTCTCTGAAAAAGTCTTGCGTAGCTCTGATATTCTATCGATGTCGCCCGCCTCCATCTTTCCGGAAACAAGTCTGGTGAATATCTCCTTGTCAGCGGGATCATCACCATGATCGATCATATCACCCAAAAGAGCGCTCTGCTCCTTGTTATTGATTATTTGTTTTACGGTCAAAGTATCCTCCGGTTCCTCTGGGGCGCCCGCTTTCTTTAGCTCTTCTCTTTCAATCCTTTGCTTTTCTGTATTGTATATGTCTATGGTCGCCATGATTGTGTATTAAAATGATAAATGTACGCCTATCATTGTAGGTCGCTTTGTTTTTTTTGGCAAGGGAAAATATGTGCGAAAATCCAAGGCGCTCCGGCTCGCTTGACTATAGGAAAATATAAGCATAATATCCGACATGGACATGCCGCCAAAGCGGCTTGCTCGTTCGCAACAAAAACCAACAAACGAAAGGCATTAGTTATGGACAGGTCCAATACTAACAAAAACGATCCCCAGGGGGATGAAAGATCGATCAGTGAATCATTGAAAGTCATTGATTCCATCAAACCCGGCATGACGCCGGCGGAACAGGTGGCAATCCTACGCCATAGCATCACGTGCATAAACATGTGGTATCCGATCAAAAACCTCGGCGTCAAGCGGATGGAGGAGCATTTCGCCGATCAAATCGGCGATTCCTTCACCCATAATGCCAAACTAGCGTTATCCGGTCATCACTATCATAGGATGCGGGCCATACGCCTGATCGATGATATCAGCAATTATCACACCGGTATGTGGGTTCGCAATGTTTACAAAAACACATCGCTATACCTCACCGAAGACTGTCTGATCCTCGGACTGCAATCCGATCACAGGCAAACCGATGCGGTCGAACAGTCAGACACGGCGTGTGTCTCCCTGGTGTCCGATCAATTCCTCGTGCACCTTATGAGCTTGGATGACGAGGTTTGCGGACAAGGCAACAAAGCTCTGGTCTCCAATGCGCTGAAATCCTTGGAGATGGTCCTATTTAATGTGAAGATCAACGCCCAAAGGAAGGCCGACAAGATCGGCCGGGTGGAAAACATCGTGGGAATATTCAGCCGCAGGTTCGACAATTGCCTTTCCGCTTCAAAACCTAATATCGCGGCAAAAACCTAATATCGCGGCAAAAACCTAATATCGCGGCAAAGGCGACAAACGCGACAATCGTCTGAATTTTTTAGCGACGATCCGCACCACCCGATGACATGCATGTGTCGGGTGGTTTTTTTCTTACACCTCCACCCACCTCCGCAAACTAGACCTCCACTTTATTGAAAAGCCACGCGCCGAGAGCGACAAAGAGCACGATAACGCATCCGACGACGACCACATCGATACCGATCGGATATTGCGAAACGCCGGTGAAAGCGCCTCGCAGTCCGTCGACGCCATATGAAAGCGGGTTAAAGAATGCGATCCACCGGATGAAGGCAGGCGCAGTGGTCAAGGGGAACAGCGCGCCGGACAGGAAGAATAGCGGCATATTGACCAGATTGATGATAAGACCGAATCCCTGCATGTCCTCCATGGTCGAAGCGATAGCCGTGCCGAGAGCGGTGAAGGTGAGACCGATGCCGAGCATAAAAAGAAATCCCCACAGGACAGCGGCCAGATCAGGCCGGAAGCCGATGAAGAGCGTGATGATGAAGACGATGATACCCTGCAAGGTCGCTGTAGTCGCGCCGCCGAGCGTCCGGCCGAACATGATCGTCATGCGCCCGACAGGCGCCACCATTGTTTCCTTTAAAAAGCCGAATTGCCGATCCCAAATGAGCTCGATACCGGAAAAGACTGCCGTGAACATGATAGACATGGCGATGATGCCGGGCGATAGAAACTGGATGTAATTGCCCTGACCAGCGCTGGCAAAAATAGAGCCGAAGCCGAATCCGAGCGCGACCAGAAATACGATCGGCTGGGCAAGGCCGCCCACGATGCGCGACTTCGAGCGAAAATAGCGCTTGATCTGGCGGAGCCATAATATGTAGATTGGATAAAGAATTTTTGAGTTCATATTTTTAAGATTGTCATAGCTTCAATATTATTTCCGTCAGGATCAAATACAAAGCCGCCATAATAATTCTCATCATACTCCGGGCACAGGCCTGGTTCGCCATTGTCTCGACCGCCGGCGGCGATAGCAACGTCATAGAACTTTTTTACGACTTCAATATCTTTTACCTTGAACGCAATATGTATATTTTGAGTGAGTTTCTTGTTCTCGCTTCTTTGTGATAACCACACGCTACCGCAACCATTGACATCTTCTGGCTTGCCCAAGGTAAACGCATTTCGTCCTTTGATCCGTCTATATCCTATGACGCCAAGAGCTTTTTCATAAAATGCAATGCTCCTTTCTAAGTCTGATACTTTGATTCCTATATGATCAATCATAATTTTATTAAGTTATCTCCTTCCCCACCTCTGCGCCATCGTGCGCAAATGATCGACGCCGTTCGCCTCCTGCTCGCGGATGGCACGGCCGGTCAGCTTTATAAAGGCATCCTCGAGATTAGAGGTGCCAGAGCCCGCAACAATATTTGCCGGAGTATCGGAGGCGATGATCTTGCCATGGTCGATAACGGCGACCTTTTGGGCTGTGCGTTCGGCCTCTTCCATATAATGGGTGGTAAAGAAGACCGTCAATCCGCGCTCCTCATTTAATTTTTTTATATAAGTCCATATATAATTTCGTGTCTGAGGGTCGAGGCCCGTCGTCGGCTCGTCCAAAAACAGGATCGCCGGCGTGTGCAACAATCCACGTGCGATCTCCAAACGCCTCTTCATGCCGCCGGAAAAAGTCTTGACTAGATCGTTTTTGCGATCCCACAGCTCGACGAATTTCATCATGTCCTCTATCTTTGCCGGCGTATCGGCGCGCGGCACGCCATAAAGTCCGGCATGGAAGTACATGTTCTCGTACGCCGTCAGTTCGTCATCCAGCGACGGGTCTTGAAAGACTATGCCGAACGATTGCCGCACGTCATGCGGTCGCCGTACCGGATCCATGCCGTTTATGAGCAAGGTGCCAGAGGTCGGATGGAGCAATGTCGTCAGCATTTTTATCGTCGTCGTCTTGCCGGCGCCGTTTGGTCCAAGGAATGCAAATATCGATCCGGCAGCCACATCAAAAGAAATGTCATCGACCGCTGTAAAGCCGTCCTTGAATTTTTTCGTCAGATTTTTTACGGAAATGCTTGGTGGGATCTCGCTCATCAGTGTTTATAGGGTATATACTACCAGAAGGTGGCAAAAGGTGCGAGATTCACGCTCCGATGACGCTCATCATGATGTGCCCTTGCACCTAATTCCCTTCTCTTCGCGTATTCTAAACATTATAAACATAATAGTTAAAGGAAAGTCGTATAATTAAAGTCAAAACAATATAATAGAATTCATTGGCTTTCGACTATAGACTAGGAACTTTCGACTAAATATAAATGAACAAGAAATCAACGCAGGTCATTTTCGCAATAATTATCGCAGTGGTCTTCTTTGGCGCTGGCTGGGGCATCGCGAGCTCGTCTTCTTCGGCATCCGGCTCTGCCACATCAGCTCGTAGCTCTTATGGCAGTGGTTCATTCTCCGGCGCGATGGGAACGCATGCCCGCACCGGCGGAACAGGATTGGTCGTCGGCACCGTCGTATCGGTAGACCCTACTTCCATCAGCGTACAACTGCCGAATTCCACTTCGACCACAGCGACGACCGGCTCGACCGTCGTGCTATATTCCGATGGCACCAGCATAATAAAGAGCGTCATCGGCTCGCCAGCAGACTTGACAGTCGGTGAAAACGTGGCTATCAGCGGCACAGCGAATTCAGACGGAAGCATGAGCGCAAGCGAAATACAGATACGTCCAGAGTAATGTTGTCCAAGGGTAGCCCTTGGACAAAAATGTTATAATAAAAGCCATGAAAACCGTTCTCATAACAGGCGTCTCGCGAGGCATCGGCAAGGCGCTCGCCCAGAGATTCTTGGCCGAGGGATATATGGTCATAGGTGCTTCAGAAACTGGCTCCGTTGATTATTCGGCTGTGAATCTCAAGGTCCTTGAACTCGACCTGACCTCGGATAATTCTATTAATAAATGTGCCGAGCAGATCGCCAAACAAAATCCTAAAATTGATATTCTCGTCAATTGCGCAGGAGTACTAAAAGACAACGATGATACAAAACTCGTCATCGAAAAACTGCGCGAGACTCTGGAAGTGAACCTCATCGGTACTGCCGACTTCACAGAACATGTTGTGGCTATGATGAACAAGGGCGGCCATATCGTCAATGTTTCTTCGCAAGCAGGGTCGCTCGAAGACATCGAAGCTTTCACGCATACTCATGCGCCGCTTCGCTATCCCGCTTACAAAATATCCAAGTGTGCCTTGAACATGTACACCCGCACATTAGCGCTTCGGCTCAAATACGAGGACGAACGAGGCATCGTCGTCTCTTCCATCCATCCCGGCTGGGTGCGCACCGACATGGGCGGCGATGAGGCGCCTACGACGCCCGAAGAAGCCGCAAACGACATCTACGAGCTCGCCATCTCGCATCCAGAGACAGGCCAGTTCTGGTACAAAGGGAAAAAATATCCTTGGTAAGTTGGCTTCCATAAGGAAACTGCCCCGCTCGCTCTTGCTATTTTTTGATCTTTGAATATTGAATTAAATTTTAATCCAATAAATCGTATAAGGTAATATGCATGATCCTATAGCGTCATCCACATCGTATCTTCATATTTGTAGTAGAATAGAGGCACATATAAAAACAATCCGTAAGCATTTTATTATAATCGCCGCCGCGGCTTTTATCATAGTGGTTGCGGCCCTCCACCACTTCAAAGCTCTAGAGCGACATAGCCGACAGCTAGCGACATATCTTCACAATAACAACAAGTATTTCTATGACTTAGATCAGCGGACGACAGATACGTACCTGTCGAACATATTCGACTAGTTATTTCTTTACCGCCGGCTTCCCTGCGACTTTCCCTATCGCATCTATATACGCGCAATAGTCGCAATTCGGCTTGGCCTTCGGGATGCGCGGATCGTCTAGGCATTTTTTGATCAAGAGGATCGTTTTCTCGATCCAACTATCGTCGCCTTTATAGGCGATCAGGGTGATATCGAATTCCAGCCGTGCATCAAAATCCTTGCGGTCCGTCTTGCCATTGCAGTATACAAAATATCCAGTGTCAGAGACGCGATAGCCGTTCCGGCGCAAGAGCCATTGATAGACCTCCATCTGCCGCTTGTAGCCGTTCTGCCACTCCTTGTCTAGCGCAGTAATCTCTTCATCTTTTGACGTCGACTTGTAATCGACGATAATGTATTCGCCTTTCGAATTGATCCACAGGTCGTCGATGGCGCCAAAGATGAGCAGATTAGTCGGCTCGTGCAAGTATTGGATGCCGGTGAAATTATGTCGCCACTCCTCGAGGTTTTCGTGCGCAGCCGGCATGGCGTCGATACCATATTTTTCGATGAGAGGATGCACTGTGCCGATCACACGATGGATGTCGAATTCTTTTTTGAGCAAAGTATCGACAGCGCTATTCAAGGCAAAAGGAAAGCCCGGCGGCCTCCCCACCCCTAGCCGGCGATCGATATAAAAACAGCGCGGGCATTCGACGAAAAGGTCTATTTTAGACCGCGACAATTTGAACGGTTCTGCCGCCTTTGGATCATATAAACGAAAAGTCCGTTGTGGTTTGTAATATATAGACATGTATATAGTATAGCATTTTGTCCAAGGGCTACCCTTGGACAAAAAAACCCCGCCTCGTTTCCAAGGCGGAGTTGTGGTGACAGAATCACAGCATGGCTAGATGCTCAACCGAGACTGGCGCTGGCCAGTTCGTTGAAGCTTTTGAATTCCCTCGTCTTTGACTTTTGCGAGGGAGCCGTGGCAGTAGCATGCTTTTGCATGCCAGCTACTACAGCTTGCTTGCATTTGGCGAGCCGTGCCATGAACCGTTCACTGCGGCTCATATGGTCGCGACCGCCGAGCTTGATCGTTTCGAGCACCGCATCCCATTCGGATTTAAATGCCCAACTATTTATACGATACGCGCCGTTATCGGCACGATAAACTTCCAAGACAACAGCATCGGTGTGCTGAGCACGCCGATCAACGATGGTCTCCGAAAACTGCGGCTTCCTCGCGCCGCTTTCGATGATCGCGCACGGACCGGTTCCAGCCAAGAGAGAAAAGCCCTTGGGCTTGCCGCCGCCGAGAAAGTTGTCCACCACGGCAATTCCAAAACCATTCCGATTCAATGGCTGCGTAATAAAGCCGGTAACAACTTTTGTTTTCGGTGCATCACCAATTTCCAAGACAAGCTTTTCAGCCGTCTTGCTTCCGTTTAACGTATTTTTCATTTTCAATGTCCTCCAAAACTGCGTTATATAAAGCCGCGACCGGTTCTTCACCAAGTCTGACTTTACCTCCCTATTATAGCAAATGATTGACATAATGTCAATAGCATGTTTACACAGGCATACCATGGGCATTCTTGCCCTCGCCCCGTTCCATCTCCCTTAAACTTTTTCTCAATTCCTTCCAATCAGGCACCGTTTCGGCTACCAACGCCCAAAAGCCGCCGCCGTGATTGAATTCCTTTACGTGGCATATCTCATGGACGATGACATAGTCGCGCACTGCAGGAGGCATGAAAGCCAGCTTGTAGTTAAAGTTGAGATTCCCTTTTTTTGAACAGCTTCCCCAGCGGCTCTTTTGATTGCGAATGGCGATCCGTCCCACAGCTATGCCGTGTCGCGCGGCATAATATCCTAAAAAATAATCGAGCCGCTCCCGAATGACCGTCCTTGCCGCTTCTTTGTTCGTCTCGTACAGCTTGCGACTGCGCGTGCGAAAGATAGGACGCCGCAAATATGAGAAAGACTGGCCGGCAAAAATATTCTTCAAACTATTCATTTGCCAATAATAGCAAGTTTTCCCGTCCTCGACAGTCTTTTCAACAATGATATCACTAAAAAATTAAAACGATTTTATTTTCAATCGTCCAAATCCCATCCGAGCAATTCAATAACTTCCTCTATGATACTATTTTGTGTTTCTCGCGTTTATTTGCAATAATATGCTCTAACCGACCCCAGCACATTCCACAGAAAAATAATCAACAGAAAGGCATCATATGACCGATATTTTTTTGATCGCCCGAATCGGCGAACCGATAAGCAAAATCCACCGCAATCTTCTGTTCTCGTTGGCACAATATATGTTAAAGATTCGACTGGAAACTGTAGAATTCGAGGTAGAATCTCAATCTGCGACGTTCATCATCGATACTGATTTTAAAACCGGTCGGCAAGATTCGGTCGAAGGCATCATCTTTCGGGCTTGCATCCGATGCGATAACGCTACGACACGAGCCATTTTCCTGGCAGAATACAGACCTGGCTGGTGCGAACAATATGTCGAAGAGATGCCGTTCCTTGGGATAAACGAAAATTGGAGGAATTGATCTTCTTGTCTATAGAAAACCGCGAACTCGACATTTGCGGTTTTTTCTTGCACCAATTTGTCCCATTTACACAAACGGTTATATATGCTATACTGATCGCCAGCAGTTTAGCATATCGAAATTTGAACATCAAAAAAAAAGGAAAGGAACCTTATGGCTATCATAATGAGATCAGGTTATTTCAAGATGAATCCAAAATTCCGCGCGGCACGGATAATCTATAGCAACGGCAACGAGAGCCAGACGCTCGTCACAAAACGCCAAGCTCTCGAGATCGGCGAGAGCATGATCGGCATTTGTGTGACTTATAATGAATGGCTCGCTATCCGAGAACAGATCCATGCGAGCAACCTGCCGGACAAGGACTCCATCCTCGAACACATGTGCAATGAAATGCAAGGAGACCTCGACGAGCTGAAGCATCAGATCGAAAGGTCCATTCGGTTCGAGAAACGCAATGACAACGACGGCGACGAATGGAAAGACCTTTGAATCTCGGTGAATCAGTGACCGACTCAATATCTGCGCAACCTCACCCGGTTGCGCGGTTTTTATTTTTCCTTCATCTCGCCATCCTCTATCGTTGCTCAAAAACAAGAAAGGATAGTGCACTGGACTAATATATCCAGTGGTCTGGTTTGGCACGCAAAACTGGACTATGCAAGTGCACGCATTCGGCACAATCTCGACAAAATAGAACTAATACGAGCGGTAGAGCGCATCGGGCTCTGTGATGGAGCTATTATACCACGACCCTGGTCTTTATCCCCAATGGATCGCCAGATTGACGATCGCGAGGGCGGCGATGAGCGCCCAGACGAGGTTGAGCCAGAACGGCTGATAGTCGCGCCTCGCCCACGTCTCCGCCGTCACGCCGAGAGCGCCCGTCAGGTTGAGACCTTGATAGGAGAGCGACGCGGGCGAGAGTACGCCAAAGCTCACCAGCGCGTATGCCGCCACCGTGGCGACGACGCCATACCACCCTATCCACCCGATCGCGCGTTGTTTCATGGGGAGATTATAGCAGAGATTGCTTCATTATTTTCAAGCATTTCTCGATGTTCTCGCTCTCCCATAGCTCAGCCTCACGGAATATCTGGTCAAAGATGAATTCAGCAATTCTGCCTTTGATGAAGCGAATTTTATTTAAGAAATATATTCAGATACGCTGAATACACATAGCTCTTGTCGTATAGAGCTTTTTTATTGCGCAGAGAAAGTATGCCGAGCTTTATGAATCGATCTATGATCTTTTGGGCTCCAGCTCTGGTAAATCCAGTCCAATCCATGATCGTTTTTGTCGTAACAATAGGATTTCCAAAGAGCCTCGAGAGCACCAGAATGCCGCTTCCCGACTCGCGCTTGCCGAGAGCCTGTATCTTCATCATATCTTTATCGCGCAATTCACGAATCTGTTTTGATATCGCGATCGATTCATTGGCGGTATCAATGACTCCATCCAGAAAAAACTCGACCCAGCCAAGCGTTTCACCATGATGATATCCATTGAGACAGCTATAGTATACTTTCTGGTGCCTCTTGAAATAGGACGAGAGGAAGAGCACTGGCCTTTCAAGAAGGTTTCTGTGGCACAAGAGCATAGTCACAAGCAAGCGTCCGACCCTGCCATTTCCGTCCAAGAATGGATGGATAGTCTCGAATTGCGCGTGGACAAGAGCGATGTGCACAAGCGGCAAAATATCCTCCTCGTCATGGAGAAAATGCTCGAGGTCTCCGAGCGACCTCTTCATATCTTCGACAGGCGGCGGCACGAAAGAAGCCTTTGCGGGCGATACTCCGCTGATCCAATTCTGAGACGCTCGAAATTGTCCAGGATCAGCAAAGTGCGTCGCTCGGGCTCCGACCATAAGCTTCTCATGAGTCTCGCGGATCAAGCGCAACGACAGTGGAAAGTCTTTCAACCGTTTGATTCCGTAGTTCAGAGCTTTTATATAGTACAAAATATCGTCTGCATCATTCATATTAGCAGCGACGCCTGCATCTTTTTCTATCGCTTCGACCATCGAGGCCTGCGTACCTTCGATCTGTGATGAGGATGTCGCATCTTTTGCCACGAACATATTAAGGAAGAAATCGACGTCAGGAAGGGTGTGCGTGATGCCGTCGAGCTTCCCAATCAATCTGTCTGCTTCTGCAATCTTGACCAAGGTCTTGGGCGGCATGGTAAAAACGCCCTTTGGAGGAAATGGATTGGGCACGAATGCCTCAAATCCCTGCGGCTGCTTTATATTCTTACCGATCTCTATGTTCATGGTTAGTATACTTTAACTCTAGTAATAGATACTATAATAGCAATTAGTATATATTGAGTCAAGCGATGTATACTAGATGACAGCCAAGCTCATTACAACTAGCCATTTGCTCATTATTATTGAAAAATACCACATTACCTTATAAACTCCTTCATCAGCTCGAGATACTGCTTTTGAATGTCTTTTGATACCCAATGGCTTCCCAGCGCTCTCGTATCTTTTCAACGATTCGGATGAGATCAGCCGGAGAGTGATTGGCGCGATATTTGACTTCGACCATATAGACCTCGGTCTTGTCCTGCGATATGAGCACGAAATCAGGCGCGCTCCGTACGTTATCCAAAACTGGCCTGTATTTGACTTCGCTCGAATATTGAGCAAGCTCGGGCAGCGTCCGTTCGTATCCAAATGGCAAGATAGTGAACCGACCAGCCTCACGGAACATCTGATCAAAGATGAGTTCGGTGATCTTGCCTTTGATGAAGTTTTTTGGCGAATACCTATCATTTTGATGATTAATCATGGTAGTAAGTACGATAGCATATTTTAACTTATTCACACACAATACCTTGACTTTTAAGGTAAATTTAGTAGATTATATATAGCGTTTGGAGGGCTTTGGCCCTGTCACGGCTATATCAACGCTGTAGCCAAACGCTAACAAAGCACCTGCGAATAGCGGGTTTTTTGTTAACTTAACATTAGTCTTCATCGCTAGTCATGTTATGTAGAATTCTCTTGCTGTTCACTCTATCGATACCCCAATATGGTATAACACTCCAAAAATATTTCTCACCACCTACGATCTGCTTTACAAGGACTTTTATTCTTAAATTTTCAATAATAGCGATAAATTCATATGTAACGACGTCTTTCAGAACCTTTTCCCATCTAGAATTTGTTTTTTGTGTTTCAAATTGTCTGGTCTCTCTGATTCCTTGCAAAGTCCTAGAATTCTGAATAACCGTTGGCACATATTTAAGAAGTTTTAATCGAGCATACTGGTCCTTTTGCACACGAGCAACTTGATCAGATTTGAATTTCAAGTGACGCAACCCTTTGGCATTGAATGCTATTTTTTCTTTAAAATAAGGACAATAAACCTCGCTAAGTGTTGCGTAAAAAGCTTCCGCATCGGCTTTGACTTCATTAAAATCTTCTTCGTCTTTGATATTAAACTTCCCAGTCTTTTTCGCAGGAGAATTGGCAACAACATCAGCTATACCAGGCTCTTTTTCGACTGTCTGTTTTGTAATATCAGAAGTAGCCATTTTAGTTTAGTGTCTCTTATGCTTCGCCGGATCCGTCAATTTATACGTCATCCCATCCTTTTTCTGCGGCGGCAAGGTTTTTCCTTTGACTGCAGTAATTTGCTTGCCTGTATCACCACCACGTGGACCAATGATGTCGTATAAGCCTGAACGTTGGGCGATTTGACCTGGTTTGAGGAGTTTTTTCATAAATTTGAATTATTATTAGTAAATTTGTCAGGCACGACTTCAGTAACAACAGCCGCGGGATTTGATATAACACCAATGACCTTTCCAGCTATTTTAAAATTTTCATTAAGTATAATCGGTTTGTATTTCGGATCGGTCGATTCTGGACGAAGGATCACAAACCCATCTTTGCGGTCTAATTTTTTGACAGTGACCATGTCACCTATTATTGCCACTATACGATCACCAACATTGGCATCTTGAGTCAGCTGGATGAGGATATAATCTCCTTCATTTATATTAGCATCGTTCATACTGTTCCCAACGGCGCGTACAGCTGCAATGTCACCTTTACCTGCGATAATGGAACGATCAATTTCAATTGTCTCATCGTATCTCTCGTCCGCGACGATGTTAAGATTATCGCAACCGACTGATGCTCGGACTGGGATAAGGACTGTCTGTGTAGACAAACCGAAAGAATCAGTGTTTCTAAGATCAATATTACGCTTCGCGTTCTTGCGACGAACAATATATCCCTTGGTTTCCAAGGCGTTGAGTAGCTCGTAAACAGCATTTGGCCATTTTGTTTCCATCCTATTACAAAGCTCACGAATGGTCGGGGAACGTTGGTATTCTTCGTTAAATTGCTTGATAATGGCATATAACTTGGCCTGTTTTGGTGTAAGTGGTTGTTGCATGTAGACATTATACCAAATCATATGAGTTAAGTAAATACAGGATAAGGTTGTACTACTTGTAAATTAAGTGCCTATGTGTTAAGATGCCCCCAACTCGGATGAGCGCTACCGGGGATTATTAGTTAATCGAAAAATCTCATGTTCAAAAAAACATTTGATGATGCTACTGTCGAGGCAGTTTGGAAGAAAGGAACTCCGGAGCCAGGACTTCCCTCATTCCGAAAAGACGTTTGCGGTGCTTCTATGCAGAGAAGCAAGTATGGTGAGACTGTCAATTGGGGTTGGGAAATTGATCATATCATTCCTGTATCAAAAGGAGGTAGTGATAATTTATCTAATCTCCAGCCGCTCCAATGGGAGAATAACCGCGCAAAAGGCGACATTCTCGGCCGGTGGACCTGCAGCATCACCTCATAAGTAGATAACTGACCTTTCAGCCAGTTGTCCCAATGATGTCCCCTGCTTATGCTGGGGACTTTGTTATTATAATATACATACTTTATCTATCTCCTTCATCGCCCTCCCTGTCTCTACCAGCACCACGATCATTTTCTGATAATGTTCAATGTCCTGATTCGTCAGCTTCCTACCCTGTCGATCCTTGAGCCATTTTTGAGCGGGTTGATAACCACCGATATAGAAATTCCAAGCAACTTCCGGAACACCACCAAAATATTGCGTTTTATTTATGAAAACATAACCGTTGTCGTACTTTGGGTATTTGGCGTCGACTGTGTCGCTTCCAGATTCTGGAAAGATCGTAATCGGCGTATTGAGCTTTGACGATTCAAGAAGATGAAGTTCGCGCAATTCTTTACCAAGATCGACAAGCGACTTGAACGACTGCACATCTTTTGGATACGGTACGCGCGGAAAATCAATCTTCAGAAATTCCCTGTATTTTTCGCGATAGGTCGGCGAGTACAAGACGGCATAGATATAGTCAAAGATGTCTTCGGGCGAAACCTTGCCAACGATTTTTTCAATTTGATCAACGATTTCTTTTTTGAGGTTTGAGACTTTTGAGCCATCGTCGGCAAAGACATACAATGGAGCTTCAATCGGAATACCTTTATTACTAAAAAACACACGGTTATCAGACATATTCCTACTAACCATAATATGATTATATTTATCTCCACCGATTGCTTGTCTTGTATAAATAAGACCGATGTTTTTTCCTCCAAGAAAATTCCTCATCGTATTTGTACGAGGTCGCCAGACAAGCTTATTATCAAAATATGTATAACGATTATCAAATGGTCGATACGCAAAAGGTACGATCTTGGTCGAATCATCAGAAATATCTTTCTTATTTTTTATAACCCATTCTGCATAGTTTTTTCCTAAACCAAATTTCTCTTTCAACACGCTTTCTGAAATATTTTCGTTTAGAAATTCGTCGACACGATTTTGTAAAACTTCCTTATCTTCATCTACAATAAAGTCGTCACCCATCGTTACGATTCCTGTGGTATTTTGTAAGAAAAGATCATTTACATTAAATCCTTCTTGATATTTTCCTTCAAGTTCAATAGAGCCGCCTTTCATAAACGGTAAATTTGGTAAACGAGCCTCAATAGTCACCCATGGAATATTTTCCAAAGTAAGCTTGTTAAGTTGATCAAATTTACTTTCTTGTTTACCCCACACATCAAAACGGCGAACATCTGCTAAATTACCCTTCTTTTTCTTCCCAGTCTTTACGGCAAGCATGATTGCTACACCTTGTTGTATAGCAAATACATTCTCGTCTTTACCCCCATCTGGCGATACTTCTTTTTTCTTAGCATTACCATGAAGATCAATAACAAAAATTGAATCGAAAGTATTCATCAAATGCCAACGCATACCACGAAATGTTGGATTATCGAGGTAACCGTGGTTCGTGATAAAACCAACAATTCCGTCGCCATTCTTTTCAACCATTTCCTCAGCAAAAGCAATAAATTTTACGTAATCATCATTGAGCCAGTGCTTTCGCTCTTGTAATTTAATTTTTCCTCCCGGCTCGATCTTGTACTTATCAACCAAACTATTGGCATATTCTGTTTCATTCGAGGAAACTCCACTATACGGCGGATTACCAATAACAACCATAATAGGCGTCTCGTTCTTGATCTTGGAGGCGGCTTGGCTCTCTTCGGTGATAGTCTGGCCGAAGCCAAGACCAAAAAGCGAATCCTCGACTTTAACTCCTTCTTCGAGAGAATTAGTCAGATAGATTCCGAGGCGATGATGAAAATCTGCAATACCACTATCGTGCAAAGTCATGGCAATCTTAAGATGTGCAATGGTATACGGCGCCATCATGAGTTCAAAGCCATGGAGGCGTGGCAAAAGATCATCCTCAACATACGATTTCCATCTGCCCTCTTGGCCTTTGAACTGACTGGCAATGTGTTTGACTGCTTCGTTCAAGAAAGTACCTGTGCCGGTAGCTGGATCAAGAATTTGCACTTTATGGATGCTTTCTTTGCCTTTTATACCCTGCTTCGTCGTCTTCACTTCAATCTTCGTCGTATCTGAAAGCCCGCCAGCGAGACCAAATTCCTTTTGGAGGAGATGGTCCGTAGCGCGAATAATGAATTGCACCACAGGCAAAGGTGTATAGAAGACGCCCATTTTCTTGCGCTTTTCCGGATCATATTCTTTCAAGAAATCCTCGTAGAAATGCACGACTGGATCGGCTGAATTTTTGTCAGAGCCGAGCAATCCTTTTTGCGTAGCATATTCATGCATCAATGCGTGCACATCAGCGTTCATGAAAACCTCACATAACTCATTAACAATAACTTTCAAACGTGTATCGAAATTGACTCCAGCGATATGGTCAAAAAATTGCCGCAAAAAAGGATTCGATTTTGGAATCAGCTCGCGAGCTTCTTCACGGGTAAAATTTTCCGGTGTTTTGTCTTCGAATCGTGCAGCAAAAAGACCGTAAACTAGAGTTTGGGCATACG
Source organism: uncultured Candidatus Saccharibacteria bacterium (assembly GCA_964565685.1). Taxonomy (GTDB): domain Bacteria; phylum Patescibacteriota; class Minisyncoccia; order Phycocordibacterales; family PALSA-1337; genus JAGWNR01. The sequence goes on from CAZMFR010000008.1 coordinate 42,452, forward strand.
TGTCAGCAAATTGTTCTTCTGTTAGATCGTGAATAAGGATCTTCTTGAAGGATTCGTACATTCGTCGAAGCTCATTGTTGCGCTCGTGTTCATTCACGACATACTCGCTCACTTTGTCACGTATGCGCCGCGCTTTGTCACCCATGATCTTTGCGAGTTTCGTGCTCGACGTGATTTTTTCCGTTTGAGTGAGAAATGTCCTGATCGCATCTTCGAGCTCCATATAAGCTCTTTCATTTGGTACAATTTCATTACCAATAAGCTTGGCAATAATAACCGGCTCACCATATTTATTCCCGTGGCGATAGAAGCGGAATTCGAGAGAATTTGTCAGTATGAGTGAGCCATATTCGAGATACCGTTTCATCTGCTCGCTTTTTTCTGTCTCATCGAGACTGACTTTCAAATCCTTGGCTTCGGCATATCCAGCGCTCAATTCTTGTGATCTCATCAGAGCAAAATCTGGTGCACCGTGTTCTGAATGTTTGGGATCATTTATAGCATGTAATTTTGGCACTACAGACTCAAAGAGTGCTTTTAATGCCGGACGATAAGCATGCTCGACAGCTTGTCCACTTTTAAATTCCTTTGTTATAGCCGCGATATAAACCTCAACTGGATTTTCTTTCATACATATTATTCTGCCATATTTTCTTGGATTATTCTACTTCCCTTACACCTTCACCCAATACCCCAACACTCCCTAAAAAACTCCTACAAACAGCGCAAGGCGGTCATTACGGGCTTTAAGAACGGCGCACAGAAGAACAAGCCTGCACTTCTCGAATATCTGGAAAAACACTTTCATTTTGATGACGCACGGAGGACTGTCGACTATACAGGCCTCCACAGCGTGCTCGGCAACTTGGGCAAAAAGAGCCATGACACGCATGGCGCGTCTGCCGACGAGAGATCTGCTTTGATCGCAAAAGAGACATCAACAATAACCGTGAAAAGTGATGAAAATAGTGCCGTTTTTCACGATTATAGACGAATTTTTAGTGAATTTAAGGCATTTTCTAATCAAATTCAATATATTTTTGACCATTTCGTCCGTATGGACAAAATGGTTGTGGATAAAATTTTGCATCACCCCTCCCACCAATACTCCGTCGAATCGACATCGCCGCGGCGCGATAGACGGCCTTGTGTCACGAGCTCGTCGAGGTATTCTTCCGCAGTCCTCTTTGGCACGAGGAGATGAAGCTCGACATCGCGGACAGTGAAATGGCTTTTCTTTTCTGCAAACGCTAGGATGCGCGCCAGCTTGTCTGCCTTGTTGCCTCGGCGCTTGGCGAGGCCGAGGATGGCGAGTGTCTTCATATCGGAGCGGGATCTGGGTGGAGCCGTCTGGTGGTCAGTAGAATATTCTGTGATCTCGGGATTGATAGGAGAAACGGACGTGTCAGAAACAGCCGTCGGTTCTGTGACCTCAAGATTTGAAGGGGTGATAGGTGCGGCTACGGGCGCGCTTTCGGACACGAATGCCGCATCCTCATCTGATGGCTCTTGTGGCGCTGTTTGCGGCGGGACTTGCGATGCATCGGGTTGCAGCGCAGGCAAAGGCGTCACAGGAGTCGGAACTATGACGGGAGCCGCGTCGTCGTCTGGCTCGGGCATTGTGACATCTTGGGCGAGCGGCTGTTGCGCCGGTTGAGTCGGCTCTATCGGAGGCGCAGTGATAGAGGCGTCTTCATCGGGCGCTTCTGGAGGAATGACCCTTCCGTTGTCAGGGTCTTCGACTGGCGCGCTCGGCTGTGGAGCATCTGGGTCCATAGGAAAAGTATAGCAAAGAAAACCACTTCATCTATCGAAACATGTGCGCAATTCTGCGGCTATGATCGGCAATATTTTTTATTTTTCTATATTTGACAAACAGTGTTTAGATATGATATAATTAGGGCAGGTCTGCCATCCTCCAGTTACCCCTTAAGTAGGACACTCTCTTGTTGATAATAGTAACTCGACG
>CAZMFR010000009.1:0-30661 GCA_964565685.1 uncultured Candidatus Saccharibacteria bacterium
GCGTCGAGTTACTATTATCAACAAGAGAGTGTCCTACTTAAGGGGTAACTGGAGGCAACCGAAAGACTCTAAGAATATACATCAAAGCGGCTTGAAAATCAAGAGGTGAAGTGTATACTTTGCGTATGTCTACAACCCTCATCTTTGAAGCCCACGGCACGACGTTCGACAACGAGGCCCACCCAGTAGGCGAATCTGCTGATTCGCCTGTCATCGGGCTGGAACGACGTGGCGCTGTCGCCCTTGGGCGAGCAGCAATCGCGGGAGATGGGCGAACGGTACAAGGACGACCATTTCGACGCCGTCTTCACCTCGGACCTCTCGCGCGCCTGATTCAGTAGAATCACCTACTGGGTATCGTTCGGCAGAGATCGGCTTTGGCGACCGATGGCCGATCATCCGCGACAAAGCGGCCCAAGGCATGAATCTGCTGATTCACTTGCGCGTCCCCAGGACGATTCTGCTGAATCGAGTGCGACTATGGCGACCTCACCCAAAAGCCGAGCGAACTCGTCGACGCCGAAAAGCCCGGCCGCCTCCATGTTCCGTTCGTCAATGGCGAGAGCTATGACCAAACCCTCGCGCGCATGAAGTCCTTTCTCGATGACCTCTAGCGCGATTATGCCGGCAAGCGAGTCATGGTCATCGGCCACCGCGCCACCCAATACGCCATCCAGCATATCGTCGAGGGAACTCCGTATGAAAAGCTCGTCACCACGCACTTCAAATGGCAGCCAGGGTGGAGTTATGAGGTGTGATAAAATAAACCTATGACCAAGTTAACAAAACAACAAATTGAAAGGCAAGATTTCGTAGACAATGAGATTTTTGGTTTGCTACAAAGACTTTCTCCGAAAGCAAGTTCAATGGAATGGAATATTGAAGCAATCGGTGCTGTTCGAGATACGATACAGGAACAGATTGTTAATAAACAACCGGATATGAGCGAAATGGAGTTTTATCCTTAGCTTTTCAACTTTTACGTATTTTGCCAATGTCTCTTTTGTGGTAAAATAGGAGTAATGAAGCCTATTACTACTAACATAATTTTTGGAGATTCAAAGGAAAAGTTGAGGGAAATCCCTGACAATTCTGTTGATTTGATCATAACTTCGCCTCCATATGCGGATAGCCGTGTAAATACATATGGCGGGATAAAACCAGACAAATATGTCGAGTGGTTTTTACCAATATCGTCAGAAATGTTGAGAGTTTTAAAGCCGACAGGCACTTTTGTCTTGAACATAAAGGAAAAAGTAGTGGACGGTGAACGCCATACGTATGTTATTGAACTCATTTTAGCTTTGCGAAAGCAGGGGTGGTTTTGGACCGAAGAATTCGTTTGGCACAAAAAAAATTCTTTTCCCGGCAAGTGGCCTAATCGTTTTCGAGATTCATGGGAACGGCTTTTGCAGTTCAATAAAACGAAAACTTTCAATATGTACCAAGAAGAAGTTATGGTGCCAATGGGTGACTGGGCAAAAAGTAGGTTAAAGAAGTTAAGCGAGACAGATCTCATCAGAGATGAATCAAAAGTGAGTAGCGGCTTCGGTAAACGTATTGCTAACTGGGTAAATCGAGAAAAGGCATACCCAAACAATGTTCTTCATCTTGCTACAGAGTGTGGAAACAAGAACCACAGCGCTGTTTTTCCAGAAGCTTTACCGGAATGGTTTATAAAGCTTTTTACAAAAGATGGTGACACTGTCCTTGATCCATTTCTTGGTTCAGGGACGACCAGCCGCGTAGCAAAAAGACTTGGAAGAAACTCGATTGGCATTGAGGTCTTGAAGGAGTATTATGATAATGCTGTCGAAAATATTAACAATAAGAACGATATTAGCTCTCTCGTAGTGGAGATGCGGCAACCAGTATGAGTAAATTAAACCTGCAAGATGTGACAGATTATGTTGAGAAAAACATTGGCAGTTTTCATGCGGCGCGTTTGCAGGCATTGTCAGGACTTGGTTTGAAAAAAATCTTACAAAGAAAAAATCCTTATCTTTTCAAAGCGAAAAATATTTTGACATCAGGGGCATTGGTTACAACTTTACTTGATGCGCATCTATCTTCACAGGAGGAAACGATGTTCGGACAATTTTTGGAAGAATTGGCGATTTTTATCTGCGGAAAAGTCTACAAAGGCAAGAAATCTGCAGCAGAAGGTATAGATTTGGAATTTACTAAAGGTGCAGTGAAATACATAGTCGCCATTAAATCTGGTCCGAATTGGGGTAATAGCAGTCAGATCAGAAAAATGGAAGACGATTTTGGCAGAGCGAAACGTGTTCTCGGTACGAATACTTCCAAGACGAATATCGTAGCTGTTAATGGTTGTTGCTATGGGCGAGAGAACCAGCCGGATAAAGGTAGTTATTTAAAGTATTGCGGACAAGCGTTTTGGGAGTTTATTTCTGGTAATCAAGATTTGTATATTGAGATTGTCGAACCGCTTGGTCACAAAGCAAAGGAAAAGAATGACGAATTTCAAAAAGCTTACGCACAGATTATCAATAACTTTACGTCAGAATTTAGCAAAGAATTTTGCACAAAAGGACACATTGATTGGCAGAAAATTGTGGAGCTAAATTCTAAGAAATAAGATAAAGAATGAAATATATATGTATCGATTCAAACATCTATAGGAACATATTCTCACCATCCGAGAGTTTTTCTGATGAAATTAAAGACTCTATACTTGAACTAATTGATAAAAATAAAATATCTTTACTTCTTCCAGTGCAAGTTAAGCAAGAAGTTGAACGTAACAGGTTTTCAAGTTGGTACGAGTCTTCGTTATCAGACTTTACCCAAAAGATTAAGAAGAAAGAAGAAGAAATTGAAGCTGTAAAACTCAAATATACTAGTTATAAGGCTCACTCTGCCTTAATAAAAGATATCCTAAAATCTAAAAAGGAATTAGAGAAAATAATACGAGATCTAAAGAGTCGTTTTAAGAGCAAAAGAAGTAGAGCTAATCAGACCTTGAAAGATATTTTCGATAAAGCAGTAATCGTTGGTGAGTCTACAGAGATAATAGATAGAGCGGACACACGAACTAAGAAAAGAAATCCACCTAGAGATAGTGAAGGTTACTACGGAGATGCAATCATATGGGAATCCCTACTTCAATATTTTAGGAATCGTGATAATGGATCTGACGAACTGGTCTTAATTTCAAATGATAAAACCGCCTGGGGCACTGACGGGTTAGATTTATGGTTGGAAGATGAATGGAAAAAAGAGGCAAAGTGTAAAATAAAACTTGCCTATGCTATTTCAGAGGTGCCAGAACTCGCGAAGGAAAAACAAGAGAAGATGAAACAAGCTGAGACTGATAGTCTTAAAGAGAACCTCATCAACGATTTCATAAATAGCGGAAGTTTTATTGATGCTGGACATAATGCTGATAAATTACTGACCATAAAGAATAAACTTACTAAAGATGATTTTGAGAAAATTATAAGCGGCAGTTTAAAGAACCATGAGATATTTGGATCTTTCTTTACACCTGCTCCTCTCAAACAATTAGTTTCAGATAAGGGTGAATTTGTTAACAGTGAAATTGAAAACATAGACGATAAACTTTGGGAAGAATTCAATAAAAGGTTTGAATTTGGATTATTTAGGATAAAAGACATTCCGTTCTGAATAGTGAACACTCGTTCCATATTTTGTTTCAAAGAGTATAATACTCAATATGGAACCCCTCGCAAATAAAATCCGCCCGCAGACGCTCCGGGACTTCGTCGGTCAGGAGCATTTGGTCGGCCCTGGCAAACCGCTCCGCAAAGCCATCGAGGACAAGCATTTGCTGTCTTTTGTGCTGTGGGGCCCGCCAGGCACGGGCAAGACGACGATCGCCAGGATCTATGCAAAAGCAGTCAATGCCAGAATCTATGAATTGTCCGCCGTTTCGGCAGGGAAAGAAGATATACGAAAGATCATCGATGAACCTGACACGTTGCTCGAAGGGCGACCGAAAGTGCTGTTCCTCGACGAGATACACCGCTTCAACAAGGCCCAGCAGGATTTTCTCTTGCCCTATGTCGAATCAGGCCGCCTCACCCTCATTGGCGCGACGACCGAGAATCCGAGCTTTGAGGTCATTCCCGCGCTTCTCTCGCGCTGTCGTGTCTTCGTCCTGCAGTCCTTGTCCGAGGCGGACATCAAGGCCATCGTCAAGAGGACCAAGATAAAAGTGGGCAAGGACATCCTCGAATGGCTGGCTTCACTCGCAAACGGCGACGCGCGTATCGCCATCACGGCAATCGAGAACTGCCAGCGACTGTATGGACCCATCACTCTAGAAAATCTGAAGAATACCTTTGAGCATTCCTTCATCCGCTTCGACAAGAAAGGCGAGGAGCACTACGACACCATCAGCGCCTTCATCAAGAGCATGCGCGCCGGAGACGCTGACGCCGCCATCTACTATCTGGCGCGTATGCTGGAAGGCGGCGAAGACCCGAAATTCATCGCGAGGCGCATGGTCGTGTTCGCGAGCGAAGATATCGGCCTGGCTCAGCCGACCGCCCTCGTCGTCGCCAACGCCGTCTTTGCCGCTGTAGAATATATCGGTTTGCCCGAATGCCGCGAGAACCTCGCCCACGGCGTATGCTACCTTGCCCTCGCCGCCAAAGACCGCTCGGCATACAACGCATACATGGAAGCTTTGAGCGATGTAAAGAAGACAGGGAATTTGCCGATCCCTCTTAAAATAAGAAACGCGCCGACGAAACTGATGAAGGATCTGAATTATGGAAAAGGATATGAGAAGTATCCAAAGAAGCCTGGCGCAGCCGAAGACAGCTATTTGCCGGAGAAACTGAAGGGGAAGAAATACTTGAAGAGGAAATAGATATTAGAAAATTCGTAAACATGCTATTATCAAAGCATCCTAATGTTTTCAGAAAAAGAACCAAAACTAACATCTGAAACCGCTGAAGGCGCAGAAATGCGCGAAGAAGCATCTTTGTCTGAACGCCGCATAGAAGATAGACATGGATATCTTATCCCTGAGAGCGCTATCAGTAAGATTATGTCATCTTCAATAAGGAGGTTTTTCCCGTACATCGATCTCATAAAAGAAAGAAAACTCGACGATGATTTTTATCAAGCTCTTGCTAGGTTAACTGTTGAGATCAATGAAGAGTTCAATTGTGTATATGGCATAGATATCATCAAGAATGAGCGCATCGAATTCACTCCAGAACAATTCGATTTTATATACAAGAAGCTCCACAGGTCATTGATGCTTTTCTTGAGAGAGAATGGTCTTGGATCATCTGATCTTGAACGTATGGAAAGTATTGAAGGGCTTGTTGCAGAATCTGGTTATGATGATAGCGATGGATCGAACGCCGACAAGCTAAAGGTACTTGCTGACAACAGAGGGATCGATCAACCAGACGACATGATAAAGGCATACATTGAGAAGGGACATGCTGCAATTATGGAGTCCAAACTCGATGAAGACAAGAAAGCCCATTTCATGGAGCTGTTCGATTCGCTCATAAAGCATGGCTCAGCTTATTTTGATGTAATACAAAAGCAAAAGAAAAATGTCGTTAAAGATATCGCCAGCGAACTCGGTTCTGACAGCAATCAGACAGCCGAGGACCTGAGAGACCTTGTGAGCATTATCAGGGATCGCTGGAATGTAAAAAGCGAAACCGACCTAGTATTTACCGGAAGTTCGATGTATGGGGTCAAAGAGTCACAAAAACCTGTTTGGTTCGATGTGCCGCTCGATAAACCTACCAGCGAACAGATTGAAATAATAAAAAAAACTATCGGTTTTACCGAAGATGACATGAAAACAAGGCGGACGGTGCCGTATACTCTCTTAAAAAGAGCCAAAGAAAACGGAGGTAAATGTTATTTTTTTCCTGGTTACCATAAAAAATAAATATTCCAAAAAGACTTGACAAGTAGCATTTAGGTATGCTATGGCTACGCTAGCCAAGCACTTTGACGAATCAATTTGCCCAGCGAGGGCGTTTGGTCGGCGCTTTTTTCTTGGATAAATTGAAAGGGAAGAAATATAAGATCTTGCCTGTATAACAAAAAATGGGAGGGGTGGGCTGTAAAGTCTCATAGGATTTGGCATTCTAATTATTGGATTAAAATTTAATCCAATCCTAAAGTATGCGAAAACGACGAGTCAACCATCAAAGGATTTCAAATTTACTACTATACATCGCACTAGCTTTTTCGAGAGGTTAGCGCTTTTTTATTTACGAGGAAGGATCTGACCCATTCGGTGGCTTTCTTTTTATCGGCCGGATCGAACCATTTTATCTTCTTGTTCCTCTTCCACCAAACCATCTGGCGTTTGGCGTAATGCCATATCTCTGTATCCAGTTTCTCGACGAGCTCTTCATTCGATATTTTTTCTTGCAGATATCTAGCCAGATAGCGGTACTCTAGACCGAGCTCTTCCATGCGTTTCCATGAAAGCCCGCGCGCGTGGAGGCATCGCGCTTCATCCACCATTCCAGCGTCGATACGATTCACCAGACGAGCGTGTATCCTCTTTCTCAATTCATCGCGGCTCGGTTTGATTCCTATAAAAACCGTGCTATATTTTCCACAGAGGAGTGGCGTCATCGACCGCTTACCGCTGGTTTTTGCTGGCAAAACGGACCCGTCGTTTATCCAAGGGTAGCCCTTGGATTTTGATACAGCAGCTATTTCAATGGCTCTGATTATCCGTCTGGCGTTTTTTCTCTCGGAATCGCTTTTTGAAATGGCTTTTGCCCGCTTTTGGTCTAGCTTTTTCAGGATAAGCAGAAGCTGTGAGCACGATTTCTTTGCCATCCTTTTTCTCAGGTCTTCGTTTGGCGGCACATCTGGAAACGGATCATCATCCAAGGCGGCGTTTATATAAAAACCGGTGCCGCCGCAGATCATCGGCGTTTTTTCTCTTGAAAATATCTCATCGATCGCTCTGCGAGCGAGGATGCGGTATTCTCCGGCACTGAATCTATTTTTTGGGTTTGCGACGTCGAGCAAATGGTGCCGAATCCCTCGCATCTCTTGTCCTGTGATCTTGCCGGTGCCGATATCTAATCCACGGTAGACTTGGCGCGAATCGGCTGAAATGATCTCTCCGTTGAATTTTCTTGCAAGGGAAACCGCCAAGTCGCTCTTGCCGCTAGCAGTTGGACCGACTACGATCAGGATCTTTTTCTTCATTTGTGCCGGGAAGAGGGCTTGGTCACGGATAATTTTCTCGCCGTCGCTCGAAAATTTCCTCGACCCCTCCTCGCGGCCTCGCTTGCTAGCTCGGCATCGCTCCGGCTGTTCAAGTCCGATACGCATTGCTCCGCAATGCTCTGTATGTAGTTTCATAATGTGCCGGGAAGAGGACTTGAACCTCCATGGATTGCTCCGCTTGCTCCTAAAGCAAGTGCGTCTGCCAATTTCGCCATCCCGGCATTTTTCAAACTTGTGGTCACGGATATTTTTTTGCTGAAAAACTCCGTGACCTCATTCGAGTCTGAGGATCTCAGAGTCGAAGACCCGCCTCGGTCTCGTCAGACCTGCGGCTCGCACAGACCTGCGAGCCGTCGGTTTGTGCGCCCAGTAGGGATCGAACCTACGACCTTATCCTTAAGAGGGATCTGCTCTACCAGCTGAGCTATGGGCGCATATATCAACGAAAAAATTCTAGCAATTTTTTCGACTTTTAGCAATGCTTTGTATAGTTAACAATATGAGGTGACACTCGTGACGGATCGGGGCGACGTGGATTAATTAGAGACTAGATTGTGCGCGATACAGGATTCGAACCTGTGACCCTCCCCACGTCAAGGGGATGCTCTACCAACTGAGCTAACCGCGCAAGTGATGGAACAAAGAACGAGCTTGCTTGGGTTTTTGCCCGAGCGCCGCGATCCTATGCTGTTGCATGATCGCGCAGATATAAAACTGCACCTTACACTAGCATAAAAATTTATTTGCGGCAATTTTTACTTAAAGTTCGAACTTTTTTCGCCGAAAATCCTGACCGCTGATTTGGTTTCTGGTTGCGCCGTCGCTCCGCTCGGCGCGTCGTTCGGACTGGCGCGACGCAGTTTTCGGGGAGGAAAGTGTCGCGCCAGTCCGCCTGTTTTTTCGGGCGGGTGTGGTTTGATACCTAATCGGGTCAAATGGTGGAAATGACCCGATTAGGTGTTTACCATCTGACCCGATTATTCTAGCGCGGAAGTGCGTAAAAAACATCTCTACCGGCTCCAGAACGTTGGAGCTTTCCCTGTGTCACAAGTTTATTTAAATAACGTTCAGCAGTCTTGTCGGAGATCCTCAAGACCTTTTCTGCTTCATTGTTGGTGATTTTACCTTTGATTGTTACAAATTGCATAAGAATACCGAGTTTCTTTTGTTTGTTTGACTGAATCTTCGCTTGAGCTTTGATGAGCAAGCTGTGGATGAAGCTGGTCTGGTTCTGTTGCGCCGACGGTTGCGTTTGTGGAGCTGTCGGAGTCGGTGGCGTCGGCGCTGACACAGGTGCAGATTGCACTGGAGCTGGTTGGATTGGTTCAGAAATTGGCGGCTCATCAGTTGCAGGAACTGGTTCAGAAACCGGCTGGTCGTCGACCGGGATTTCTGGCTCACTTGGAGTAGAAATTGGCTCTTCCGGTGTGTCGCTTCCAGGCTGATTTATAGGTGGATTTTGATCTTCAACGGGAGTGCTATCAGAAGCGTTTATGGGCGATTCTGGGGCCGTAGGAGGGGTATTGGGGGTATCAGAACCTATTGTTTGGTCAGAAACTGGCTCAATAGGAGCAGGAGCCTGTTCTGGCGCTTCCGTATCATCGACTGGCGCGCTTGGAGTATTTTGATCGTCCATGGAATTAGTTTAGCATAAGTTGAAGCGACAATATGTCGGAATTTTCGGCACATTGAAAATAAGATAATTGATAAGTCTTTGATTTAAGCGGCTGGGGCGGCTTTATCAATTTTATTATCAACCCCCCTTGAAAATAAACCCTTGGGAACTTCTTGTCCAGGCTTTCTGTAATAACAATCTTTTTTAGCTTTACCAATTTTTTCCAACAGTCCTTTCTCAACCCACCCGCGCAATAATCTAGACATTTTCAAAACATCTTGGACACCCGTTATTTCTCTCGCCATTTTGTTGGTTATGCGATAATTTTCGTCAAGATATTTACTGACCGTATCCCAGTACTCGATCTTGTGAATATTAAGAAGCAATAGCAAGACTGTATTCGGCCTGATCGTCGGTGGAAAATATAATGGCTCGTATAGATTTTTTTCTTTCATAACTTTAAACATGCGATCGACTCCTTCGCCTATGTCCAGATTGGGAGCAGTTTGAAAACGATTAAGAGTCCGCAAAATCAGAGGGTTGCGCGCAAAACGCTCGTCTCTGATATTTTCCACGGTTATATGACCCGGATATGTTCCAGGACTCTCTACTTCGACACGGTCGTCAAAAAACCTCACTTGAATATCATCTTGCACAAAATAATTTCGATGAATGACGGCATTTGTTATTGCTTCTTGAAACGCCCATTCCGGTATCAGAAATGTTGGATTAAACGACGCTCCGCTTAATTTTGGTGGTGAATCTTTAACTATCTTGCGAAAATATTCGATGGCTTGTTCGATTTGTTTCATCAGAGGCCCCTCGACAGTAAACGGCCTTGTAACAAAATTCGGCTTGTCGGTATAGGCAGGCTTGGTTCCATAATAATGAGATACCTTTATTCCGCATTTGCTAGTCAAAGCGATTGAAGGATTCTTTCCGAAAAGCAAAACTCCCGCTTTTGTCAGTTCGTATTTATTCCCTTCCCCGATCGCCAATCCATTGTCTTTCAAAAATTGCCAATCATCCAAGCCTGCGCTTGAAGTGTCCTTCTTGTATTGCAACAAGAGTTCTTGGTCGATATTTTCAAGGGAAGCGATGCCTGATTTTTCGCTCTCGAACTTGATGGCGCCTTTTTCATATTTGAGGCGCATTATTTCCGTAGAACCTATTTTTACGTTCTGTCTTCCTTTCCTTAGGAAGGTATCTCCGCGCTTGAGCGAGTGCACATCGTTGCTCTTTTTTATGTTGAGCACCAACAACTTGTCCGCTTGCCCAAGAATGTTGACGATATCAAGTTCGAATTTCCCCCACAATATAAGCGGCGGCTCTATCTCCTTATCGACCAATTTCAGTATGTCCGAAACATTATCAGCGTTTTCACTTATTCCTAGCAATCGTTTTCCAGCCGGAGCTTTTACTGGATCGTCCATGCCGACGACTATATAGCCACCGTCCGAATTCGCGAAAGCAACCACCGTCTCCAACAAATCGGCAGGCTTAATGGCCGCCCTCTTACATTCAAAAGTCTGCCATTCTTGCGTATCTAAAAATATTTTGATTATATCCTCGTCTTTCATAAGGGTATTTTACCACAGATCCCTCCTTTTCTAATAATTTAAAGCTGTATAATATAGTCGATGACAGACATATTCTCAAAAACAAAACGTAGCGAGATAATGTCGGCAATCAAAAGCAAGGGTTCGCGCATTGAAAATCTTTTTGCAAGACTTCTAAGAAAAAATGGTGTACGAATTTCTTCTCACTCCAGGTCTTTGCCTGGAAATCCTGATTTCTTTTCCAAGAAGAAACAAATTGTCATATTTATCGATTCTTGTTATTGGCACGGGTGTCGTTATCATTCATCACAGCCGAAAAGCAACAGGTCTTTTTGGAAAGATAAAATTTTAAAAAATAAACTGCGAGATTGGCATGTAAATATGCAATATCGAAAAATGAAATGGAAGGTGTTTAGAATTTGGGAACATTCATTGGTAAAAGACGTGCCTGATCCAAAAACTTCAATGTTGCTGAATTTTTTGAAGAAATGATGATATAATGATTCAAACATGAAGACCAAAAAATACAAAGCTATCGACTTGTTTGCCGGCATAGGCGGAATGAGAATGGCATTTGAGAAAGAAGGATTTGAAATAGTCTATTCAAACGACGTCGACAAATACGCGTGCAAAACATACCGCGAAAATTTTGGGCAGATTGATGAACGCGACATACGTCAAGTAAAGACGAAGGATGTTCCGGAATTCGATATTCTTTTGGGAGGATTCCCTTGTCAACCGTTTTCTCTTATAGGAAAAAGAGACGGATTAAGCGATCCTCGCGGTCAATTGTTCAATGAAATTGTCAGATTTTTAAACTACAGACAACCTCGTGCGTTTGTATTGGAAAATGTTAAAAATCTTTTGAAACATGATAAAGGCAAAACGTACTCATTCATAAAGAATTCTTTGGAAAAAGCTGGTCGCGGTTACAAAGTTTTTGAAAATGTCCTTGACTCGAAAGATTTCGGCATACCGCAACACAGAGAAAGAGTCTACATAGTCGGAATACGAGATCCTCATAAAGACTTCATATTCCCGACGCATGCATATGGACGCGGCAAAACGAACGTATCTGGAATCTTGGAAAAAAACGTTCCTGAAAAATATTATTTGACTCAAAAATACTATGACGGACTTATTAATCATAAAAAAAGACATGCGGCCAAAAAAAGCGGATTCGGTTGCGAAGTCATCGACCCGAAAGGTGTTTCCAACACGCTGGTGTGCGGAAATATGGGGCGAGAAAGAAATTTGATCGAGGATCGCCCGGTTTCGATAAATCGATCCGGAATCAGAAAAATAACCGAGAGAGAATGTGCCAGATTGCAAGGGTTTCCCGATAATTTTAAGATTCCCGTATCAACTACCCAAGCATACGTGCAATTCGGCAATGCGGTATCCGTACCGGTAGCGCGCACGATAGCCAAGTTCTTGATAAAATATCTTGAAGAAAACGATCTGTTTAAGGAAAAACCTCCGCGCAGTTCATTTTTAAGAAAAAGTTTTGTTCCTCCTGTTCTTGCTTGATTGTCCCAAAATTCGACCTGAATTAAGAAGAAAACATTTTTTACAAAATACGTTTTGTGTTTTGGTTATGTACAAATCTCTGTTATAGACAGATATGGCCTGTTCTCTTGCAATGCCGCATGAATCACACTTATTCCCGTGCTCAATTATTATGTGTTCTCTTCTGTCGTCTCTGTAACCGCCGACGCACTTTTCGCACAACCCCTTTCTCACATGAGGATATGTAGTCAGACCACATGATTTGCACGTTATATAATATCGACTCCATCGTATTTCCTTGGGCGTTTGAATAATGATAGGTTTTTTCTTTAGCTTTGCGTTGTTTCGCTTTTTAAATTCTTCCTCAAGAACAATTTCTGGGTCAAGTTGTATTCCTCTTGTTATAGAGTCATTGACAGCCAATCGTTTGATCGCCATGATCACAATCTGTCGTATTCTTTCATGCGTAATGCCGAAAAACTCTGAAATATTCCTTAATGTCAGTCCTTCACGGTAAAGCTCCAGAATTTTCATGTCTCTCTCGGATATCTCTTTAAAAACCATCCCTTTTCTACGTATTTTTTCTGCCTCTGCAAAGACTAAAATCTGTTGTGCAATTGTTTTCTCAATGCGTTCTTTCTTATCTTTTATTGATTTAACCTTGTCTGTAAGTTCGGATATCTCCGCATTCACAAGCGGATTTTCAGCGATCAATTTCTTAATCTTGTTATACGAATGGATAATGGTCGTGTGATCTCGTCCACCCAACAGTTCTCCAATCACCGGATACGACATGCTCGCATATTCCCGTAAAAGATAAGCTATGTAATCTCTTACCCTAACAATTTCTTTTTTGCGCGAAGGACTTTTTATGACATCTTTGGAATAAGAAAAATGTTCGGCAAGAATGGAAACAATATCGTCATTTTCTTCAAACTCTAATAAAGCGGGGACGCTTTCAATGACACCTGCGTCCGCTGAGTATACGGTACTGGCTTCGACCGAAGGACTTGCAATCGGTTCGGAATTATTTGATCCCAAGATCATCTGCTTATAACGATCGGTTTTCTCCTTGATTTCCCTTATGGATTTTATCCCGAGGCCTTCTATGAGGAGCAACCCGGATTCGCCTTTTCTAAAGATTCCTCCCAGCGTTCTGACCCCGCCGTTTCTTAACGCTTTTTCCGCTCGATAACCGAGCCCCAAAGATTCAATTCTGGTCTTGTATAGGTCATTCAACTCTGATTCATGATTTGTCATCATTGTTTTTTGGGAGCATAGTTCTCATCGAACAAAAATTGCTCGAGGTCTTCTTTGGCGCTTTGATGTATCCTTTTCACTACGTCGGAAATCTTTTGGTCGACAGTATCGGCGTTAAAATTTTCAAAGTCTTTCTTTTCCAACTCGTGTATCGCCTCTTTGACAAAAATATCGACATAACGCTCAAACAGGAAATTCCGCCATTGGATTGAATCGAATGTAAACCGATCATATATTTTTGAAGCCATGGGGCTGGAGGTATTAATCCAATATATTCCCTGCGCAACGTCTTGCGGTCTCTGATAAACCACCGGCTCTCGTTCGCCCAGATACACGGTACCGTCGGGCGCCAAATTCAACGGATCCGCATCGTGCCCTGACAATAGAACTTTTGGAAACGATTTGCCGGATTTTCCTTCTTTTTCCTCAATCACATTGATTTTTATCGTACTTGACAATTTTCCTGCAGAAGCTTTAAGAACACAGAACGATCCAATCTTCAAGCCGGTAACGCCGACATCAATAAATGCAACTTCGTCTCCTTTGGAGGTAGTCTTTAGATAGTCTGACTTTACGCAGTATTTGTTTGCATCCAACGCCACCGATTCTTTGTTGTCCATGGATAAAAATATGATGGCGCCAAGCGGCAACGCTTGCGGAACACTAACCTTTAGAGTGACCTTTGAAGCAACATTTATCTGAATTTCGGTCTCTGGGTATTTGAAATCAAATCCGTTTATCGGCTGGGTCACTTCCGATCCTATGCGACCGGAATTGTCTCCTTCGGTCCCGCCGCCGTTTCCCGCGAACAGGTCCGACATTATCTTCCTCATATGTTTGTTCTTCCATTGATTCAAGACGTCGTTAAATCTGGAATTTATGTCTTTCTGCAATAATTTATTCTTTTCCCGTTCTACTGAAGCGATTTCATTCGCAAGCTTATCGATTTCTTGTCCGATCCAAAGCAATAAAGCTTCGGTTATTTCATTTTTTACAAGTTTGGCGCGATCGTTGGATACGCAATCATTTTTAGGATCTTCAAGAATCGGCGATTCACATTCTCCATATATAAAAGCGGCGTGCGGCCATCCATTCAGTCCCATTTCATATAATTGATATGAGCCAATTACTCCGATCTCTCCAAGCATATCGATCCTGTTAAGCTCGCCGAGCTTGCTTCCGCGAGCCAGAGCTTCTGATGAGGTCTTTAATATCAATCTTCCAGAAGGATATTTTTCATTCGTCATTTTTACTTCGACTTTTTCCGAAGATGTCTGAAACGTCAATTTCTCCGGAATATTGATTATTCTGGGTATTGAAAATTTTTCCAAAGGACTAAGTTCGTCCGGTTTCAAAAGACCGTGCAATGAATCTTCGTTATATACTACGGAAACATTTGCCGTCAATAATATTCTTCTTGATTGGGGATGGTTTTTAAACCTCTCGATTTCTTTTAATTTAAATTTATGCTTCACACCTTCGGGACCGATTCCTTGAATCAAGGTGAACCCTGTTTCTCCGTTGAGAATTTTTTGCTTTATTTTTTCGGGAACAGGGAAAGAGTCCAACTCGGCAAATTTTAAAGCTTGAGCTGGCTTCATTTTCTTTTCCTTGTATCCTTTCGCATAACCGTATTTTTTCTCATCATTAAAACCAAATACGTTTAAGATGCCATTTCTATACGTAACGAAACGAGATTCAAAAAACATTTGTCGCATGTAGAATTTTCCACCGTTGCCGTGACCGCCGTAAACTTTCGCCTTTGACCCTCTTTTGGCTGCGTTTGGATCTCCCCACCTCTTGAACGCTTTCTCTATGTCAATTTGTTCCATACCGACAAAATCGGCACATTCAATCATCGGTTTTGACACACCCTTGTCGGTGAATCTATAAATTATCCATTGGTCATCATGAGGAACTTCTTCTCGAATATATGCGTCAACTGAATTCTTCAGCCACTCCGCCATTCCTTTTACATGATCGAATTTAAATTCATTGCCGATTATGTCAAGCAAATGATCGTCTATTATGTTCTTTTCTTCCTCAATTGTTATGACTTTTTCACTCATGGTTTTTTATTGATTTATAAAAAAATCGGATAATTTGGCATACTTTTCAAACATACAATCGTTGTATTTGATAATATCGCGATACGATTGATCGGTCGGGGTCTCCCTTAATTCCGAAATCATGGCCTTTATAGTTTCCAATCTGCCGACAAAGGCATTCTTTGGTGTGCGCACAGTCACTGAAAGATAATTATAAAAGTCGCTTTCCGATAATTGATCCATTTTGTCTTCCTTGAATAAAACAAAACCTTCAAGGTGTTTTATTCTGTTGACTTCGGCGCTCGTGCTCCTGGAAAGTCGATCATTGGACGTCGTGTGCGATCCGGAATCTCCATGTAAAATCTGTTTGGCAAACTCGATTCCTCTTTCTGTAAGAGAAAACACTTTGTTCGCGGCAGTGAGGTATCCCTTCTTTTTGAAATCATAAAGGGGTTTATGTACAAGATCGCCGGAATCCGGATATTCCTTATACCCCTTTAAATGAAAATCGGACGGATATTTCTTGAACAGACCGACAACGATGTCTTCGAAGCGAACATTCGCCTTTTCCCCTTTTCCGAAATCAAGAAGAAACAACAATATTTTTTCTCCGCGAGTGAGGTCGTTTGAATTTTTGGTCATAATATTTGATCAGAGCCTGAATTGCTCGTTTTTATTGATAAAATGAAATCTAGACTTGGTTTCCTTAACCTTCTTTTCAATCTCTACAAATATTTTTTCAATGTCGCTCTCGTCAAATTCATACATTTGCTTGTTTGCACAATTGCCAAGAATTTTTAGCCTGTGCAACACGGTATTTGTGCGCATGGTCGCCAAACGCTTGAATCTTTCTCGTTTATTGTTGTTTTGTTTTTGCATGGTTAATTAATGTTTACCTATTTAATTAGCATATCACATATTATATTTTAATGCTACCTTTTGCAAGGGTGTCATTTTGTATAGAACATCTTCACTTTAGCACCTTTTTGTTAAGAAATGAAACATATAGATCGCCAATTTCCCCCCCACACCCGCCCGAAAAAACAGGCGGACAGGCGCGGCATTCCTCCCCGAACCCCTCCTGCCGCGCCGTCCGAACCACACGCCTCGCAGAGCGACGGCGCAACCAGAAACCAAATCAGCGGTCAGGATTTTCGGCGAAAAAAGTTCGAACTTTAAGTAAAAATTGCCGCAAATTCGCAAAAGTCACAAAATCGTCCGAAAAAGGCGAAAGAGAAATACCAAGTGGAGGGCGGGGCGGAATTCCCCCCTGAAACCCCCCTTCCGCCCCGCCCGCATATTTGTTGGCCGTTTTGGGAATTGCCGGAACAAATGCAAAAGGTGCGCGGGGCGAAAAAACGAGGGCGCGGTCGCGTGGAAAGGAAGAAAAAGGAAATCATATTTTCTTTTTGAAGAAAATGAATACATAAGAAGTACGCGGATGTCAGAACGGCTTCGCAC
This sequence comes from uncultured Candidatus Saccharibacteria bacterium, assembly GCA_964565685.1. Lineage (GTDB taxonomy): Bacteria > Patescibacteriota > Minisyncoccia > Phycocordibacterales > PALSA-1337 > JAGWNR01. The sequence continues at coordinate 16,674 of CAZMFR010000009.1, forward strand.
GGGAACCCGCACCGTCGCCCGAGGCGACCGTGCGGTGCTTCGCCATACAGACATCCGCTAAAACAGAGGTTGGGCAAGTTATACACCAAAAATATTTCTTGACTTGGAAATATTTTGCTAGAATTCGCTTATGAGTGACAAAAAATATTTTATCTATGCTCGAAAATCCACTGATGACAAAGATCACCAGATCAGAAGTCTGCCTGACCAACTAGCTGAATTACGCGAGCTAGCCAGGAAGGAACAAATTGATGTTGTCGATACCTTTATAGAGAAACAGACCGCCAAAGTACCTGGCAGGCCTATTTTCGCAGACATGTTGGATCGTATAGAAGCCGGTGAGGCTTCTGGAATCCTTGCATGGCACCCTGATAGACTCGCTCGCAACTCTGTTGATGGTGGACGTGTCATATATTTGGTTGATACCGGCAAAATTACTGACTTGAAATTCCCGACATTCTGGTTTGATGCTACTCCACAGGGTAAATTTATGCTTTCGATTTCCTTTGGTCAATCGAAATATTATGTAGACAATCTATCGGAAAATATCAAACGTGGACAAAAGCAAAAACTCAAAAATGGAATCTGGCCACAGAAAGCTCCACTTGGATATTTGAACGACAAAAAAATCAAAACCATTGTCGTTGATCCGGTAAAATCTATACTCGTCAAAAAGACATTTGAAGCGTATGCGACTGGAAACTTCACCTTCGCCCAGGTCAGAAGAAAAATTAATGATCTTGGCCTTAAAGGTACTGGTGACGGCATACTTTCCATTTCCAATTACCAATATCTTCTTAAAAATCCTTTCTATCATGGTCTCATCCGCTATCATGGAGAATTTTACGAAGGTAAACACGAACCGATCATTTCAAAAAAGCTTTTTGATGACGTTCAGGAGGTGATGACACGAAAAAGTAAACCGAAAACTGCAGAGTTAAAACCTTACGACTACAGAGGTCTATTTCACTGCGGTGAATGCGGCTGTTTCATTACGACAGAGACACAAAAAGGCCACAATTACCTCCGATGCACGAAACGGAAAGGTTTATGCAATCAGAAATATGTCCGCGAGGAAATCATCACCTCACAGATGCAGACAGAATTGAAAAAATATTCATTGGCTGACGAAGTAACAGATTGGTTGATCGCCGAAAATGAAAAAGATAAATCCGAGAATGATAAACTTCTGAAAAATCAGACGGATAAAGTGAATGCCGAGATTGCTATCGTTGATTCAAAGCTCGACAAACTCATGACGGCATATCTGGAAAACGCTTTAACGCTTCCGGAATACCAGGAAAACAAGAACAAGTTTGTTGTCGAAAAGCACACCTTGAATGACAAACTGGCATCCTTGGCACAGGTTTCAACAAATCGGTTCGAACCGGTGAAAAATTTCCTAGAAGCGAGCAAACAAGCCAAGATTGTGGCAGACGGAGGTGATCCGACTAAAATCCGATCTTTTTTCCAAAAAATCGGTTCGAACTTTGCCATACGCGACCGCGCCCTCGTTTTTTCGCCCCGCGCACCTTTTGCATTTGTTCCGGCAATTCCCAAAACGGCCAACAAATATGCGGGCGGGGCGGAAGGGGGGTTTCAGGGGGGAATTCCGCCCCGCCCTCCACTTGGTATTTCTCTTTCGCCTTTTTCGGACGATTTCGCGACTTTTGCGAATTTGCGGAAAGGGGGGGATTCGAACCCCCGAGGAGCTTTCGCCCCTGCCGGTTTTCGAAACCGGTACATTCGACCACTCTGTCACCTTTCCTTTGATGGACATATCCACATCCGAACTTGAACTTCTTTAACCTTACCATTTCTTTGCCATTTTTTCAAAAAATTGCTATTATTTCGTCAAGCGAGGATCGCATAAAAAAACGGCCCTATCGTCTAGTGGTTAGGACAGCGGGTTTTCAATCCGTTAACCAGAGTTCGACTCTCTGTAGGGCTACAAACATCTTTAGAGGAAACATAGCGGAGCAAGCCGTGTCTTTTATTTTGCCTTTATGAAAAGATAGATGTCTTCGAGCGCTTTTATCGCGTCGCCGACAGCGATGTTGTTTTGATGGAAAAGACCGTCAGTCACGTCGCCTGCCGCCCATATCCCGGAAACGCTGGCGCGCTGATTCTTTGGATCTACGATTATGTGGCCGTATCTGTCTAATTTGACAGAGTTTTTTATGAAGTCAGTATTTGGAATGGAGCCGATCTCAGCGAATATGCCGGTGACATTGATGGTTGCATCTTTTTTTGTGGTCGAATCGGTATAAGTAAAACCGCTGACGAATCTGTCGCCGAGGACCTCTTTTGGCACGGCGTTCTTTATTGCTTTCATCTTTGGATTTGAAGTGATAGCTTCGATAATGACTGGGTCGGCTTTGAAGTCGTTACGAGAAAGCAAGGTGACAGATTTGCAATATGCCAGGAGCTGGGCGGCTGACTCGAAACCAGCATTGCCGCCGCCTACTACAGCTACGTCCTGTCCGGCAAAGAGCGGACCGTCACAAGATGCGCAATAGGTGAGACCCTTGTGTTCTAGCCGATCAGCGCCGGGAATATCTAGCTTGCGGCGGCTCGAGCCGGTTGTCACGAGTATTGTTTTTGCTTTATAGGTGTCTTTATTGGTTGTTATGGTAAAGAATCCTGCTTCGGCAGATACATTCTCTCGTCGGGTACGCGTATTTTCTGCTGAAAATCCGTTACGTCCTCGAGCCAAGCTCTGCGGAGCCCCTTCGAGAGAAGTGTTTGCCGTCGCGCGTCTTATCATTTCGACATCCATCGCCCATTCGCCTTCGCATATATGCAAGACATCGCCGGCATATGCTTTTAGATGATTTTCGAGTTTCTTTGAGAGGTCGAGCCCTGATATTTTTACTTCTCCTATCCAATTTTCGATTCCTTCGGAAACGGAGCTCTGGCCGTTCCAGTCCTTTGTTATAAAAACAGTTTTGAGCTGTTTGCGTGCGGCATAGACGCCAGCCGCTACGCCAGCAGGACCGCCACCGAGGATCGCGAGGTCGTATTGTTGCATGGAGATAAGTATACCAGAAAATTATATAAGAAGACCAGCTTGTTTCCCGTCTTATTTTCTGCTATTATGAAACTATGAAGAAAATCTCGTTCAAAGCATCATTGCCAGTCATGTTCCTTCGCGAAGGGAAGGGTTTTGTGGCGTATACTCCGGCACTTGATCTTTCTACATCTGCTTCTACTCTTGCCAAGGCAAAGAATCGCTTTGCCGAAGCAGTGGAAATCTTTATTGAAGAATGTCACAGAATGGGCACTCTCGAGTCTGTTCTTGAAGACCTTGGTTGGAAGAAGTCAAAAGCTACTTGGAAACCTCCTGTTATCGTCGGTCAAAGTTCCATTCCGTTCAAACTACCGGCTTTTGCTTAAAAAATATGCCCGGCATCGCTCAAATCTCTTGGAAAGAGTTCGAGAAGTTTTTGAAGTTTGTCGGCTGTGCCTTTGTCCGCGAAAAAGGCGATCATCGTGTCTGGACTCGCAAAGGATTGAGACGACCAATAATCATTCCGCGCGATATGTGTGTGCCGATTTTCATTATCCGAAATAACCTACGGCTTCTTGATGTTTCGGTGAAGGAATACTTGGAGATTATGGGAAGGGTGTAAATACCAAGTTCTACTTAAGGATTATTAACTTTGAACACGTAATATACCAAATTGCTTTTACCTTTTTTTCTTTTCAATTCAGTCAATGAAAAACCATAACATTTTGCTATATTTTTTATTACTCTTATTTTTCCGAATGAGGACCAGCATATGAAAGCTCGGCCATTCTTGTTCAGATGTTTATTCAAACCCGCAAAAAACTTTTTAACGGCCTTGTTATCCTTGTCCCAAAAGCTTATCTCATAATTATTTCGAGCCTGATGATTGGTAAAAGGGGGATTAAAAGTGATCACGTCAAACTTTTTATCTATATCCCCAAAAACATCGGCTTGCTTCACATCTACTTTTAAACCTGTCATAACACTATTTTCTTTTGCATTCTTGACTGCAAATGGATTCAAATCAGTGGCAAGAACATATCGAGCGCCTCTTTTCTTTGCTTGCAAAGCGGCTAGGCCAGTTCCAGTGCCAATGTCCCAAGAAGTCTCGCCTTTCTTCACATCCAAGACGTCGCATAGGATCTCGCTATCTGTACTCCCTTTGAATACTTTTGGTAAAACAATATAATCAAAGCCCGCAAGTTTCTTCTTGAATGGCCTTACCTTTGCCATTTCTTGAAGTTTTCTTGCTTGAAGTTTTAAACTTAACTGGTTCAATGTTTATTTAAGCTTTGACCTTCGCAAGAACGCTGGTATCGCGCCCCAATCGTCATCGTCGTCTTTGGCGACAGGAGCGGTTGGCTTTTTTTCTTCAATTTTTTCTTTTGCAGACTCTGGAGCGGGGGCTTCTTTTGGCAAGGAGGCGATTGGCGATGCATCATGAGCCGGTTCGCTGTGTTTGTCGGCAGGCAGGCGCGACAAGCTGTTGAAGATACGGTTGCGCTGTTTCTCTTCTTTTACAGGGAAGACCTCTTCTATTGTCCTTTGAACGGTCGGACGAGCTTGCGCATTTGCTTTTGAAGTCTCAGGGAAGCCGGCGGCGATGACTGTGATACGGATCTCGTTCTTCTTTAATTTATCGTCGCGAATGGTGCCGAAGATGACTTTTGCGTCCTTGTCTATAGATTCAGTGATGACCTTGGCAGCGTCTTGGATTTCGAACATGGTCAAATCTTCGCCGCCAGCGATGGAGAAGAGCACGCCTTTTGCGCCAGCGATCGAAACATCGAGGAGAGGCGAATTGATAGCTTGGCGGGCGGCTTCGGTGGCGCGATTCTCACCGCTAGCCGAGCCGACGCCCATGAGGGCGGAACCGGCGTTCTCCATGACGGCGCGAACGTCGGCAAAGTCTATGTTTATGATGCCGGGAGTGGTGATGAGATCGCTGATGCCTTCGACTGCCTGACGCAAAATCTCGTCGCAGATGGCGAAAGCGTTCTTCATTGTCGTATTTTTGTCGACGATAGATAGGAGGCGGTCATTCGGAATGACGATGATTGCATCGACCTCCTTGCGCAGTTCGTTCAATGCCGCTTCGGCGATGTGCGAACGCTGATGGCCTTCAAAGAAGAATGGTTTAGTGACGACGGCGATGGTGAGGGCGCCGAGCTCTTTTGCGATTCGAGCCGCGACAGGGGATGCGCCGCTAAAGGTGCCGCCTCCTGCCCCCCCAGAAAGAAAAACCATGTCAGAGCCCTTGATGATCTCCTGGACCTCTTCTTTGCTGTCTTCGATCGCGCGCCGTCCCATTTCTGGATTCATCCCTGTGCCGAGGCCGCGTGTCAGATTTTTACCTATATTGACGCGTTTCTTCGTGAGCGAACGATGCAGATCCTGCGCATCTGTGTTGATGGCCACAAATTCGACGCCGCGAACCTTTGAATTGATCATGTGGTTGACTGCGTTGCCTCCAGAGCCGCCGATTCCGAGGACCTTTATGCGTGCGAATGTTTCGATTTCAGGATTTACGTGTGGCATGGTGATGAAATTAAAATGTAAAAATCAAAATGTAAAATGATTATGAAATAATCAACTCGAGAAATTTTGCCGGGCAAAACTTCCTTGCGGGTAGTTATTAGACAGTATCATAGCAGGTTATAAAGGTCATGCAAGTGTGTAAAAACCGAGTCCTATGATCAATTGCGACGATCGATATGAAATATCAACCGCCGCGAAAAACGGATAAAAGAAAAACCCGCTCCGAAAAGCAGGTTTGGTGATTCTGTGTCGGCCTTGCCGATATCCTATCGATCAACGGCCGAGACGTGCGACATATGCAGCGGCTTCTTTCTTGCGTTCTTCGATAGTCATGGGAAGCCGATACCAGATGAGATTATTGGCGTTGCGTCTCTCTGCTTTTTCTTCTTCGACAAGTTTATTCATTGTAAAGCAGAACAGATCATCGGATATATGCAAGCCGTCTTTGGCTAGCATTTGCCGCAAGTCCCTGCCGCGGATCCATTCGGTTGTCAGCATAGCCAAGATTTTGTTGCCGGCTTTTTTGCGGATCGACTCGTAATAGACGAGCAAAGCAAATAGCGCTAAAAATGTTAGTCCAACAATACAGACGATTATATAGTACGATTCAGAGTTCATAATTTTTTGCAAAGTCCTTTACACCCGCTTCATGCGGATGTTTCTGCGGATGACATTAGCATGCAGTAGATAGCGAGTCAAAATTTAAACGAATATCATTTACATGCTCGGGGTGGACCTAGGTGTGATACAATAACGATTATTATTTAATCAAACGCATATGGTATGGCCAAGCTAGAAACTTGCTAATTCGCCTATGCAAAAAACATGAAAAAACAAGCCCCGTTTCTCGCAAACATCGAAAAACAGACTCTGGAAAATGATTATTTCCGTCATGTCTTATTTACTGCGCCGCACAGCCAGGTGGTGCTCATGTCGCTTTTGCCGGGCGAGGATATCGGCGTCGAGGTCCATCATGTCGACCAATTTTTCCGTGTGGAAGCAGGCAAGGGCAAGGCGATCGTCGATGATGTGGAATACGAATTGGCCGATGGGACTGCGCTCCTCGTATGCGCCGGTTCGGAACATAATATAGTGAATACAGGCAAAAAATCTTTAAAACTCTACACTATCTATGCCCCAGCGAACCACATAGACGGGCGTATCCATAAAAATAAAGCCGAAGCGATGGCCGATGAAGAGGACGAGGCATTCGGACCAAAGATCTAGACGACAGGATATCTATTGAAATATATAGAATAGATTTCCACTCAAACGCGGTTTGTAGTATAATCCGGACATACTTGGTGCCGAATGACAGGCGCCGCGTTATTTTTTTATCCTGTTCAGCGAAAATCGGCGTGGACGATTGCGTACATGACGAACGATCGGAGACAGGAAAAATAAACTTTATCAAGTCAGCATAACGATCAATTCAAATCAAATGGCAAAATCAGCAAAGTCAAAGAAAAAGTATGTTTATCAATTCGGCAACAAGAAAGCCGACGGCGACGCTAGCATGAAGCCGTTACTAGGCGGCAAGGGCGCTAATTTGGCAGAGATGGGACGCATCGGTTTGCCTGTGCCTCCCGGCTTTACCATCACTACCGAGGTCTGCACTTATTATTATGAAAACAAGAAGCAGTATCCGAAAGCGCTCGAGCCAGGAGTAAAGTCCGGCATTGCCGAGATCGAAAAAATGATGGGCGTAAAATTCGGAGACAAAAGATCTATGCCTCTTCTAGTCTCCGTCCGTTCTGGCGCGCGCGATTCTATGCCGGGCATGATGGACACTATTTTGAACCTTGGTTTGAATGACGAGACCGTTGTCGCATTGGCTAACGCGACAAAGAACGAGCGTTTCGCATGGGACTGCTATCGCCGTTTCATCCAGATGTACGGCGACGTCGTCATGAACGTGCAAAAGCGCGCCGGCGAAGATCATGAGCCGTTCGAAGTGGTCATACACAAGCTAAAGCATGATCTCTATCATGCCGATATCGAGGACACAAAGATGACTGTCGATGATTTGAAAGAGCTCGTAAAGCGCTTCAAGACCCTGATCAAGGAACGCACGAATAGCGAATTCCCTCAGGATCCTTGGAAACAGCTATGGGGTTCGGTCGGTGCAGTATTTGGTTCATGGATGAACGATCGTGCCATCGTCTATCGCCGAAAATATGGAATTCCGACCGAATGGGGAACAGCTGTCAATGTACAGGCCATGGTCTATGGGAATACCGGAGAAAATTCAGGGTCAGGCGTTGCCTTTACCCGCAACCCTGCAAATGGAGAAAAAGAATTCTACGGCGAGTTTCTCATCAATGCACAGGGCGAAGACGTCGTTGCAGGCGTTCGTACTCCAGAGCCGGTCGCTCAATTGATAAATCAAATGCCGAAAGCATTCAAAGAATTAAATGACATCCGTGCAAAGCTCGAAAAGCATTTCAAGGACGTGCAGGACTTTGAATTTACTATCCAAGACGGCAAGGTGTTCATGTTGCAGACTAGAAATGGCAAGAGGACCGCTTTGGCCGCCTTAAAGATATCGATGGATATGGTCAAAGAAAAGGTGATTGATTGGAAGACAGCAATAAAACGCAATCCAGCCGACCAGCTCGACCAGCTCTTGGCACCGATATTTGATGCCAAGGCAGAAAAAACGGCAAAAGTGATCGCAAAGGGTTTGCCAGCCGGACCAGGCGCCGCCACGGGAAAAATATATTTTAGCGCAGAGCGCGCAGTCATGGCAGAAGGAAATGGTGAAAAGGTCATTTTGGTTCGCGCAGAGACCACCCCGGAAGATTTGCGCGGAATGATCGCGGCAGAAGGGATTTTGACGGCAAAAGGCGGTGTCAGCTCCCATGCGGCCCTAGTCGCTCGCCAGATGGGCAAGGTATGCGTCTGCGGAGTGTCTGCCTTGCAAATAAACTATGAAAAGAAAACTTTGACTGTCGGAAACGATATCTTCAAAGAAGGAGAGTATCTATCGATCAACGGGACTATCGGAAATATCTATGCCGGTCAGATAAAAACCGCGCCTTCAGAGATAATCCAGGTGCTCATAGACAGGACGCTCGATCCAAAAAATAGCGAAACATATAGAATGTACAAAACCCTCATGGATTGGTGCGCAAAAGCGACGAAACTGCAGGTTCGAACGAACGCAGATACGCCGGAACAGACGAAAAATGCTCTTGCATTCGGCGCTGTCGGCATCGGCTTGACCAGGACGGAGCACATGTTCTTTGAAGGGGATCGCATTGATGCGATGCGCGAAATGATCCTCGCCGACAATGTGGAAGACCGTAAAAAAGCCCTTGCAAAGATCCTTCCTTATCAAAAATCAGACTTTGTCGGCATGTTCAAGGAACTGAAAGGATTTCCTGCCACAGTCCGTTTTCTCGACCCGCCGCTCCATGAATTCTTGCCTCACGAGTCAGCCGCTCAAAAAGATTTGGCTGAAAAGCTCTCTGTGCCAGTCGAAAAGATAGAGCAGCGCGTCAAGGAACTGCATGAATTCAATCCGATGCTCGGTTTCCGCGGATGCCGCCTCGGCATCGTCTATCCTGAGATCTCTGAGATGCAGGCCAGAGCAGTGTTCGAAGCCGCCGCAGAGGTGCAAAAATCAGGGATCAAGGTTAAACCGGAGGTTATGATCCCGCTTGTTGGCTTCAAAAAAGAGCTTGATCTGCAAGTGGCTGTCGTGCATCGCGTAGCAAAAGAGGTCATGACAGAGAAAAAAGTAAAGCTCGATTATATGGTCGGCACAATGATCGAGATCCCTCGCGGCGCTCTGACGGCCGATGAGATAGCAGAGACGGCGCAATTCTTCAGCTTTGGCACAAATGATCTGACTCAGACATGCCTCGGCATGAGCCGCGACGACTCTGGTTCGTTCATCGGCACATATCAGGATGACGAAATAGTCAAAGCGAATCCGTTCGCCTCGATCGATCAGACCGGCGTCGGACAACTGATGAAAATCGCTGCTGAAAAAGGCAACAAGACCCGTCCGGGAATCAAAATGGGTATTTGTGGCGAGCATGGCGGCGATCCTGCCAGCGTCAAATTCTGTCACAAGATCGGGCTCACCTATGTCAGCTGTTCTCCGTTCCGTGTTCCTGTCGCGCGCCTAGCTGCGGCCCAGGCGGCGTTGGAAGACGTGAAATAAAAAAAGTAAAAATCGAAGCAAAATAAAGCACCTTGTCGCGAGGTGCTTTATTATTCTTTTCCAGAAAACCCCGCACGTAGGATGCGTCGCTCGAGCTTGAAGTAGCAAGCCGCAGTGCGGGGATGAATGGATCTGGAGCGGGCCCGACGAGCGGAGCAATGCTTCGCGAAGCGGCCTCAAAAGGAAACCCGCAGGAACTGCGGGGAGGAGGTCATTTTTTGTCAGCACAGGATTGGATTAAAAATTAATCCAATAACTTATCTTACCAATATAGTATAACCGGCTTTGACCCTAGCGATTCGTTACTTATACGCTCTATAGCTCACCAATGAAAGATTGATTTCTCATCAGCGGTTATTGGATTCAAACTGAATCCAATTATCTACCGAGCCCAGTGGTACGTCTCTGTCCATTGCTTGATGCAAGAAAAAACAGATTTCAAGATGAAAGAGCGACCTGACCAGAGGCCGCTTTTTCTTTTCCAGGAAACCCCGCAGGAACTTGCGTGAAGAAGGTCATTGTGCAAAAAAATCACTCGCGACATTGAATTTTTTAATTGTGGAATTTTACAGGATCATTGTGCTTGATATAATTATTGGAAAAATCGGTGTTTCTTTGCTAATATCCTTCTCATGAACGAAAAATTCCTGAAACCATACGATCCGACCGAAACGGAAGCGCGCATCTATGAGCTCTGGGAGAAGAGCGGTCTTTTTGATCCGGACAATCTGCCGGCGGACAAGCCGGGTCGCGGCAAAAACGGCGAGCCGTTCTCCATCGTTCTGCCACCGCCTAATGTGACCGGCACTCTCCACATCGGACATGCGCTCACGATCACAATCGAGGATGTCATGGTCCGTTATGCTCGCATGACTGGCAAGAGGACGTTGTGGCTCCCTGGCACTGACCACGCCGCTATCGCTACTCAATCAAAGGTGGAAAAAGAAATTGAAAAGACGGAAGGCAAGCGCCGGAGAGACTTCACCCGCGAGGAATTCCTGAAGAAAGTAGACGCATTCGCCCAAAGGAGCCATGATACGATCGTCGGTCAGCTGCGCAAAATGGGCGCTTCTATCGATTGGTCGCGCGAGGCATTCACTCTAGACGAAAAAAGAAATCTGGCGGTTCGCACCGCTTTTAAAAAAATGTACGATGACGGGCTCATCTATCGCGGCTACCGCGTGGTAAATTGGGATCCGAAAGGCCAGACTACTATATCTGATGACGAGATCATCTATGAGACACGCAAGACAAAGCTCTATACCTTCAAATATTCAAAAGACGTTCCCATCTCGATCTCGACGACGCGACCGGAGACAAAGCTAGGCGATACTGCCATTGCTGTTCATCCAGATGACGAGCGATACAAGAAATACGTCGGCAAAGAATTCGACGCTGTATTTGCTGGCGAGCCGATACATCTGAAGGTCATCGCTGATATCGCTGTCGAAAAGGACTTCGGCACAGGCGCCCTTGGTGTCACTCCAGCGCACAGCCAGATAGACTGGGAAATGGGGCAAAAGCATGGTTTGCCGCTCAAACAGGTCATAGATGAATTCGCTCGCATGACTGTCGGCAATGAGGATATCAAGGGCAAGAAAGTCGCCGAGGCCCGCGAAACGGTCGTCTCTTGGCTCAAATCAGAAGGATTGCTCATAAAAGAAGAAGATATCGAGCACAATATTTCGCTCGCAGAGAGGACCAATGGCGTCATCGAGCCATTGCCAAAATTGCAATGGTTCATAGCAGTCGACAAAGATTTCAAGCATGAAGGTCGATTGATCACCCTAAAAAAGCTCATGAAAGAAGCGGTGGAGAATGGGATCAACGGCTCTGAACCGATAGAGATCATTCCTGATAGGTTCAACCGGGTTTATTTTAATTGGATAGATAATCTCCGCCCATGGTGCATCTCGAGGCAGATATGGTATGGGCATAGGATACCGGTGTGGTATAAGAAAGCTACAAATAAAGACAAATCGGCATATTTGTCTAAGGAAAAGATTTATTGTGGCATTGAACCGCCAAAAGGCGATAGTTGGGTCCAAGACGAAGATACTCTCGACACATGGTTTTCATCCGGTCTCTGGACGTTTTCTACGCTCGGATGGCCGGAAAAGACCGATGACCTCGAGCGCTATCATCCGACCACGATCCTAGAGACCGGCTATGACATACTTTTCTTCTGGGTCGCCCGCATGATCCTGATGAGCACGTATTTCTTGAACGAAGTGCCGTTCAAGACGGTTTATTTGCACGGCTTGGTCAGAGACGGCAAGGGACGAAAAATGTCGAAGTCTCTCGGTAATATAATCGACCCGCTCGATATGATAGCAAAATACGGTGCAGATGCGGTGCGCATGTCTCTAATCGTCGGCGTCGGTCCGGGCAATGATTCAAAGATCGACGAACAAAAGATAAAAGCATACAAACTCTTCTCGAACAAGCTCTGGAATATCGCGCGCTTCATCTTTGAAAATACAGCGAGCGAAACCGAAAGTCGAAAGTCAGACGTCGAGAGTCAGAAGTTGAAAGTCAAAAGTCAAGAGAAAAATGACTCCGGGCTCAGGGCTTTTGATTCGGAATTTGGCTATACTGAAGTCGACCTCGCGCACCTCAAACGGTTGAATGATCTCATGAGCGAGATAACAAAAGAGATGGACGAGCATAAATTCTACTTTGTGGCTGAAAAGCTCTATCATTACGCTTGGCATGAGCTAGCCGACAAGATCCTAGAAGAGAGCAAGAAGATATTTAAAGAGGGAATAGAAGCAGATAAAAAATCCCGCAAGCGGTTCCTTTTGCACACTCTGGATGAGCTTTTGCGCGCGCTTCATCCATTCATGCCATATATCACCGAAGAAATCTGGAGCGAAATGCCTACGGGAGAAAAATCGATGCTTATGGTCGAAGATTGGCCGACTCAAATCCCGAGATCAGATCTTGGACAAAAATAATCTATGAATAATAAGATGCCGATAAAGTCATTTAAATTCTGGAGATGGACGACTAATGCATGGACTCTCATCTTTTTCATCGCCATCGCCTATGATTTTTTCAATGGGAATGTCCTTGTAAACAATGACGTCATACTGACTCTCGCCGCTATCTATGTGGCACTGCTCGGAATATTCAGCGCAGAAAAGGAATTCAGACGTTGGAATAACATGCATGATTCTATACATCCAGGCGAGCTTTATGCCCTGGTTTGGACTGCGCTCATAGTGTCTCTCATCATAGGAGGGATTTATATGAACAAGAGCTATCATTTGCCAGCAGAAGTCAGCGCTTCGTATATCGCTGTTATCAGCATTCTGGCGATAACCAGAGAATCAAAGAACTTTTACAAAAAGAAAAAGCAGAGTACAAGGTAGCACCTTGTACAAAAGAAAAACGCCAACACTAGGTCGGCGTTTTTTTGTTAAGCTATCATACTTAGCGGCGGAACCTGTAGTGTCCCCGATAACTGTAATGCGAGGAGCACCGGCGCGGATCACCATTGCTGATAGGTTGATTCGTCGGCAAGGACAATCTCTGCTCTTGCCGCACAATAGGATGAGTTTTACCCCAATCCATCGCACCATCAACAACGCTGTGCATTTTCTTGAACCACCGACTGGCAGTCTCTTGACTGACAACTGATCCTATCGGCTTTGCGAATTCTTCAGCTGAAAATAAATCTAGCTGAAGAAGATTCCCGTTTACTGTTTTTGCTTTTGCCATAAAGAACCTATTCCTTTTTCCTTTTTGTTTGTAAATTGGTTTGTATTTCTTCCATTATTATAATAAATATAGGTAAAAAAGTCAAGGAACGAGAAAAATCTACCCCCTGTTGATAACTATCCTGAAATAATCGGCCATTGTTGCTACAATCAAAGCATGGATTTTGCGTTTATTCACCTCTATATTAACCTCATTTTACATGCTTAAAAAAATATCGTTCACGCTAGCTGTATCCTCATTCGTTCTCTTTTCCGCGACCTGCGCATATGCCGCCACATCTCTATCCGGCTATGCGTGGTCATCGAACATAGGATGGCTTTCATTTAACCCGTCGGACGGTGCTACGGTCCAATTGTCTACGACTACAGGATCATCCGTTGGCTCCCTATCAGGAGACGCATGGTCTCCGAACATAGGATGGGTCAGTTTTGACCGTGCTGTCACAGGCAATCCTCCAACAACCGGTACTGCCGATCCAGGCAATGGTTCTGGCGCCATAGCTACGGTCAATATGACCACAGGAGCAGTGAACGGCTGGGCCAGAGC
>CAZMFR010000009.1:30761-35667 GCA_964565685.1 uncultured Candidatus Saccharibacteria bacterium
TCCACCTCCAACACCGGCTGGGACGGATGGATAGAATTGTCCGGAACGGGTCATGCAACGGTGACAGGTCTCACTGGAACAGCAACATCTAGCGCCGGGGTCTCTTTCAACACTTCGAACAACCAATTCAGCGGCTATGCATGGGGCAGTGACGTGGTCGGATGGTTGAGCTTCAATTCAGGGTCTAGCACCACCAGTGGAACCAGCAGTCCCGTTTGCCTGGGCAATAACTGTGTCACGCCGCCGACATCGCCAACTCCGATCCTCTCTTGCACCAACGGAACCTCTCTAGGAACTGTCCCGGCTGGCGGGGGAAGCGTGACCGCATCGGCCAACAACGTTTCCGTGAGCGGAGGCACAAGCCCATATAAATACAGCTGGAATCCAAATTCAACAGTAGGGTCATGGACGTCTTTTAGCCCTTCAATCACGACCACACTGTCATATCCTTCCATAGCCGCGACGAACACATATTCTGTCTATGTCCAAGCAGAAGACTCGGCCAATGCCACATCTAATCAGACACTGTGCGGAACGGTGACGGAAGACGGCACAAGCGGTAGCAACAGCCCAACCGTCGGCTTCCCGGAGCTCTGGCTGGGCAGTTCCGCCACCCCTCCAGCAAATGCCAATTTCCAGCAGACTACCAACGCCAGCGGGAATTACCTGACCACCGCCAATATCCAGCCAGTCACTGTCCTGCCAGGGTCCAGCGTCACGGTGAGCTATGCATATCCGGCAGGATTATTGTCTTGCGCTGAATCCTTGACTCTGCCTAGCGGCGTCAGCTCGTTGCTTTCCAGCCCAGATTGGAGCGGACTTCTTCTCAAGAGCATATCCGGTTCGACTCAACTCCAGAATTTGAGTCAGGGAACATATTACATACAATACTCATGCAACGAGCCATCGGTGGCATACAGATATTCGAATCCTCTGATGGCCGCTCTGCATGACCTGTTCGCCAGCAACCCTACGCCTACAGCGGCCCTAAGCAACCAGATCGAGATAGACGTCGTGCCTTCGTCTATACATGAGAATTAGGGGCAATATGAATAAATTATATTTCATCAGCCCCCTTGTCTTGCAAAAAATAATCTGGATACCGACGAATATTGTCCTTCATTTTTTTGGACACCTCGAAGTCAAAGGACTGGAAAACTTAAAGGAAATCAAAGGAAACGCTATCTTTGCCTGTAATCATATGAGCGAGCTCGATCCAATCATTCCTCCAGCCGCTCTGCCATTTTGGTCTCATTTCTCGCCGATGTTCTATGCTTCCCGTGAGAACAAGTTCTATGGCGGATCTGGCTGGCGACGGCATTTTTACGGCGGGGATTTTTTCAAGGCATGGGGATCTTATCAGGTATTTGTCGGCTTGCGCGATTATGAAAAAGCGTTAGCCAATCAGATTCGAATCATCAATGACGGCGGAACTATGTGTTACTTTCCGGAAGGCAGGACTACTCCAAACGGCATGATCCAACCGGCAAAGGGGGGTGTTTCTTATCTCGCATATGTAACCAAGGTTCCGATAGTCCCTGTCCGTCTCGAAGGCATGTTCCATATTTCTGTGAAAGATTTCTTTATGAGAAAAAGAAAGCTGTCCATAACATTCGGCAAGCCGATATATGTCGCTTCGCATGATAGCCCCATGCCCATAAAAGAGTTTAAAGATAGATCGAATGAAATAATGACGGCAATTAAAAATATGGTATAATGCTGGTACGAAACATGAAAGGAGTTTTTATAGACGATGACCAAATGTTAGATTACGAAACAAATTCGTTTTTTCGAAAGATAGCGAATATATTTCTCATCCCTACCCTAGACATCTTGCCTGTTAGCACGAGGGTTTTACTCAAAAAGACCCACAGATCCGGCGAGGAAATAATCGAACATGCCACGAACCATAGGGCAATGGAAGTCCTATATGACCGCAGTCCGCGTCCTCCCGGCAATCGTCTTCAGAATTTTTTTCTTTCAGTATGGTTAGGAACGAATAATGCAAAAGCAGTCAGGAATCGTCTGAGACTAGTCAAAAGGGAGATAAAGAAAAAGATCGCCCAACTGATAGCGGAAGACAAAGACGTCAAGATCGTCAATATTGCGTCTGGATCGGCAAGGGCAGTCCTTGAATCGGTGGATGAGATGCCCCTGAACGATAGCTTTCGGTTGTCGGCGATATTCATCGACAAGAATCATGAGGCAATCTCATTTAGCCAACAGTTGGCCGGAAGCCATAGATATCTATCCTCTTTTCAATGGGTCAAAGATACTGCGGAAAATTTCTTCGAGACGCATAGCCATGGAATGAAGTTTAACATAGCTGAACTGGTGGGATTGCTTGAATATTTAAGCGATGAAGAAGCGATAAAGATGTTCTCGATGGTGCGCGATTCTCTAGATCCAGGCGGGATCCTCATTACATCGAATATCGTAAAAAACATTGAAAAACGCTTTATCTCTGATGTCCTGGGTTGGAAAATGAAATATCGCACAGCCGATGAATTCTCATCTCTACTCATCGCCGCAGGATTTTCTTTGGACAAGATGAATATCTATTATGAGCCGCAACGTATACATTGCGTCATAACGGCGCAAAACTAATTTTATGGGAATATTCGCCATATCAGGACTGATAAACGGAATCATAGCAACGACATTCGGTTTGCTCGTCATCAGCAAGAATTGGCGAGAGCGGTCGAATCAGATATATTTTCTGATGACCATGGCTTTGGCCGTTTGGTCTTTTGGCTATTGGCAATGGCAGATAGCCGTCGATTACAATACAGCGCTATTGTGGGTCAGGATTTTGTCGGTTGGATCCCTCTTTGTGCCAGTCCTGTTCTTTCATTGGATCAGCATATTTATTGGAAGAAACAAGGTGAACAGCGTGATACTTTGGGTATCCTATGCCATGATCGCCTTCATCCTCTTTTTCGTCGCTAATCCATTGTTCATAAACAGTCTTCAACATGAAGCTATCTTTCCATTTTGGCCGATAGCAGGCAGAGCTTATGATATATACTTCTCTTATCTATACGTCGGGCTTATCACCTATACCGCATATTTTCTATTTCGGTCATATTTCACAGAAAAAAATAAGGAAAAGAAAGGTCAGATCTTATATATCATTCTGGGCAGTATATTAGGTTTTGGCGGCGGTCTGACCAATTTCCCATTATGGTTCAATATCCCGATACTTCCATATGGCAATTTCCTCGTTGCGACCTTCCCGTTCCTTCTTGGATATTCTGTTTTGAAGTTCAAGCTGTTCAATGCAAAGATGATAGCGACAGAGATCCTGGTATTTTTCATAGCTATCATCCTTCTCGTGGATGCCACTCTGTCATCCTCTGCGATCGAAGCGCTTTTGAAAGCGGCGGTCTTTCTGGTCGTGTCTATATTCGGATATCTGCTGATAAGGAGCGTCTATCGCGAAGTGGCCCAGCGCGAAAAAATCGAGCTTTTGGCCAAAGACCTGCAAAAGGCCAACGATCGTTTACGCGAATTGGACAAGCAGAAGACAGAATTCATCTCGTTCGCCACACATCAATTGCGCGCGCCTCTCACAGCGATAAAGGGCTACGCGTCTCTAGTTCTCGAGGGCGATTTGGGAGAGATGTCATCAAAGGTGCGCGACGCGGCCTCTCGCATATTCGAGTCATCAAAGACCCTGGCCAATGTCGTCGACGATTATCTGAACGTCTCGCGCATCGAACTCGGCAGTATGAAATACAATTTTGAGCCGCTCGACATAAATATCCTCGTGGACGAGATCGTCGGCGAACTAAAGCCGAATATAATGAAAGCCGGGTTGAAATTCGATTACAAGGTGGTAGGCGAAGGACCATGGAAGGTCTCGGCCGATCCAGATAAATTAAAGCAGGTCATCTCTAATATCATAGACAATTCCGTCAAATATACGCCGGCAGGTTCGCTGTCTATCGTTCTCGAGCGTGTGCCGAACGAGGACGGGACTATTCCTGTTCGGTTCAGCGTCTCGGACACTGGTATCGGCATAGCTCCGGAAGTCATGCCAAAGCTTTTCCAGAAATTCTCTCGTGCCGATAATGCGAACAAGCAGAATATCCATGGCACAGGCCTAGGGCTGTTTATTGCGAGCGAGATATTAAAGGTTCACAAAGGTCATGTATGGGCCGAATCGGCCGGAGAAGGGAAAGGGGCGAAGTTTAGCGTAGAGTTGCCGGCAGTATAATATATAAGTACAGAATAACACCAAAATCCGCCGATCTTTTCAGATAAATTTTGATGTTTTTTGCGCTACGTCAGCACTATGAGATCGCTTCGATCACTGCTTTTACGTCTGCACCTTCTGCCTTGCCCTTTAATTCTTTCATTATTGCGCCCATGAACTGTCCGGCTTTTGCCTTGTCGAATTTGGCTCCAGCGGCGATCTTCCCCTTGATGAATTTTTCGATCTCTTTTCGGCTCATTGATTGTGGCAAGTATGATTCGAGGATGGCGAGCTCTGCTTTTTCCTTGTCGGCGAGGTCCATACGAGCGCCTTTTTCGAACTGTTCGATGGAGTCGCGGTGTTGTTTGACCGCACGGCGTATGACGACGATGACGTCTTCATCAGAAAGGCCTGTTTGACTGTCTGACGTGGAAGTCGGACCTGATTTCGGTTTCTTTAATAATTCGCTGTTAAAAACTGCTAAAAGGCCGCGGAGGGTATCGAGACGTATGGAGTCTCTGGCTCTCATGGCCTCTTTTATGTCATTTTTTATTTTTTCGTGCATAGTGAATGAAGTTTACAACGAAACTATGAAAGTGGAAAGGATGTTGACATTGCGTTGCTTTAGTGATATTTTCCCTTTGAATAAAGGAACCTCCAGTTACCCCTTAAGTAGGACACTCTCTTGTTGATAATAGTAACTCGACG
>CAZMFR010000010.1:0-30684 GCA_964565685.1 uncultured Candidatus Saccharibacteria bacterium
CGTCGAGTTACTATTATCAACAAGAGAGTGTCCTACTTAAGGGGTAACTGGAGGAGCCACGCCTAAAATGAAAACTAGCACATCATTTTGTGCTAGTCAAGTTCGATTTCTCCTTGATTAGATCAACCCTGCCTTCTTGAGAGTCTTGTAAGCACCGTTCTTTTGGATGGTCTTGAGAGCGCGGGTGGAGATGGTGAGGATCATGGTCTTCTTGAGCTCAGGGATGTAAATGCGCTTTTTTTGCAGGTTGGGGTAGCGGCGCACAGATCCTGTAGGATTGAACTGTGTTGCACGAGTGCGGTTTGAATATC
Organism: uncultured Candidatus Saccharibacteria bacterium; assembly: GCA_964565685.1. Lineage (GTDB taxonomy): Bacteria > Patescibacteriota > Minisyncoccia > Phycocordibacterales > PALSA-1337 > JAGWNR01. Next base: position 312 of record CAZMFR010000010.1, read on the forward strand.
CGCCACCCATTCTCGAACCAACCTTTGTTATTGCACATACTCTGGCCATGTGATTAAGTAAGAAGGATGATACCATAGTATGGTATTTATGCAAGGAAATTAAGCAAATCGAAAAATGACGCCTGGAAATTTATATTTTTTAAATTCAGGTTCAATTATTCTTTGGCTAATACAGATAATTGGAAATTGGGTTCTGTTTGTTTACTTTCACCTTTAATCCAAATATGGACCCAATATCCATTATATTCTCTATAATCATCCTCATCATGTCCGTGGTTCTCCACGAGCTGTCGCATGGCTATGCCGCCGTGGCTCTCGGCGATCCAACACCGCGTATCCAAGGCCGATTGACTTTGAATCCATTAAAACATCTGGATCCTTTCGGCTCTGTTCTGGTTCCGATCATCACGTCTTTGTTCGGTTTTACTTTCGGTTGGGCCAAGCCGGTGCAATGGAATCCCTATAATCTAAAAAATCCTCGCAGCGGCGAAGTCCTCATCGCTGTCGCTGGTCCGTGCTGTAACCTTTTCATAGCCGTTATCTTTAGTTTATTCATACGTTTTGCGCCATTATCGGCATCGTTCGTCGAGATCTCCTCATATGTCGTCCTTATAAACATCGTGCTGGCTCTCTTTAACCTCGTTCCTTTACCTCCGCTTGATGGATCGCATATACTTTTCTCCCTTCTACCGCCATCAATGTCCAATGTCCGCATGATCATCGAGCGATACTCCATTTTTTTTCTCCTGATAGCGCTCTTTGTCATTTGGCCTCTCGTCAGCCCGCTCATTATGGTCTTGTTCCATGCGTTTACTGGGATGTAATAAAAGTATGAATGATATATTTGTTCAACACCAAGGCAAGGTGATCAAAACAGACAGCAGGTTCAAGCATGTCATGGCTATTGCTCTTGATCCAACATCAAAGAATAGAAGGGGCATTGTACGCTGTATCGTGAGCAGGGAAGGTGATGTCGAAGTCAGTGGTTATATTGATAGGAGCGAAATACATATTGTAAAAGGAGATTCGCTGGAGTGTTTTTCAATTGGCGGTGAATTGAATCTTGCTCATTCAGATGAAATTATCTCCAAATTAAGTGGACCGGGGTTGGATTTTATCGGCTTTGAAGATCCAGATATATTCATCGACAATATGTCTGGATTGATGCATATATATTTTACTCTTCCTTTTCTCAATAAATCAAAGAAGCATGCTCTCATTCATCTAGGCCACGCAATCGGAAAAGATCTTGATTCGCTAGAAATGACAATGCCGGCGCTCATGGCTGATCCAAAGACTTTTGAAGGAGCCAAGGAGGTCTCAATCGCACCGCTCAACAGTAAAGGATTTCGTTATAATCTTTTTGAATCGAGTAAGAAAGAAAAAGATCGGACGTATTCGACTGTGCGCGTCGCTCTTGCCGAAGACATGGGAGAGCCATGGAAGTTTGGCGAGACGGCTTTTCATCCGGCTGAAAATAATATTTCTTGGATTGGAAGCCATGCTTCGCCGGGGCCGCTTTTGCCAAAAAGTTTTATAGATCTCGGAGAGAATAAATTGCTTGGTATCATTAATGGCCGTGAAGCAAACACGAAAGTTGACGGCAAGACTAGATATGGCATGTTTTCTGTTGGGCTTTTTATTTATGATTATGAAATAGGAAAAATAGACTGGGTTTCGCCGGAACCGCTCATTCGAGACACCGAGGCAAAGACGATTACTTTTGCCAGCCAGTTCGTTGAAACAAAACCCGGTGAGGGAATTCTTTATGCTCATGTCGATGATTCGTTTGTAAGAGCATACACTCTATCTGCAGAAGGTATAAAAAATTTGCTTCCAAAATAATTTTCGCCCAAGCTTGTCTTTTTTCTTCAATTAAATTAATTTATTCACTGTGATCAGCCGATCGTGGTAGCGTTGGCAGCATTGTAGGAGAGTTAAAGCAACTTAGCCGAATCCTTCTGAGGGCGATTACTAGGTTAAGGGGATGGTTGTGCCTATCTTCTGTAACCGAAAACATTTGGCACAGGGAGTGCGAGAAAGCTTGCTCTCCCAATTTTTTTATGTTAGCTTTATCAGACGTTGCAAAACGTACATTATCACGGTTCCGCATGAGTAATTCATTCCCTCATATCTCAAGGGGGAATCGAGTGAAAAAATCAGGCGGACCAAAGCAAGTTAAAAGTTCGAAGTGAAAATTATAAGGCCAAGGAATCGGGCTTTAATTTTGAATTTTGCATTTTCAACTTTAAATCAATCATTATGCCAACAATAAACCAACTCACAAAAAAGAGCCGCAGGAGCTTCAAGAGAAAGTCGAAATCGGTCGCTCTCACGCGCACCTTCAATAGCATCGAGAATCGCCCGAGCTTTTTCCCGGCGCCATTCAAGCGCGGCGTCTGCATCAAAGTCACGACAAAGACTCCGAAAAAGCCTAACTCAGCCATCCGCAAGATCGCCCGCGTGCGTCTCTCGAACGGGATGGAAGTCACCGCTTATGTTCCAGGCATGGGTCACAATCTCCAGGAACACGCAGTGGTCCTCCTTCGTGGAGGTCGTGTCAAGGATGTCGGTCTGCGCTATTCCATAGTCCGCGGCGTGCTCGATTGCGCTGGCGTTGAAGCCCGCAGAAAAGGTCGTAGCCAGTATGGAAACAAGAAGCCGAAAGCGGCAAAATAAACTATCATGCGAAGAAAAATAAAAAACAAGCCAGCCATCCGACCAGATTCGCGCTATGAATCGGTCAAAATAACGAAATTCATCAATTACTGTATGGATTCCGGCAAGAAATCCACGGCTCGCGAGATCGTCTACGGGATGTTTGATCTATTAAAGGAGAAAGCAAAAGTAGAAAATCCAATTGAATTGTTTGAAGCCGCTTTAAAAAACACTATGCCATCAATGGAAGTCCGCTCTCGTCGCGTCGGTGGCGCAAACTATCAGGTGCCGCGCGAAGTCCGTCCTGAGCGCCGCGCCGCGCTGTCCATGAAATGGATCGTCGAGGTCGCTCGCAACAAAAAAGGCAAGCCGATGCACGAAAAACTGGCTGACGAGATCATTGCCGCCTCTAAAAACGAAGGCGAAGCAGTCAAGAAGCGCGATACGATGCACAAGATGGCCGAAGCAAACAAGGCCTTTGCGCACTTTGCCTGGTAATAGGAGCCGAAAATCTAGAATCGAAGTCTAATATATCGGAATCTTACAAAAAAGAAGAGGTCCCTCCGCTGGCTGGCGAAGGGATTTTTCTTGTCCAAGGGTAGCCCTTGGAATTGTGTCATTAGGAAGGCCTTTGCTATGTGCTATACTTTTTCCATGAATAAATCGAATTGGTTCAAGCTTGCGATCGCGCTTCTCGTCCCGCTTCTCGCTGGTTGGATCGGCTCTATCTTCACCTTGCCAGCGATCGGCTCGTGGTATGCCGCTCTCACAAAATCAGCATTGAATCCGCCATCATGGATCTTTGGTCCGGTTTGGACGATCCTCTTCCTTTTCATTGGCATATCTCTATTCATTGTCTGGAAAAAGAATTGGCAAGTGGAAAACGCCTTGCTTGAAAATCGCGACAAGGCATGGAATCCTTGGACGAAGCGGTTTTGGAGCGGCGATTGGCAAAAAGCGAATATCATCGCGCTTTTCTGTATCCAGCTTGTCCTGAATATTCTCTGGTCATATGTTTTCTTTTGCTTGCGACAGCCGGGATTGGCATTCTTTGAGCTTCTTGCTCTCTGGTTTTCTATTCTTTATCTTATTGTCAATTTTTATCGCGTCTCGAAGACTGCCGCATGGATTCTTTTGCCTTACATTCTTTGGGTAACTTTTGCAGGATATTTGAATTGGGCGATTTGGATGGGGAATTAAGACTTTAACCAGTCACAATTTGTGACTGATATGTAAAATTTCACCGGTTTTCTCTTGACCTGAATTTTCTGTCTGATAAAATTTAGCAATAAAAGTCATGGAAAACAAATCTCCAGAATTTATTTGCTTTGCAAATACTTTGGTTCAGAAATGGACCGAGCTTTCCGTCTGCAGATCATGTGGATTCTTGAAATTTGTCATCAGATCGAGCGATAAGGCATATTATAATCCAGTATTTTGGAAGTGCGATCTGTGTTGTCTAAAAGATAATGTAGAAAATCATGCGAAAAAGATACAAACTAAAAAAGCGAAGTTGCGCCTTGTGCAAGCCGAACAAGATGGGTTGGAGTAATCGGTGGAATAGCAAGGAACTTGGATTATTGAAAGAGTTTGAAAGGGTGAAAAGGAAAGTTGTGGCGTGAAATTTATTTTTCCACACCTTTTTCACTTTTTGCTATTCCAAAATAAAGTATCAAGTTTTTATTCTTGATATAATTGTGTAATGAAAGAAGAAAAATCACTCGCAAAAAATATTCAAATTCCAACTGAGCGCATAACTCGGCTTATTTTTCTTGTTCGTGGCAGAAAAGTCATGTTTGATCGCGACCTGGCAGAACTATACGGCGTTGACACAAGGATTCTTAATCAGGCTGTAAAAAGGAACGCAGAAAGATTTCCAGAGGATTTTATGTTCAAGTTAAATGACCAAGAAACCAAAGTGTGGCAAGGATATCTTTTAAGATCACAAACTGTGATCTTAAAGCAAGGGCAACATATCAAGTATTCGCCTACGGTTTTTACTGAACTGGGCGTAGCGATGCTTTCCTCGGTGCTGAATAGCAAGAAAGCCGTTCAAGTGAACATATCAATTATGAGAACTTTTGTTAAACTTCGCCAAATGATTATTGATAACAAAGAACTCGCCAGCAAATTCAACAGTCTTGAACTCGATCAGCTAAAGCAAGGGATAACTCTGACCAAACTATATAAGTATGTAAAAGAATTCATGGACACGCCGATACCGCTCGAGGAAAAGATTGGATTTAATGTCGACAAATAACCTGATTGCGCCGGGTGGGTGATGGGGGTATGATATTTGTATATATGAAAAAATTTCTTAATTTACTCATCGTCAATCGACCCGAGCTTGCTGGCAGGTGGTGGCACCGCATGGCGAATGTGTTGATTTATGGGAGTACGATTGTTGTTTTGATTCTGGGAATTACTGTTATTTGTTTAAGCTGTTCTTCATGGACAATTTTAAGATATACCTCTTATAGTTTTGAGCCAAATTACTCAAGTGCATCTGGCAAGGAAGTAAGTTGCTATTTTTATCCTAGCTTTGATTTTTCTGGGACTGAATCATCTCTATCAACAGGAAATCCAATAATTGATTGCGGTGATATTTCTAGTTCGCAGGAGCTTTTAGAAAAAATTCCAGTGTCAGAAGATCCAAAGCCAGAAATTTTACCTTTGAGTTATTTTACTCAAATGTATGGAAATAAAATAGCCAGTACAACTGGTTTAGATGAGGAGTTCCATGGCTCTTATGTACAGGCGATCCTGGCACAGGCCTTAAGAAATACTGACGGTAGTATCGTAACTCCTAATGAATTTGTAAATCAACAAATAAATTATGGTACAAGCCATAGTGACTGGATAAATAACATTAAAGTTAAAGAGAGAACTTTTACTTTATGGAATATTTTAGTGGCAGATATATTTCATGTACTGATTACTACTCTAATTTGGTTTATCTTCTGGGAATCAATTATCTACAGAGCACTCATTTATATTATTTATGGAAAAAGAAAATAGCAGTCAAAATATAATCAAGTGTCCAAAATTTGGATGTCATGGGGAGCTATATAAAACAGGAAACTTACATGGTATGGTTGGTGACATAAGCCGGGACGGTTCTTATGACTCTCCAACCATTCCTGAATACCAGTGTAGAAAGTGCGAAAGTATTTTTAGTGAAGATGAATTAAGCAAAGTTATTTGATTAAAATATCATGCCAATTATGGTGCCAAATATTGATAATGAAACTCTAAGAACTTTGGTTAAGGAATCAAAGAAATCAAAAAGTATAGGGATTGCAACATTCGTAGTTTCGTTTGCATCCCTTGTAATTTTAATCATGACCCTTATTGTCATTCTCTATAAGTGATTTTTTACAAAGAATTTGATTATTTCCTCCTTTTCCTGTACCATATCCCTCACTAAAAGGCCTCGACGCTTTTTTAATTTACAAGACAAATAGCCCTGAAAAGCTCAATTAATCATTAATTTAATTTATGAACCGCGACTACCCACTTAAATCAGTAAGAAACTTTGGAATCATAGCCCACATCGATGCCGGCAAAACGACCACATCGGAGCGCATTTTGTATTACACCGGAATGACGCACAAAATAGGCGAGGTGCACGAGGGCGACACAGTCACTGATTGGATGGAGCAAGAGCGCGAGCGCGGCATTACGATTACAGCGGCGGCTATTACCTGTTTCTGGAATCCGACCTATATGCCGCCGACAGACAAATCAAAGATGGTGCGTTTCAACATCATCGACACTCCCGGACACATAGACTTTACCGTCGAGGTCAAAAGGTCCTTGCGCGTCTTGGACGGTGCAGTCGTCGTATTCGACGGAGTCGCAGGCGTCGAACCACAATCAGAGACGAACTGGCGCTATGCAGACGAGGGAAACGTGCCACGCCTATGCTTTGTCAACAAGCTTGATCGCATGGGCGCCTCATTCGAAAGGTCCTTCGCTTCCATCCTTGAACGTTTGAATAAGAACGCCGTGCGTTTTCAAATCCCAATTGGTCTCGAAGCCGATCACAAAGGGGTTGTCGATCTTCTGCGCATGAAAGCATATTATTTTGAGGGAGAGATGGGCGACAAGATCGTTGAGAAAGAAATCCCAGAAAATCTTTTGGCCGACGCAAAGAAATATCGCGCTGAGATGTTCGAGAAAGTCGTCGAGCACGATGATGCGCTCATGAGCAAATATCTCGAGGGCAAGGAAGTCACTATGGATGAATTCAAGACAGTCGCCCGTAAAGCAGTCATTGCCAACAAGATTTTCCCAGTCTTTACTGGCTCGGCATTGAAAAACTGCGGCGTACAGCTCGTTCTGGACGCTGTCGTCGATTACTTGCCATCACCACTTGATATTCCACCGGTAAAAGGAACAAATCCAGACACAGGCGAAGAGGTCATGCGTCACGCATCAGATGAAGAGCCGTTCTGCGCCCTTGCTTTCAAGCTTCAAAACGATCCATTCGTCGGACAGCTGACGTTCTTCCGCGTCTATTCCGGAACTATCGAAGCAGGCACCTATATTTACAATTCAACGACAGGCAAAAAAGAGCGCCTCGGCCGCATCGTCCGTCTCCAGGCCGACAAACGCGAAGAGGTCAAGAAAGTCTTTTCAGGCGAGATAGCTGCCGCCGTCGGTTTGAAAGACGCTCTTACCTCGAATACCTTTTGTGATGAGAACAATCCGATCATCCTTGAAACGATCAAATTCATGGAACCTGTCATTTCTCTGCGCATCGAACCAAAGACAAAAGCCGATCAAGAAAAAATGGGCATGGCTTTGCACAAGCTCGGCAATGAGGACCCTACTTTCAAAGTCTCGAGCAATCAGGAAACTGGAGAAACGATCATCTCGGGCATGGGTGAGCTTCACCTCGAGATCATGGTCGACCGCATGAAGAGGGAATTCGGCGTGCAAGCGAACGTCGGCGAACCGCAAGTGGCATATCGCGAAACGATCCTCGGCGCCGCAGAGGCAGAGCACAAATATATCAAACAGACTGGAGGCAAAGGTCAATATGGTCACGTCAAATTGAACATCAAACCGATGCAACCGATCGAAAAAAACGCAAAAATACCGAAAAATGTCTCACGTTATGATGATTTCGAGTTCATTAACTCGATCAAGGGAGGCGTTATCCCGCAGGAATTCATTCCTGCTGTCGAAAAGGGCGTGCACGAAGCTATGGCCCGCGGCATCGTCGCCGGATTCCCGATGGTCAATGTGTCTTGCGAGCTGACCTATGGTTCGTATCACGATGTCGACTCGTCTGAAATCGCATATAAAATAGCCGCTTCGCAGGCTTTCCAAGAGGCCGCCAAGCGCGCAAAGCCGGTTATTCTTGAACCGATCATGAAGCTTGAGGTTGTCTGTCCAGAGAAATACATGGGCGATGTCAATGGTTCGATCGCTTCAAAGCGCGGTCTGATAGAAGGCAGCAATCCAAAGGGGCAGGCAATCTCTATCATCGCAAAGGTGCCGCTATCAGAAATGTTCGGCTACACTACCCAGCTCCGCTCTATGACCTCCGGTCAAGGTTCCGCCATGATGGAATTCGATCACTATGAAGTCGTACCGCCGAATATAGAGAAAGAGATCGTTGCAGAGAGGAAATAGGGGACATTTGTAATTTATAAAAAAGAAGGTCCGGGATTTTTCCTGGGCTTTTTTGTTTTGTGCGCCCAAAATTTGACATGCAAACTACCATTTGCTAGTATGTGCAATACGCATTTTGCGTTGGCTAAGTAGGACTTTTCTCAAAAGAGACCTACGCTTTAACAAATAATTTTACAAGATTATCTTTTTTATTTTGTTTTCGATCTTCTGGTTGGAGACAAGATGAAAAAGCAATAACAAAAATATTATGGCAAAAGAATTCAATCGCACAAAGCCGCATGTCAATGTCGGTACTATCGGTCACATCGACCACGGCAAGTCTACTTTGACGGCCGCTATTTTGGCTGTCCAATCAAAGAAAGGCTTTGCTGAGGTCAAGGCATACGCTGATATCACAAAGGGCGGTACGGTCCGTGACTCTACAAAGACCGTCACTATCGCTCTATCTCACGTAGAATACGAAACTCCTATTCGCCACTACGCTCACATTGACTGCCCAGGCCACGCCGACTTTGTAAAAAACATGATCACTGGTGCCGCCCAGATGGACGGAGCCATTCTCGTCGTATCAGCTACTGATGGAGTCATGCCTCAGACTCGCGAGCACGTTCTCCTGGCTCGCCAGGTCGGTGTTCCAAAGATCCTTGTTTTCCTAAATAAATGCGATCTAGTCCCTGAAAAGGACCTCATTGACCTCGTTGAAGAGGAAGTCCGCGAGCTTTTGACCAAAAACAGCTTTGACGGCAAAAATGTGCCTGTCATTCGTGGTTCTGCTACTGGTGCTCTCGAAGCCAAGCCAGAATGGGTTGGAAAGATCGACGAGCTCATGAATGCTCTAGACACTTATATTCCTGAACCAGTTCGTGAGGTCGACAAGCCGTTCCTTATGCCTATCGAGGACATTTTCTCGATCGAAGGACGTGGTACTGTCGTTACGGGTCGTATCGAACGTGGCAAGATCACTGTAGGCGAGGAAGTCGAAATCATTGGCTTCAAAGATACCGCAAAGACAGTCATTACAGGTATCGAAATGTTCAATAAATCTCTAAAGGAAGGCCTCGCTGGCGACAATGCAGGACTCCTTCTACGAGGAACAGGAAAAGACGATGTCACTCGTGGCATGGTTCTCGCCAAGGCGGGTACAGTCAAGCCGCACACAGAATTCGAAGCGGAGATTTACGTTTTGAAAAAGGAAGAAGGTGGTCGTCACACCCCATTCTTTACCGGGTACAAGCCCCAGTTCTATATCCGCACGACAGATGTCACCGGCGAGGTCACTTTGCCTGAAAAGGTGGAGATGGTCATGCCAGGAGACACTGTAACCTTCAAGGTCAAGCTCGTCGCACCAGTCGCTCTCGAAGACAAACAGCGCTTTGCTGTCCGAGAGGGCGGCAAGACAGTCGGTGCCGGAGTTGTAACGAAAGTCGTAGCGTAATCCATGCCCACAAAAGACACAATTAAAAAAGAGACCCACGCCAAGCCGGTCGTAACCAAGGTCCAGCACGCAAAGAAGGCCGCGCCGGAAGTTGCAGAACTGCCAAAGCTCCGCATCCGTATCCGTGCTTATGAGCACAAGATCCTCGATGCGAGCTTGAAGCAGATCATGGATACGGCGGCTAGGTATGATGCAGAATTCTTCGGTCCAGTTCCTTTACCAACAGAGATCAAGAAATACACTGTCAACCGATCTTCTTTCGTCCACAAAAACGCTCGAGAGCAATTCGAGATGCGCGTTCACAAGCGTCTAGTCGACATTATTAATCCGAATCCAAAGGTGATCGATGCCCTGACGAACTTGAATTTGCCGTCAGGCGTGAGCATAGAAGTAAAGATGATGTAAGAAATAGCCCTTAAAATTGAAAGTCTATAAGGTCCATAAGGTAAACGCAAGAATTATTGCACCCACTTTACAGACTTTATGACTTTAAGGACTTTACAGACTTCCAATCCCATGAAATTCATACTTGCCACAAAACTGAATATGACCCAGATCTTCGACAAAGATGGCGTCGTTCATCCTGCAACGGCAGTTTTGGCCGCGCCTAATGTCATAACTCGTGTAAAAAACGAAGAATCCGACGGATATACTGCTGTTCAGATCGGAGCTGGCTCACGCAAACCGAAAAATGTGAATAAACCGCAAAAAGACGAGTGGAAAGATCTCGGTTCATTCAAAGCAGTCAAGGAATTCAGACTCGGCGATGCGACTCCTTTCAAGGTCGGCGACAAAGTAGATCTCGCCCAATTCAAGGAGGGCGACGAAGTCACTGTCTCTGGAATTTCAAAGGGCAAGGGTTTCCAAGGCGTAGTGAAGCGTCATGGTTTCCACGGCGGTCCGCGCAGTCACGGTCAGAAGCACAGCGAGCGCGAGCCGGGTTCTATTGGAGGCGGCCTGCGTAACAAAGTCCCAAAGAAGATGCGCATGGGCGGTCGCATGGGCGGCGATCGCATCACTGTAAAGAATTTAAAAGTCATCCACATTGACGCGGGCGACAACATCATGTATCTTTCGGGAGCTGTACCTGGGTCTCGGGGCACCCTTCTAGAGATTATGGCCCGATAAAAAGATAAATAGACGACATTATTACCATGGAAACCAAAATATACAATCAAAATGGCAAGGAAGCCGGAACGATCGCTCTACCAGAGCAGATTTTTGGACTGCCTTGGAATGCCGACTTGGTCTATCAAGTCGTGAATTCAATGCGCTCATCCGCTCGCAACCCTATCGCTCACACAAAGACTCGCGGCGAGGTGCGCGGCGGCGGCAGAAAACCATGGCAACAGAAAGGTCTCGGCAAGGCTCGTCATGGTTCGATTCGTTCGCCGATCTGGGTCGGTGGAGGCGTCACTCATGGCCCGCGCAAGGACAAGAATTACGATCGCAAAGTGAACAAGCAGGCCAAATTCAAAGCGCTCAATGTCATTCTCTCAAAGAAATTCCGTGACAACGAGATCCTTTTCTTGGACTCGCTCTCTTTGGTCGACCCAAAAACAAAAGAGGCGAAGGCAGTCGTCATCGATCTCGCAAAGATAAAAGGATTTGAAAAGCTCGCCACCAAGCCAGAGAACGCCGCTGTCATCGCCATGGATGAGAAAGGCACGAATGTCGTAAAGGGCTTTGGCAACTTCGGGAATATCTCCATCGAAGAATATCGCAACACGAATCCTTTGATGGTCTTGAACTGCAAATATCTGATCATTGCCGGTGCGAAGAAGATATTTGCTGGAGTCAAAGCAGAGGCAAAAAAAGAAGCAAAGGAGAAAGAAATAAAGGGAGAGAATGAAAAGGCAGAAAAAATCGAAAAAACTTCTGCAAATAAAAACGCAGAAAAGAAGCCGACAAAAAAGGCGGTCGCAGCAAAGGCAAAGAAAGAAAAGCCAACAACTAAAAAATAAACTACCATGGCATTATTTGGATCAAAAAAGAATAAAGAGGCCGTTGTCAAAGACGCTTCGATAAAGAGAGCCGCAGTCAAGACTGCCAAGAAATCGATGACTCCTGCGATCGAGCCGGTCTCTATTGCGCCGACTGTACATCGCGGTCAGCATCATGACATAATCCTACGTCCGCGCATAACGGAAAAATCCGGCATCATGAGCGAACCTAAGGATGGTCGAGCGGCCGTTTATACTTTTGAAGTGAGAGAGAACGCCAACAAACCTATGATATCCCAGGCGATCAAAGCTTTGTACAAAGTTTCTCCGGTCAAGGTGCGCATAGTGAATCTCCCGGCAAAGCGCGTCTTTGTCCGTGGCAAGCGCGGCACGTCGAACGGAGTCAAGAAAGCGATGATTTACTTGAAGAAAGGGGAGAAGATTAATCTCGTTTAGATTTTGACCTTTCCACTTTAAATTTTTAATTATCCATGAAACACTATCCACCATTCACAAAATCTCGCCGACAGATGACAACGATATCTTTCAAAGACCATTTGACTGTGTCTGCGCCGTACAAGCCTCTCACGGTCGGTTTTAAGCGCGATGTCGCTCGCAACAATCAGGGCCGCATCACAGTGCGCCATCATGGCGGCGGGCATAAAAAGCTCTATCGTCTCATCGACTTTAAATATGACAAGAAAGACATGCCAGCAGTAGTCAAAACCGTCGAATACGATCCGTTCCGTACCGGCTTCATCGGTCTGGTTCAGTTCACTGATGGCGAACGCCGTTATGTCCTCCTTCCAAAAGACGTAAAAGTCGGCTCAAAGCTCCTCGTATCAGAAAAAGCAGAGATCTCTTCCGGAAACCGCCTTCCTTTGAAAAACATCCCTGTCGGTTCTTTTGTCTATAATATCGAGATAAAGCCGCAAGGCGGCGCACGTCTCGTCCGTTCTGCTGGATCTTTTGCCCAAGTGATCGCTAATGATGCCGGTTATACGCATATCAAAATGCCGTCGACGGAAGTGCGCAAGATCATCGATACTGCCTGGGCATCGATCGGTACCGTATCGAATGATGAGAATCGCCTCGTCACTATCGGCAAAGCCGGCCGTTCTCGTTGGATGGGCATTAGGCCTACTGTTCGTGGATCGGTTATGAACCCTGTAGACCATCCGTATGGCGGCGGCGAACAGCGCACTGGTCGCGGTCTGCGCCGTTTGAAGACCATGTGGGGCAAGCCGTCAGGCAAGGGCCAAAAGACCCGCACGCCAAAGAAATACTCGAATATCTTCATCGTATCGCGCAGACAAGTCGGCAAGAAAAAGAAAGCAGAATAGGTTAAAGGGGAAAAGCGGCCTTAAGACGACTATCGGTCAAGGTCAGCTAAAGATCAAAGCTTTACAAGAAATGAACACGAGCGGAAACTCGTGTTTTTGCTTGACAAAACGCTTCTGAGATGATATCAATCACTTAGAAAATTAAGAGAGAAAGGAAATTATGTTCATAAACAGTTCGCTTGAACCGTACACGACCCCAAAAGATCAAAAACTATGGGGCGAGATAAGCATGCTCATTCTCCGGACAGGAGAATATGTATCAAAGCTTCCGAAATCTTACAATCCGAGCATGAATTGCCATTCGATCTGTCGAGCTTTGGCTCGCTGTGTTCCGGAGGTCAAGGTTGTCGACGGTCTCTATCTAGGCATGGAATGTCAGCGAAACGGAGATCCGGATCATATCGGTATCATACTCAGAAATTGCAATCATTCGTGGTTGATTACGCCAGACAGAGCCATCATCGACCCTTATCCTGTCGGAATAATCATCACCAATCCCATACTCATAGGCCAAAAAGGTCCGCGGACGGTATTTGGTCATCAGATGTATTTTCCCGATCCACGGGTGACGAGCAAGATTATGACCCGCAATATCTATCGGGAAAGCATTGTTTTGTCGAAATATATGCTTGAAAGCAAGAGGTCGAAAGACTTGTAAGCTGGTCTAATCTATCGATAATATCCTCACACGCGCCCTGCTTCGGTCGGGCGCTTTTTTCTTGACATATTTAAAAACAAGCGTAATGTCAAAATAGGCGAGACGAATGTTTTGCCCTTTGAAAACAACAAAAACGAGGCCGGAACATATGTAAGCATGTCTTCCGGCGCTTCTCTTACGGGAGAAGACAGAGAGCTGCGGCTCTGGAAAGAAAATAAATGAAAACGAAAAATATCATGCCTGTTATGATTCAGGCGAACGATACGAATAGGTTTTTGGCGGTCATTCTCGCCAAACTGAACCCGAACGACAGATTGGTTCAATTAAATCTCTTGATCCGAGATTGCATCATAGATCAAAAGTATGAGGAATCTTTGCAGGCATTATATCTTTTATGGCCAGTGATTCTTGAAGCTTCTGATGGCGCAACGACGCAGGATTCGACGGAAAGAGATTCAACTTATTCCGTTTTTCTGGAAATGAAAGGGAACCCTGCTCTGGTCGAATATGCTCTGCAGGCCTACGCTTCATCGTTATCTACATTGTTCACCTATCTTTCGAGCAATTACCACGGTTTCGTGCCTACGGCAATGGGTCATCTTCTGACAAGTATCGTGGGGGAGCTCTTCGATGCGCTCAGCTTGATGCACTCGGATGATGCGGGGAAACGTTTTGGCGATTTTCTTTGCCTTTTTGTCGGCACGGTCGGGGAGGGTCACTTTATGACGTCGTTTCCGGTCAATGAACTTCTCAGGGCAAGTCTCCGGGCTATCCCCAAGCGGCTCGGTCATGTTCCTACCGATAATGTCCTGGCCTTCATGAAGGCCACCTATGAACATTCGCGGAAGATCGAGCTTCGCTCGCAGGATGAACCCCTGGCCAAGATATCCCGGGTGCTCGCCATAGAGCTTGCGCATCGGTTGCCGCCGATACAACTCATCCAGATCTTTTTGTCGGACAAAAAACTATAATTGTTAAATTCTAACAGCGCCCGGCTTCGGTCGGGCGCTTTTTTCTTGTCCAAAAACTATACAAAAATAAAACCAACCAGATGAAATTTTATGTGTTACAATTATAGGCATGAAAAGATCGCACTTTCGGCACTTGAAAAATAAATGGGTCATCATTGGTCTTATAATTATTGTCATAGTTGCTGGAGTCGTCTATGAGAAGACAAAAACAAAAAAACCGAATTTCCAGTATGCAACGGCCGCTATTGGCAATGTCGTCGAACAAGTCAGTGTCACAGGTACAGTCTCTCCTGTGAGCGAGGCCGATCTGGCTTTTGAAAAGGGTGGCGTTATTTCAAAGATCTATGTCAGTATAGGCGATACGGTAAAAGCTGGTGATCCTATAGCTTCGCTCGACAACGCGGACGATCAGGCCGCTCTAGCAAGCGCCCAAGCGACCCTCGCAGATATGTCGAGCGGTCTGACTCCACAGCAATATGCCGCCTATCAATCTGCCGTAAACACTGCTTCGACGACTTTAATTAATGCCTTATCCGATTCTGTCAATGCAATCCATACCGGATATGTCCAAGCGCAAAGCGCTGTAGTGAATTATGGTGACATTTTCTTTACCAATCCTCAAACTGCCAACCCGACCATAAACGTTCGCACTCAATCGAATGCCATTGCCCTTGCCATAAATAACGAGCGCTTGCAAATTGGAACAGTGCTCAATAATTGGCAAAATGACGCAAGCGCGGCAAATATCTCCAATGCGATTCGATTTGTTTCTAATACAGAAGGATATCTTGCGACGATAAAAGGGTATTTGAACGATCTTTCAGCCATAATAAACAATCTAAGCCCTGGCAATTCCGGTTTGTCACAGTCAGCCATCGACTCGGCCGTCGCCTCGATGAACACTTCGCTTTCCACTTTGAACCAAGCTGTCGCCACTGTATCTGGCGCAGATACCGAGCTCAAGAGCGCTTCGTCTGCCTATGCACAAGCGGAAAACACATTTGCCCTTCAACAATCAGGTTCAACTCCCGATGCCATCGCAGCGCAAGCCGCAAAGGTAGCTCAAGCGCAAGCCGTTCTTGCGGAAGATACTCTGACTTCTCCGATTGATGGGATCGTTACCCAGGAAGATCCGAATGTCGGCGAATATATGGCGCCTGGACAGGGCGGGTTAGCCGTTCAGGGCACCGGCTTCAAGGTCGAGGCATACGTCGCCGAAGCAGATATCGCCAAAGTTGCTGTTGGAGATCTGGCATCGAGCACGCTCGATGCCTATGGGGCATATGTCGATTTTCCGGAAAAGGTCATCATGATAGATCCAGCGGAGACGATTCTCGAAGGCGTTCCTACCTACAAAGTCACCCTTCAGTTCATCTCGCCAGATAGCAGGATCAAGAGCGGCATGACATCGAATCTGGAGATCTTGACCCACGAAGCCGACAATGTCCTAGAAATACCATATCGCGCGCTTCTCATAACTTCCACATCGACAAACGTCCGACTCGTTTCAAAAAACGGTCAAACCTACTCGACCGTTCCAGTAACGATCGGTCTAAAAGGTTCGGATGGAACGGTACAGATTATTTCCGGATTGAAGCCAGGCGACAGGGTAGTGACTTACGTCGGGAGTTAAATCAAAATTCAAAAATCAAAATGCAAAACTATAATTCAACGTATTTAATTTTGAATTTTGAGTTTTGCACTTTGCATTTCCATTATGAATATAATTGAAGTAAAAAACCTGCGCAAGACCTATCACGATGGCGGCGATCTGACGGTCGCTCTAGCTGGTGTTTCCTTTGATGTGCGAAGAGGGGAATTCATGGCCATCATGGGACCGTCGGGCTCCGGCAAGTCGACACTTCTCCATCTTCTCGGTCTCCTCGACACGCCGACCTCCGGCAGTTATCACTTTGATGGTAAAAACATAACCTTGTATGGTGGTAACGAGTTGGCATATCTGCGCAATCAAAAGCTCGGCTTCGTCTTTCAAGCTTTTAATTTGTTGGCGAGGACGAGCGTTCTCGAAAATGTTAAGTTGCCGCTTTACTATTCAAACGATATTCCCGAATCAGAATGGAACGAGCGTGCCACAAAATCGATCGAAGCCGTCGGATTGGAAAATCGCATCAATCACGACCAGAGCGAGCTTTCAGGCGGCGAGCGTCAGCGCGTCGCAATCGCGCGCGCTCTCGTCACTGATCCTGACGTCATATTCGCCGACGAACCTACGGGCAACCTCGACAGCAAATCAGGCAAGAACATCATGTCCATCCTTCAGAAATTGAATGAAAAGGAGGGCAAGACGATCGTCCTCATCACTCACGAAACCGCTACTGCTGAACATTCCGAGCGTATCATCCGTCTCATGGATGGGGAGATTGAGAGCGATGAAAAAGTCAAGAATCGCTTGAGCGCGGATGCGGAGTATATAAAATAAATGCAAATTGCAAAACTCAAAATGCAAAAGTTAAATGCAAAACTTAAAAATGATGTTAAAGCAAGAGCTTTTGTTTTGAGTTTGAATATCATTGAACTTTGTGAAGAACTGCCAAAGAAAAAAGCCGCTTGGGTTATTACTGATCAATTGCTTCGCTCATCAATGTCTATAGGAGCAAATATCACTGAAGCTCAAGCAGCGACCTCAAAATTGGAATTCAAGAGATATTTTGAGATTGCCTTGAAAAGTGCAAGAGAATCAACCTATTGGATGGGTCTCCTAAAGATGAGCAGACTTATCTCAGCACAAAGGATTGAACCGCTTATTGTAGAAACGATCGAAATATCTAACATGCTTGGTAAAAGTGTCATAACGTTGAAGTCTAAAAAGTAGTAAACTCTAAACATGAGATCAAAAATTGTAAAAATTGCTGTCTTTGTTCCAGAAACACATACAAATGTGGTTCGTGAAGCTATGGGTAAAGCCGGTGCTGGAAAAATCGGAAATTACAATTTCTGCTCTTTTTCTTCAAAGGGTGTTGGTAGATTTAAACCAGAAGAAGGCGCACACCCTCACATTGGTCTTGTCGGAAAGCTCGAAGAAGTGGTCGAGGAGAAAATTGAAGCTGTTTGCTCTAGAGGAAAATTACAAGCAGTAATTAACGCGATAAAAGATGTGCATCCTTACGAGGAAGTGGCTCTAGATATTTATCCTGTGGAGGACATGTGAAGATTGGCTGTCTTCAAGTTTTGCACTTTGCCTTTTGCATTTTACACTTATCATTATGACTCTACGCCACCTTTTTAAAACATCGATAACAGGGCTCCGCACGAACCGCTCACGGTCGATTTTGACCATTCTCGGCATCGTCATTGGAATCACGGCTATCATGCTCGTCGTGTCTCTTGGTGCAGGAGCGCAGAATCTGATTCTCGGCGAGGTCCAAGGTCTCGGCACGAACACGATCGCCATAATCCCAGGCCAAGTATCGACGAGCCCATCCGCAGGCGCATCCTCGCTCTATAGCGATTCTCTGAAGCCGCAAGATGTGACTGCCATCGAGAACAAAGCGAATGTGCCAGATCTGCAGTCGCTCATGCCTGTCGTCATCGGTGCGGACACCGCTTCGTATGACTCTAATACCTATCAGATAACTATATTTGGCGGCACCGATCTAATGGCGAGCATCTTTAACATCAATCCGTCAGAAGGGCAGTTCTTTGACCAATCGGACGTCGACTCAATGTCGAGCATAGTCGTCATCGGTGCTGACGTGGCGAATTATCTCTTTGAAAACCAAGATCCACTCAATCAAAATATAACTATAAAAGGGCGCAATTTCCGTGTAGTCGCCGTATTGCCAAAATCTGGCGGCGGCACGCTGTTCGATTTCGACTCAATGGTCATCATGCCATATACGACAGCCATGACATACGTGACTGGTCAGAAATATTATAATCGAATCATAACCCAAGCGACTTCTGACGCTACTGTTCCGGTCACTGCCGCTAATATAAAACTCACTCTAGAGGAGTCGCATAACATTACAGATCCGACCAAGGACGATTTCACCGTAGAGACGCAACAAAGTCTTGCCAACACTCTCAGTACGATCACTTCGGCCTTGACCTGGTTCCTCGTCGCGGTTGCATCGATCGCTCTCTTTGTCGGCGGCGTCGGCATCATGAACATAATGCTTGTTTCGGTGACTGAACGCACCCGCGAGATCGGCTTGCGCAAGGCCCTCGGGGCAAAAGACCGCGACATACTGACGCAATTCCTTTTGGAGGCAGTCCTCCTCACCGTCATTGGCGGTGTGGTCGGTATCATTTTGGGTTCTAGCTTGGCATATTTAATAGCTTTGATTTTGTCGCATTTCTTGGCTATCAATTGGACATTTGTTTTCCCGTGGTCAGGTGCCATTCTCGGCATAACCGTTTCTGCTGTTATCGGTCTTGTATTCGGCGGTTATCCAGCGCATCAAGCCAGCAAGAAGAGTCCAATTGAGGCGTTGAGGTATGAGTAATGTATCTTCTTGACTTCAAATCACGGCTCTGTTAAGATACCTCCAAGCTCGTCAGGGCTTGTTTTTTATCTGGTATATATAATCCTGACAATAATTTATGGCGCGATCGCTAAAAAAAGGCATATTCGTCGAGGAACGGCTCTTGAAAAAGATAGCCGGCAAAAAAGCTGCTACTACAGCGTCTATAAAGACGTGGTATCGCCGCTCGGCCATTTCGCCTGAAATGGTCGGTTTTACTTTTGGCGTATACAATGGCAGACAGCATATAGACGTTTTAGTCACCGAGGACATGGTTGGACACCGCCTCGGTGAATTTTCGCCTACGAAGAAATTCATCCGCCATGGAGGCAAGATGCAAAAAGAGATCGAGTTAAAGGCAAAGGAGGCCGAAGTCAATGCCGCAAAATCAGCAAAGGAGGCCGCGACGACGGCCGCAGACAAAAAATAATTTCCCTGCACGATATCATCATGATCAACGCATCACTTAAAAACTATCGCATCTCTCCACGCAAGGTCCGTGTGGCGGCAAACCTGGTTCGCGGGAAATCGGCCGACGAGGCAATTTTGATACTCTCTAATACTCCAAAGAAGGGCGCTGATCCTCTGGTCGTTCTGATCCAATCAGCCATAGCCAATGCAAAGAACAACTTTCATATAGAACGCGACATTCTGATGGTCAAAGAATTGCGCGTTGACGGCGGTCAGGTGCTAAAGCGCAGCATGCCTCGTTCTCGTGGTATGGCAAACCCAATAAAGAAGCGCACGAGCAATATCATCCTTGTTCTCGCTCCAAAAGTCGAGAAAATAAAAGAAAAGAAGGCAATAAGCAAAGAAGCAAAAAAATAACATGTCACATTCTGTACACCCATACTCACATAGACTTGGAATCATCCGCGACTGGAAGAGCCGTTGGTTTGGCACCGGCAAGAATTATCGCAACTCTCTGAAGGCAGACCTTATTTTGAGAGAATTTCTTACTGAAGATCTGCGCGCTAATTATCTCGCAGACGTGGCGATAGAGCGCAATCAGAAATCCATAAAAGTCACCATACGCACTTCTCGTCCAGGCATGATCATAGGTCGCCAAGGGGAGGGGATGACGATATTGCGCGACAAGATCCTAAAACTTTTCAAGAAGAACAGGATCGACCTCGCCGGTCAAGAACTGAAAATAGACATTGAAGAGGTCCGCAGTCCGGAATCGAACGCCGCCATCGCCGCCATGATGATAGCCGAAGGGCTCGAAAAGCGCTTGCCGTTCCGCCGCGTTTTGAAGCAATCGATCGAAAAGATCACTGCGAACCGTGACGTCGGCGGCGCTCGCGTTCGTCTATCAGGACGTCTCGGCGGCACGGATATCGCCCGTTCCGAGGAACTAAAAAAAGGCCGTATCCCGCTCCAGACCTTGCGTGCCGACATCGATTTTGCCCGTGAACGCGCTCATATGACATATGGCGATATCGGGATCAAAGTCTGGATATACAAAGGCGAGATTTTTAATACCGCGAATATAAAGAGGTCTACTGCGACCGTCAACGTCAAATAGCCCTTAAATCACTACCATGTTATTTCCTAAAAAAGTAAAATTCCGCAAGTGGCATACAGGTCGCAGAAATGCAAAGAAGCTCGACAGTTGCGTCGAGACGCGAGGCGTCGCTCTCGCTTTCGGATCATACGGGTTGAAGGCGACGAAATTTGGACGAATCACTTCAAACGAAATAGAAGCCGCTCGAAAGGTCATGACGCGTTATGCCACCAAAAGCGGCAAAGTCTGGGTGCGCATTTTCCCTGACAGGCCTTATACCCAAAAGCCACCAGAAGTAAAGCTGGGCAAAGGCAAGGGCGAGCCGGTCGGTTTTGTGGCGGAGATAAGGCCGGGTCGTATCCTCTTCGAGATCGATGGAGTCGGCGACAAAGAATCGATCGAAGCATTGCGTAAAGCAGGTACAAAAATGTCCGTAAAGACAAAGATCATCTCTCGAGAGCTTGCATAATTCCAATATATCCGTAGTATAAAGATTCCAATGAAAGATTACATAAACAAAACACACGCCGATCTGACCAATCTCCTCGCTGAAAAGCGCACAGCTCTGCATCTGTTTCGTTTTGGTTCTGCTGGAGGCAAGCAAAAGAATGTAAAGGAGGGCAGGGCACATCGCACAGAGATCGCACGCATCATGACCACTCTCTCAGCCAAGAGAAATGAAGCGGCCAAAGCAGAAAAGAACAAGCGTATGAAATAAAAGATCTTAACACCATGTCAAAAGAAACCGCACAAAAAAATACAAAAACCACAACGACCGCACAGGCGGTCGCACCGGTTCGCCGTATGCAGCTTTCCGGCGTAGTCGCTTCTGACAAGATGAAAGATACCATAGTCGTGACGATCGAACGCTATGTCAAACATCCGAAATATCACAAATTTATGAAGAAGACCCTTCGCATAAAGGCCCACGATGCCGGAAATACAAAGAAGATCGGTGACAAAGTGACCATAGAGTCATGCCGTCCTATCTCAAAGCAGAAAGCTTTCAAGGTGATCGCATAATATTTAAATACCATGATCCAACCTCGCTCAATCGTAAAAATATCTGATAACTGCGGCGCAAAGATAGGTCGCATCTTCAAAGTGCTCGGCGCGTCAAAGAAACGCTATGCAGAGATCGGCGAGATGGTGATCTTGTCTGTACAAAAGGCAGAACCGAGAAAGGCAGTCAAAAAGAAAGACGTGCTACAGGCAGTCGTAGTCAGACAGACCAACCCGTTCCGCCGTAACGACGGCTCATATATACGTTTTGACGAGAACGCAGTCGTCATAGTCGAAAAGGGCAAGAAAGAGCCGATAGCTGGACGCATATTCGGTCCGATACCGCGCGAGCTTCAGGAAAAAGGATTCCAAACCATAGCGTCGAAGGCAGCAGAGATCGTATAAAACTACCATGCATATAAAAAAAGGAGACACAGTAAAAATATTGACCGGCAAGGACAAAGGCAAGACAGCAAAAGTCTTGAAGGCATTTCCAAAGCTCGGCAAAGTCCTTGTAGAAGGCGTCAATGTTTATAAAAAACACGAGCGTGCCAGAAAAGAGGGTCAAAAGGGTCAGATAGTCGAGCGGGCAGTGCCGATACAGGCATCGAATGTGGCGAATGTCGAAAATCTAAAGAAATAAAATAGATCCAAGACAAAATGCAAAAATACTATTTCTTGAATATCGAATAATAAACCTACTACAATGAAACAAGAACAATTTAAAACAATGAAAGAAAAAGCCAGTCATGCCTTCAAAGACTTGAAGGATGCTTTGCATATTAAAAATCCGATGCAGACTCCGCGTATCGAGAAAGTCGTCATCAATGTCGGTATAGGATCGACCAAAGACGCAAAAAAGAAGGAGCTGATCGCCGAGCGTCTCGCGCGCATCACCGGTCAAAAAGCCGCCGTCCGCACCGCCAAGAAATCTATCGCTACGTACAAAACTCGCACCGGTGACCCTCTTGCCTATCAAATCACTCTACGCGGGAACCGCATGTATGATTTTCTCGATAGGTTTGTCCACATAGCTCTGCCACGCACAAAAGACTTCCGTGGTCTATCCCGTACTATAGACGAAATGGGTAATTGCACTCTAGGCATAAAAGAGCACACTATTTTCCCTGAAACAGCCGACGAAGACCTCAAAGACGTTTTTGGTCTTGCTGTCACCATTGTCACTACTTCAAATAATAAAGGGCATACGCTTGCTCTCCTCGAATATCTCGGTTTCCCATTGAAAAAAGAAGACAAGAAAGACGAAGCGAAAAAATAAAGCGGCAAAAACGAAAAGTCGCCGGCTCGGTCGGTTAATCGGTTGGAAATCGTTTTATGATACAATATCTCTCATGAATCGAACATATATAAAGGATATCCCTGTAAATGTCGGCAAGGAAGTCATTGTCAAAGGTTGGATCGATGTGCGTCGCGACATGGGCAAGCTCATATTTCTCGACTTGCGCGATATGACTGGACGTGTGCAGGCAGTTGTTTTGCCGAACCACAAGGAGGCGGGAGTGGTTGCTGGGGCATTGCGGCCGGAATGGGTTGTCGAAGTAAAGGGCAAGGTGAATGCTCGTCCAGAGAAGACTGTGAACAAAAACGAAGCAAACGGCGCGGTAGAACTCGAAGTGCTCGAGATAAAGATCCTGAACAAAGCAGAGACGCCACCGATCGATATCCGAGGAAATGGATCCGACTTCAACGAAGAATTGCGTCTCAAATATCGTTACCTAGACCTGCGTCGCGCGAGGATGCAAAAAAACATCCGTAATCGCGACAAGATCATCTCTTTTTTCAGAGATTACATGCATAAACATGATTTTGTCGAGATCGAGACTCCTATTTTAATGAAGGGAACGCCGGAGGGCTCGCGTGAATACGTTGTTCCGTCCCGTCTCGAGAACGGCAAATTCTACGTTTTGCCGCAATCCCCGCAACAGTTCAAACAGCTCCTCATGGTCGCAGGATTCGAGAAATATTTCCAAATCGCTCGATGCATGCGTGACGAGGACAGCCGCGGCGACCGTCAACCAGAATTCACCCAGCTAGATTTCGAGATGTCGTTTGTCACCCGCGAGGACATCTTGTCCTATACAGAAGGCATGTTCATAGAATTGGTCAAGACATTGTATCCGAACAAAAATATCGCATCGACCCCTTTTCCTATCTTGACCTATGCTGAATCGATGAAAAAATACGGCTCCGACAAGCCGGATATGAGAAAAGACAAAACTGATCCGAACGAGCTCGCATTTGCATGGATCGTCGATTTTCCGATGTTCGAAAAGGACAAAGAGGGCAATATCCAGGCCGCGCATCACCCGTTCTGCTCGATCAAAGAAGAAGATGTCGACAAATTCATGTCCGGCAAGGATATCTTCTCAGTGCGTGCAAACTCGTACGACCTCGTTCTGAACGGCTATGAATTGAGCTCTGGTTCGATCCGTATCCACCAAGCCGAGGTGCAACAAAAAGTCTTCGAATATCTGAATATCACTCCCGAAGACCAAAAAGCGCGATTCGGTCACATGCTCGAAGCGTTTACTTACGGCACGCCTCCGCATGGCGGTTTTGCTCCTGGCATCGATCGTACCGTCATGCTCCTCGAGAACGAGCCGAACATCCGCGAAGTCATCGCTTTCCCAAAGAACGGTGAAGGCAAGGACCTCATGATGCATGCGCCTGCAGAGATTTCTTCGAAACAATTGAGCGAGCTTGGCTTGCAGTTAAAGGAAAAGAAAGAAGACAAGAAGAAAGGGAATTAGGGAAAGAAAATAAACGACTGAAAAGGAAAACGGGAAGCTTATTAAAATGCTCGAAAAAGTTGCGCGCCGGGCGCGATTTTTTTCTTTAGGATCTTTTGTAGAACAACATTATCAATATATATCAGGATAGCGACGGGAGGTGTCGCATGTTCTTTTAATGCCTGTATGACAATGTATGTACATTGTAAAAGGCCTTGAAAAATAAAGACCATCCTCCTCCTCAGCCATCCTTTTTTCATGCGAAAAGTAATTGCAAATCATTCGCAACCATCCTATGAAAGTTAGCTGTATGATTGATCCTAATTGCGAATCATTCTCGATCAGCTGAAGTTAAGAAAAAGAAAACCCCGTCCAGCATTTTTGAATGCTAGACGGGTGTGAACCTTGCGGCTCTGGAGGAAAGCGTTCTACCAAGGAGCATCGTCAGTCGTTCTCTCCTTTTGTATCGGCGGCAAGCGCTCCGACCACTCCGATCGCGAACAGGAGAACCACCCACATCAAGCCGAGCAGGCATAAAAGCGCGTGCACTGGCTCGGAGTGATTCTTTCCCGGGCCGATGATGGCGATCATGCCCCAGTCTGCCAAAAAGGATATGGCGAACATGAGAACTTTGTGGCGACTGACGAATTGCGCGATTTTATTTTTCATAAGCTATCTTTATATATCCTCTATTTGACTTCCAAACAGCCGTTTGCTACACTCATCAAACGATCCAATATACGGACGTAGCGACCGAAAGCATGGTCCCGAGCGTAAGCGAGGGAAAGCTCACCGGTCCACTTTTTAACGTTTATGGCAAAAACATCAGTCATAGCAAGGTCGAAAAAGACACCGAAGTTCAAATCGCGCGTTGTTCGCCGTTGTTTCCGTTGCGGACGCAAAAATGGATATATGCGAGATTTTGACCTCTGCCGTATATGTTTCCGTGAATTCGCCAATGAAGGCGTTATTCCTGGAATAAGAAAATCATCATGGTAACTGACCCTGTCGCAGACCTTATAACGCGTGCATCGAATGCATCAAAAGCTGGCAAAGCTGTGGTTTCCATGCCGCACTCCCAGCTAAAGGAGTCGATCGCACATATCCTAAAGAAAGCCGGGTATGTCTCATCTGTAGACAAGAAGGGTACAGGCATCCTTCAAACTCTCGAGATAGGTCTAATATATACGGACGGCGAACCTCGCATTCATGGAGTTTTGCGCGTTTCAAAGCCATCACGCCGTCTTTATCAGAAATCTCGCGATATAAAGCCTTTCAAGCAGGGTTATGGCAATATCGTCTATTCAACGCCACGCGGTATCCTGATGGATTTCGAGGCCAAAAAATTAAAGGTCGGCGGCGAGATTCTCTTCAAAATTTGGTAAATTTTTCATAAAAACATGTCACGAATCGCCAAAAAAGCCATAACCATTCCAGCAAAGACCACCGCAACATATTCGGATGGAGCTTTTTCTGTCAAAGGGCCTCTCGGCGAGATAAAGAAAACTTTTGATCAGGATATTTCCATAATCATCGCCAATAATGAAATAACGATCTCTCCGGCTCGTGAAGACATTCCGAACATAGCCCTCTGGGGGTCGTATGCTTCACATATAAAGAACATGCTAGCCGGCGTCAATAAGGTGTATGAAAGAAAGCTCATAATCGAGGGCATAGGTTTCAAGGCAGATGTCAAGGGTAAAGACCTGATCCTAGCAGTCGGTTTTTCTCATCTTGTGACTCTTTCTGTGCCGGATGGAATAAAAGTCGTATCTGACAAGAGCGGCATAACGGTCTCTGGCATCGATGCGGAAAAAGTCGGTCAGTTCGCTGCACAGATCCGTGCAGTCAAAAAACCGGAGCCATATAAAGGCAAGGGCATTCGCTATTCTGACGAGGTCATTCGCAGAAAGCAGGGCAAGAAAGCCGTTTAAAAACATGAATATTTCACAGATAAAACAAAATAAAATCGCGCGTAGGCACAAAAAAATACGAGCAAAAGTCTCCGGCACCGCTTCGCGACCTAGATTGTCGGTCTTCAAATCGCACAAATTCATATTTTTGCAACTGATCGACGATGAGAATGGCAAGACGCTAGTATCAGCTTGGTCAAAGGATTGCAAAGGCAAGACACCGGCAGAGCGGGCACGCGAAGTTGGCGTTCTCCTTGCAAAAAAAGCTCTAGGCCTTAAGATTGCAATTGTTGTCTTCGATCGTGGCGGCTATCTGTATACGGGCCACATAAAGGCCGTTGCCGAAGGCGCACGCGAAGGAGGACTAAAATTCTAATCATGAAAGAAGAAAACAAACAAAATAATACGGAAATAAAAGCAGCGGCTCCAGCGTCGGTTGTAAACGCCGCTACAGTCGCGACCGCTCCGATCGCCGCCCCTTTTTCAGGGAAGCCAGCTCCTGGGGCGTTCGATGCTCGTCCTCCACGAATGAAAAATAGCAGAGACTCTCGTCCTCGCCGAGGCGGAAATCGTAGCGACAAGGACCGCGTCAAACCGGAATTCGACACAAAGATGATAGACATCCGCCGCGTGACTCGTGTGGCCGCCGGAGGTCGCAGGTTCACTTTTTCAGTCGCTGTCGTTTCTGGCGACAGAAAAGGCCGTGTCGGTGTCGGTCTAGGAAAATCTATCGATACGACGTCTGCTATCGATAAAGCGACTCGAGATGCAAAGAAGCACATGTTCAAGATCGCTTTGACTCCTAGCATGTCGATCCCACACTCCGTCTATGCAAAATATTCTTCTGCCAGAGTCGAGATGATGCCGGTCAAGGGCAGGGGTCTCGTCGCAGGATCAGCAGTGCGCAACGTTCTCGTCCTTGCTGGTGTAAAGGATGTCGTAGCGAAACTGCGTTCTCCTTCAAAAAATAAATTGAATATAGCCAGAGCGGCAGTTCTCGCTCTCCAGCAATTATCAAAGACCGGTCGACCAGGAGCAAAGCCGGTCGTTGATAAAACAAAATAAATATCATGCAAATGCACACACTCAAACCTGTCCACAAGAATAAAAAGTCCCAACAAATCGGACGTGGCGGACATCGCGGCAAGACTTCCGGAAAAGGCACAAAAGGCCAGAATGCCCGTGCTGGCCGCAAGAAGCGTCCAGAGCTGCGCGATCTGATCAAAAAGATCCCAAAGCTCCGTGGCCGTGGCGTCAATATAAATACGCCGATGACCGATGCAAAGATCGTTATCAATCTGTCCTCGATCGAACGCGCTTTCAAGGACGGCGATGTCGTTTCCCCTGGATCTCTCGTCAAAAACGGCTTGATCGAAGTCAGGAACGGAAAGATCCCTGCCATAAAAATCCTCGGAGAAGGCGAATTGACGAAAAAGCTCAATTTCTCAAAAGTCACCGTTTCCGTAAGCGCAAAGACAAAGATAGAGAAAGCAGGCGGTAAGGTTTAATATGGATACATTCTGGAAAAAAATAGCGATAGTCCTAAAGGATCCGGTGTTGAAGAGACGCATACTCTTTACTCTTGGCGCTTTGGTTGTTTTTCGATTGCTTGCCGCTATCCCGGTGCCTGGCATAGATGTATCGACGCTAGACAAGCTCATAAATAGCAGCCAATTCTTTGGCATGCTGGACCTGTTTTCCGGCGGCGGCATATCGCGTCTCTCTATCGTCATGCTCGGAGTCGGTCCATACATCACCGCTTCGATTATCATGCAGCTCTTGACCATGATGATCCCAAGTCTTAAAAACATGTTACACGACGACGGCGAAGCCGGCAGGCAGAAGCTTTCGCAATACTCGCGAATCATTTCTGTCCCCTTGGCCATGATACAAGCGCTCGGCTTCCTTATTCTCCTTGAAAATCAAAACGTCATCCCACACCTTGCGCCTTTTGTTCTCCTTGTAAACGTTCTAGTCGTTACTGGCGGCTCAGTCCTCCTCATGTGGATCGGCGAGATAATCAGCGAATTTGGCATCGGTAACGGCGTTTCTCTGATCATTTTTGCCGGTATCATCGCACGTCTGCCTGGCGTCATGGGGCAGTTCGCCGCAAGCTTTGATATGGCCAATATCCCGGTGTATCTGATCGGTGTAGCCGTCGCTGTCATTGTCATCGGAGCGGTCGTTTATATCACCGAGGCCGAACGTTCAGTGCCAGTCACGTATGCAAAACAAGTCCGTGGCAACAAAGTATACGGCGGCGTCTCGACTTACTTGCCATTGCGTCTCAATCAAGCCGGCGTCATCCCGATTATCTTTGCCCTTTCCATACTTCTTTTCCCGAATATAATCGCTACGTTCTTCTCCCATTCATCGAATGTTCTGGTAGCTTCGTACGCGACCCAGGTGATGGCATGGGTCAGCAATCAATGGATCTACGGCATCGGCTATTTCATCCTCGTCTTCCTCTTTACATATTTTTACACAGCCGTCACCTTTGATCCTCAACAGATCTCCGAGAATCTGCAAAAATCCGGTGCATTCATTCCTGGCGTTCGCCCGGGCGATTCGACTATGCAATATCTCGCCAAGATCGTCACACGCATCACTCTGGTCGGCGCGATCTTTCTAGGCACCATAGCGGTCTTGCCTCTGATCATGCAAGGATTCACTGGCGGCACTACATTTGCTGTCGGCGGCACAGCCCTATTGATCGTTGTCTCTGTCGTCATAGATTTGATAAAGAAGATAGACGCGCAGATTGCCATGAGAGAATATTAAAAAGTAAAAATCTTAGATTTTGAAAGTCGAAAGTGAAGGCAAAAGAAGCAAAAAGAAGGAATAATGAAGGAATGGGGCATTGGAGCTTGACTTTATTTCTGCTTCGAGTACAATACTACCCACGTCCCAAAGAAGGGGCTAACAGGTCTATTTGGCCCTTTGAAAATTCAAGAAAATTGAAATTCACACACAATCTTGAAAAAGATTGAGTACAAGTAAAAGCAAGTCCAAAAAAATTCTAAATAATTTACGAGCTGGATGGGACGACATCGATAAACTGTGATCATTGGCGATTATGAAAGTCGGCAGATCTGCCTCATGGCAGACAAGCCGAGTTTGCGTTTTCTCTTTTGTTCCGTTCATTTATTGATAGAGTTTGATTCTAGCTCAGGATGAACGCTGGCGGCGTGGATAAGGCATGCAAGTCTAGGGGGTGCTCCTCGCTTCGCTTGTCGCACCAAAACGTAAAAGGCAAAAGGCAAAACTCAAAACTGAAAAACAAAATTTAAAACTTTGATTTCAATTTTGCATTTTGAACTTTGCATTTTGCGTTTAAATGCGACGAACGCAGTGAGGAGCATCACCGGCAGACGAGGTAGTAATAATCAGGTACGTCCCCAAGGGTCGGGCATAACTAGCCGAAAGGTTAGATAATTCCCGATAGTCTCCGAGATCGCAAGATCGAGGAGTAAAGTTTTTCGCCCTTGGAACGGCCTTTTCGATATCAGCTAGTTGGTAGGGTAACGGCCTACCAAGGCTATGACGTCTAGGGGAGCTGAGAGGCTGACCCCCACCGATGGAACTGAGACACGGTCCATACACCTACGGGTGGCTGCAGTCGAGAATCTTCCGCAATGGGCGAAAGCCTGACGGAGCGACGCCGCGTGGTTGATGAAGTACTTCGGTACGTAAAAACCTTTTATGAGCGACTAAGTTTATTGAAGAGCTCATGAATAAGAGGTTGCTAAACTCGTGCCAGCAGCAGCGGTAATACGAGTGCCTCAAGCGTTATCCGGAATTATTGGGCGTAAAGGGTGTGTAGGCGGCTGTGTTAGTCTCGCGTTAAATTCTTCGGCTCAACCGGGGACCTGCGTGGGAAACGGCACAGCTAGAAGATGCGAGGGGTCTCTGGAACTCATGGTGTAGCGGTGAAATGCGTTGATATCATGGGGAACACCAAAAGCGAAGGCAGGAGACTGGAGCATTCTTGACGCTGAAACACGAAAGCGTGGGTAGCGAATGGGATTAGATACCCCAGTAGTCCACGCCCTAAACGATGATCTCT
>CAZMFR010000011.1:0-18128 GCA_964565685.1 uncultured Candidatus Saccharibacteria bacterium
CGTCGAGTTACTATTATCAACAAGAGAGTGTCCTACTTAAGGGGTAACTGGAGGGTAGGATTCCACCGATAGCTATATCATACCTGTATACCTTGTCAAGTCGACTGTGATGTTCAATAGCTTGGACGCAATTCAATGGCTAATTTTCGTGAAGAATTTGATCCCTTGACTCATCAGTCTATGTAGACCTAAAAATAGGGATAATACGTTGCAATGACACATCTCTAGCACTGCTCGACTTGGCGGGCACTATGGCTTGAAGTTGGAGCATATATTATGGGGAATCAATGCCTACAATCAGCATAAGATATTCACATGCAAGGCCTTGCTTTTTAGATTATTTTCTGCTAGGATATCCCATGATCGTAAGATCACGAATTCTAGAGCTTGGGGGCCTCTTCACGGAGGTCCCCTTTGCGTTCCTCTAGTTCCCTTTTCCAACATATAAAATCACGGATCTTTTGAATATCGAAAATCATCAAACCTTTTGGAACTAGGTCGGACAATTCCCTTGAAACCTTACGGGCTGTAGCAAACAGGATTACTTTCCTTCCTGTGCTCATCAACTTCTCTACCGGATCAGTGAAATCGCTGTCACCACTCCACAAGACAAAAGTTTCGGCATTATTATGTTCATGATCCATAAGCATGTCCACGCCTATCTCGACATCAAAGTTACACTTCATGTCTTTGATCGAATAGATACCTTTTTTGTTCATATCCTTGAAACGTTCATTCAGATATTCAATAGTTGATATCTCGTATTGTTTGAGCAATGCGCGTTTGACGAACTGGTCAAGCAAGACTGTGGAATCCGGTAATATGCTTGATGCGTTTATGGAAAAATCCATTATCTTTACCGGCTTTGTTCGGAGGATAAACTTGCAATTTTCTGCTTCTTTCTTTTCTTTCTCTGAACGCTCGTCTCCGGCGAGATATCCGTTATAAAAATTTATGGCTTCAGCTTCAATGGTGTCAAAGGAGGATAAGAACTGTTTGATCCTCTTTAACTCTATATGCCAGCCGAGTTTACTGCTCCAAGGCCTTACGTTGGCATAGTCGATATAAACACGGGTTTTAGTGGAGAAAATATCCTCGAGTTGTTTTATAACCTCTTTTTTGGTTTCCGCTATTTTCTCGATTTTTTCTGTTTTAGCAGTGAACATGGTATTAGCTTACTTTTTGATAACGGTAATTGTATTTTATGTGATCATCAAGAAATTGACCATGCGAAGAAGCGCTCATAAATTGAGCATACACATTAGTGGGTACGTTAAAATATTGATAGACATCCCCAGAATCAAACTCTACTTCCAAAGTTGCCGTTGAATAGTCATAACCGATTGATCGGATATTTGATGATATTACTTGCGTTCTATTCATAATTAGATCTTTTAATTAAAGCGTATTATATCACGCCTATAAACAAAACTGCCCTTGCTCTTGCGAGCAGTGGCAGTGATGTTAACAGAGATACTATACACAACCACACGGCATAATACAAGCATTAGGAGTGTATTAGGTTAAACACCAGCGGGCGATATGGCTGGAAGTTGGAGCATATTTGTTATCTAGTCAGATGCAAGAATTCTAGTCTATCATTAGATATTTTTGCATTTAAACTCATATGATTATATACCAAACAATATAAAAATAATCTTTTTCTTATCCTTGTCGACGGACATATAGTATGGGTTCGGGCAAGACGACTACGAGCTAGAACCGTGGTTAGTCAAACTCAGATTGGCAGATTTAAGCAGTTTTGGTATATCAAATTGACGCAACTTGAGCGCTCAGAAAATACAAACATGCTAGTTATACTACTTTGTGTTATTATGCTTTTTTTGCAAAGGCAATATCATTTCTGTAATTTCTAGCATTTTACCAGTAGAATTTGAATATCTCTCATCAAAGGTTTTCTTTCCTGTTTCAGAAAAGCCTAGTCTATTGTAAAAATTAATAGCCTTTGAATTCAAGGAGAAAACATCAAGGATGGTAATTACATCTGGATTCAATAGTTTATAGACTTCATAAAATAATCTATCACTCAATCCAGTACCTTGAAACTCAGACAAAACATATACTGCCTCTATTCTATTGTTATCTTTATTCTTTTCTGCAAAACAACAACCAACGATCCTTCTGTCCTCGTCTCTTGCAATCAATAGAATATCTGCTTCAGTAAAAGCTGTAATTGATTTTTTGAGTTTTGTCGCACCTTCTTCAATTTTGTTAGGGTTAAAATGATCCGCTATCTCTTCCGCAGACCACCCGCACAATTTATACATCCCTTTTGAGGATTCAGTCACCAATAGTTGGATACCTTGTGCATCGTTAGGAATTGCTCTAAGTATTTCAATTTTTTTCGGCTTCGTTTCAAAATATATTTTATCTTCCATAGTATAATTATAGCAACTTTTCACGAGTTTTATAACTATGCAAACCTACAAAATCATTACATTAACACATCTCGTGCGACGCTCGACTTGGCAGCGATGTGGGGTCCAACACAGATAGTGCGGGTCGGTGCTGGACCCATTATGAAACAAGAATTAGATAAGTGTCTATAGTCTACTAAGGTTTTAATCCCTTATTGTCTTAACTTTAAAAAGATTTCAAGTTGTTTAGATCGTTCTGGCACACCTTTTTCCTTTCGCATGATATCTGTGATTCCCGACTCTTGATCAGTTGCCATCGGTTGGAGTTGCCATGGGCCGTTTTCATCTTTTTTAAATTGTGTCCCCGTTCTCAATGGTCGCAATCATCCTCGACCGCAAACGCATTTCTTTGCCCTTCGCGGATTTTTAAAGTGTGAAAATTGCGGCTGTTCTTTCACCGCTTCCGTCAAAAAAGGTCATCAGTACTATTACTGCACAAACAGCAAAGGCGGCTGTGAAGAGCACAAAAAATATTCGAGAGAAACAGTTCTCTATGAAAAGATCGCAGACACGTTCGATCGCATTAATTTTGACGAGGAGAAAATTGAGTTGATGTACAAGTCAGCCAAAGAGATGACCGATACCAAGGATACCTATGCAGAAGCGGCTTTAACGACCCTTCAAAAGAGCCAAAACGACCTTACAACGAAAGAATCCCGTCTTTTCGATGCTTTCCTTGCACTACAAATCGGAAAAGAGATATACGACAGCAAAGTCATTGAAATTCAAAATGAGCGTGTCTCCCTTGCCAAACAGATCAAAGAAACCGAAGTAAAATTGAATCAGGGAGTTTTAACCTTGGAACCGGTCAAGGATCTATTTATACAAGCAAGCAGAGCCAAAAAAGAATTTTTGGAACAAGACGAACAAGGAAAACGAATTATTGTCTCAAAGTTACTTTGGAACCTTTCCATGAGAAATCAAAGCGTGGCTCAAGTCAGCTTTAAAAGTCCTTACGACATACTGGCAAAAACCCCTAAAAACACTGAAATTTCTCAATTGCGGGCGATCGAGGAATCGGACCTCGGTCAGCGGATTTGGAGGCCGCAGTTTTACCACTAAACTAATCGCCCAGAATGCAAGATCTATGATTCAGGACCCAAGAAAAATACGAGCATGCTTGCGCCCATTCTTGAAGCTTGGATTCTGAATCTGTTGATTTTAAATCGACCGGATGGATTATATTACAAAAAGTCTATTTCTGCTATAGAGGAGGGGCGTGGCTATGCATTCATAGACATGACGTCCGAGAGAAAACAAAAGAACGCACTCGCTATTTCTTCGCCTCTTTGAAGACGATGTGTTTGCGCAATTTGGCGCTGTATTTCTTGAGCTCTATCTTCTTTTCGACTTTCTTCTTGTTCTTGCGCGACCAATAGACCTCGCCGGTCTGTTTGTTCTTCAATTGTATGAGTTGATTTTGGGACATGGTTATTTAATATTGTTCAGCCAACTATAGCAAATATATGTCATTTATGCAAGAAATTTTATTCATCGGAGAAATAGCCAAAATCCTCAGGTTCCTAGTCGAAAGTCAAAGATCAAAAGACAAAAGTTAAAGTACAAAATCAAAAGTAAGTGACTTTAACATCTGCTTTTGATTTACTTGAAATATTCTGGCGCATTCACATTCATCCAATCAAAGGTGGCGCGCATGACAGCCACAGCGCCGACATTATTTGATACAGGACCGCGTTCCATGACGACGGCAAAAGCATATTCCGGATCGTTATAAGGAAAATATCCGGTGATCCATGAATTGACGGTCTGCTTTGTGGTACCTAGCTGGGCTGTGCCGGATTTTGCGGCTACATCGACATAGGGCAAGTTCAGAGCCCCGTCGGTGCCATTGCCGCTCTTTACGCTTTGGTGCAGGCCTTCGCGAACCACCTGGAAGTCTGCCGCCGGCAGGTTGACATTGCGCAGAACGACTGGTGTAGAATCGATATCAGCCGGCTCAGCGCCCATCTTGATTATGGTCGGATTTAGAAGATCTCCACCATTGGCGATAGCCGCCACAGCTCTGACCATCTGTATAGGAGAAGCTTGAAAGCCATATTGTCCGATAGCGGTATGATATGTGTCGCCTATGCGCCATGTGCTATCGTCAGGAAATGTCTCGGCTTTCCATGCCGGCGAGGGGATCAACCCGGACGATCCGCTAAAAAAAGAGTTGGCTATCGCTTGGCCGAACCCGAACAAGCTAAAATATTGATCCAATTTCGTTATTCCTAGACCTTTTTGATTTTGATAGCCGCCGCCGACTTCATAAAAATAAACGTCCGAAGAGACCGATAGAGCGTCCTCCATATCCACCCACCCTTGCGCTCTCCAATCCCTAAAAACGCTGGATTGCGCCGGGTCATATGGATTCGGTATGGAGATAGAGCCGGTCGAAAGTATCTTGGTAGACGGATCGATTATGCCCTCGTTCAGCGCGCCCATGGCAACGTATGGCTTGACGGTCGAACCAGGAGCATATAGCCCGTCTATGGCGCGATTGAGAAAAGGATTCTGCGGATCTTTCAAAAAAGAACTTATGGCCGCAGTATCGGTCTTGTCGGTCATAATCTGCGAATCATATTCCGGATAGCTGGCGATGGCTATGACCTCGCCGGTATGTATGTTCATGACGATGCCGGAACCACCCTGGAAGCCGTGCAAGGTAGCGATATTCTGGATATTCTTATAGAGCTCGCTTTGCACTTCTGAATCGATCGAAAGGGTGACATTTTGCCCTGAAACGGCCGGCTGTTCCACGTTTTGCGATTGAATATTCCCTCTCGCATCGACTTCGATCAAACGCAAGCCGTTTTTCCCTTGCAGGATATCGTTAAAATATTTCTCCACGCCGTCAGAGCCGACAAAGTCTTCTTGATAATAAAATCCAGAGCTGTCTTTTGACGGATATTGCACATAGCCGAGAGTCTGAGACAAGCCGGTAGAAGTAGAATACTCGCGCATCGGCACATCCGGATCGCCTGCCGGACCAGGCACGTTCCATGCCAGTTCAATGCCGTTTCTATCATAGATTATCCCGCGGGTGGCAAAAAGCGGCGTTGAATGCAGAGTGTTGCTTGTCGCTGAATCCGCATAAAAACCGCCTTCATGCATCTGGAGAAACCATGCCCGACCGGCAAATAAAGCTAAAATGAGCGCGGCAACGCCGCCAAGGACAAAAATACTGATAGTCGATATGGGCTTTTCTAGGCGACCTTCGAATTGGTCTGCATCGAAATGCGGGATATTCTTTGAATCGGCCAATATTTCATCAGGAAAGATCTCGTCGCGAGAGCGATTTTTTCTCTTTAATAAAGAATGCCGTTTTAGGAAGTTGTTCATATCCTCGTCCTTCGCTTGAACACTTCGATTATAACAAATATCACGAATGCCGCGCTGACGCCATAAAGAGAATGCATCCCATATAGTGAGTCCATCGCCAATCCCCATGCGATGATCTCATAATACGGCGCAAAAATCCAAGCAAATGCGATAGAAAAGACGATGATCGACCACAGAGGAAACCATGCAAGCAAAATGACCATGATTATATCTGCCGCTATCCTGAAAATGGTTTTATATTTCTGCATGAATGTAACGATGAATCCTATATGCTCTTGGCTTTATGGGTTGTTTTTGCAGAAGTCGTAGAGATCGTAGAAGTTGCCGAAGTGGTCGAGGCAAAACCGATAAAAGGCCTTTGGATCGTTGGTTCCACGCCTACAAGCAAAAATAATGATTGATATGGATTCGTGCCGCTTCCGAACAAGACCTTTTCGAATGGCTGGGCCGGATCGGAGATGATAGCGCTGACGGAGCTGAAAGGCGATGAGGAAATAGCTGGAATTATTATTTCATCGCCCACGGACACTCCAGATTCTTGCGACAAGGATGTAGAAAAGAATCCGCCGCCTTGACCGGACGCCGTAGCTGGAATATGGCTTGCGCCGATGAGGACTTCGTAATCAGTTCCATGAGAAGAATACAATTCTACTTTTGAAGAACGCATGTCCGCTTCGACCACTTGACCTATCGCAGTCATTCCAGCGGAATAGACAAAATCACCGTTAGACACGCCGTCAGCCGAGCCGAGATCGATGACGAGATAATCATATCCGGCGCCTGGAGGTCTGCGAATGACATCCGCCAAGACGAGATCCTTTGCGCTTTCCGGACGGCCGAGAAGCTGTCTCAGCTCATCGTTCTCATCGAGCAGTGCTTTCGAGCTGGAGGCGGTCGTCTCGTCCATAGCCAGCTCTTCTTGCAGAGCATCGTTCTCTTTGACTAATTGCTCGCGTGGCGTCATATCTCCGATGATAGAATCTTTGCCGGACCAGAGCGGCGAGAAAAAATAAGAGAAAGCCGAAGTAAAAATGCGCGGAAAGAAAAATTGTACAAGCAAAAGCAGAATGGCGATCACTAGGGCAAAAAAGATCGGCTGCGATATTATTTTGTTATTTCTTTGTCTGCTTCTAATCATAAATTGGATCGATTGCCCTTTGATTTACCGCGATACAGAATTGAGACGGATGATTTTTTATTTCGGTCTCGCGATCTCATCCTCGTTTTGTATCAGAACGTCTTTGTATTTTTCCAAATCTTCCAGAATTATGCCCGTGCCGCGAGCGATCGCCGTCAGAGGATCATCGGCTATATGCACAGGTATCTGCAAGGTATGCGATATCAGCTCATCAAGGCCTTTGATCAAGGCGCCTCCGCCGACCAGATATGCTCCGCGGCGCATGACATCCGATAGTATTTCCGGTGGAGTCGTCTCCAGGACTTCACGCGTTGCTTCGACTAACACGTCCATGCTGGCGCCCATGGCCTCACG
This sequence comes from uncultured Candidatus Saccharibacteria bacterium, assembly GCA_964565685.1. Lineage (GTDB taxonomy): Bacteria > Patescibacteriota > Minisyncoccia > Phycocordibacterales > PALSA-1337 > JAGWNR01. The sequence continues at coordinate 7,273 of CAZMFR010000011.1, forward strand.
GATATCAGAATCCGTGATTATAACCTCGCGAGGCAGACCGGTGATAAGGTCTCGGCCGCGAATCGGCGTTTCGAGGGCTTCTTTTGGAATGACCGATCCGACGGCTATTTTGATTTCCTCGGCGGTCTTTTCGCCGATGAGGATCTTGAATTCGTTGCGGATATAAGAAATGATGTCATTGTTCAATTTATCACCGGCGATCTTGATATTTTTTGACCGGACGATGCCGCCAAGAGATATAACAGCGATATCTGTCGTACCGCCGCCGATATCAATGACCATGGAACCGACTGGTTCGTGTATAGGCAACCTTATTCCTATGGCTCCAGCCATCGGCTCTTCGACTATATAGACTTCCCTTGCGCCGGCATTGCGCGCGGCATCGCGCACAGCGCGCACTTCTACATTGGTTACACCTGACGGCACACCGACCACGACTCGCGGTCCGAGGGTCTTCTTTGAAAATTCCTCGGCCTTGCGCACCAGATACGAGATCAGCTCTTCGGTTATTTCGAAATCAGAGATAACACCGTCGACCAGCGGTCTGACCGCCTTTATATGAGCCGGCGTGCGACCGAGCATCTCTTTTGCTTCTCTGCCGACAGCGACCACGCGACCAGTCTTTTCATTGACAGCTACGACCGACGGCTCGTTCACCACGATGCCGTGACCAGCCAAATAGACCAGAGTATTAGCCGTGCCTAGGTCGATGCCTATATCATTGGAAAAACGACCATACATTTTTTGCAGAAAATCTTTCATAGGATACAGTAGATGTATCCTATCACTGAACGGTAAAATGACAAAATTTTATAAAAGAAAAAAGGGCGCTCATGCACCCATTTTTCCAGTATAGATTCGATTGCTCCCTTACTTATACACTTACTATCCACCTATAGCTTTCCCTATTCCGTCGCTTTCTCTACGGCTACACGATATTTATTGTCTTTGTCTTTCTTGAAATATCTAGAGTTTTGCAGATTGACAGCGATGGTGTTTTCCTTTACATAGCGCTCTTTTAGGACTTTGGCGATTATCTCGTCTTTGGTCAACGGCCCGTTCTTTTCGATTATCTTTCTGATTACGTCTTTGACTACGCCAGACATATAGCCCCATTCTGACAGAGCATATAAACCGCGACCGACGAGTACGAAGCGCGGGTCCTTTATGAGCTCGTTATGAGTGGTCGCAACGTGAGCCTTCTTCTTGAAGATCTTTGTGATCTGATTCGCCACTTCGCGGAAATGGATAGGCGAGCCGTGCTTCCGGATGACGAGGAAAGCATAATCGCGGACGCCCTTTGTCTTTATATTAGGAGAATGAGCAACGCCCCATTCGCCGAGCGCGTTCTTGCCGATCTTTTTCGATAGGTTGAGCCAGCGCTTTATGATCTCCTGGTTCTTGTATTTTTCCGAGACATCGCCGAGGTGTTCGATGAATTTATTGACCATTTCAGATTCTGGCAAAAGATCGTTATTGGAGAGACTGCCATAGAGCTTTTTCAGCGAACCTTCGACATCGCCTGCCAGCTTCTCATCAACATGCCAACGATGATGGAATTCATCGTCTTCTTTTCTTTTTGTAAAAGCCGAGCCGAGCACTAGAAGGAAATAAACATGGTTTTGGAGGCCTTGATCTTTTGAAGCGGCGCCCAAGAAGTCGTCTTCAACGACAATGCCGCCGAGAGAGCGGAGCAAGTCCTCCAACTCTATAAAAGTCTTTGTTTCGCTCTTGTAAGCGTCCGATTTGCGTATCACATCCAGAGCATAGTTCTCGATCTGTCTGACGCGCTCTCGAGTGATGCCGTATTTTTTCCCTATAGCGTCGAGAGTCAATTTTTCCGTCGATTTGCCGAGACCGAAACGTCCGATCACTACGTCGCGCGCACGGTCAGGCAAAACGGCAAGCAGTTTTCTTACGACATTCTTCGGCTTGAAAGTTGTGTTTGTTGATGGCATGAAAATTAGTTCCTACTTTGCTATTAATAACTGACATTAGTTCTATCACCCGCTTGTACAAAAGTCAATTGTTTGGCTTAATGACGATTTTATCGCATCCTCGATATACATTATTCCGTTTATTATGTCAATCAAATCCGACTGCAAAGAGCCGCTTTCGCCATATCGCCAAGGGCTACCCTGATACGACGATATTCACAAGCCGTCTTTTCACCACGATTATTCTCGACGGAACCTTGCCGTTGAGCCATTTTTTCACTTGTTCCAAATTCAAAGCGATCTCTTTGATTTCCTCATCGGAAACGTCCGAGTCAACCTCTATCTCCGAGCGAGTCTTGCCGTTTATCTGCACAGCCATCCTTGTCTTTGATTCAACCAAAAACGCAGGATCAAATTTTGGCCATGGCTCGGCATGAATAGACTTTTTATTTCCGAGCGCGCTCCAAAGCTCCTCTGTTATATGCGGCGCAAATGGGGCAAGCAATTGCAAGTAGGTCTCATAATGCTCCCTCGTCACGGCTTCTCCTATTTCTAATTCATTCAAGAGGATCATAAGAGCAGAGACAGCGGTGTTGAATCGCATCGATTCGATGTCCTCGGAGACTTTCTTTATCGTCTTGTGGATGAGGGAAAGGATTTTTTGAGACGATGTGAGGTCGGGAATAGGAACATTTTCGGAAGGACCTCTCGGAGCGCGACTGGCGCGAGAGCGAGACGCATCGGCAGCAGCCGATGACGGCGTGCCCTGACGGAGATGTTCCTTTTCACGACCTGCAACTTTCTCTTGCAGCTTCCACACGCGCTCGAGGAAACGCCTGCAACCGACGATGCCGTTCTCGTCCCATGCGATCGCTTGATCGAATGGACCCATGAACATCTCGTATAGACGCAAGGAATCGGCGCCGACGTTTTTGACGATAGTGTCTGGATTGATGACATTGCCGCGCGATTTCGACATTTTTTCGCCGCCAGGACCGAGGACAAAGCCGTGCGCGGAGCGCTTTGTGTATGGTTCGGAAGTCGGGACTAGACCCTTGTCGAATAGGAATTTATGCCAGAAGCGCGAATATAGTAGGTGGAGAGTGACGTGTTCCATGCCGCCGTTGTACCAGTCGACCGGCGTCCAATATTTTAATCTTTTCATATCAGCGAATTTCGTTGCGTTCTTTGGATCGGTATAGCGCAAGTAATACCAAGACGAACCAGCCCAATTCGGCATCGTATCCGTCTCGCGTTTTGCCTTGCCTTTGCATTTCGGACATTTTGTGTTGACCCATTTTGAAATGGCCGCGAGCGGAGATTCGCCTGTCTCGGTCGGTTTGTAGTTTTTGACCGGCGGCAATTTGACCGGTAAGTCTTTTTCCGGAATCGGAACAATGCCGCAGCGCTCGCAATGAACGACGGGAATCGGCTCGCCCCAATAGCGCTGTCGCGAAAAGACCCAGTCGCGCAGCTTGTACTTGCTGATCCATTGTCCGCCGGCAAAAGCGGTGATGTCTTTCATGACTTCCGTATTTTTCTTGCCATTGAATTGAGCGGAATTGACGAGCTTGCCATCGTCAATAAAAGCTTTCTCGCCAGAACAAAAATCCCACGCGACTTTCTGATTTGAATAGGTCAAAAATTCCCTTACTTCATTTTCGTCAAGCCAGACCAGGTCATATTTATTCTTTTCTTCGCTGTTCACTTCCGAGACTTCTTCGTCCGACAGATCGAAGAACACTGCTTTCGCTATCATGTAGCGATTGACGTCCTTGTGAGGCGCATAAAAGTACGAGTGGACTTCCCAGCCATCGGTCGTTTTTTTGACGTGCTCGAGGTTCTTGTATCCCACTTCTTCCAAGACTTCCCTTTTTGCCGCTTCGACAAGATTCTCTCCATCCTCGACTCCTCCCGTGACAAACGACTGCCAGCCGAATTCTTTCCATCTTTGAAGCAGATATTTTCCGTTCTTCGGGTTGCGTATGATCGCATGGATGTTCGTGCGTACGATCATTTCCTTGTCCTTCTTCGGGATCAAGTCTGTCGTGTTTTCAAAGTAAGGAGCGATGACCTGTTTTATCGGCAATCCGTACTTCTTCGCGAAATCGGAGTCGCGGTCGTCGTGCGCTGGAACTGCCATGACGGCGCCCGTGCCGTAATCGGCGAGAACGTAATCGGCAACGTAAACTGGCACTTCTTCGCCATTCACAGGATTAATCGCCTTGATCCCCTTTAGCTCGACGCCTGTCTTTTCGCGCGAGGAATCAGTGCGATCCATTTCGCTTTCCTTTTTCACTCGATTCAAATAAACCAGAATCTCGCTTTTATTTTTAATTGAAGGAAGAAGCTCGCGAACGAGCGCGTGTTCCGGCGCGACAACGACATAAGTCACACCGAACAGCGTGTCAGGGCGAGTGGTGAAGACTTTTATGGAAGGCAAAGCAACGGAAAGAACGTCCGGTTCTTGAAGCGCACAAAAATGTTCTTCCTTCGCGGTTGTAGTTATGAGCTTCGCAGAAAGCTTTTCAGAAAGAAATTCCAGATACTTGATACGGAAATCTTCTTGAACGTCGGACAGAACCATTATCTTTGACACCAGGCTTTTTATCAAAGGAAAATCATAGTTCCAATCGAACGTATTATGATAGCTGGCTTTATAACCATCGCTTCTGCTGGCTGGATCTGCTGCAGGAGCAACAAGAACAAGCTGTTTGATGGCTTGCCTCGACTTCATTAGAGCTTTCATAGCGACAACGCCACCTAAGCTATGCCCAATAATGACGGTGTTCTCATCGAGCTTGCAATTAGACAAAATAAAGCTTACTTGTTCTTCTTCGGTCGGGGCATCTGTATGCGGCAGTTCAGGGGCTTCGACCTCATATCCCCCTTTTTCAAGCTCTGACTTCAGCCAAGGAAAAAAATTAGTTTTTGCGCTTCCGGTGAAGCCGTGGAGCAAGAGAAAATGGGGTTTTGTTCCTGAAATTTTTATTGGAAAGCTAATCTCCGCACCCTCCGACTTGCCGATCCAATTCCTCTGCGAATTCTTTATGAAATCAGGCCAATCCAGCAATGGCTTTCCGTTTTCTGTCGCATCAAGTCCATCCAACAATTTATCGGCATATTTGGTGATAGCCAGCATCCACTGCTCCTTTTCGCGCTTTTCGACTGGCGTGCCGCAACGCTCGCACTTGCCATCGACGACTTCCTCGTTGGCAAGACCGATCAAGTCACGCGGACACCAGTTGATCGCCATCTTCTTCTTGTAAGCAAGGCCGTTTTTTAAGAATTGAAGGAAGATCCACTGCGTCCATTTGTAGTATTTAGGATCGGTCGTGTTTATCTCGCGCGACCAATCAAAGGAAAAGCCGAGCGATTTTAGTTGACGGCGAAACACTCCGGTGTTCTTCTTTGTAACCGCGGCTGGCTGTATGCCGGTTTTGATCGCATAATTTTCGGTCGGCAGGCCGAATGCGTCCCAACCGATCGGATAAAGGACGTTATAACCCTCGCGTCGGCGCTTGCGAGAGATGATGTCCATAGCTGTATTGCTACGGATGTGGCCGACATGCAGACCGTCACCGGACGGATACGGGAATTCTATGAGCGAGTACCATTTCGGTTTCTTGCTCGAATCGATCGCGGCAAAGGCCTTCTTCTTTTCCCATTCCTTCTGCCATTTCGGCTCGATTTTTGTGTGATCGTAAGGGGTCATTTATATAAATTTGGTTGAAACCTAATAATACTCCAAGATGTCATCTCGGACAAGAAAAAAGCCCAACGCGACGCGCTGGGCTCATGAAGACTAGTCTGGCTAAGGCATATGCGGGTTGATTGCTTTCGCAACACCCGCACAAACATAAGTTACGATTCCGAGGAATATCATGATCCTCATGATCGGAGCTCCGGAAGATTTCTTGCCGGAATCCTGTTGCACCGCGCTCGGCAGATTTTGTCCGCCCTGCTGTGCAACCTGAACCGCCGTAGTGTTGTGGCTCTGATACTGCCGGAAAAGCAGTCTTTTGCCGGCAAACTGCTTGCTATGTGTAACCTTTGAAAACAACATATGTTGTCCTTTGGTTATTTTTTGATGTTTTTATTACGAACGGAAAAACTCTAACAGCTTTCGATGCTACCACATAACACAGTTGACGTCAAGAGCTACAACGTGATGTGATTTTATATCCTAAACTCTATAGCGCTATCATCTTCCAAATGCTACAATTTGGTCAGTTGCGAAAGGTTGGATTAGATACCCAACCCTACGGCTTCAGCCAAAGATCGGGTATAACCTGTGCTGACTTAGGTCTCACAACTCATCCAGCCGGATGCATTGTCTCCCGAGGGACACAGTGCATCGCGGCTTTTTTGTTCAAAATTTTCATAAATTTTAAACTCTATGACACCACCGTCTTCATTTTCGCTCTGGCCATGCATATAGCATCATCGTGGAAATTGGGACCTGTTTGAATTGATTTCCTTCTTCAATTACAATTACTGTATCAATTCCTGATCTCAAACTACTTTCGTAAATTAGTTGTTTGCAAATGTGACAATTTGGTCCAGTAATTGCAACAATATCTTTTTCTCCATGATTCGCCGCATGTGCCAAGGCCACTGCTTCAGAGTGCATGGTTAGTGTCGCTGTATCTGACTTGTATGATGCGCCAGTGTAAATATTTCCGTCCTTTGTCATCAACGCAACAGCAAACCCATCATTTGAGTTTGGATAGGTAAACTTTAGAGCTTCATCACCCGCAGATGATAATTTTTTGCATTCTTCGTCAGATAACTCAAATCGTATTAAATTATCTATTTTCTTCTGAATCATACGCTCTAATTATAATCTATTTTCTCTAGATCCTAAACTCAATCACATCACCGTCTTTTACCACATATTCCTTCCCTTCAGTTCTGACCAAGCCCTTTTCGCGAGCGGCGGCGTACGAGCCAGAATCGAGCAGATCTTGCCAATTGATAACCTCAGCTTTGATGAACTTCTCTTTGAAATCGCCGTGAATAGCAGTACCGGCCTCTGGAGCAGTCCATCCCCTTTTTATCGTCCAAGCGCGGGTCTCGTCTTCGCCTGTAGTCAGATATGTTATGAGGTCAAGGAGTTCATAGCCGGTCTTGATAAGATCGTTTATTCCATCATCTTTTGCTCCAAGGCCTTCACGCATCTCTTGTTTGTCCTTGTCTTCCAAATCCTTCAATTCCTGTTCGATGCCAGCATCGACAATGACCCATTTTGAGCCGGACGTTTTGAGGAAGTCGATCAATTTAGTCCAACGTACATCCAGTCCAAGGGTAGCCCTTGGACTGGTATCCAAGGGTAGCCCTTGGACTGGTTCATCCAGATTCTTGCCTCCGCTCTTCTTGTTCAAAACATACATGAACGGCTTTGACGTGAGCAGTTGGACCTGTTTCAAGAAAGGCGCTTCGAATTCATCGGCCGAAACAGTCGAGGCAAGCTTGCCAGATTCCAGCGCCATTTTTACTTTTTCCAATATTTTCGACTCGATGATAGCGTCTTTCTTGCCTGCTTTTACCTCCTTGCCCAAATTTTGCAAGCGCTTCGAAACAGTGGCGAGATCAGCGAGAATAAGCTCGAGATTTATGACTTCTATGTCCTTTAATGGATCTATCTTGCCATCGACGTGAATGATATCGTCATCTTCGAATATGCGTACAACCTCCGCGATAGCGTCAGTCTCACGGATATTCGAGAGGAATTGATTACCTAGGCCTTGACCCTCGGATGCACCTTTGACCAAGCCGGCAATATCGGTGAATTCTATGGCGGCTGGGATTGTCTTTGCAGATTTGGAAAAAACCGACAGCTTTGCCAAACGTTCGTCAGGCACCGCGACAACGCCGACTGATGGATCGATAGTAGCGAATGGATAATTAGCGACAAGAACGCTCTTCTTTGTCAGCGCGTTGAAAAGCGTCGATTTTCCGACGTTTGGCAAGCCGACGATGCCGATGGATAATGACATATATGCTATTGTATGGTAACTCGGCGCAAACGCAAGGATCAGTATGCATCGTTTTTAGCAAAAGAGCGAATCACGCTCTGAACAATTTAGCCGCTCCAGCGCCTTCTTCGCCTAAAATAGACTTGATCGCCTCTTCCTGATTCATGCCGGCTGAGACTTTTTGTTGGACTTTCTCGGCAATATTTTTGAAGAAATCAGGGTTTTCCTCTATCACTTTCAAAAGCCGTTCCGTCTCGGCTTCTGGAACTCCAGCGGCCTTTAGCTTGCCCTTCAACAGATTTTTCATAAAGAAATTAAGCATATCGCATATTATTAGATGGACATATCAGATAAATAAGCATGCCAGCATTATATCAGACTTCCCTCGCGCCTTTTTTATATATGACAAGAGGCAATTTCGACCAATTTTCCAAAATCGGAGTGATGAATTTCCAAGAGGCCATGATCTCGTCGGTAGAGGCAAACAGCGTCTGATCGCCGACAATGGCGTCACGGATGAGCCGTTCATATGCTTCTGGCAATGACGAGAACGATGGCGAGTCGGCATAATTGAACTTCAAGATTTTCGATTCGGTCTCCATGCCAATGCCCGGTTTCTTCACAAAAAAACGGATCTTTATACCCTCATCCGGTTGGATCCTGAAAGTCAGGATATTCTGATGATTTTGTCCCATAATGCCATTTTCATGGTTTTTCTTGCCTTCCGCGTCCCCTTTGAAATAAATATCTATCTCGACTCTGTTCTCTGCCATGGCCTTGCCGGCTTCTAAATAGAAAGGCACACCCTTCCAGCGGCGATTGTTTATTTTGGCGGCGATACGAAAATAAGTTTCGGTCGAAGAATCCGGCTTGACCCCCTTCTCATTTTTAAAGCCGTCATACTGGCCGCGAATTATATTCTCTGTCATAGATCGCTTTGGAATGGCGGTTAGACGTGAGAGCGCCCGGGCGCGTTCGCGACGCATCGCGTCAGAGGCGTTAGGATCACAAGGCTTGTCCATGGCCACAATAGCCAACATGATCAAAAGATGGTTTTGACCGACGTCTTTCAAAGCGCCAGTCGAATCATAGAAGCCGCCGCGAAGCGAGAGCGTCTCCTTTTCCAAGAGTTTTATATGGACATGCTTTATATATTGGCGGTTCCACAGCGGCTCGAACAAAAAATTCGAAAAGCGAAAAGCTGAGATATTTTGCAGGGCTTCTTTGGCTAGATAATGATCGATCCGAAAGATCTGGTCCTCTTTGAAAAGCTTGCCGAGGAGCTTGTCCAGATCGTGTGCGGTTTTTATATCATTGCCAAACGGCTTCTCGACTAGAACGCGGGTCCAGCCGGTGCCGTCAGAGCAAGGCAATGTGAGCTTTGAAGATGATAGCTCGCGCAAGATCCCTTCGTACAGCACGGGCGGCACAGACAGATGGAATAGCTTGTTCGAGCATTGACCCCATTTATCATCGATGGATTTCAAATTATCGGTCAGAGATTTATATAGATCTGCTGAATCGAATTGACCTTCTACATAGCTTATATGATCCAGAAAATGCTTTATGTTCTCTTCAAAGAATTGTCCCGGCTTTATATTCATACGATCGCGCAGATATTGGCGCAATTCTTCGCGCGAAAAATGCCGCCGCGACACGCCAACGATGGCAAATCGATTCGGCAATTCTTTTTTCACATAAAGCCCGAGGAGAGCCGGCAAAAGCTTTGAGCCGGCCAGATCGCCGGTTATGCCGAATATGACAAATATGGTCGGTGCGAGAGCCGCAGAGACAAGTGGAGCGATTTCTTTTTTTGTAAGAGTCTTGTTCGAGACCATGCGGACATTATAGCAGAATTATCCGATCAATTTTTACTTTGTGTATAAAATTTGCGCGGCCGGGAATATGACAGAAAAAGTACTGCCCTTGCCTTCTCCTTCGGATTTGACAGAAATATTTCCGCCTTGTTTTTCGGCTATCCTCTTTGCCATAAAGAGCCCGATGCCCATGCCTTCGGTATCAGCATGGCGCGCGTTATCGCCTCGATAAAAACGTCTGAAGACTTTCGACGCCGTCTCCTGCGACATGCCGATTCCAGTGTCGGAAACTTCGATCACGACATGGCTGAAGTCGGCATCAGAATGAGCGGCAACTTTTATCGACCCGCCGGCGGGAGTGTAGCTAAGAGAATTGTCGAGAAGGATCTGCAAGATCAGCACTGATTTTTCCGCATCAGCCATTACACGCATGCCCGGCGAAGCAGAAAAAGACAGATCTATGCCTTTTCTCTTTGCCCGTATGTCATATTGGACCGACAGATCAGAAAATAGTTCGTTTATGTCCATCGGCGAGATGTGATAGTCAAAATGAGAGGCGTTCTCAGACAACATATGAACCAATATGTCCGTCAGAGCCAAAAGCTGGCGATCTGATTCTACGATAGCGTCTATGCTTTCCTTTTTTTCGGCTGGTATGACCGAAGACATGTCATCGATCGCCCATTTGATACGAGTCAACGGTGTGCGGAATTTGTGCGTTATAACAGTGATGAATTCGTCTTTTAGAATCTCAGCATCTGACAATCTCTGCCAGACCCCTACGCCTATCGAAACAAATATGACGGCAAAAACTGTCGGCAATATCCATGTCGGCAGATATGGTGTCGTCTGACGGATATAATCCGTAAATAATATGAGCAAGCTTATGAGGATGCCTGTTATTTCAATGAGGATAAAATAGCCGAGCGCGTGCTTGGCTGTTATCTTTATTTTCATAGGTTTATATTTCATCGCGATCAATGTCAACAGTGAAATTTCTTTACTGCTCGATTATACCGCATAAAAAGGCACCGAAAAACATCCTTCTGTGCATAAAAATGCTAAATAGAGGGATAATACCCAAAATTGGTGGCCTGTTTAAGGATATTTCTGCTTCTTTTTTG
>CAZMFR010000012.1:0-16437 GCA_964565685.1 uncultured Candidatus Saccharibacteria bacterium
ACAGCAGGCAGTGTTCTGACCAATGATGGAGCTGGGAATGCGAGTTGGCAAGCGCCGACAAAATCTAATGGTGGTAGTTGTGTCGAAACACCAACAGTAGTGAATAATGCTATCGTATATCAGAACACAACAAATAATAAACTGATCGTAATTGCACGTAACACTTCCCAGGGTGACGATGGAACTAATTATTATGGCGTAGCTGGTTCTATAGGTGTAACTTCGAATACATTAAATCAGGTTGTGTATAACAATAACGGCTACAGCGTCACCTTTGTAGTGCCTCCAGGATATTATTATGAAGTATCTGATAGCGACACAGCGGCGGCCTGGCAGATCTGCGAGGGGGGGAGCGGTGGGAGCGGCACTAAGACATATTCTGCTGTAGGCACTGACAATATTTCCATTGCGAGCAACGCTGAGGCGAGCACATGCACATCTAACTTCAACTATGATTGTTACAACCCTCCGAGCGGAAATACCTGGGATGATATGGGCGCCGGAGGAACATCGCCTCTTTCCGTAACTGTACAAAATAGTAGCGCTACGGCGGCCACTTATGTGATTACCTTCAATGCTTCCATCAACAAGAACACGTTCTTGCAATTCAGATTCCTCGAGGATGGCAACCCCATAGCATATACGGCGCCAATGGATCTAGACGAGGGCACGAATTCGGGCTCCGGATCGGTAGCTGGCAACAATTTGTACGCCGTGATGTACGGCGGCCTCGTGAATTTTACCTATCCAGTCACGATCTCCGACACCAATAAACACGTCATCTCCGTTCAATGGAGCGCTACCAACAATGGATCGGGCGGAACATCATACCAATACGGTTCACTGTGGCCCAGATCACTGACTGTCGTAGGAGGAAATTGATTGTTCTAATCTAAACATAGATAATACTCACCATAGCAGAAAGACCGATAGTACTAAATATGATAATTCTACCTTTGAGGAAGAATTCAATATGGATGTCCTTTCCTGTTCAAAAAGATATTTATATTTCAATGGGTTCTTGCTGTTAGCGATCAATATAAAAAAATGAGAAGGTAAAGCATTGTTTTCCCCTTATACCAGAGGGTATTTCTAGATTATTTGATATACTACTGTCATGTACATCGAGGACTCCCAGCTCAATAAATTCATTCTTGATTCTGGACTAGTATCCAAAGGCGACCTTGATGCCGCGAACAAAGAAGCAGAGAAAAAGGGCGTGCGTGTCGGCGAGATTTTGGTGAGCAAGGGCAAGATAACCGAGGATAATCTGCGTCGGATGCAAGCTTATGTGCTAGGAATTCCTTTTGTCGACCTCAAGACAAAAAAGATTCCTTTTGAAACGCTATCACTCATACCGGAACCGGTGGCGCGAGCCCACAACATTGTTGCTTACAAAAAGAACGATGATTCGTTGGAGGTTGCTATGCTGGATGTTCAGGACCTATCTGCCATCGACTTCATAAAAAAGAAGGTCAATCTGAAGGTCTTGTCTCGCCTGACTGACACAGAATCAATAAAGAACGCCATAATCCAATATCAAAAATCTCTCAAAGCAGAATTTGGAGATATAATCCAAAAAGAATCAGAAACTCTAAAAACAATCACCGAAGAAAGCGGCAAAAATGGCGAGCCATCCTCGGAAGACGATTTGAAAAAAATAGCCGAGGACCTGCCTGTCGTGCGCATCGTCGATACCTTGCTCAAACACGCTATTCTACAAAATGCTTCCGATATACATATAGAACCGATGGAAGATCAGCTCCTCGTAAGATATCGCATAGACGGCATATTGCGTGATGCGATGGTTTTGCCGAGAAATGCGGAATCTTCCATCAGCGCCAGGATAAAGGTTCTGTCCAATCTAAAGCTGGACGAAAAGCGTTTGCCTCAGGATGGTCGGTTCAAGATAGACGCTAACGGCGAAAAAGTCTCGTTCCGCGTTTCTATTTTGCCGACATACTATGGCGAAAAGACCGTCATGCGCCTTCTGCGCGAAAACGTTTCCGGATTTACTCTGGAATATCTCGGTTTTCACGGCGAAGGATTAGAGCGAATACATTCTGCGGTCAAAAAAACTACGGGCATGATTCTGACCACAGGTCCAACCGGATCGGGCAAGACGACTACTCTCTATACGATCCTCGACATCGTTAACACGCCAGACGTCAATATATCGACGATCGAGGACCCGATCGAATACCAGATGAAACGAATCAATCAGACCCAAGTGCGCCCGGAGATCGGCTTTTCTTTTGCGGATGGTCTGCGCACTCTCGTCCGTCAGGATCCAGACATAATAATGGTCGGTGAGATTCGCGACAATGAAACAGCGTCCCTTGCAGTGAACGCTTCTCTCACCGGACATTTGGTTCTGTCGACCTTGCACACAAATTCAGCCGCTGGAGCCATGCCTCGGCTCATCGATATGAAAATCGAGCCGTTTCTTCTCGTTTCGACACTCGATGTGATCATCGGTCAACGTCTGGTGAGAAAATTGAACGAGAACAAGGAAAAATACTTTATGACCAAGGATGAGATAGCCGTGTTGGGTAAATCAGTCGATCTAAATCGAGTGTTGGACGTACTAAAAGCCGAAAAAATCGTTAAACCGAGCGATTCTTGGGATAAGATTCCATTCTACAAGCCGGCAGGAGACAATGAAGACGAGGGATACAGCGGTCGCATCGGAATACACGAGGTTTTGAAAGTCACCCAAACCATAAAAGAGCTCATCATCAAGAGCGCTACGACCAACGAGATCGAAATCCAAGCAAAAAAGGAAGGCATGCTGACGATGTTCGAGGATGGGATATTCAAGGCAGTGATGGGGATAACGACGATCGAAGAAGTGTTAAGGGTGGTTAGTGAATAAATAATATGAAGATATCATGACTACTTTTACCTACAAAGCAAAAAATTCTGCCGGAAAGGACGTCAAGGGCCAGCGTGAGGCCGTCAATAAATACGAGCTTTACAAGCTCTTGAAAGATGAAGGGTTGGAGACTCTCTTGGTTGAAGAAAAGAAGAGAGCTTCGCTCGGAAGCATTTTGCATGTTTCGATCGGAGGAAAAGTAAAGACGCAGGACAAGATAAACTTTGCCAGAAATCTTGGATTGATGCTGACGGCCGGACTAGCGTTGGCGCGAGCTCTGGCAGTTTTGGAGAAGCAATCAAAAAACAAGGCCCTGAAGAAGATTTTGAACGGATTGATAGAAGACATCAACAAGGGAACGAATTTTGCCGAGGCCTTGAAAAAATACCCAAAAGTCTTTCCGGCGCTCTTTATATCCATGGTCCATGCGGGCGAGCAAAGCGGAACGCTCTCTAATTCATTGAAAGCCGTAGCCGATCAAATGGACAGCACTTATACCCTGACTCGGAGAATCCGCGGGGCCATGATGTATCCCGGGGTCATTCTATGTGTCATGATCACTATCGGTGTTCTGATGATGATATTCGTCGTGCCGACTCTCTTAGCTACATTCGAAAGCTTTGGAGAATCTTTGCCGCCGACCACCAGATTCATCCTCGATACCAGCAATATTTTTCAAAAAGACGGCATTCTCATACTGATTGTATTGATAGTAATCTCTTTTGTGTGGTATTGGTGGTCGAAAAGACCATCTGGCAAGAAAGTCATACACATGCTCATCTTGAAAATGCCTATCATCGGTCCTCTTGCCCAAGAAGTGAATGCCGCTCGCACTGCCCGCACGCTATCCTCCCTTCTCCATTCCGGCGTCGAGGTCGTTGAATCCGTATCTATCACCGCCGAAGTCATCCAAAATGTCTATTTTCGTGCTGTATTAAAGAATGCCGAGGAAGCCATAAAAAAAGGCGATCTCATGTCAAAGATATTCGAGCAGAATGACAAGCTCTACCCGGTATTTTTTGCTGAGATGCTCTCAGTCGGCGAGGAGACGGGCAAAATGTCAGAAATGCTTCTCAATGTCGCCGCTTTTTATGAAGACGACGTAAATCAAAGGACAAAAGACATGTCTACGGTCATCGAACCGATAATGATCGTCGTCATCGGCGCGGCTGTCGGATTCTTTGCGGTGTCGATCATCTCTCCGATATATTCGCTGGTGAATGTGATTCAATAAAAGGGTAAAGCATAAAGCAGAAGGCAGAGAGTGAAGGTAAAAAAGTAAAAAATTAAATGTCCATAAAAACTCTTGAAGAACTCGATGCTTGGCAGAAATCAAAAGAATTATCCATTGGATGCTCAAGAATTATTGCTGGATTAATAAAATCAATATGAAACTCTCCACTCTCCACTCTCCACTTTCCACTAAAAAGTCTCGGGGCTTCACTTTGATCGAAGTCTTGATCGGCACGGCGATTTTTTTGATCGTTGCATTGGCCGCTTATGGGGCTTTTATAGGGATTTTGAGATTGGCTAACGCTAGCCAAGCGGATATTTTGGCTGTCGAATTGGCTGATGAGCAATTTGAGACTATCCGCAATATGCCGTACACGAATGTCGGTCTGACCAACGGGATACCCCAAGGGGTTTTGCCGCAGACGCAGACTCTAGCACGCGGCGGGTTTACTTTTACCGTGACTTTGATCGTCCGAAATGAAAATCTATCTACTTCTACGGTTCAAGCTTCTAGTAAATTAGTCGAAGTGGATGTGGCATGTGCTTCATGTCAAGGAAGCTTTACTCCTGTTGCGTTAACCGGTCAAGTCTCGCCTGCAAATTTGCAATCTGCCGGTTCTGGCGGAGCTATCAGCGTGACTGTCTTTGATTCGAATGGAAATCCTGTGCAAGGCGCCAATGTCTTTATGCAGAGCACTGCCACCTCGTCCATAACCGACAGCGATATAACGAACAATAGCGGCATACTGAATATCATCGGCGTGCCCGCCGGCTATCAGGTCTATCATGTAATCGCTAGTTCGACCGGATACTCGACTGCCTCAACTAGTCCAAATATCACCGTCGTACAGGGTCAGCTCACGAACGTTAGTTTGGAGATCGACAAGTTGAGCACTCTAACAATTTCTAGCGTTTCGCCGACGTGTTCTGCTGTTGGGAATTATAATTTCAACTTGACTGGATCAAAGACATCCGGCGGTAGTCCTCTCTACTCGCAAAACTTGACGACTAATTCAGCCGGCTCGCTCAGCTTGCCCTCAATGATCCCTGATACTTATACATTGACGCCAAAAAGCGCAAGCTATGATGTCAATGGCATCACACCTTTCAGCCCATTTGCCCTAAATCCTGGCAGTGCCCAAAATTTACAGCTAGTCGTTGTTCCTGCGAGCGAAAATAGCTTGCTCGTCACGATCGAAGACGGCAACACGGCAAAGCCGCTTTCTGGAGCGAGCGTTCAATTGACTGGCGTATCCGGCTTTGGTCAAACTCAAATCACTGGTCAGGGATATTTCGACCAGACGGATTGGTCTGGAGGATCTGGAAGCCAGACATTCAGTTATAGTACTTCGAATGAATATGCACAAAGCAGTGGAGTCGACACACAGACGGCGTCCTCTTCTGGAAGCATACTTTTATTCTGGGGTGGTGGAACAAAGCCGTATAACACCAATGCGACAGGCACTCTACAATCATCGACATTCGATACTGGTACAACAAGCAATTTCTACGCTTTGAATTGGACACCGCTGAGCCAATCTGGTTCGACGTCAGTTGCTTTCCAGTTTGCGACTTCTCCAAGTTCGACCGGACCTTGGAATTTTGTCGGACCAAATGGAACCTCTAATAGCTATTACAATTCGCCCGGCACTACCATAAGCACAACGAACAATAATACTGAGTATGCCCGCTACTTGGCTTACTTGAGCACAAAGGTCGCTACAGTCACACCGGCAATAAACGACGTTTCTTTCACTTTCACTTCAGGATGTATTCCCCCGGGGCAAGTTTTATTCCAAGGCATACCTGCCGGATCATATACTTTGACTATATCTGAATCTGGGTACAAAACATCTACTTCGACGATATCTATAGTGAGCGGCTGGCAGAGCAAAACGGTACAACTTGCGAGCGGGTCATAGTCGGAAATCGGATGGTATACTATTGATGATATGAATCTTTTAAAAAGACAAAAAATAGAAAGTAAATACAAGTCGCATCGGCTTTCTGCTTTCCATTTCACACTCTATGCTCATTCTGGCTTTACTCTCGTGGAAGTATTCATCTCGCTCGCCATATTCGTGTCAGTCATGGTGGCAATCACTGCTTTTTTAATCAATATCTATTCGAATAATCGGACAGCTTCCGGATCTTTTCAAACAGCACAGGATGCGCAAGTCATATTAAAGACAATGCTCACACAGCTCCGACAAGCATCGACGGCAGTGAATGGAGCATATCCGATAGCTATTGCCGGTACATCTAGCATCACATTTTTTTCTGACGTGAACAATGATGGTTTAACGGATGAAGTGACATATAGTTTGATCGGTTCTACGCTGTATAGCACCGTAATAAAGGCCTCTGGATCACCGTTCTCGTATAACATGGCGAATCAGGCGACGTCATCCATTTTGACCAATGTGCGAAATTCCTCGTCGACACCCGTTTTTCAATATTACGACCAGAATTATACTGGCACGAGCTCGCCGCTTTCCTTGCCCATAAACATTCCAGCCATTCGACTGATAAAAATCAGCTTGGCATTGGATGTTTTGGTCAATCAAGCACCGGCGGTGCGCACATATACCACCTCGGTCAGTTTGCGAGACCTCAAAACAAATCTATGAAAAAAATTGAAGGCAAAAGGCAAAAAGTTCCGAGCAGTGAGTTTTTGAAGTCAGGATTGTTTGCATTGGCTTTTGATATGATACCTTCTACTAACTATCATGTCTGATTTTCCCTATAAAACAAAGAGCAGTCCTATACTTTTGAACAATGGAGATATTCTAATATCCGTTCTAGTCTTTGCCGCAGTGGCGGTGACAGTTTTAACCGGTCTTGTAAACTGGGGAGCGACATTGCTTGCCGGTATTCGCGCTACGACCGCAAAGGAACAAGCTTTTCAAATCGCCGAGGCAGGCATCGACTATTATCGATGGCATTTGGCACAATATCCGACTGACTATGAGGACGGGACCGCGACATCCGGTCCTTATTATCATAATTTTTACGACAAAAACGGCAATCTGATCGGTGGCTATTCATTGGCTATAACGCCGCCGCCGCTCGGCTCTACAGAAGTCACTATAATTTCTACCGGGACGACTACTTCTAACAAAAGCGTCAGGAGAGTAGTGCAAGCGATCCTTGCCGAGCCGTCTCTGGCGCAATATGCTGTGGTGTCTAACGATTATATGCGATTTGGTACAGGTACGGTGGTAAACGGACCGATCACTTCAAACAAAGGCATTCATTTTGACGGCATAGCAAACAACGTCATATCGAGCGCAATGGCGACTTATACTGATCCAGATTATCAAAGTGGCGTTAGCAATGACAATGGCGGCAGTTGCACAAATCTTTCTTATGGTGTCCATACTTGCGTTAGCCCTGCTGATCCATCGCCGCCTAGCGCTGCGGCAAACAACACCGTTGTCTTTGCTGCAGGCAGGCAATATCCGATACCTGCTACTGATTTTGCCGGGCTCACCGTCAATCTCCAGCAGTTAGAGACCACAGCAAACTCTGACGGATATAATTTTCCTCAATCGCAATACACATACACGACAGGATCAGGACGCAATCAGCGCACGGTGACCACAAACGGCCTCGGCTATCACATGGTTTTGAGCCCGCCGAATGCCAGTTATCCTAATGGATATTTTACGTTGTATGTTGTGACCGCTCTCGTTAGCGTGTCTTCGAGTTGCAGTAGCAACTCTACAGCCAGCGGTGAGCCGCAATGGGATACGAGAAGCATTCAATCAGAAGTGCCTTATACGCTCGGGAGCCAATCAAGCGGGGTATACCCGCTTCCTTCAAACGGGGTCATCTTCTTCCAAGACGATCTGTGGGTTGATGGTCAAATAAATGGCGCTCGCTTGACCATCGCCGCAGGTATTTTGCCTGATCCGGGGATCAATTATGATCCGAGCATAAATGTCGGTGGAGTCAATAATGAAGACAACGGCAGTCTCCTTTATACGAAATTCAATGGAAACGATACTATAGGTCTCATTGCCCAAGGAAACATAAATGTGCCGCTCGAAAGTCCGGACAATGTGACTGTTGACGCGGCCCTAATGGCAGAAAATGGCCGCGTTGGAAGATATTATTATTCCTCATATTGCAACATAACAGACCCGAGCTACCCAAGCAGTTCTTCGAATGCATATTATTACGATCGGTCGACGCTAAATCTGGATGGAATGATAGCTACGAATCAGCGCTACGGTTTTGCATATACCGATGGCACTGGATATACAAACCGTAATCTGAACTATGACGCCAATCTGCTATATAGTCCGCCACCGAATTTTCCTCTTGCCTCTACCCAATATCAAATGGCATCATGGAAACAGATCCAATAGAATCACATCGCGCTTTTCTTTCATTAGTATATTTTACATAGGTAAACGGATGAATCTTTCAATAGAAAGTGTCTAGTCGAAGATCAACGCGACTGGATTTTTGACTGGAGATTCGGGACTTTCTACTTTCGGCTTTGTGCCTTATACTTATCCTATGCCATCAAAATCAAAGATTCTTCTCGTCGGCAATTGGAAGATGAACCCAGCGCGGATGGAAGATGCCCGGTACATTATATCCGCTTATAAAAAAGTGTCCGCAAAACTCGAACACACCTCTATTATCGCTTGCCCGCCATTTGTCTATCTGTCGTCCGCGATTTCCCTGAAAAAGAATCAAAAAAATAGGTCAAGGAGTCCGGCGCGCATAATCGCTGGCGCGCAGAATGTCTTTTTTGAAAGCGAAGGTGCTTTTACGGGCGAGGTGAGCGCAAAGATGTTGCGGGATATGGGTATTTCATATGTCATTGTCGGCCATTCCGAGCGCAGAAAGATGGGCGAAACGGACGAGATCGTCTCAAAAAAAGCACTGGCCGCCATAACTGCAGGCATTTGCCCTATCATATGCGTAGGCGAAGCCGTCCACGATGCCGACGGCGCATATTTGACCGTCATAAAGGAACAGTTAAAGAAATCTTTGCCGGAGGTTTCAAAAACTTCGGTGTCAAAGATCGTGATCGCCTACGAACCGATCTGGGCAATCGGAGCAAAAGAGGCGATGAAGCCGGAACAGATCCGCGAGATGGCCCTTTTCATAAAGAAAGTCATCGCAGATATTTTTGGGCGTGATGCAGGTCTCGAACTGCCGGTTCTGTATGGCGGTTCGGTCAATTGGCGAAACGCCGGCGACATCATTCGTATCGGCGGAGTGGAGGGACTGCTCGTCGGTCGCGAGAGCGTGAACGTGCCGGGTTTTGTCGAGCTAGCCAAGGCAGTGGATGAAGCATGAAAACTATAGATCAAGCAAAAATAAAAGCCGGCACTCGCGTCATCTTGCGTGCGGATTTCAATGTGGCAGTGCAGGATGGCATGGTCATAGATGATTTTAGGATAAGGAAAACGCTTCAAACGCTTGATTTTTTGAAGAAGAAGGGCGCGAATGTGCTCATTGTCAGCCATATCGACAAAGTTGCCGGGTCGAAAGACGAGCCAACATTGCGACCTGTGGTCGATGTTTTGAACAAGCTCGGTTTTTTGTGCGAATTTGCCGAAACAATAGAAGAAGCACATAAAATATCTTTGGAAAAAACAGGGCAAGAAAAAGCCGCATTTACTTTACTTGAAAATATCCGCAATTATCCAGGTGAAGAGACCAATGATCCCGCTTTTGCGAAAAGACTCGCCGATCTCGGGGATATTTATATAAACGATGCTTTTTCTGTCTCACATCGAGCGCATGCGTCTATCGTCGGCGTGCCAAAGCTTCTGCCTCATTTTGCCGGATTCCAGTTTGTGCTCGAGGTTGAAAACCTATCGCGAGCTTTCCATCCATCGCACCCATTCCTCTTCATACTTGGCGGGGCGAAATTTGATACGAAACTGCCGCTTGTACAAAAGTTTTTGGATAAGGCGGATGATATTTTCATCGGCGGCGCTCTGTCTAATGATTTTTTCCGGGCTATAGGGTTTGAAGTCGGAAAGTCCACTGTTTCTGTTTCGAAAATAGACTTTGACGGGATGCTTTCTAATAAAAAAATAATCTTGCCTGTTGACGTTATTGTCGTCGATCCTGCCGGTTCGCAGAAGGTTCTCGATCCTGATAAGCTCGGAAAAGAAGAGAGAATCCTTGATGCCGGTCCAAAGACCGTCGCTCTGCTTGGAAAAAAGATAGACGCCGCTAAATTCATCCTTTGGAACGGCCCGCTCGGCAATTATGAGAACGGATATAAGGGACCGACGCAGGAGCTGGCTAGAATGATCGCGACGGCTACTTTTAATGATGGTACAGAATCGATCGTCGGTGGGGGCGACACTCTCGCGGCTATTGTGGAATTGAAGCAGACCAGCGGCGAATCACTCGAAAAATCTTTCACCTTTGTCTCGACGGGCGGCGGGGCCATGCTAGATTTCTTGGCGAAGGGAACATTGCCAGGGATTCTAGCGCTTAATTAATTGTTCCTTGGACTGCCGGAGCGATGAATCTTACTTCGTTCATTGCCGCTACATTTTTAATTCCGTTTATCGGAATGCCTGCGCGAATAGAATCAAATTGCGGAAAATTGCTTATGATCTCTCCGCCCAGACCTTGAATGTATTGCAGGAGAGCATCGGTGTCAGTGGCTGTTATGTCGACCAATACTCGTCCTTGCGCGTCGGTGCTTATATCCACTCTTTGGACAGGCACTTCTCTTGTGATGGGAATGCCGGATTGCATGTCCATATAATAGAGGAGCTGGGAATCGATCTTTTGTTCAACCGGGGTGAGATTGCTTTTCCGTTGTTCTAAAGCCGAGATTTGCTCGAGTGCAGTCGTCGATAATTGTTTCATAGTTGGAGACGCACTCGTAGCGGCTTGCATATTCTGTTGGGCATCCGCTGAACTGGTATTTCCATTAATGTTCTCAACATTGTTGGTGATAGTTTGTAAGTGCATTCCGAATATCGATCCAACGGCGACAGCGATTGACACAAAGAGGTTGTTGATCCAAGTCATCTTATTTTAGGTTTTTTGTTATTTTAATTTTATTTCCTTCAAAATCCATCTTATCTCCCTTTACCTTGTCGTTCGGAAAAACCCATATATGCGCATGTTCGACTTCGTCGCCGACGATTTTACTTAAAATAAATTCAGTGTCGAATGCTTTTTGTTGAGCAACGGCGATTTTCTTGACCACCTGAAAGTATTGGCCGATATTCGGAACGTCCCAAACCCAGCGATAATGCTTTTTGGGAATTACTTGGACATGTCCAGGAGATTGTGGATGAATGTCGAGGAACGCTAAAAAATCGTCGTCCTCATAAACGATGTTCGCTGGAATTTCCTTTTTTATTATTTTGCAGAAGATGCAGTTTGGCATGGATATATTTTATCACATGTCTCTGATTCACACATGATATATGAAGGCCTATTCGCCATTATAAAAAGAAAGACCCCGTATTTCGCACGGGGCTTGGTAGATCAAATCTGGTAGTTGATGGGGATACCGTTCTTCTTTATTAGATTAAAACGGACGTCCAAGATGGCCTTGGCCCTATTGTGCGATTCGCAAAACGCAAGATCATTGGTCGCTAGTAGATTATCTGCTGACGCAACCTCATGCGA
Organism: uncultured Candidatus Saccharibacteria bacterium; assembly: GCA_964565685.1. Lineage (GTDB taxonomy): Bacteria > Patescibacteriota > Minisyncoccia > Phycocordibacterales > PALSA-1337 > JAGWNR01. The sequence continues at coordinate 11,741 of CAZMFR010000012.1, forward strand.
TATAGTGGAATGATCCCGTCCCCCGAACCGGTCGCCGATTTCCCTGGTGTTCCCAAGACCGTAGTCTTTGTATGATAAGTGCGCAGCTGATACCCGTGCATTCACTAGATGTGTGGTACGATTCTTGCTCAGGAGTTGTTTAAGCATCACTTTCCACACTTTGCAAGTGACTTCTAGGACGACGTCTATAGAATCCTCACCGCATTCGTCGACATGCACCGGCTCTCTCGCATGATTTTTCCCAAGCATAGATCGCTCTAGCCGTTCGATTCTTCGTATTAGATCATCAACCGATCGATTTAGATCTCTCATATTTTTTTTGCTCATAACAAATTCCTTCGGGGTTATTTTTAGCTCGCTTATGCGAGCGTTTCTGAAAAATAACCTACCATTATTTTTCAAATAAGTCAATAAAACCCCCTCGATCGGATTTATTGGGATGTATAGTCATGATGTCTTCTCTATCACGCCCTTATTTGTTTCTGTATGACGAATTTCTTGAAGAATAGACGGCAAGTCGCTGAACCAGTTTTATACTCCGCTACAGATATATGTCAAGAAAATTTTGTTCCGGCGGCGTGATATAATCCCCAGGTGAGATACACCCTTCAACCAGAGATTCCGGTAGACGCGCGAAAGAGACTGATAGAATATTCCGATCTGTCAGCACGGCTCCTGTGGAACCGAAATATAGACGACAGACAATCGGCGCAGGCATTTCTCCAACCAGATTTTTCTGCTTCGCATGACCCGTTCCTCTTGAAAGACGCGGAAAAGGCCGCGCAAAGAATCATACTTGCCATAAAAAAAGGAGAGAAGATAGTCATCTATAGCGACTACGATACGGACGGCATCCCGGCAGGGGCAATGTTCCATGGTTTTTTTAAAAAGATCGGATTCAAAAATTTTTACAACTATATACCGCATCGACACGATGAGGGATTCGGTCTAAACGATGATGCGGTCAAGGAGATCGCTGACAACGGCACAAAGCTTCTCGTCACCCTCGATTGCGGCATCACCGATGTCGGTCCTGTCAATACCGCGTGCGATATGGGAATAGATGTGATCATCACCGATCACCATGCTCCTCCAGCCGAAATGCCTAGAGCTTTCGCTATCGTCAACCCAAAGCAGGACGGATGCATCTACCCCGAAAAAAATCTCTGCGGCGCGGGAGTCGGATGGAAGCTGATTCAAGCGATTTTAAAAAAAGAGCGCTTTGGCATGAAAGAAGGCCAGGAAAAATGGTTGCTCGACATGGTAGGCATAGCCACTCTATCGGATATGGTTTCCCTCACTGGCGAAAACAGGATCCTGGCATATTATGGTTTGGCTGTTCTGCGAAAGTCTCCGCGAAAGGGGCTAGTCCATCTCCTCCAAAAGATCGGCGTAAAACAAAAAGACATAGTCGAGGATGACGTAGGTTTTTCTATCTCTCCACGCATAAATGCCGCCTCGCGAATGGGTGCGCCCATGGACGCCTTCTCGCTCCTCGTGGCGGAAGACGATAATGAGGCCGAGCGTTTGGCCGAACATCTCGATCATATAAATAACGAGAGAAAGGGCGTCGTCGCTAGTCTGGTCAAAGAGGTCAAGAGGAAGATAAGGGAAAGATATGGCAAGGAACCGGCGAGCATGGCGACCTCTATGCCCAGCGTTCTGGTTCTCGGCAGTCCGAATTGGCGACCATCGCTCCTGGGTCTGGCGGCAAACACATGTGCCGAAGAATTCAATCGCCCGGTATTTTTGTGGGGACGAGATGGAGATGGCCTGTACAAGGGCTCTTGCCGCGTTGGCAATGGTGACGCGATACATCTGGTCGAGCTCATGACTGCCGCTCCCGCTTTGACATTTACCCAATTCGGCGGGCATATGGGCGCCGGGGGATTCACTGTGAGCAAAGAGGTCGTCTTTGATCTCGAGAAGATATTGAACGCAGCGTATGAAAGGATCAAGATCCAAGATCAAAATTCAAAGAACCAAGAAAATTCAGAGCAAAATTTTGTCGATGGAATTATTAATATAAATGATATTACTTGGGCTCTTTTCGATGAAGTGAACAAATTCGCGCCGTTTGGCATGGACAACCCAAGGCCGATTTTTATGATAAAAGACGCGACCATTGCTGCGGTCAAACATTTTGGCAAGGAGAAGAATCATCTGGAGCTTCTTTTGGAAAAAGACCCACAGATTAGCGGAAGCGGAGGCACAATCTCAGCCATCGCTTTCTTTAAAAAATCAGAAGATTTTGCCGTCAAGCTCGAGATCGGTGCAAAAGCGACCATTATCGGTTCTTTGGAGAGATCCACTTTCAAGCGAAATCCAGAGTTGCGCGTCAGGATTTTGGATGTACAATAATAGAGGCAGTACAAACAATCAACCAGGATTTTTTCATGAATAAATCATGTTCAAATGTGGCAAATCCTATCCAAGACAGGATGGATGATCAAGAGCCAAAACCGACGCATGAACATTTTTGTAGCACGATGTTCCTCGATGGCGATGGTCCCAATGCTGTTGTCGTGAGCAGTGTTGTCAGGCACAAGAGTGTCAGCGAGCATCCTCGTGACCTAGAATCGCTCGAAGCGCATTTCGGCAACGCTTATCAAATGCTCAGTGGGATTTGATGGACGCAAGGTTTTTCTAAAGCTCCCGGGTGGGAGCTTTTGTTTTGTGATAAAATGCTTTTTATGGATAAAGAATTCACCATATATACAGACGGCTCGTCGCGCGGCAATCCTGGACCCGGCGGATGGGCGGCGATAATAATTGAAAATGGAAAAAGCAAAAGGCAAAATGAGAATACAGGGGCGGGAACGAAAGACGGCCTGGAAACAATAAGAGAGATCGGCGGCAGGGAAGACCACACTACGAATAACAGAATGGAACTCAAAGCGGCGATTGAAGGGCTCAATGCTGTGCCGACTGGTTCAAGAGTGATACTTATCGCCGACTCTGAATATGTGGTAAAAGGGATTACGCTCTGGATAAAGGGTTGGCTAGCAAAAAATTGGCGCACGGCGGCAAAAAAACCAGTTTTGAATCAGGATCTATGGCAAGAATTGCTGAGGGTCGCCGAAGGAAAAGACATCCAATGGAAAGTCGTCCTCGGCCATAGCGGGATCGAACACAATGAGCGCGCCGATGCCATCGCGACTTCGTTTGCAGACAATATGCCGATAAAATTGCGACAAAGGTAACTCATGAGATTCAAAAAATGAAAGGCAAAGTCGGCAAAAAATTGCCGGACGATTCTGAACGCCGGCCGGAGGAAGTTGAGGAAAGGCATCATCTTTTTATCGATGTTTACAATGTATATACATTGTAAACATGCTCATATTTTGGGGCATAATACCCAAATATCGTGGCATTTTTCTCTAGTTTTTTAACTTTTATTTCTTGGAAGAAATTTCAATTATGGATGCTCACAGATCCACTTAAAGGAAACTATGGCTCAACAATGAGCCAACGTTCAGTAATCAGTTAAGTGGTGACAAGCAAATAAAATAAATTCAAGAAATTTTTCTTTAAAATTTCTTATTTTTGTAGTCATGGTAGGTATGAAATCACACTTCTACAGCTTAACCAAGCTACAGAACACTGATTTCATGCCACGATATTTGGGTATTATGCCGATTTTGGACAGGACTCACTCGTGGGTGCATCAAGTCAAGTGGAGATCGAGCACACCCGTCTTTATTGGGCATCTTTGAATCTTTTCTCGACGACCTCCCAATTCAGATTCGCGAAGAAATCCTCGATATATTGTTTTTTGCCAGATGGCTGATAGTCCGCGACGTATGAATGTTCCCACATATCTAAGGCGAGTATAATTGCACACTCATTCAAGAGCCCGATATGCTGTTCATCTACCCATGAAGCAAGCAGGCATTTTTCTTTGCGATCATAGCAAAGCATAGCCCAGCCGATGCCTCGCGTCGTTGCGGCCATGTTCTTGAATATCTTCAAAAATTCATCGAATGAACCGAAGCCAGCCCCGATCGATTTTTCCAGGGTGCTTTTCTTGCCCAAGGTTTTTGGTCCGCCTTCGAACGAGGAAAAGTAGACCTCGTGATTGCGCATGCCATTGTATTCAAAACTGAAACGCCGTCCAAGCTCGCCGACGAGATAATTCGCGAACGGATTTTTTTCTGCGTATTTCATGTGTTCTGGAGCATTTTCAATGATAGAATTGGCGTTTTTCACGTAGCCGGCGTACAGCTTTAAATGTTCCTCGATCGTCTTTGCTGAAATGCCTTTGAGGACCGGTATATTGAACTTTTTTTCTTCAAATTTTGTCATGTGGTTTGTTTAGGTTAAGCTGGTAAAAGCGGGCTGATTATAACATCTTTATGTGTATCGCTGTTCCATGAGAATATACGACAAGGTCTGAGTACAAGGTGCTACCTTGTACAGAAAAAACCGGAGGAAAACTTAAGTTTCCTCCGGCGGATCTATTTCTTTGCTGAATCTCCTGATCAAAGAGATTTCAGTTGCGCAACCTGCACTCGATCTAGGATACCGAATCCAAGAAAGGACTGTCGCGACGGGCTTTAACAAGGTAACCGTCTGACGTGGCAAACCTACGAGCATTGACCGCGGTCTGCTTGTACTTGCTTGGGTGCAGATCAAACTGCCGCAAACTAGCAACCTTTGAAGTAGGACAGTTAGAATTAATCATTAGCCACAATTAA
>CAZMFR010000013.1:0-13567 GCA_964565685.1 uncultured Candidatus Saccharibacteria bacterium
CACGTAAAGAGTCAATAACCGCGCCTTATACGCGCATATTCGAATTGCTATGCGCGTACAAGGTATTTACTAATGATATAAAATCCGCAATACCAATATGCGCTAGGCGCGATTGGTATCCTTATAGAAAAGAAGCGTCCACACACCGCTTCCTGAGGCCGCATTCATTGCACCAACCTGCTCTCCAAGGCGGTAGGGCGGTGAATAATAATTTTAGTCATTCTGAACAGTCAATGTATAGAGCAACTACAGTAAGTGCAGAGACGGTTCGACCGTAAAAGAGATATTTCTTTTTTGTAGCTCCGCCAAAAATCTCTTGAATCCATTCTTTGAGTATGGTTTTAAAGACATAAAGATAGGATTTCCTGATTTAACTTTAATGAACATCTCTGGAGAAAACTGTGCGGCGACCCAAAGTGGAAACGCACCAAATCGACCGACTAATATCTGATGCCAATATACAATAGCTTCATTTACTTCATTGCTATTAAGTTGTGATGATAGTTTCTCAAATTCCTTCAATCTACTAATCAGAACGTGTTGAATGTTAGATAAATCTATGCTGACATAAGAATATTTAGGAAATAATGTACGTCTTAATTCTTTTGGATTGGTAGGTAACATCGGTGAGTCTGCACCAAACTGGAAAAGAGCTCTTCCAAACCCTTGTACATATGTCTCAAGACTATCATTACTCAATCGGATTTTGTTATAATGAAAATAGCGCCATACATTTGCAAAGAAATACAAGCCAAAAATTAACAAAATTGGTTGAGCCCACGAAATACCGTTTTGCAAAAAATCACAGACAGTCAAATAAAAGAAAAGTAAGCCGAGTAGGAATAAGAACCCTGCGCCAATAATCGCCGAACCTCCCGGTTTTAATAAAAATACACCGTTTTTTGTTTCGTCATCCATGGATTAGCAAGTATAATCCAAAAAAGAATAATGCCACAGACAACACTGACTGCATCACTGTAGTTGTATAAAAAGATGTCGGATTGTCTTCTCTGTTGATTGCACCACCCCTAACACTATCAACACCACTTTTATATGCTTTGTAAACATTGAAAGCAATCCACACTGCTAAAATAATGACGAGTAAGCCGACAATAACGTATTTACTCATAATGGGTATTATAATACATCATAATGGTTCAAACAGTGAACCCACAGTGTTAATAACTCAAACCGGTTTATTCAATAGCTCTGTCCTAATAACCTCCCACATGGCGCACTAGTTTTACGTCAATATGTTTCGCAATAACAAACAGCAGTTTGTGTAGGGATAGTCGAAAACCGAGGCGCGCCGGCACTAGACGGGGTCGCTGGTCGAGTCAATAGGCGAGAACTCGTGACCGAATTATTCCCACCCATATTCCTCGAATCGAGCATTTATTTAGAGAATATTACGAAACAGTGCAGGATCTCGCTTGGCGTTCTATAGGAGCTTTAAATATGTGCTATAAGATCAAATTGCGTTATAAAAGGACATATTTTGGCGTCTTTTAAAAACGGCTTAAAATATAGGTTTTTGTTTAAAACTGTGGATAAGTCTGTGGATTATGTTTATAAAGGACAAAATATATGGCTTAAAATCGTGGGGTAGTGTCCTTTAATGTTTCACGTGAAATATATGATATGCACATCATGTGTAAAATTTATGAGTTGTCTAGAGAAACTACTGTTCATAACTTTTTTAATTTTTCTTAATAACTAGTCTGTATGATTAAAGAATGAATACGAAATCAAAAGGTAACTTGTCCGAATCGATAGTCTGTGATTTTCTTGTTTCAAAAGGTTACAAGATCGCTGATCGTAACTATTTTCGTAGATGGGGCGAGCTGGATATCGTGGCTATCAAAGAGGGGAGCATCCATTTTATTGAAGTCAAAAGCGATTTCAGAGAAAATCGTAATGATGGGTATCGTGCTGAGGAATTAATGCATAATTTAAAGCAAAGACGCCTACGGCGAATGGTTGCTACATATCTTGAAGACAAAAAATATGGGCTTGATCATCCTTTTGTCTTTGATTTAGCTATCGTTAATTTTGGGAAAATGCTAGACAATAGTGGTCAAACAACAGGTAAAAGCGGCTTTTACTCGGTTTCTATACAAGAAAACGTCATTATTTAGTTTTTATTTTTAAATAATTTTAAAAATTTGCTGAGATAACCTGACTTGCTGGTTTTCTTTTAATTAATTATCCTTCGTGCTATGATGTTTTCACACCGGAGCGTGGTGTAACGGCTAACATGCCTCTTTTGGGAAGAGGTGACTCCGGGTTCGAATCCCGGCGCTCCGAAAGGAGCAACGCGAGTGGAGCGGATCAGTTCATTTTTCCTATGCTCGATAAAAATGAAAAGCGGGATTAGTTAATCGGTATAATAACAGTTTTCCAAACTGTGGTGGGGAGTTCGACTCTCCCATCCCGCACAATCAAGGCCGATGCTGATGCATGGCTCAACACAGCCACACAGCAGATTCGGTAAGAGTCAAATATGGCTAAGATACGAGTTCGATTCTCGTGTCAGTTCTTAAATACCACTTCGATAAATGGATATTTACAGGTTTCTAATCCAGCACAATTAATCTTACGAATAGCCCCATTTAGAGCCATATTTTGTTAGTATTGACTAATATTGAACAATGCGGTATAATGCCAGAGTAAAGATCTTTGATATCTACTTGCGTTCGCCACAGCATTTAGAGGCTTAAGTATTAGGTCTTTGAATGCTGTGGCGAAGAGTCCAGCATCAATAAAAATACGAGCATGCTTTTCGAGGCTCGCTCACAACAAAGAAAGGACAAGCTATTATGAATAGCACGTTCACAATGAGTCAAGGTGCAGGTCAGAAGTTGGAATTCGCTTTCCAACGCAACGATGGAACCACGTCCGATTTGGATTGGCTTTCTACCGGTGATAACCTCAAATCAGTCATTCTGCTCGCCCGAGGCGAAGCGGAATTGGTTCTCAAGACTAAACCTGTCCCTGAACCGGAACAAGTGATTGACTCCATCATCCGTGTGAATCGCTCGATTCGTCCGTCGTATCCCGACTGGATGAAAGAAGTGATGCATCCGGAACTGGAGACAATTGGTCCCGCCGAATATGACGGCACCAAGCTCGAGCAGTGGCTTCACGACGGTCAGAAGGATGGAAAGTGGATCGAAGGCAACAAGATCTACGCTCATCTCAAGAAGACTGACACACTGAAGACTTGTCTTGGACTGCGCGACCTCGAAGAAATCCAGAAGAAAGGCATTGCCTATTTCCGGAAACACTTCGCTGGTAAAGCAGTATTTGGTTGGGCATCAGTCGTGCGGGACCGCAATGGCGACCTCAGCGTCCCGTATCTCTACCAGGATGGTGTCAAGGTGTTTCTCTTTTGGTTCTGGCTCGACTTCAGTTGGCTCAGCGGCGACCCGGCTCTCCGCCACGCAAGTAGCACTCAGGCCTAAGTCACTGTGCGCTTTCTACACTTTGACCTTTGTCCTAAAAATTTGGTGATCTAATCACTCGGCATGGAATGAGCCGCTGACATTCAAAACCCACATGACGAAATCGTGCGGGTTTTCTGCATATGGTAAACTGTAAACGGTAGTAGGCGAATCTTGCCGGGGGCACCGGCTTCCGGCGGCCGAATCCAGTATCCATACATCGAGAATATTCGCGGTTACGGCTTCGGATAGAGTGGTGTATGAAGACACTTCAAAAATTGAAGATACTTGGTGCAGAATACTAGGGCATTATGATGCCAAATTCGATTCAACCCTGAGAGTATTCGAAGGGTGGTGGTATGGAAGGTGTTTTGCATATACGTGCGGAACCGCAATGGCAACCTCAACGTCCCGTATCTCTACCAGAATGGTGACAAGGTGATTCTCAATTGGAACTGGCTCGACAACAATTGGAACAGCAACAACCCGGCTCTCCGCCACGCAACTCTCTTCATTTCTCTCCTGCTTTTGTGGGGGAGTTTTGTTTTATAAGCTGTCCATTCCATCCACCTAGATTGCGACCGATTTCATCGAGTTTTACTGATAGTGCGATATACTTTTTATCATCTAATGATTTTGATTCCCAGAGAATCATGAGCAATATTTTAAGTGCATCAAGTTTTCGTATAGCTAGGCGGACATATGGAGATTTCTCTTGTGGCGACAGAAAACTTGCAGCGGCAATAGCTTCAATTATTTCAATAAACAATGAATCAATACGATAACCAAAGGAATGTCTTTCTGTTTTCGGTAAATCTGAACAGTAGCTATGCCACAGGATGTACGAATCCTTCACTTTCTGTAAGACAGGCAGTAGTCGTGTGTGTGTGTGTGTGTGTGTGTGTGTGTGTGGATGATTCCTCCTTGCGAACATGTCCAGAATTAAATTGATTCATACGTATGATGATATCATTTCTATAGAAAATCTTCTTTTGGCATGGAAGGAATTTAGAAAAGGAAAACGATCAAGAAAAGATGTTCAAGAATTTGAGCGTGATTTGATGAGTAATGTTATCTCATTACACACTGATCTTGCAAACAAGGTCTATACACATTCGCCATATGAAGCTTTTAAAATCCATGATCCCAAGTCGAGAGATATTCATAAAGCAACTGTCCGTGACAGATTATTACATCATGCTATTTATCGAATACTTTATCCATTTTTTGATCGTACATTCATATCTGACTCTACTTCGTGCAGACTAGGAATAGGAACACACAAAGCAATCAATAGATTTATGGTTTTCTCTAATAAAATAACCTTAAATCATACTCAAACAGCTTGGGTGCTCAAATGTGATATACGGAAATTCTTTGCTTCGATTAATCAGGAGACCTTGATTAGTATTCTAGAAACATATATTTTGGACAAGCAGATAATTGCACTCATTTCAGAAATTGTGAGCAGTTTCTCTTCTACAGAAAAAGGTATAGGTTTACCACTTGGTAATCTCACCTCTCAACTTCTTGTGAATATTTACATGAATGAGTTTGATCAGTTTGTGAAGCATAAGTTAAAGATGAAATACTATATCCGTTACGCCGATGATTTTGTAGTATTCTCATCGGATCGAACTCAGCTACATTTAACTATTTCATTGATTAATGATTTTCTAAAGGGTAAGTTAATGCTTCAACTACACCCGAAGAAAATTTCCATACGCACCGTCTCCTCCGGTAACGACTATCTTGGATGGATTAATTTTCCAAATCACCGTGTTTTACGAACAAGTGCAAAGAGGCGGATGTTCCGACGATTACACTCTTGTGGCGGTAAGTCTGCCACGGTTCAGTCTTATTTAGGCCTGATAAGTCATGGTAATAGTAAAAAGCTGAAGAATAAAATTGAAAGCTCTTATCCTACTAAAACCCAATAGTTTGAAACATAAGATTGCTAGGTATATCTATCAGAGGCGTACCTAAGCCATTTCGTCCTTATGTTACCTATCTTAAACCCTTAAAATATTGGGTTTGTTTGGGTTTTGGGACACCCCTAAAACATCTAAAAACTGTCCCATTTGTCCCATTTCAGGAAAATGATACCCCTATGCTGATGCCTCAATATTTTGATTGTGTTTTCGCTCAAAAACCTTACACTGTCTTACATGATTAATTCCGAGACCCCTGTGGCGCACAAACACATAAAAACCGCCATAATCAGCGGTTTTTATGTTCCTATTATTTTTTATAAAACCCTACGAGAAGTGAGAAAAACACTATTTCACAGCGTCCTTGAGAGCTTTTGCGGCGCGGAACTTTGGTACTTTCATAGCGGCAACCTTGATTGCTTCTCCGGTGCGAGGGTTGCGTGCCTCACGTGCGGCGCGCATTTTGACCGAAAAAATTCCAAGTCCTGCGATCGAGACTTCCTCACCCTTCTTTAACGACTCGATAACAGTATTGAGAACCGTTTCGACTACTTGCTCTGCCTGGACCTTTGTGCCGCCCAAAACTGCGTGGACAGCCTCAACAATTCCTGCTTTGTTCATATTTATTATTATTATGCTTATAAAGGTTACTTTTTTCCGCCTTTGCTCGGACATTGCGTACGCTTGTGTCCGCATGACCCTCGCTTGTCGGAATAAAATTTGCCATTTCCAGCGCCAAAGCGATGGATATTGACCTATCGTACATTATATAACTACCATAAATCCGCGCAATAGAGCCAAAATTACGACACAATTTGTGAAAATGTGCCATGTGTAAGCTTCTTATCTAGCGAAATCGATAGCTCTGGTCTCGCGGATGACGGTGACTTTGATTTCACCAGGATATTTCAGGTCTTTTTCAATGCGAATAGCTATATCGCGGGCAGTATTTCTTGCCTCAAGATCGGTAAGATCCTCCGGCTTGACGAAAATACGAATTTCACGACCGGCCTGGAGCGCATAGGCCTTCTCGACGCCCTTGAAAGAGTTTGCTATGGCTTCGAGATCGCCGAGACGTTTAAGGTAATTTTCCACGCTGTCTTTTCTGGCTCCAGGACGAGCGCCAGATATGGCATCAGCGGTCTGAACGATGCGAGACTCGACAGTTTCATATGGGTGTTCCTCGTGGTGCGCTTGCATCGCCTTGACTATTTCTTCGCTTACACCGAATTTTTGCAAAATACGCCTGCCAATTTCAACATGCGTACCGGCCACCTCATGATCCAATGCCTTGCCTATATCGTGGAGGAGCGCGCCTGCTTTTGCCACGGCTACGTCGGCACCTATTTCTTCAGCTATCATTCCGGCGATATGCGCCATTTCTATGGAGTGTTGAAGGACATTTTGTCCGTAGCTGGTGCGGAAATGCAAGCGACCGAGCATCAGGAGAACGCGCGGATCTAATCCTACTACACCGCATTCATAAGCCGCCTCCTCGCCTTTTTGCTTGATTATTTTATTTATGTCGTTTTGGGCATCCTCCACTATTTTTTCTATTTTTGCCGGTTGGATGCGACCGTCTTTTATTAGATTTTCAAGGGCAAGTTTAGCAACATGGCGGCGCACCGGATCGAAAGACGAGATCGTTATCATTCCAGGAGTATCGTCCACCAGAACTTCAACGCCCGTTATACGTTCGAATGCCTTGATATTGCGACCCTCCTTGCCAATGATTTTCCCCTTGATCTCATCAGAGGGGATGCTGACAGCTGTAGACATTATGTCAGAGGCAACCGAATTAGACATGCGCTGTATAGACATAGCCAAAATATCCTGCGCTTTTCTTTCGAGCGCTTCTTCACCCCCTGTTTCTAGTTTTTGTATTCGAGTGAGAATATCGGCCTCCATATTCTTTTCAACGGTCTTCATTATCTCTTTTTTTGCTTCTTCCATAGACAATCCAGCCACCCGTTCGAGGGCTTTTTTCTTGTCGTCTTCCAATCTATCGGCACGCTCCCTTATTTGTCTGATTTCTACGGCTCTTTCTTTTATAATCTCTGCCTCTTTATCTATATCTGTTTGACGTCTATCAAGCAGATCTTCTTTTTTTATGATCCTTGATTCTGCTTGCTCTAGCTTTTCTTCTTTTTCTTTTATTTCCTTGTGGGCCTCATTGAGGGTCATACTGGCTTTTGATTCTGCATCCGCAGTGATTTTTTTCGCTTCTTCTCTTGCGGCTAAAAGCATCTCTTTTATCTCGAGCTCCATCGAACCCTTTTTTCCTAGGGAAATAATGAAGCGCAGATAGTATCCGATGCTTAGCCCGATCAATCCAGCGATAATCGCGCAGATGAGGACCACTAATTTTGATACCATATTCTGTTGCGAACCGCCTTTTTACAGGCCTCTTTGAAGCAATTTAATTCCTAGCCATGTTTTTCTGTTCTCTTTCCGTTCGTTCCAATGATAAATGTTTCATAAAGTCCTTTAAAAGCGAGTTTCAAATTTAAATTAAGTAATGCACATATAGTACAACATACCCGCTTTTTTGCAAGTGGTGCTACATGCAAAAATGGCGCCCAGGTACGGGGCGCCATTTTGATAAAAATCTATGAAAAGATCACACGATCTTGTCGATGATACCATATTCCTTTGCCTCCTTTGCGTCCATGAAGAAATCGCGTTCGACGTCTTTTTCTATCTTTGAAAGAGGCTGACCGGTGTTGTCGGCAAGGATCTTGTTCAATTTTTCTCTGGTCTTGAGGATATGTTTTGCGGTTATGGCGATATCGGTGGCCTGGCCTTCGACTCCTCCGAGCGGCTGATGGATCATCACCTCGGCGTTTGGAAGGATAAAGCGCTTGCCTTTTTCACCGGCCGATAAGATCATGGCGGCACCAGAAGCTGCGATGCCGACGCAATAGGTAGCTACCTCGTTTTTTATATCATTCATCGTATCCACGATAGCCATTGTTGAAGTGACAGAACCACCAGGAGAATTTATATAGAATGAGATGTCTTTTTTTGGATCTTGAGATTGGAGGAAGAGAAGCTGGGCGATGACTATGTTTGCGACATTGTCGTCGATCGGTCCAGCAAGGAATACGATGTTCTCTTTTAAAAGGCGTGAATAGATATCATAAGCTCTTTCGCCGAAGTTTGTTTTTTCTATGACGGTTGGGATTAGTATTGACATGGTATTAAGAAGTGTAAAGTTCTAAAGTAGAAAGCATAAAGTGGATGCGATATTTTATCTTTTTTCTGCTTTATGCTTTTCACTTTCTACTTTCAACTTCTGACTATTATTTATAATGTTATGTGGTTATAATACTCTTAGTTTCATATTTTTACCATTGCGATGAGACTTCAACGTTTTTACGTAGCCGGCGGAGAGCCCTCTAAATTTTCGGAAGGCGTTTTTGATGTGGTCGATGAAAACCTCGTGAACCAATTGAAAAGAGTTTTTAGATTCAAGATCGGCAACGAAATCATAGTCTTTAATGGTGACGGTCAAGATCATGAATGTTTTATAAAAGGATTCAAAAAGGACAGGGTCTTTTTGCAGATCAATAAATCATATCCCAGTCGATTCATACCTAGTCGGGGAATATGGCTTTGCGCGTCTATCATCAAGAAAGATCACTTTGAATGGATTGTAGAAAAAGCGACCGAGCTGGGCGTGTCTAATATAATTCCGATTTTGTCAGACAGAAGCGAAAAGAAATCTTTGAATATGGAACGGCTTTTAAAAATTATCGTCGAGGCAAGCGAGCAGAGCGGAAGGGGAAATATACCGACGATTTGCCCTATTATGGAGCTTGGCAAAGCTATTGAGTATGTGAAACCTGGGTTTGCGGAACCTCGCGAGGTCAAGCCGGAACCTCGCGAGGTCCTGGCGTTTCACACGGAATGGGAGCCGTTCCGAGATATGGTCTTGGATAAAGAAAAATCGATCGCCCTATTCATCGGTCCGGAAGGAGGTTGGTCCGAAAAAGAAGTCGATTTGTTTCATGAAAAAGAAGTTCCGATGAAATCGCTCGGAAAGCAGGTTCTACGTGCTGAGACCGCGGCTATCGCGGCATTGTCAAGAATTGTTTTTTAACATCAGACTAGTATCTTTTTTCTGATAAGCTCGAAATAAATTTAGAATCGAAACATGTCTCGCAAATGACGGATTATTTCTCTAGCCACTGGAAGACTTTTTCGTTCGTCAGTACGGTTTCAGCGTATGCCTCTGCGCGCTCATGATCGGCGTCTTTGTAATGTTCTAGGATATGTTCGACCTCTGTGTTCACTTCTTCTTTTGTTGGATGGAGTTTTTCTTTTTCTGCGATGGCATTTAAAATGAGCTGAAGCTTTGCTTTCTTTTCAGCGTGCGGACGCCATTCTACGCGCAGGTCGTCCATGGTCTTCTTTGCATGATTCAAGTAATCTTCGATCTTTAGACCCATGCGCTCGATATCGGCTTTGAATTGGGCTTCGTTGTGGTTCAATTCGCTTTCTATCATTATGTCCGGCAAGTCGATCTTGGTCTTATCAGAGATCGCATCCGCGATGGCGACACGGCGTTTTTCTTTTGCTATGTTTTTCTTGTCCTCTGCCAGCATCGTCGAGAGCTTGTTCTTGAAGTCGGGGACATCTACGAAATCACCGATCGTCTTCACAAAGTCATCGGTCAATTCCGGCATATTATCCATTATGATTTTTTCATGCTCCTCCGCTGTCATTTTTTCATGGTCGTGACCATCGTGCGATGCACGAGATTTTCTGATGTGCAATATGGCGTCATCGAGCTCTTTGTCTGTGACCTTATCATCGTCTTTTTTTGAAGATTTTTTTATTTCCTCGTTCGCGATATTTTTACAATCTGGTAGATCAAAAGCGGGAACGATCGCGGTGATTATTTTGAACTCGAGAGGATTGCCGCCGGCGAGCTTGGTTATGTGGACTTCCGGACGACCTATGGCATCTATTTTTTCGTTGATCAAAATTTCCGGATACGCTTTCGAGATAGCCGATTCTGCCATTTCTTCGAGGACGGTTTTTTCGCCGACTTTTTGGATGAGGATGTTCTCTGGGATTTTGCCTTTTCGGAAGCCGTCGATGGTGATGCTCTCGTTCAGATTCTTCAAAGCTTCTTTGCGGTGAGAGTCAAAGATATCTGCCGGCAAGGAGGCGATTATTTCCACCCTGCTCTTGTCCAGATTTTTAATCGAAAATTTTTCGTACGTTTTGTTTGTTGTATTCATAATTATTGAAGTCTAAATGGTCAAGGGAAAATTTGCAAATTTTTGATAAAAATCTCTCGGTGCTTATTTTGTTCTGCATATGCATATGATACGGATATGCTCGAACCAAATCGTCTATACGGTTATCTCTAAAAGTTCAGGTTATTTACATCCCGAGTTTGGCTTTCTAGATTTGCTTCCAAGATATTCAATTCCGCACTGTCGGTCGATGATGCCGCCACTTCTGTCGACGAGCCCATCATTCCTGTCGACGTCGATGCCTGGGCATTTTTGTAGATAATTATTTCAGTAGTCGTAGCAGTCCTCGGATTTTTCGAATTCATTGCGGATTCATTTCTCCAGAAATAAATCGCTCCGACGATGAGTATTACAAGGATGATAAAAATGCCGAGAAGCGGGCCGATCTCTGATTCGCGACCCCTTACGACATCTAGCGGATTGTTCGTTGGGTTTTCCATTATATTTTTATTGAAGCGAACTTTTAGTTGAGGAAATGGCGGACTTCAGTGAATCGCGGGCATTTTGTATAGCAGTTACAGCGGCATCTAGATATGATTGCGGAATCTGTAGATCGATCAAGTCGGTAGAACTCGCCACGACCGGCTCATAATTTATGAATGTATCGATGGCGCGACTCGAGCTATCTATGTATGCATCCGCTTGATCGAGAGTATTTTGTGCGGCAGTCATATCATTTCCATTTGCACTCGAATCGGAGATAAAATCAGCGAGATCAGATTCGTCTGTTTTTAAATCATTTTCTGCTGTCATGAGCTCTGTTGCTATGGCGATCCTTTTTTCCTCGAAAACATTATATGGAATCAATATCGGCGAAGTGGAAGCTTCAAGGCCTGGATCGGTTGAGATTGTTGAAGAAGAATAAGTCGAAGACGATATGTCAGATGACGAAGCGTCTATCGGGACAACGCCTTGCCGCCAATCGAGAAGTCGGTTCCTTGCGATATTATTGCTTTCTATATTGTCTTTTCTGGCTTCAAAAATGTTGGATACGCGGCTCACGATCGGTGTTTTCCAATTGAATATCTTTGATAACCAGCTAGTCATACCTGATGTGGTTTGAGCATAGACGCTAAATGGGGCAAGAAAAACAGTGGTAAAAAAAACCAATGGAACAATTTTTTTTATCATAGAATGGTTCATAACAATAAGAGTAAGTTTACAAGCGACCCCGTTATCCACGTCATTATCGAGTAAAAATCAGCGGATGATTCAGTATACTAGCCAAGAGAATCATGTCTGACCGATTTATTAAAATCGTGCATAACCTCATTGCTCGGACTGAGGATCTTCTTATCTATATTATTATACAAGATTTCCGGTCCAGAGGCACGATTCTACCAATCGTATGCGCGATAATGACAATATAGAACTACTTAGCAGATTTTTCAGCTGGTTCATCGGTTGTAACAGACTCTGCAACTTTGCTGCCGACTGGTTGTATGTCTATTTTCCATCCGGTCAATTTAGCAGCTAAGCGTACATTCTGACCCCCCTTGCCTATGGCAAGCGATTGTTGGTCTTCGGAGACTTTCACTGTAGCTTTCTTTTCCTCTTTATTTAATTCTATAGAGACAACCTGAGCTGGAGAAAGCGATTCCTCTATGAATCTCGCAGGATCATCGTTCCATTCGATGATGTCTATCTTTTCACCCGCCAATTCACTCATCACAGTAGAAACACGGACGCCGCGTTGACCGACCATAGAGCCGATCGGATCGATATGAGAGTCTTTTGATGCTACGGCGACTTTTGAACGCGAGCCGGCTTCTCGGGCAACGGCTTTTATCTCGACAATGCCTTGGGCGATCTCCGGTGCCTCCATCTTGAATAATTCAGATAGCATTCCAGGATGTGCGCGAGACAATTTCAATAGGATGCCGCGAGGGCTTTCTTCAACGGCATACAGATATGCGCGGATCCGCTCGCCCTGCTTGTATCTCTCGCTAGGGATCTGTTCCTCATAGGGTATGATGCCCATGGCTCTGCCCATATCGACAAAAATAGCGCCACGTTCGATGCGCTGAACTACGCCAGCGACTATTTGACCTTGTTTTTGACCGTATTCTCCGAGAACAGACACTTTTTCTGCTTCACGGATCTTTTGAATTATAACCTGTTTGGCGGTTTGGGCGGCGATGCGGCCATAATCGCCCTTGACCTCGAGAGGGAAGATGATCTCATCGCCAATAGCGGCGTCTTTTTTGATCCTTTTTGCGTCCTCGGTGAAGATATGATGTTCGGGATTGTAGCGGACCTTTATATTCTCGGTGTCCATATTTTTAATGTCCTGAGTGTCTTCTTCGTCTTCCATTATGACTCCATCGCGATCTACCACTACCTTGACCTGATAGAATTCTGTCTTGCCGCTATTTATATCAAAGACACAGCGCACGATTTGGCCTTTTTTGCCGTATTCTTTTTTGTAGGCAGTTGCGAGGGCGAGCTCGATGGCTTCGAGCATTTTTGCGCGAGGTATGCCACGCTCATCTTCGAGCTGGGCAAGGACTGAATTTAGGGTTTTTAGATCAAACATGGTGGTTGTGGTTGGTTAGAGGATATTTGTAAAGTGATTCAAGGAAAGAAGCAAAGATAGAAAGAAGGAAGATCTGCTTGTCTTTCCTTCTTTTATTCTTCTTATCTTTCTCTTTCAAAAAAACAAGTTCGCTCGCGGCGAACTCACTGATGTCTGTTATCCTATAGTATAAAGGTTTTTTTGTCAAACTGACATATTTTGTCTAGATCTTAGAAAACTTTACCCTTGTGCGAAAATTGCCTCTCGACAGTAAACTATCAGAGGTTATCCACATTTCGTATAAAAACTTCTCTTTGATAGATATATAATATCAATGTAAATGTCATCTGCTGTATTACAAACCCTGCCTCCAACCGGACATTTAGGAGGTCAGAACCGCCTGACCATGAC
>CAZMFR010000014.1:0-11079 GCA_964565685.1 uncultured Candidatus Saccharibacteria bacterium
CAAAAAAGAAGCAGAAATATCCTTAAACAGGCCACCAATTTTGGGTATTATCCCTAAAATCATCATCCTTGAATTTTAAAGAGCAAACATCCATATTATCCGCTCGCCGTTTGACCTAACGGATTTTGCGCTTTATGGCAAGTCAAACCATCACCACTTCCCTCTCTATTTCGATCCCCGTCTTCTCTTTGACCATTTTTTCGACTTCTTTCGCCGCTTTTTCTACATCTTCAAAAGTCGCGCCTCCATGGTTGACTATGACGAGAGCCTGCTTTTCGTGAATACCGGCATTGCCGAATCTTTTCCCTTTCAATCCGCAGACATTGTCGATGATCCAAGCTATAGGGATTTTGATACGGCCGTCAGATTCAAAAAAACTCGGGAGCTCTGGATATTTTTCCTTTAATTCCGCGTATTTTTCTCTCGAAACTATCGGATTTTTAAAGAAAGAGCCGGCTGTTCCTACTTTGTGAAGGTCAGGGAGCTTGATTGTGCGAATCTTCACCACCGCTTCACGGACTTCAACGATCGACGGTTTTGAACTTTTGTCATTTGAACCGATCTGTGATTTTGGATTTTGAGGTCTTTGTTCCGTTTTGCCGCCGATTCCTGACTCTTGGCTATTGCTGAAGTATTCCTTCAGGTCTTTGTATGAGATATTTGGTTCGGTTTTCTTGTCGAGCTTGAACAAGACAGATGTTATGACATATCTTCCTTTTTCGCGCTTGAAGACGCTATCGCGATAGGAGAAGCCGCATTGTCCATGCGCGATGCTTTTGAAAATGCCTTCTCTTATATCAAAAGCTTCAACCTCCTCGATCAAATCGCTGGCCTCGATTCCATACGCTCCGATGTTCTGCACGGGCGCCGCACCGACCGTGCCAGGGATGAGGGAAAGATTTTCAAGGCCGCCATATCCCTTGTCTACCGTCCATGAGACCAGATCATCCCAATTCTCGCCTGCGCCAGCGCGGATAAAAATTTGACCAGCATGCATGGCATCTCTCTGATCTAATCGCTTTCCTGAATGAAAGCGTGTTTTCGTTGAGAAAAGTGCGTTCAAAAGCGTTCCTGTACCAAGTCCAAGTAATCCTCTGCCCTTGGCTTTGTCCTTGCTTTCAAGCTCTTCAATACCCTTTATTTCTATTTTTATAACTAATCCATCAAAACCCTTATCCGAAACAAGGATATTAGAGCCGCCGCCAAGCACAAAAACCAGCAAGGATCTTTTTTTGGCAAAATCGATCGCTCTCTTCAGGCCTTTTATGTCACTGATCGTGCAAAAAAACCTGGCCTTGCCCCCTATCCTAAAAGTCGTGAAATCTGCCAGGGGTTTTCCTTTTATTATTTTCATTTAAATGATTGCACCGAATGTCGGCGAACGGGTGTTAGCTCCAAAATAAAATGTGTATAATATATGTGAGTACAGTCGTCCGCCGGCATTTGGAACAATCTCCCCATATTATACTTTGTTTTTAAACAGCAAACAAATATATGAAAGCAGAGGCAAAAAAAATCGCGAGTTGCGAGCCATGGGCAAACAATGAGTAAGCAATGGGCAAACAAAAACCCGCCGAGGCGGGTCCTTGCTATACACATTTGATGGCTCTATAACGAATTCCTTGATTCCTCTCGGAATTGCCACTCACACGCCCAATAATGTAGCATAATTTACCGATTTTGCAAGCGAAAAAAGTGGATAAAGTCATTTTGTACAGAACATCTCTTTTATATCTTGTTCTGGTATCACTCGACAAAGGTCAATCAACATCAAAAACCACAAAAAATTTAGAATGCTTTTTGTACAAGGTAGCACCTTGTACTACTGTTCCGTTGTTGATGCAGCTGTAGGCGCAGGAGCGGCTGTTTCGGCGGCTGTCGCTGTAGGCGTTATCCCTTCGATTTCTTGCAAGACCTGGGTCAATTGGGTTTTGTAGAGAGGAAAATCTTTTATCGCCTGGTTTATCGTGACCTTGGCATCATAGATGTCCTTTTCTGTGTAATACGATGCGGCCAGAGAAACACGATCTTGGACGCTGGATGGATTTTGTGCTACTAGCGTCTTGTAGATCGAGATGACCTTTGCGTAATTCTTTTCTGCGACATATGCGTTGATGATGCGGTTGTCAGTTTGGGCTGATGGGTTTGCGGCGAGGAGAGGCGCGGCATCGGCTTCATCGCCAGTAGCGATCAGAGCGGCGGCGTAATTGATAGCGGCATCGGAATATGTCGTATCGCTTTCATATGCCTGTTTAAACAGAGCCAATCCTTCTGTCGTAGAGGCAGTGTTCAGATAATTCAAGCCAAGCTCAAAATCTACGGTTTGCTTGCCGGGAGAGAGCTGGTGCGCCTTGACTAGGAGCGGCTGTGCCAGAGACCATTGACCTATATCATTGTAGAAGCCGCCGGCGAGAGTATAGATGCGCGCGTCATTCGGCGTAGCGGCGATCTGTTTTTGCACCTGCGTGTTGACCAGATCAAAAAATGCCTCTTTTGTGTCGTTGTCGATAGACTGCGAAGAGATGACATTCTCGGCGCAGGACAAGAGCTGTTCGCGGATCTCCTGATTAGCGACATACGTATTGACGTCGAGCGCTGTTTGCCACAATTGAACGGAAGGCGGAACCTGCGATTGCCCGGAGCAATCCTCTAGAGCGGCGATCAGATCGGTATTTGCCTGAATCGGACGGATATTGATGAAATAGATGGCAGCAACGAGGAAAATAGCGGCGAAAGGCAGAACGACATAGTTTGCCGCTTCATCGTTTATCTTCATATTTTGAAGCCAACTGAAATCCTTGCTATCGCGCAGAGCAAAGACAAAAGCGAGGACGATGAAAAAGAGAAAATAGCTGGCCAGATTGTCGAAGACGAACAGATTGTGCACTGCATAGCCGGCCAAAAGTCCTGTCAGGATGCTCTTTTCGGCAGTAGTGATCGAACTCTTCCAGATATACCAAGCGCTCAGTAGATAAAGCGATATATAAAGGGCAAGAGCGATCAATCCGCCATCGACGAGCCAATCTAGGAAGACGTTATGCGCACGATCGAACCACTGCTCCTGGCCATACATGTGCGGACTGTAATTGGCATTAAAAATATAATTGAAGTTTTCCTGACCCCAACCGATGATCGCGGTCTTTGGACTGGAAAATGCCCCTCTGATCGCCATCGGCCAGATATAATCTAGACGCGCTGTGGTCTCTCCATCAGAAAGCGAGATAGAGGCCAGACGACCGGTAATATCATTGTTCCTTATCCAGGATACATTTCTGGCAAAGTAGAAACTGACACCTAGGACGATGACGAGGGCGACTATGCCGCCATTTATCAAACGCGCGCGCTTGACGCCGTCCCCTCTCGCAAAAACCGCATACAAAAAACTAGCAAGCAAAATTCCGCCGATAAGCCCCAGAACAGTTCCGCGAGTTTGGGTCTCGAGCAGGATAAATGCGAACAAAGCAGACAAAGCGGAGTAGATGCAAACCCTGTCTATCTTCTTCTTTTGCCAAGAGAGAGCGGCCATATATGCGGCAATAAAACCATTGATGAGCATATAAACAGCCAGATATGCAGAGTTTCCGAGCGAGGCATCCAAACGACTGGCGCTCTGATGGATCTGCGCCCAGCCGGCCATCTGCGCTATACCGTACAGCGAGATGATGACTGCCACAGCCATGGTCATGTTGAAATAGCGCGGCCACCACTTTGATTCCTTGAACATAGAGGTCAAGAGGATGAAGTAAGCCCACAGATGGACGATCGTCAGCCAACCCTCCATGCGCTCGTTGTTAGACCAGATACTGCGGATAGGATTGACGCCGAGGAGATCTGCGACAAGGGCGACCAATGTAAATGTGGTCACAAGAATGGTCATCCAATTCCATTTCGGCGCATATTGGCGGTCTCTATAGAGGAGGATCACCCAGAGAGCGAAAGCGATCTCGACGATGATGCGGAAAACAAAGGCCTTGCCGGTGATAAACGGAAAGAACAGGTCATTGGCTACGACTAATGGAAATATCGGGATTAAAAACAAAAAAAAGACGACTGCATTCTTCAAAAACGTATTTGATGATTTCATATAAATGATAAAAGGTAGCTAATAAATAGTAAGTGGTGGGCAGTATAGCATACGCATGAAAATGCGGGCAAGGTTCAATATCAGCTTACAGAAATGACTTGTTCCGCACAATTCATGCAAGGTTTTTATTTGAAAACTTTATGGTTGCATAGACGTGACACGGATATCATATGATCTTCGCTAAATAAGTATTTTTGAGGAAGAAGCATAAAAAGAAAGTATAAAAGATTGAACAAGATCTATTTTTAGTATACATTATCTATAATAATCCTCATGGAACAATCGTCTCTCACCTACAAGACGTTCAAAAATATCGCTTACAACGTGATCGGCTACGTTTGGCCGATGGCGTTCGCATTATTCATCACACCGATCATAATTTTCCGACTTGGGGTAAAGAATTACGGAATATACCTCCTGGTATATACATTCATATCTCTTCTCGGCCTTTTGGATTTCGGTATTGGCTTGTCTGTGAGCAAGCACCTCACATTTTATTATGGAAAGCACGATAAAGCTGCAATAATGCGTCTTATACGAAGCTCTAATTCGCTTTTTTTACTGATCGGACTTTTTGGCTTAATCATTTCTTTATGCATTGCTGCGACCGGCATATTTGGATTACATATGTTCCCTGCACAGTTTTCGGCTTACATACAATATTCTGTGCTTTTTTTGATTGGCGGTTGCATATTTTTTGTAACTTCGGCGACTTCCCTATATAATTGCGTCTTCTTTTCTCTCCAACGATTTGATCTCTCCAACAAGATCGGCATATCATCCTTGACTTTTTCAAGTCTCGGCATATTAACCGTCGTAGTGCTCGGCGGATCGCTAAATGAGATATTCTTGACTCAACTTATTGTCAACATAATTTTTGCATATGTTTCATTCAAATATGCAAGAATCATACTTCCTAACTTATCTCTTACACTAGGTTGGGATACAGCAGACATAAAAAGTTATTATTCCTTTGGACTAGTCGCTTCAATAAACAATATAGCCAACACAGCATTGTCATCGCTTGACCGTATGATAATCCCGTTCTTTGTTGGACCAAGCAATCTCACCTATTACAGCGTGCCAGGCAATGTGACTGGCAAGATTCCTGGCTTCGCCAACACATTGAGCACGACACTCTTTCCCATGACATCTCAACTAGACGGCGGCAATGATAAGGTACGTATAGAGATATTGTATGTACGTTCGTTCCGTCTAATCACCATCATTGCTTCAGCACTCACCGTAACTGCAATCTCTTTTGCTCACCAAATACTTTTCTTTTGGCTTAACGTAGATTTCGCGAACCATTCGACAAATATACTCATCATCCTTGCTTTCACTAATTTTATACTTGCCATGCTCGGGCCTCTCTCCAATTTCATTCTAGGTCTCGGCAAATTAAAATTCTTGACAACGATGTCTGTCTTGATGGGTATATTGAACGCCATATTACTCCTTGTGCTTCTCCCCCGATACGGCATCACGGGCGCAGCGTGGGCATATCTCTTGTCTCTCGCACCAGTTGTATACATGTTCTATTACACTGAAAAAAAATTCCTGTCACTTTCGGGACGAGGCGCATATTATTCAAAAAAGATGATTATGACCATTGTAACTTCGACTATAGTATGGTTCATCGATTCATACATTTTGTCAGTTTTTGTCGTCAATCTAGCATCACTCCTCTCAATCGGTGCAGTTTCATTAGTGCTCTATATTATCTTATACAGGATATTTGGATTTTTTGAAAAAGAAGACTGGAGAGATATGGAACTTTTTTGGGGTGATATCCTGACGAGAGTTGGATTGGGTAAATTCAAGAAACAATAAAATGGATTCCTACAATGTTCCAATTCTGCTTATAGCTTTCAACCGAGCCGACAAGTTGAAATTAGTCATCAATCGAGTCCGTGAGATACGACCTATAAGAATATTCGTTTTTGTTGATGGACCACGTCCAAATAATGTGAAAGATGCCGATGATATAAAACTCGTCAAAGAAACTATCATCAGATATATTGATTGGCCGTGCGAGGTGAAGACTTTATTCCAAAAGAAAAATCTCGGCTGTGGATTCGGTCCTGCTACAGCGATATCATGGTTTTTCAAAGAGATCGAAGCAGGAATAATCCTCGAGGACGACTGCGTGCCAGACAAAACATTCTTCACTTATGTTCAAGAATTGCTCGTACGATACAGAGACATGGAACGTGTAATGCTAATAAGCGGGAGTAATCATCCAGGAAATATTAGACCGGCACAAACTTCATACTATTTCTCGAAATATGTGCTCATCTGGGGATGGGCCAGTTGGCGGAGGGCATGGAAACATTTTGACCATAGTTTAATACCAGAAGCAGACCGTAGTCATGTATGGGATGGCGCATGGAAAGCTTCTGTAGAAAAGGCATATGGGTTGGACATACTGCCGCGAGTAAATCTCGTTGAGAACATCGGCTTTGGCATTGATGCGACACATACCATCAGAGAAACAGAGGATACGACAAAACATCCCATGCAATTTCCATTGACACATCCAAGAAAAGTGAGTTGGGACGCACTTTCTGATTATTATACATATCGCCATTATTATGGTAGAAATATAATCAATGCATTCTTAACTGTTTTCCGACGTTATATCGGCATCAAACCGAAAGACACGTATGAAAAATAAACTTTCTATAATAATTCCTTGCTATAACTGCGAAAAAACTCTAGAAGAATCGGTTAATTCTTGCTACACACAGGGCTTTACTGAGAATGAGTTTGAGATAATAATGGTGGACGATTCGTCCACCGATCAAACTTTTGAGTTGATCACCAAATTGGTCAAAAAACACAGCAATATAATAGGCATGCATCATCCGACAAATCGCGGCGGCGGTGCGGCCAGAAATACAGGCATAAAAAAGTCCAATGGAGATTTCATATATTGTCTAGACAGCGATAATTTTTTTGGCCATAACCGACCATTAAGGAGAATGGTTGAGTATATAAAGGATTCTGGGTTGGATGGTGCATCATTCCACGAAAGAAGATTCTTCGTTGGAAATGATTTCAAACATTACGACTCATACTTCAATGAGGCGACAGACAGAGACATAAAATTAAAAGATCTATTTTCTGATGAAGCTGTGCTCCTCGACAACTTTCTTTATACAAAAAAGTCCTATTTAAAGACAAAAGGATATCCAGAATACCATGGTTTTGACACGCAATGTTTTGAAGTCAGATACCTCGCTGCAGGAAATCGTGTAAGGGCATGCAGAGACACGACCTTCTATCATAAACAAGCCATGGGTTCGCACTCATATTTTGAGCGAGAATATGATAAGGGAAATTTTTCAAAGAATTACTTTTTGATTATGGAAGATATATTCGAATCTTTGTCGCCTATAGCAAAAGACACGATGCTAAACTTCGATATATTTTCTAGATCATCAATGGATGACAATCTTATGATAGAAATGAAAAAACTGCAGTCTAAAGGACAATTGTTCAAAAAATTGGATGGCGAATCAACCAGTAATTCATCAATTTTGCCAAAATACATAGAGCACTATGAATCCTCGCTAAAATCATATAAAATCGCTTCGTATGCCAAAGCTTTGAAAGAATTACGACTGGCAATGGATGCTGGGTTTGAAAGTAGGATAGCTTACTATCACGAACAACGTTGTTTATCCGGTCAAGGAGGTATATCACCCAACGAGATAGACAAAACCGTGTCTGAGATGGAAATGTTTTCTACAAAAAAACAAAAACTTTACAAAGCGTATCATCGCATACCGGTAGTTAATAGATTCATATCAAATATAATAAAATGGAAAAAAGCAAAATAGCAAAAATGAAGACATGGCTGGCTCAATTCACCTTGGTACGCAACGTTTATTTCTTTCTCTTGTGGGTATACAAACTACCGGGGTATGTTCTTGATTATATGAAATTCTACCGATTGAACTCAAAGGACAAACGCTTTTCTATAAGCTTGTTGCGCCTATATCCGCAGCTTTTTGATAATACCAGCAAGACTGGTTTCGATCCGCATTACACATATCATCCGGCTTGGGCCGCACGCATTATTGCCAAATTAAAACCAGGCAAACATATAGATATCTCATCGGTACTTCATTTTAGCACACTGGTATCTGCATTTATTCCTGTGGAATTCTATGATTATCGACCCGCTGAAGTGAAATTGGATAACTTGCAATGCAAAAAGGGCGATCTTATGGCACTGCCTTTCCCCGATAATAGCGTGGAATCATTGTCATGCATGCACACTATTGAGCATGTCGGTCTCGGCCGATATGGAGACCCGATAGACCCTGACGGAGATATTAAAGCCGCTCGTGAACTTGTAAGAGTCTTAAAAATTGGGGGGACATTTTTATATGTCGCACCAATAGGAAGACCAAGGATAGAATTCAATGCACATAGAATATATTCATACGAACAAGTTATAAATTTATTCACGGGACTGGAATTACGAGAATTTTCATTGGTTCCAGATGACTTTAAAAAATATGGATTAATCAAGGATGCTGATAAGAATATGGTCAATGATCAAAATTGCGCATGCGGATGCTTTTGGTTTATAAAGAAGTAAATGCGGGTTAGTAGAATTACGGCTTAAGTGTCTTTAAAATCTTTGAAGCAAACATATAAAAGACTTTCTGGAAAAAATTCTTGTAATAATATGTTTTGAATGTATATTCATCGGCCTCCTTGTCCTGAATAATGTCTTTTGGGTGTACTAAACTACCAATATCATGGGTCTCCTGGCACATTATCTTGTCCTTGAAAACAGTATGCCCCGCAGACGATCCATACCCTATATTAGATATCATATTTACGTTTGGCGCAATACAAAGCCCGTTGTTCATCCATATTGCATATGCCCAACGAACATCAGCTGTCTTGAAAATGCCCAAATACGCCTTTTTAAAAAAGTTTTTCCAGAATTTTTTTTCTTTCTTATCCGCGAATACTACGTCGATCATGTTTTTTTTCTCGAATTCCGGAAAAGAAGACATTCTGTAGTCATACTTTTGCCACGCTCTTTTCCATGTCGCCCAACCCCATACGTGAGGGTATTTTGAAAAATAATAGCTGACATTACCCCTTTTATTTCCAAATTGAAAATTAGAGCCGTTCACATGCATAATGCGTTCGTCATTTTTATATTTTTCCAGAAGCTCTGTGCAATATGGGAAAAAAGACAGGTCCGGTATACAATCGTCTTCCAAAATAATGCCACTATCAACATTTTCAAAAAACCAATCGAGTGTTGCGTACCATCTGATATGCATATTTATGTTTGTTTCGGGAAAATTCGTATGAATGTCGCATTCCCAATCAATTTCGTCAAAAATCTTGCGAACGGCGTTGCATAGCTCTATATCGGCAGAAACGCCTGGTCTAGGACCGTTGGCTGCCACAAAAAGCTTTGTCGGGCGCACTTGCCGGATCTTTTCGAAAAGCTGTCTAGTGATCTTCGGCCGATTGAAAAGCATTAGTAAGACCGGAGTTTTTGAAGAAGTCGATATGTTAGTCATTAAGCATCAAGTATAATATACTAATCTCACTTTTGGTAGGCGCCCCTTCGCCAAAAAACCTAATAAATATGAATGACTATCCATTGCAAGAAATACCTAGCCCTATTACAGGTGGACATACAAATATCGTACATAAGATAGATACCAAAAAAATAATCTCTCTATATCATGACTACGATGTTTCAAGTTTTTTTAAAAACACGCCAGAGATATATGTCATGGAATGCAAAGACACCGGCTATCGGTTTTTCTATCCGTTTTCAACAGCAGGAAGCGGCGATTTCTACGATTATCTGTCGAAATATGAAAATTATTATGTGCCATGGAAAATGGAACATTTGTTCGCACTCGAATATATCAAAGATGGCGACAATGTCCTGGAAATCGGTTGCGCGAACGGCGACTTTTTGAAACTTGTCAAACAGCAGAAAAAAATAACCGCCGAAGGCACAGAATTGAATGAGAAAGCAGCTGAAAAAGCAAGACAAAAAGGATTGACTGTCTATATGGGTTCGCTGAGCGATCTAGCAAAGAAAAAAGTCGGCTTCTATGATGTTGTATGCTCTTTTCAAGTACTTGAGCACATATCTGACGTGCGATCATTTATGCAAAATTCTATTTCTTTGTTAAAGAAAAATGGAAAAATAATTATCGGTGTGCCAAACAACGAATCCTTCATCAAACACACACGTGATCCATTTTTGAATATGCCGCCCCATCACATGGGATTGTGGGATGAGAATTCTCTGAGAAAAATGGGCAATTTTTTCAAGTTGGAAACGGTTGGTATATACTTTGAATCTCTTCCTAAATATCACTATCGGTATTATTATCAAGTCATGTTTGGGGACAAGCTCGGTTTCTTCGGAAAAACCGGCATTGCCAAATTCATTGGAAAAGTCATAAATAAAGCAGTCTTTGAGTGTTGCGGCAAATTTATCATTGCACTAAGAGCAAAAAAAATCATAGGACACACAATTGTCATTGTGTTCCAAAAAAAATGATATGAAAGACAATTCAAATATCTCTTTTATAGTACCTGCATATAACGCTTCAAACACCCTTGAAGAGGTCGTGAACTCCATTTTCAATGGTAACTTTCAAGATGGTGATGAGATCATAATCGTCAATGATGCTTCACCAGACGATACAAGTGCAATTGCCGAGCATCTAGCAAAAGAACGCGCGCCGAATATCTCCATCATCACAAATACGGAGAACAAGGGTTGTGCCGCCAGCCGCAATATAGGCGTAACCGTCGCAAAAAACGACCTTATCTTCAATCTAGATTCAGATAATATTTTAGCCCCAGGAAATATCTATAAACTTAAAGAATCTCTGCTTAATGAGCAAGCTGATGTAGCCGCTTTCGGAGAATATCCCTCCAGTTACCCCTTAAGTAGGACACTCTCTTGTTGATAATAGTAACTCGAC
>CAZMFR010000015.1:0-11027 GCA_964565685.1 uncultured Candidatus Saccharibacteria bacterium
ACAGCAGGCAGTGTTCTGACCAATGATGGAGCTGGGAATGCGAGTTGGCAAGCGCTGACAGGTGGAGGAGGTACTTACACTGTATCTCCTACATGGTCTAATAATGTTGTGTGTCCTGTCGATGGAACCTTTAATAATCCAGGTACTAATAGCACCGGAGCTAGTAATGACCTCAATTGGCTGTGTTCTGGAGGTTATGCAACTGGTGTAGCTGACGGGGCGCATACTCCGACTAATACTTCCAATCCTATGCTGTGTACTAATGGTCCATGGGTATTAAACACAAATACTAACGGCAATTTGAATTTTTACTGTGTAGGTACTACTGGTAAGGTTACGGCTATGTGTAGTTCGAATTATACCTGTTCCCCAAATTCCACTACTACATACTCGACCAGCCAAGGTATATATTGCAACTGGAATGGGGATTTTGATTTTACTGGTCAAGGGGTGTCGACTGATACTCATATCCAATGCGAGAGTAATCATGTATTTAGTATGAATCAAGGTAATCAAGCACAACCGACATACGTCCAACTCTATAATCTAGTGTCATATTAAGAATTAAATCCTGTCCGCTATGTAGCTTCGTTTATGTTTCTCTAAGGACATAAAACAAAAAGCGGATCAATGTCCGCTTTTTGTATGAACTAACCATATTTTCCGCTTTTGGCTAATTATCCGCCAGCGGCGCGCTTTGGCTCCAACATTTTGAGGAGGAATTCCATGGGTCTGTTCCCTGCTTGGCATATAGATATTTTGCGTATGCCACATTGCCTTTGACAGAATAGATGTCGTCGCCGAGAGATTTCGACTTATCTAGCCAATAAGTCTCGTTAATCTGCATGACGCCGACGTCATGATCGTCCACCTTGCCGCGCACGACGGTGCCGTCCGGGTTGAATTGACGAAAATTCGATTCGCATTGAGCGATCGCTATGAGGATAGGCGTATCGGCGTATTCGGTCTTTATATAGCTTTCCACGGCATTTCTATCCATGGATATATCCTGTGTGGTCGTAGCGGCAGAATCAGCAGTCGTTGAGGAATTTGTAGCATTGGTCGTACTTGCAACGGCTACATCAGTCGAACCAGAGCCGTATAGAGACGACACGAGGAATGCGATACCAGTTGTAAGTTCAATCATAAAGGTTTGCTTTCATATGACGTTACTCAAACATTGTGAGGATGTAATCATCCTCACATGCTTCTCGTTTGTCATAATAAATTAAAACGGGGCTTTATAAGCATGACGCTTATTAGCCTCGTATTGCCACTATCCTAGCACCTTTCAAATATCTTGTCAAGGATTTTACCTATCAAATCGCGATTATATGGCTTAAAATAAGGTTTATTAGACAATGATTTACCTGAAAAGTAAAGAATAGGTAAAAATACCACGTCTGTCAGATGAATCAATTAATTCGTACATGGTTACAGTTGGTCAAAAATCGATAAAAATACGATTTTTGAATCGTCATACCTGCCGACAGGTATGGAACTGGAGACTTTTGACTCCATTTTTTAATCTTCTTTGCAAAATTTGCATTTTTACTCCCCTTTTGCTAGACTTCTATTACAACTTAAACAAAAACCATGGCACACAAGAAATCCGCAGGCACAACTAAAAACGACCGAGATTCACAGCCAAAATATCTTGGGGTAAAGGTGAATCACGATCAAAAGGCAGTGATTGGCGACATCATCGTCCGCCAGCGCGGCACAGAGGTCATGCCCGGCAAGAACATCGGCGTCGGCAAGGATTATACCCTTTTCGCTCTAAAGGATGGCACTGTCAAATTCGGAACAAAGAGAAAAACCGGTTTCAACGGCGACGTCATGAGAAAGAAGATAGTAAGCGTAATTTAGATAAAAGAAAGACAGTAGCAAAAATAGAAAAACGGCTTAAATAGCCGCTTTTTCTTTTTCCAAGGTCTGATCTTGGACTACTCTGCTTTTATTATCACCTTGAACTTCACCGACTTCCCTGCTTGCCCTTCCCCTTTTACCTCGATCATATGTTCTCCGACTTCTTTTATTGGATGTTCGAGCTGGATCATAGCAGGTTCGAGCTGGACATGCGTTTGTTTGGCGAGCTCGGCGGCGAGGGCTTCACGGTGCAAGGCGGCGAAGAGATGCCCTTTGTCGCTTGCCTTGACAGAGATCGTCAGAGTCGTGTCCTCGAGAGCTTTTAGGTTTTCTGCAAGGAGAGCTTCGTGGACTTTTCTTTCGCCTTCATATTTCTCCTTTTCCGTTTCGATCCTGTGCAAGTTTTCCGGTGTAGCGGCGATGGCGAGCCCGCGCGGAACGAGCATATTGACAGCATAGCCGTCCGAGGCATTTTTCACTTCGAATTTTTTGCCGAGCTTTGGGATATCTTTGAGTAGGATGATTTTCATGATGATTTTGTTTTTAAAAATAAGCTAAAAGCATTAAAGTTCTTTGCTTTTTAATTTTGACTTTGCAACATCTGGACCGCCTTCGCCATCTGCGGATCATTGCTCGGAGATGAGGTGGCGGTTAGTGGCACTATGACATCAGGGTCGAGGCCGTCATGAGACAGATTCGTGCCGTTTGGAGTGAGCCATCTGGCAACAGTGACCTTTAGCGATGTGTCTGGCGTGAGATTTATCAATTCCTGCACTGATCCCTTGCCGAAAGTCTTTGTGCCGACCAGCTTGGCTATGCCGTGCTGTTCGAGCGCGCCGGAAAGGATTTCCGCCGCCGAGGCCGTGCCGCCATCTACGAGGATGACCATATCGAGATTTTTATTGAAGATATTGTAGCCCTTGCTGTAATAGACCTGCGGCGCGGCATTCTTGCCGAAATCTTCGGTTACGACCTTGTCACCGGCCGGCAAGAACCAGCTAGCCATATCCCAGGCCGCCTCTAGATAGCCGCCTGGATTGCCTCGAAGATCTAAAATCAGCTTGTGCGAGCCGCTCTCTACGAACTGTCGCAATGCATTTCGGAAGAGATCCGGTGAATCTGCCGTGAACTCGTATAACCTGATCACAAATATTCCATCCGGTTGTAGACCTGCCGCCGAGGCGGTGGACGTCGCGGTGGAGCTTCCTGTTCCATTTTCAACCTCGGTGTCGATGGTTGGAATATCTATAGTGTCTCGGACTATGTCTATTTCGACCGGCGTCGTCGCATTAGGATGAAGAATGGATAGATGTACAGTCGTGCCCTTTTGTCCGCGGATCAGATTGACTGCCGTATCGACATCCATATTCGTCGTGCTCTTGCCATCGATCGAAACAACAGTGTCGCCTGTTTTAATTCCGGCTTTTTCTGCAGGACTGCCTTTTAGCGGAGCGAT
Source organism: uncultured Candidatus Saccharibacteria bacterium (assembly GCA_964565685.1). Taxonomy (GTDB): domain Bacteria; phylum Patescibacteriota; class Minisyncoccia; order Phycocordibacterales; family PALSA-1337; genus JAGWNR01. The sequence continues at coordinate 3,326 of CAZMFR010000015.1, forward strand.
GACCACGATATTGCTATTCTTTTGATCGATCTCCATGCCTACCCCATCGAATGTGCCCGCTATAGATGTCTGGAAAAGAGAATTTTCTTCTGGCGGAAAGAAAACAGTGTAAGGATCGCCTTCGGAAGCGACCATCCCTGATATCGCGCCGTAGATCTTGTTTTGTGTATCTGTCGCTGTCGATGTGGCTAGGACATATTTCTGCTGGAGTATGCTCCATGCTTGCCAGAAAGGCGCGAATTCCTGCTGGTCAATCAGATTGGTCTGTCCAGCTGGGATCAGATCATTTAGAGTTTGGATACTGCCCTCATGCCGTCCATAGAAAAAAGCACCGACAATCAAAACAACCGCCACGATTATGGCGATCGCTGTTTTATTGCTCATAGAAAATTTGTCCATTACGGGCATATTATGCCAAAACGGTTGTTAATAAGCAATATCGACTAATATAATTTAATCATTTATAATGATTGCATGATAAAAAAATATAAATACGGGCATATCACTTGGACCGATCTGGAGAATCCGACAGCCGAAGAAGTCGAAACGATTGCCGAGCTACACAAACTGCGGCATTCCGTCGCGCGCGAACTGATGAATCCTTCGAACTCTTCAAAAGCGCTTTCATACAACGATTACGTCTATCTCATATTGCAATTTCCATTGCGGGTCAAGCATGCCGATCATCATGCCATAGTAGACCATGAGATAGATTTCGTCATAGGTAGAGACTTCATAATCACCGCTCATTACAAGGCCATAGAATCACTTGAGCATTTCGCCAAAGCGATCGAAACGAATTCCATTTTGGAAAAAGCCGTGGCCGGCGACAGACAGGAAAAGATCGAGGATCATACCGGCCATCTGTTCTATTACATCATCCAGCGTATGTACGGACACATGCAAAACGATATCAACGCTATCAACGAGGAACTGGCCGCCGCCGAAGACAGCATTTTTAGAGGACAAGAGAAAGAGATGGTCGAAGTCATATCGAACTTGTCGCGTGAACTATTGGATTTCCGCCAGACCTGCCGCGCGCACGGAGAGACGCTCGAATCATTAAACAAGATAAAGGGCGACTTCATCGATCAGACATTCAATCAATACATAGCCGATATAAAGGATTGCTTTGTATCTGTGCGAGATGCCGTAGTCAATGGTCATGAACTAGCAAAAGAATTGCGTGAGACGAACGACTCCCTCTTGAATACGAAACAGAACGAGACAATGAAAATCTTGACTGTAGTCGCATTCGTGACCTTTCCGCTCTCTCTATTCGTCGAGCTTTTCTCTATGGATACAATCTATACCCCTATCGTTGGCCAACCGAATGGTTTTTGGATCATCATTGGCATCATGGTCGTCATGGCTCTATTCATGGTCTGGTATTTCAAGAAAAAGAAATGGCTTTAGAAAAAGTAAAGATTAAAAATCAAAATGTAAAAAATTAAACAATAATATTGCAGGACATTTTGTATTTTAGTTTGTAACTTTGATTTTTGATATCTGATTTTTAAATTATGACCAATCCAGAAATACACTTATTTAACACTCTCTCCGGGAAAAAGGAGCTTTTCAAGCCGATCAAACCGGGCAAAGTCGGCATCTACAATTGTGGGCCGACAGTATATGATTCCGCGCATATCGGCAATCTGCGGACTTTTGTCATGGATGATATAATCCGGCGGGTTTTCGAATATAACGATTTCGAAGTGACGCAGGTGATGAATATCACCGATGTCGATGACAAGACGATCCGCCGAGCGTCCAAAGAAAACAAATCTCTGAAGGAACTGACAAGACATTATGAAAAGATATTCATCGATGATATCCATGGCTTGAATATTTTGACTCCGAACGAATTATTGCGCGCCACTGAGAATATCGACGGCATGATCGCTCTAATATCTACCTTGCTTGAAAAAGGATTTGCATACAAAGCAGGCGATGGAGTCTACATGAGCATTGAAAAGGTCGCAGGATACGGCGAGCTGGCGCATCTCAATCTTGCTTCGGAAAAGAAAAGCCGCATAGCGAACGATGAATATGACAAAGAGTCTCCGCAAGACTTCGCGTTATGGAAGTTTGAAGCCGAATTAGGAAACAAAAACATGGAGAAAGATGCTTCTTCAGGGAATGAAGCTGTTTGGCCTGCGCCATTCGGTCGCGGACGACCCGGCTGGCATATCGAATGTTCCGTCATGGCGATGAAAATACTTGGTCAGACCATAGACATCCATACCGGCGGCACAGACCTGATCTTTCCTCATCACACGAACGAGATCGCTCAGAGCCAATCGGCTACCGGCAAAAAATTTGCGAACTATTGGGTGCACGGCGGATTTATGAATGTGCAAGACGAGAAGATGTCCAAGTCCAAAAACAATTTCCTCAAGCTCGCCGACCTCGAGGAAAACGATATCTCTCCTCTAGCATACAGATATTGGCTTTTGACGGCCCATTACCGTTCTATGGTCAATTTCTCGTTGGACGCCGTCAGGGCCGCCCAAAACGCATTCATAAGGTTTGTAGAGGCCTTCATCAGCTATAAAAGCGACAAGGCCGGCGTTATCGACGGTAATTTCCAGGACAAGTTCAAGACAGCGATAAATGACGACTTGAACATGCCAGAAGCCATCGCTTTGGCGTGGCGATTGATAAAAGACCACCATCTATCCCCTGCCGACAAGCGCGCCACATTGCTTGACTTTGACAGAGTTTTTGGGCTTGGTTTGTCTGCTGTCGAAGCTCTAGACGACTCGCCCGCAAGCATTGAATCTCTTCCTCCTGATATCTTTGCGCTCTCAGAAGCCCGCGACGAAGCCCGTTCGGCAAAAGACTGGCAGAAATCAGACGCCTTGCGTAAAGAGATAGAATCGCGCGGCTATGAGGTCAAGGACACAGAAGAAGGGTCTATCTTAAAGAAAAAGTAGTACAAGGTAGCATCTTGCGCCAATATTTCTCTGCGACTTATGGAAATGAAAAATCGACTATGACTTTCGATTCGGAATTTTTTACTTTCGACTAATTATCCCCATATTATTCACTTTTTCTGCTTGCTTCTTCCTCTTGCAAATTTTTTATAAATGATACAATCATCACATGGCAGAAACAACCAAATCGCCTTATTACAAGACTTCGAATCTGCGCGTGCCGCCGCAATCGCTGGAGGCAGAACGCGCGCTCCTCGGTTCGGTCATGATGCGACCGGAGGTCGTCCACGAAATAATCGACATCATCTCTGACCGCTCTTTTTATTCAGACCGTCATCGCCTCATCTGGATATCGATGCTCGAGCTCCACAACAAAGCCACGCCGATCGATCTGCTTTCGCTTTCTTCAAAATTAAAGGAAAAAGAATTGCTGGAAACCACCGGCGGCATGACATATCTCACAGAATTGGTCCAGAGCGTGCCGTCATCGGCGAACGCAAAATATTACGCCGACATAATCCAGAAAAAACAGCTGATGCGCGATCTCATCAGCGCTTCGGAATATATCGGCAATCTAGGGTTCGAAGAAAACGGCGAACTGGAAGAGACTCTGGACAAAGCGGAAAAAAGGATATTCGACGTGACCAATTTCGCCGGCAACAATCATAAATTCATCGCGCTAAAAGACACTTTGGTCGAAGCATGGGAACGACTTGAGAAACTGCATGAGACTCGCGGCGAATTGCGCGGCATTCCGACCGGCTACAAAGAGCTGGACAACAAATTGGCCGGCTTGCAAAAATCAGATCTGGTCATATTGGCGGCTAGGCCTTCGATGGGAAAGACGGCGCTTGCCCTAGACATCGCCCGCAAGGCGGCGGTCGAGCATAATATTCCTGTCGGCATCTTTTCCCTTGAAATGAGCTCGCAACAGCTCGTTGACCGTATGTTAGCCGCAGAAGCATCGGTTGATGCATGGAAATTGCGTACCGGTCACAACCTATCCATGGAACACGATTTCAAAGCTATTCGTGACGCAATGGACCGCCTTTCAAAGGCACCGATCTATATAGACGATCAAGCCGCCAATAATATCTTGAAGATGCGCGCCGTTGCTCGCCGACTGAAGAGCGAAAAAGGCCTCGGTCTCATTGTTGTCGATTACTTGCAATTGATGGTGCCGACAAATTCTCGTCATAGTGACAATATGGTCCAGCAAGTGACCGAGATTTCTCGTTCGCTCAAACAACTCGCGCGTGAGCTAGAAGTGCCTGTCCTTGCCCTTTCACAGCTGTCACGCGCCGTCGAACAGCGCGGCGAAGGCGGCAGACCGAAATTGTCCGACCTGCGCGATTCTGGTTCCATCGAACAGGATGCCGACGTAGTCATGTTCATCCATCGCGAGGACAAGTACAACAAAGACTCCGGCAAGCCGAACATCGCCAACATCATCATCGAAAAGCACCGCAACGGCCCGACCGGCACGGTCGAATTGTACTTTGATGAAAAGAAGACGACATTCCTGTCGATTGAGAAGGCGGATTTTGGAGAGTTTGAAAAGCAACAGGATGATAAACCGTTTTAATCCATGGACCCAGTAAATAAACTCATCGAACTATTCTCCGAATTTCCAGGCATCGGACCGCGGCAGGCGCGACGATTCGCCTATTTCATATTAACGAGGCCGAACGGATTTCTCGACGAATTCACAAAGAACATCCTAGCGGCAAAGAGATCGTTACGCATATGCTCGTCATGCCAGCGCTTCTTTACTTCCACGCAGGATAGACCTACGTTAAAAACTTGCTCCATTTGTTCTGACGACACTCGCGACCAGACCAAACTGATGATAGTGGCACGTGACAGCGATTTTGAGGCCATTGAAAAGAGCGGCGTCTATCACGGTCTCTATTTCATCCTCGGCGGCATCGTGCCGATCCTAGAAAAAGAGCCGGAAAAGAGGGTGCGGCTGGCGGAACTGAATAAACGTATCCAAGGGCTACCCTTGGATAAAAGTCCAAGGGTAGCCCTTGGACAAGAAATCATCCTTTCTATGAGCGTCACTCCAGACGGCGAACATACAGCTGAGGTCGTTAAAAGGTTTCTTGAGGATAATCTAGACACTGAAAAAATAAAGATAACCATCCTCGGTAAGGGCCTTTCGACAGGAACAGAGCTCGAATATTCAGATACAGAGACACTGAAAAATGCGTTGAAGAATAGAGCTTGAAAAATTGTAAATTAAACGATATTATCCTTGGTAGAGAAAGGATGATTATGAGCGCACAGAAACTGAAAGAAAAACTCGATGAGGTATGGGAACAGAGGTTCTAAGAGTTGAAGAAAAAGTCTCTTAATGGCATAGCTACCAGAAGCGGCTATATTGTGGAAATCTGTTCTAACCCGTTCATCCATCCAAGCCGATTTGTCGATCTTCGGACCGATAAAGAGGTCGAAGAGGACGAAAACTACGTTCCATTCTGAAAACAAAAGACCGCCTGGCGAGCGGTTTTCTTTTTCGCTCTTTTTCTTTTCCAGGAAATCCCCGCAGGAACTTGCGTGAAGAAGGTCATTTAGAATATAACCAATTAGTTATAAATGAAAAGAGCATAAAAACACTACCTCCTTCCCGTATCCTTTTGCTTGATTATTTAAAATCCTCTATCTTCACCGCGAAATATGGCTGACGATGACCGGCTTTTTTGAAGTAACGCGACTTTTGCTTGTAATGAATGACAGTGACTTTTTGGGCGCGGCTGATCTTGGCGATAGTACCTGTAACCTTGGCTTTTTCGATGTATGGCGTGCCGATAGTAGTGTCTTTGCCGTCATCGGTGAGCAAGACCTTGTCAAAGACGATCTTGTCGCCCTCTTTGTGCTCTACGCCCTTTACGGCTGGGAGCTTTTCAATGCGAATAAGGTCGCCTTTTGCAACGGTATACTGCTTTCCGCCTGTTTCGATGATGGCTATTTCCATAATTCTTACATTCTCGCATATTCGGAAAAAGAATGCAAATTCTGTCCAAGATCGGATCTTGGACTGGCGCTTTTCAAGGCATTGTATTGGTTTACTCCCCGACTTCTGGCTTTTCTAGAGCGAGCAAGTCTGCGCCGATGCCCGGCGTCTCGCCAGTGATGCGCAAAACGTCTTTATCTATTTTCTTGAACTCCTTTCCGGCGCTAGTGTAGTGGTTGACGACGGTTCCTAGAGATATGCCGAGTTTGTTATAATACTCTTCATATTTTTTCAAGTGAGTTCCTAGTTGACTGACATGTTTTACGATGTCTTTTGCCGTCTCTTCTATTTGCATCGCTTTTAGCCCCTGCAAAACGGTTTGCAAGTAAGCCAAAAACGACGTCGGCGAGACGATTATGACTTTGTATTTGCTTGCCGCGCGTTGGATCAAATTATCGCCTTCTTCGACTGACCCGCCTATTTTATTGACGAGCAAGTCATAATATATAGCTTCATGAGGTATGAACATAAAGGCGAAGTCCATGGTATTCTCGTCCGGCCGGACGTATTTTGACGTCTCCTGGATGCGCAGCTTGAGATCGTTTATGAAAGATTTTTCAAGGCGTTCTTTTTCCGTCGGATTTTTCTCTTCTACCATTTTATTGTAATTTTCGAGCGAGAATTTCGAGTCGATCGGTATTATCTTGTCTTTTACAAAAACTGCCGCATCCACTATTTCGCCGTTCTTGAACGGATATTGCATCTGATATTGTCCTGGAGCCAAGACGTTCTTGAGGAGCGTTTCCAGATAATATTCGCCGAGTATACCGCGCTGTTTAGGATTCTTGAGGATATCCTCGAGCTCGCGTAGCTGGTCCTGGACTGACAGCGACTGCTTGCCGATCTCCTTGACCTGGACGAGCTCGCTCGTGATGTCCTTTATGAGCCGCTGCGATTCGCTGAATTGGCGGTTCAAGGCGCTGTCGACTGCTTTTGTATTCTCGCCGAGCTTGTCGTCCAGTGTGCGTCGAAGATCGTTCACTTGATTCAGGATGAGCTTGAGGCCTTCGCCGGCGCCGGCGTCTTCGGCTGGTTTCTCGTTCTTGCGCTTGAAGAGAGCGATGGCCAGAATGACATTGGCAGCAATGGCAACAATGACGAGGGCGATGAGGATGGTTTGCATACGGAAATTATATCATATGTACAAGGAGAGACCTTGTACAAAAAACCGCCGCAGCTTGAAGCTGCGGACGGGTTTGAGACATCGCGAGATCACTTTTTATTGGCAAGCAAGAAGCTGTCGACCTGTTCCGCTGTATCTTCGAACTTCCGAGCCTCTACTTCAAGCTTCTCGCTCAGCTTGTCCAAGAAACCGTCAGCGATGAGCTTGGAGAAGTGCAACAGATCATGCCTCGAATGCTCTTGTCTAAGGGTTATCTTGAACACTCCTTGGGTCTTGGTTTCATCGTAGTACTGCACAAATTCGCCGCTTGGCCAGATGTCACAATGGAGAGGCAGCTCGAAGCCGCCGGGAAGGTTATCCTTGAGCCAAGATAGGATCATGTCCGTTGCTTCGCGGAGCTTTTTAGTCTGCTGCGAATATTCCAAACCCGCGCGATAAAGCCGCGCGACGCTTTCAGTCAATGTATCGCTCATATGTTTCCTTGTGCTTTAAGTCCACTCGACTATGTTTTAACGACCTATTCTTCCCCTTCACTTGATGATGGCGGAAGCGAAGCAGGCAGAGTCCCTGTTTCAAACTAGCAACCTTTGAAGTAGGACAGTTAGAATTAATCATTAGCCACAATTA
>CAZMFR010000016.1:0-8217 GCA_964565685.1 uncultured Candidatus Saccharibacteria bacterium
AGTCTTGAGGTCTTTCTTTTTATACTTTCCTCCGCCTTTATATTTTCCTGTCTTGAAGTATTCGTCCTCCGCGCGTATTGATTTTATGTTCTTTAGATCCTCGTCCATAACTCGAACAGTGGTGTCAAGGATTTTCTGCTTACCCTCCATTACATCGGAATCCACGAGTAGATCGATCAGGTATTTCTTTAGGAGCTTGTCTGCCACGTGTTCACATTCCTTTTGTTCCAAGCGAAATTTTTGTGCAAAGTACGTGAATCTTTTTTGCAAATCTTCTTCCTTTATCTGTTTCTCGCCAGTCTTACTTTTGCAATGCTTTTTACAGCGATAGTGCTTGTCTGACAGCTCTAACTCGTGCCCACTTTTTGCATACACAAGACTGCCTTTCTTGAAAAAGGGCGGTCTCTCGATTGTGATTGGACTTATGTTTATTTTTTCCTTCATTTTTTGTTAAAAATCCACGAAAAATATCCTTGCGTTGAGCCACTTGTACTTTGACACGAGTCATTTTCGCGAAATGTTCTGTTTAGGATACGCCTGCAATGAAATTTAATCAACAACTCATCGAGCGGGTTCAGAGATATTGGAAGGCGCGCGTAGGCGAGGACATTTCTGTTGAAACAGCAACCGAGTACCTCATCGCTTTTGCCGGTTTCTATGAAGCTCTCATTGGGTTGATGCAAACTCAATGAATAAAAATGATAAGACAGTTCATCTTTTCCTTCAGAATGGAAACTTTATGCCGGTGGCATATACAGATCTTCGAATCAGCCGTTGGGATTGGGTTCGGCAGGAATATAACTATCTGTCTGCCCTTTCTGTAAAAATCTATCCGAAGGACCTAAAAATATCCGATGCTTTTCAAGTGCCTCCGTATCTTGAAAAGAAAGAAGAAAAGAAAAAACGCGGAGTGATCAAAAAATATAGCTTTGGAGCAAGCAAAAGATGCAAAATGTTCATGCGCAATACCGGGCATTTGATGAAAGTAATGATTACTTTGACCTATCCAAAAGATTTTTCTATGGACGGCGAAGTGGTGAAAGAACATTTGCATAAATTCCTTGGCTGGTTGAGATACCACGGTTATAGATATATTTGGGTATTGGAATTTCAAGAAAGGGGTGCGCCACATTTCCATGTTTTGGTAGACAAAGAAATTCCGTATCAAAACGTGGCTGATTATTGGTACAAAGTGGTTGATTCAAAAGATGAAAAACATCTGAAAGCCGGTACGAAAGTCGAAGCGATACGAGCCAAAGATTCTATCGGTCACTATCTCACTTCATACATGGAAAAGTCCAAACAGAAAACTGTGCCTGTTGAATACGAAAAGGTCGGCCGCTTCTGGGGATCTTCAAAGGGATTACTCGAAGAAAAGCTTATAAAAATATATGGCGCTAAAAAAGACATCGATGACTTGAAAAAGGGAGTTAGGGTCGTCAGACGATATTGCGAAGCTCAAAAAAGATCATGGGATAAGAAAGCGAGGGAAAAGGGCAAGAAGATTCATAATTTCAAGAAATATTACAACAAGTCATATCATCTGCATGTCGTTAATAGCGACAAAATGAATGGGGTACTAAAGAAACACAATATCAACATATTCCCTTACGGATTGACGGGCATACAGCCAGTGCCACCGCCGCCCGTTGACGGGCGCGGTGGCTGGTGGAGCGAGATTGCTGACAAGAAAGATGTTCCGAAGACAGAAAAAATGGAATGGGAAGAAACGTATGATGAATGGCTGAATCGAATGGGTTTATACTAAGTTCCTGTCCCCCTTGGTTTATCTATACAGTCATATTAGAAGAAATTAATAACAAGTAATTCACAGAAAAAATTGTATTGCATATTGTTTCAGAGTACTATTCCTTTAATTTCATTCTTCATTATTAATTAATTTATTTTTACTACCATGAAATATATCCTCTATTGCAGAAAATCGACTGATACAGAAGACAAACAGGTCCTTTCGCTTGATTCACAACAGAAAGAGCTGACCGATTTGGCCAGAGCTCAAAATCTTGAAATTGTTCAGATTCTTACTGAAAAGAAATCCGCCAAGGAGCCGGGTCGTCCTGTTTTCAATGAAATGATAAAGATGATTCAAGCTGGCAAGGCTGATGCTATTCTCTGCTGGAAAATTGATCGCCTTACCAGAAATCCTGTCGATGGCGGACAAATCCAATGGCTTCTTCAAAAAGGAAATATCAAATGCATCAGAACATTCGAGAAAAATTATTTTCCAAACGATAACGTCCTTTTGATGAGCATCGAGCAAGCCATGGCCAATCAATTTATCCGCGACTTGAGCATGAACGTTCAAAGAGGCAATCGGGCAAAGCTAGAAAAAGGAGGCTGGCCTCATCATGCCCCTTTCGGATACCTCAATGACAAAGCTACAAAGACGATCATTATCGATCCGAAGCGTGCGCCGTATGTAAAAAGGGCTTATGAGCTTTATGCAACCGGATCTCGTGGCTTGAATGAAGTATCAGACATCCTCTACAGTGAAGGATTGCGGACAGCCAGCGGTCACAAGGTCTTTATCAATCAAATTCATCGCATACTCACCGGTAAATTCTATCTAGGCCTCATGGAAGACAAGGGTAAGGTCTACAAAGGCAATCATCCTGCCATCATCGATCAGAAATCATTCGACATGGTGCAAGATGTCCTGCATGGCCGGCTTCATTCTCGCAAGCGAAATCATTTCTACTCCGCTCGAGGCTTCCTTACCTGCGATGTGTGTGGTTGCATCATTACAGCTGAAACTCAAAAGGGCTTTACTTACTATCACTGCACCAATGGAAAAGGCATATGCGATCAGAAAAAGAATTTTATGCGCTCGGAGCTCGTCGATTCCCTGCTTGCCAAAGTCTTCCTTGATCTCAAAATCGATGAAGAGGTCATATCCTGCTCGTACGAGGCCTACAAAGCCGTTAATAGCGAGAAGGCCTTCAGTATTGAGACTATTACTGCCAATCTGAAAAATGAGCTGGCCGGGCTTTCTGCAAAGGAATCCATGTTGACTGACAGCTATGCCTCACAGGTGCTTCGAAAAGACTTATACGAGGAGAAAATGAGAGACATCGCAAATCAACGCGTAGAGCTTGAAAAACAGATCGAGGAAAGCCAGAAAAAGTCATGGGCATCCGTTACTTTCGAACAGATCAAAGACGTGTTTATAGACGGCAGTAGAGCCGCAGGACAATATGAGAAGTCAAAAGATGAAGCAAAGCGAGTATTGCTGGAAAAATTACTTTCGAACGCAACTATCAAAAACAAAACGGTGGCTCAATACAAATTCAAAAGTCCTTACCAACTGCTCGCTGATACGCCAAAAAACACCTCTATTTCTACTTTGTATCCCCACGTGGAATCGAACCACGATCTCGAGCTTCGGAGGCCCGCGCTCTATCCGTTGAGCTATGTGGACATACGTTATATACTTACATCATACTTTTGTACTGCACGTTGTACAAGAACAAACAAGACACAAAAAGCAATACAAAGATAAAATGACAATGAAAAAACCTATAATCAAGATCTCTAATATTTTACGTTCTGACTTTTAATATTTACATTTTACATTTACTATCATGCCTCCAAAACAAAACGATCCGCAAGATAATGGGAGCATACCACAACCAACGTCTAAATCTGTGTCGAAACAGAGCTCCATACATCTCCCTGACAGCAATGGCTATTACCGGCTCGGCCATACAACGCTCTACTATCTTCTTTTGAAATATGGATTCCCTGCTGTATTGCTTTTCTTGCTTGAACTGATAGTGCTCGGCGCAGTATCCGGGGGAAACACACTGCCGCCATTTTCCGAATTAGTCTCGAGCTCCACAACGTTTGCACAGGTCGTGCGAGCGACCGCTGGCATAGTGCCCATCCTTATCTTTATCGCCGTCGCATTCGCCCTGGTTATGGCTTATGGTTGGTATTATTCTTTCCGCTACAAATTGGAAGATAACGACCTTTCTTTTGAACAGGGCTTGATCAGCAGGCAGGAGACTTCCATCCCCTTTCGCCAGATACAGAACGCCGACATCGAGCAGAGCATAATCTATCGCATATTCAATCTGGCAGACCTCGTTATTTTGACCGCTGGACACGAAGATCCGGAACATGCTACAAAAGACGAGAGCGAAATAATCATGCCCGCCCTTAATACCGAAGAAGCGCGCCGCCTCCAACGATATCTGCTCGATCGAGCCAACGTCCAGAGAGTCATCTCTGTCAACGCTTCCGCCGAGCCAGCCGTCCCGCCACCATTGAACTGAGATCAGAACTTGTTTATCTCTCCTTCGTGTTTTTGCGCTTCCTCCCAAAGCTTTTTTAAGGTGATTTCAAAGCTATCGGCCGATGCTATGCTTTTTAGATATATATCCTTGAAATATTCTGTCATCCCAGCGTTACCTATCTTGATATTTTTAAAGGAAGAATAGCCCCATCTCTTTGGTTCGACGAGCTTTTTTAGCTTTGGATTGCATTGCAAGATGATAGGATCCATTATCTCGCTTAATCGCCAACATAGATTCGGACTTTCATATTCCCTTCTTTCGGTTTCTGGAAAAACCTCTTTCCATTTTTTGAACCAAAGAAAATGAAGTATCTTATGCGCAGAAACCTCTATCATATCTGGAATGTCTTTATAGCCAAGACAAAAAGAGTAATCATCCAAAAAACGAGGATAAGCCGGGAGTGCCGATATGAAGCCTTTTAACTCTGGCTTATCATCTGGCCAATCGGTTCTAAAATGTTGAGACAAAGCTTCAAGAAAAGCCGATCCTATATTTTTCCACGTTTCTTGAATTTGTCTCTGCGCAGAAATCATCTGTTCTTTATCTCGCAAATGTACGCTTTCAAGAAACTTTCTATATCTACTAAGACATTCTTCTTTATCCCTGCTCTCTTTTTGTATAACCCGTAATTCTGGAAACTTTTTATCAAAAGGAATAGACCATCTACCACTTTTATCATTCATAAATGAATAAACCAGCTCGGTTTCTTTGTCGAGATCGATCTGCTCAAATTTGGTTTTTGGCAATTTTTCTTTTTCCAAGCCACATTCCATTTCATTTCTTGCTTCTCTGACTAATTTAGTTTTTTCCATTCAAAGATTCTATCACATTTTCCAAGATCTGATCTTGGACAAGATGACGCCTTCGTACTTAGGCATCACCCAAGCGATTTCGACTCGCGAATGGCTGGAGCAGAGGCATGCTTTTTTAAGCATATTTACTATGTATACACATTGTAAACATTGATCAAATAAGCATATATCCACCATACCTGCTTTGGAGTGTTTTCTTATCAAAACTTGCTTTGGTATATTTCAAACATCTTGGTCGATCTGTATAGATGGGTAGAATCACCGGACTCTGTAAAGAATAATCCAGAAATAATCTATAAAATATCAGAGACAACGCTTTGGCGATGCCGTCTCGAGACCGAAGCCGTTTGCAAGCGAGTCATAGCGAATATAATATTGTTTCAATAAAAATATGCACAAAATAGCTGTCTATAATGATCAATCCTTTCCTTTTGGATCGTATAAAATAAATTTTTGCTAGATTTTTTGAAAAAAGCATATAAAGCAAATGAACGGATCATAAAAAACGATTTGACGGCGTGCATTTTTTAATTTTTTTTCCATAAACCGATGGCGAGGCGAGCCAGAATAGCTCGCTTTTCCCACTTTTAACTTTTTTTACAAAAAATCCAGAAGATTTCGATTGACAAGCGTCTATTTTTTGATGCATAAATAAAAATTATCCCCTTTTTTAAAATTTTTCCTGTTTTCCTTGCTATAATTACATCCGCAATTAATTATTATGCCAAGCGAGGGATATGTGATTACATGCAAGCACAATGTCCGAGCGCAGTCATAAGAAAGTAATCTTTATTATTTAATAAAAAGCATATGACATCAAAAAAGAAAACAGTCGCAGCCCGTTCGACAGCAAATACGGCAAAACCGGTCGTAAAAAACATCCAAAAGAGAGACGGAACGATTGTTCCTTTTAACAAAGAGAAGATAATCATCGCTGTGGAGAAGGCGATGAGAGCGGCAGGCGAAGGCACACTCGCCGATGCGGGAAAGATCGCAGATGATGTCATAAAAGAGATCGCAAAAATAACCACAAAATACAAAAACTTCATCCCTGCCGTAGAAGGCGTACAGGATATCGTGGAAAAGCGCCTTATCTTGAGCGAATATGCAAAAACAGCCAAGGCATACATATTGTATCGAGACGAGAGAGCGCGCGTTAGGGCAAAAGGGTTCAAGGTTCCGCCAAAAGTACGCAAGCTCGCCCAGGAAAGCAAAAATTATTTCCGCAATCCGCTCGGTGAATTCGTATACTACCGGACTTATTCCAGATGGATGGATGGGGAGGGTCGCCGCGAAACATGGATAGAGACCGTCGAGAGATATATCTCATTCATGCAAAGCAATCTCGGAGACAAGCTCACAAAAAAAGAATACGCCGAGATCCGCGAAGGGATTTTGAATCAAGAGGCGATGCCATCGATGCGCCTTCTGCAGTTTGCAGGCCCTGCCGCCGCAGCGACGAATGTCTGCGCATATAATTGCGCCTTCACCGCTCCGGAAAAATTTCAAGATCTCGCAGAGATAATGTACATATCCATGTGCGGAACAGGAATGGGTTTTGCCGTCGAGAGCCGCAATGTTCAAAAATTCCCTCAGATAAAATCTCAGACTGGAAAAAAATTGCCGACGCACGTCATTCCAGACAACAAGGAGGGCTGGGCAGATTCCCTGGTCATTGGCATGAATGCTTGGGCAGAAGGCAATGATATAGAATTCGATTTCTCCCAATTGCGCCCTGCTGGCGCGCGACTCAAAACAATGGGCGGCAAATCATCAGGACCAGATCCGCTGCGCAAACTCCTATCCTTTACAAGAAAAGTCATGCTCGAACGCCAGGGAAAACGCCTGCGAAATATAGACCTGCACGACATAATATGCGACATAGGCGATTGCGTCGTCTCTGGAGGCGTCAGAAGGAGCGCCATGATCTCTCTGTCTGATTTGGATGACGACAAGATAAGAGATGCAAAAATGGGCGCTTTTTACAACACAGAGCCACAGAGAATGCTGGCGAACAATTCAGCCGTATATGTAAAAAAGCCGTCAAACGTCGAATTTATTGATGAATGGATAGCCCTGATGAAATCAGGATCCGGAGAGCGCGGCATATTCAACCGCGGTTCCCTTGCAAAGACCTTGCCCGAGAGGCGCATGAAGCTCTTGCGTGAAAAGCATCCTGATTATTTTGATGCGGAACAAAAGACGATAATCGGCTATATGGGCACCAATCCTTGCGGCGAAATAATCCTACAGCCAAAGCAATTCTGCAATCTGTCCGAGGTGGTCGCCCGTGCAGAAGACGACATGAAGAGCTTGATGAAAAAAGTCCGCCTTGCCGCGATTCTCGGCACCTATCAGAGCAGTCTGACCCATTTCCCGTATCTATCGAAGGAGTGGTCGGAACATTGCCAGGAAGAACGCCTGCTCGGAGTTTCGATCACGGGTCAATGGGATTGTCCGATCGTACGATCGCCTGAGACTCTAGCAAAATTGCGCGATGAAGCATTAAAGATAAATCGAGAATATGCAAAAAGGTTCGGCATAAACGCTTCGACAGCCATCACTACGGTCAAGCCGTCCGGTACTTTGTCTCAAACCGTCGATTGCTCTTCCGGAATGCATCCGAGACATGCTCCATATTATATTCGCCGCATCAGAATATCCGCCACCGATTCCCTATTCAAAATGTTGCGCGATCAAGGCGTGCCTTTCCACCCAGAGGTCGGCCAGAGCGCCGAGAATGCCACTACTTATGTCCTGGAATTTCCTGTCGCTTCGCCTCCAGGATCGATCTATCGCGACAGCATCACAGCGATAGACCAGCTCGAACATTGGAAGATCGTAAAACAACATTACACTGATCACAATCCTTCGGTGACAGTCTCTGTCAGCGATGATGAATGGATCGCCGTAGCCGATTGGGTCTACCGAAACTGGGATATGGTCGGCGGCCTTTCGTTCCTTCCACGCGATAATCACGTATACCAGCTCGCCCCATACGAGACGATAGATGAAAAGACGTACACCGAGCTCTCCCGCCGCCTTGCTCACATCGATTATTCAAAGATCATCACCTATGAAAAGACCGA
>CAZMFR010000017.1:0-5611 GCA_964565685.1 uncultured Candidatus Saccharibacteria bacterium
CGTCGAGTTACTATTATCAACAAGAGAGTGTCCTACTTAAGGGGTAACTGGAGGTCAATTTTCTACGCACAGTTCTAGCACACAAAACAACATATTGCAATAGGTGTCAAAACGCCCTAAAATAGGGCTTATTTGGTATACTATTTGCGAGGGAAGTATCCTTGACTAGCAATACATAAAAACTTCATTATCTTTTTTGTATTTGAGCACCTTTTCTAGAAGTGAATTAATCGTTTTTACCGCAGTATCAAGATTCATTTCATAATTATACAAATCCAAAATAGCACCGTAATAACAGCGTTGTTTTGGAAAATAAGTAAGGCATGTAGGTCGCACTTTGCTCTAGATTAACAAAGACACATTGATACTAAGTTGTCAATGCGGAGGGTAAGAGATTCGAACTCTTGGTGAGTTGCCCCACACACGCTTTCCAAGCGTGCGCACTAGACCGCTATGCGAACCCTCCTTGGTCTGTCATTTATAGCATGAAAAACGGGACCTCGCGAGGTCTAGTATGATTTTAACTTTTCTTTAGAACTTTTTTAACTTTTCTTAATAACCTTTCTCTATAATTATCGCATTAATAGCAAAGGCCGGAGATTCGTCGTTTTTTAAAGTCAGAGGATACAAAGGCAGGATCTAAGATCAAAGATCCAAGAAAAATGCGGGATACGTTTTTTCTTGGATCATAAATTCTACATCATGGATCCACCCTTTTGATCTCGAGATTTTATGATTCTACGGAATTCTTTCGGCTTTAATATTTAAACAATATGAAGAAAAACAATCTACAACGCGCGTTAGGCGCAGCAGTTTTGGTGTTAGCTAGTTTTGATTTTATCTATGGTTTTAGCATTTTTGAAAATTTTAACGAACCCAGCAATCTTGGCATCGTGAGCTTCGGCGAGTTTAGAGATCTTATCTATCCTCCCGCCGCGCATGCCGCTATGCCATCATTCGATACCTTCACGGCACGACCGCCGATACATATAATGGGTGGGACAACATCTGGTCCAAGCGGCCTATTCCCTTCACAGATAAAAGAGGTTTACAATTTGCCTTCAACCGGAGGCAAAGGCACCATAGCGATCATCGCCGCATACAATCATCCGAATATCGCCGGCGATCTGGCGGCTTTTGACAAGGAATTCTCCCTGGCTTCTTGCACTATCGCGAACAAATGCCTGGAAATCCATCCTATGAATGCCACAGCGAAAGACGATTCCGGTTGGTCGATGGAAACGGCGTTGGACACACAATGGTCGCATGCAATCGCCCCAAAGGCCAAGGTGCTTGTCGTAGAAGCTGCATCAGACAGCGGCACAAATCTCTTGAAAGCAGTAGATTATGCCAGGAGCAGAAGCGATGTGGTTGCCATATCCATGAGTTGGGGCGGCGATGAATTTTCTGGCGAGACAGCATTGGATTCGCATTTTCCGCAGAGCGCTTCTCTGACGTTCTTTGCTTCGTCTGGGGATGACGGAACCGGTGCTAGCTGGCCAGCAGTCGCACCGAATGTCATAGCCGTCGGTGGCACTTCCCTTGCTCTAAATTCAAAGGGTGCTTTGTCATCAGAAAAAGCATGGATCGGGTCTGGCGGCGGAGTCAGCGCCTTTGAAAGCGAGCCGACGTATCAGACCTCCTATTCTATTCCGCGAGCAGGAGGCAAAAGAGCTATCCCTGATGTGGCGTTCGCCGCAGATCCACAGCATGGATTTTCGGTATATCATGCGCCTGACGATTCTTCGACAAAAGACTCTGCAAAAACAGCGGCGACAAAAAATTGGTATGTTGTCGGCGGCACCTCGGCAGGAGCGCCACAATGGGCGGCCATCGCTGACCTGGCATATGCATCAAAAGATCCTATATCTCTCCAAAAGCTATACACAGACAAGGCCGGCTCTGCTTATGCAAAATTCTTCCGCGACATCACCAGCGGAACAAACGGTGGCTGTGGGTATTTTTGCGTGGCCCGAAAGCATTACGACTACGTGACAGGGCTTGGTTCGCCTCTAACGGACAATTTTTAAAATGTAACGGAATTAGATCTGAGGATCCTAGGCGGTATTTTATTTTTTCGATTCTTTCTTTTCTTCTTTTGCTGGAGCGGCTTTCTTGTCGCCCTCTTTTTCTCCTGCGGCAGGAGCACCAGCTTCGCCCTCTTTTGCTTCCTTGCCCTTTGCGGCGACTTCTATGGTCGACATGTCGATAGCGGCAGGCGCTTCCTCGACTTCTTCTTTTGCTTCGGAGATCGAAGCGACTATTTCATCGGCTTTTGTTATGAGAGCGACGCCATGAGGAAGTTTTATCTCCGAGGCATGGATGGCACTATTCAACTCGGCGAGCGGCGAGATGTCGACTTTGATCTCATGAGGCAAGTCTTTCGGTGCGGCCTCAATCTCGATATCGCGAAGGACCTTGACCAAGATGCCGCCCTTGTCCTTGACCGCCGGAGAAACGCCCTCAAAGACGATCGGAGTGCGGACTTTTACTTTCTTGCCCTTTTCGATCACATAAAAATCAGCGTGACGGATGACGCCAGTCACTGGGTGTATATCAACATCATGGATCAAAGTCTCGTGCTCGTTGGAGCCGTCTTTTAGAACAACGACTGATGATTCACCGGCCTGCTTGAAGACCTTTTTGAATTCTGCCAGAGATATCGTTATAGACGTCGATTTTTCCTTTGGACCATAAAAGACCGCCGGGATTTTGCCGGACTTTCTTATACTATCGTTTTTTGCGCCTTGTCCTGATTCTTGGCGGCGTTCAACGGTTAATGACAACATGAGAGATATATTACACGAACGCTGAATAAATGCAAATTTTTGTTTTTAACTTGGGTGTTGCTTCGGTATAGCCATCGATTTCTTGTGCTCTTCGGTCTCCTTTAGCCCGCAGTTCTTGAATTTTTTACCAGATCCGCATGGGCAAGGGTCATTGCGGCCGATCTCTGGTTTTGCGTGTACAATGGCTCCTCTCGTATCAGAACCTGCTGTAATCGCGTCTGCATCGTTTCGGACCTCTTTTAATTTCGGAGTAGCAGGAGTTATGATGCCGCCTCCAACATGAGGCAAAAGTTCGAGGATCTTGTTATTGACAGCCCCTTGCATCTCGCGGAAGAGGCGTAGACCCTCCTTTTTGTATTCGACCAACGGATCACGCTGGCCATATGCGCGCAGATTCACAGACGAGCGGGTATAATCCATCAGTTCGAGATGCTCGACCCAGAACATATCGATGACTTGCAACATGAGCTGGCGTATGACTTGCAAGAAACGCTCGCGACCGAGGTCTGCTATTTTTTTGTCGATAATCAATTTAAGCGAATCAGTTTCAAGTCCAGAATCATTTTTTTCTTGATTTACATCTATATCTTTTCTGCCTTGGTTTTTGTCTTGGCTTTCAACCGAGAACTCTCGATTCTCGATTTGCCCTTTGATGACCTCATCGAGCTTTTCCTCCACTACATCCGACGAACCGGTGAGGAGCGCGCGGCGGCGCTCATAGACTGTCTTGCGCTGTGTATTCAAAACATCGTCGTATTGCAAAACCTGCTTGCGCGAATCGAAATTGAAGCCCTCGATCTTTGTCTGTGCGCTCTCTAGAGCGCGGCTGACGATCGAGTTCTGTATCGGCTGGTCTTCGGGCATGCCCAGACGATTCATCAGGCCCTTTATCTTGTCGCCGGCAAAGACGCGCATGAGAGAATCCTCTAACGATACAAAAAACTGCGTCGCTCCCGGATCGCCTTGGCGGCCGGAGCGTCCTCGGAGCTGATTGTCTATGCGCCGCGCTTCATGACGTTCGGTGCCGAGGACAAAGAGACCGCCAGCGCTCTTTATCTTTTCATATGCTTCTCTTGAACCGGGGTTGCCACCCAATTTGATATCGACGCCACGGCCCGCCATATTCGTAGCGATGGTCACGCCTCCTGGACGACCGGCTTGGGCTATTATCTCTCCTTCGCGCTCATGGTTTTTCGCGTTCAAGATCTCGTGCTGTATCCCTTCTGCCTTCAAAAACTGGGACAGGACTTCATTTTTTTCGATAGAAACCGTTCCGACGAGAACCGGCTGGCCTTTTTCGTTCAACTCTTTTATCTTGCGGGCGATGGCTTTGAATTTTCCGATCTCTGTGCGGAACATGAGGTCGCCGAGGTCTTCCCTGGCCGTCGGCACGTTCGTCGGCAAGACGACGACATCGAGTCCGTACACTTTGTAGAATTCTTCGCCAGAAGTAGCCGCCGTTCCGGTCATGCCTGCCAATTTTTTGTATAGCCGGAAATAATTTTGGAAAGTGATCGAAGCGAACGTGCGCGATTCGCGCTGTACGACCACGCCCTCTTTTGCCTCGATGGCTTGATGCAGACCCTCCGACCAGCGCCTGCCCGGCTGTAAACGGCCGGTGAACTCATCGACGATGACGATATCGTTATCCTTGACCACATACTCCTTGTTCAATCTATACAGGGCTTTTGCCTTGACGGCGGTCTCGAGATGATGGACATATTTGATCCCAGTGTCTGTATATATGTTCTCTATGCCGAGTTTCTTCTCTGCTTTTTCGATGCCAGCCGGCGTGAGGGTGACTGTGCGATGCTTTTCCTCTGTTATATAGTCTTCGTCTTCTTTAAAGGAAGAGACCATGGCGGCAAAGACCTGATACAGATTCTCAGAATCTGCCGAAGGCGCAGAGATGATCAGAGGGGTGCGGGCTTCGTCGATCAAGATCGAATCGATCTCGTCGACGATGGCAAAATTGAACGGTCGCTGGCGCAATCTGGCCGGATCATATTCCAGATTGTCGCGCAGATAATCAAATCCGAATTCGTTATTCGTTCCATAGGTGATATCCGCATTATACGCCTCCTGTCTGGTGCAAGGCCGCAGAAATTCATGAACGACATGAAAAGCGCCGATCTGGTCGACTTTCTTTTCAAGAGGATCCTCTGATTTTTCATGCGTAGGATCATAAATGAAGGAAGCTTCATGATTTATGACTGCGGTAGAAAGCCCGAGCGCATTATATATCTGACCCATCCAAACCGCATCGCGGCGAGACAGGTAATCGTTGACGGTGACGACATGAACGCCGCGACCAGTGAGAGCGTTTAGGTATACAGGTAGGGTGGCTACAAGGGTTTTTCCTTCTCCTGTGCGCATCTCGGCAATATTTCCGTTGTGCAAAATAGCGCCGCCCATGATCTGAACGTCAAAATGACGCTGTCCGAGCGTGCGCTTTGACGCCTCTCTAACGCAAGCAAACGCCTCCGGCATTATCTCGTCCAGAATCTCCTTCTCGATCTTTACGATCTCTTCTTGGCTTTCGGTTCGAGATTTTCGGCTTTCGATTCCTTGCTTTATCCGTTCCTTGAAGCTGACAGTCTTGGCTTTTAGTTGTTCATCAGAGAGCGACGAAATAGCCGCCTCGAGCTCGCCTGTCCTCGCGACTATTGGTTCATAGGCCTTGACCTTGCGCTTCTGACCATTAAAAATAGCGTTCAAAAATGACATTAGGATAATACTCTAGCATACTTTTTATACAAATAAAATCAGGGATAATACCCAAAATTGGTGGCCTGTTTTGACTCTTTTACGTTGAAGTAAAG